>NZ_JBBOOZ010000003.1:0-7288 GCF_038003365.1 Bacillus sp. FSL K6-2839 | reverse complement strand
TCGACGACTGTCGTCGTCTTCCGCTGCGCACCTTCGCCAAACAAAACAGACGCACAAATATTTCTTTAATCTTACCATTTTTAACTCTTTAATTCCAACGGTACAATGCCCTGGCATTCTGCTTTGAACGGAGAGAAAACCCACAGCACCTATTTAGGTGCATAAGTGGGCACTGGTTCCCTAGTGACTCTTTTCGGGCTCTGCCCAAACCCGCCAACGGTCAGCCCGTTGGATCGCAAATATTCAAACCCCCTACCCCCGATCTTCGGGGGATGCCCCTTCGGCGGGCGCAAACAAACGGGGTTTGTTTGAATCAATAGGCTTTGGGTGTGGTGAATGAGTCAACTCCTTAATGCTCACTTTCGTTCCGCTTACCGTTGACTCATGCCGAATGTTTTTCACTCCATTTTTTAAACAGTAACGCTCCTTTTGAGTGCACACTTTTCCGAAACAACACAAAACAAACACGAACTTAATTCACCATCATTAAACCCTTGTTGCTACTGATTTTTTTGCAAAACGTTACCTTTCTTTGTGTGCAGTGCGCTCCTTTTCAAACACAAAACGTTACCAAACTTTCGTGAAAAACCCCCGTTGGCTTTTCTAAAAACACGCACATTTTTTGGTGCGTATAACTGGGCACTTGGACAAGTGATTGGCAACTGGTCGATCATTTTCCATTACTGATCCGCCAGTGACCGGCTCGTTTTTTAGTAGTGATCGGGAAGTGATTACCTCAAAAACCGCCACTTCTGCAGAAGTGATCAGCACCACTTCTATGGGGTCATTTTTTTGCTAGGCTTTGCCTAGTTCCACACCATAAGTGGGGACAAAAACCCCTTATGCTCTTCTCACTTTTCCTTTTTATGGTGTGGCAGATTTGCCGTTTCTGACACATCACCGCATTTTTCTCCTAAAAAAAGGTGTGTCAGTTTTTCATTTTTAGGCACATTCTTTTCAAAAATTGCAACCGCCACGAAACAAATCACCCTGTGATTTCAAGCATGAAATGGTTGCAGTTTTCCCTTATGCTCTTTTCACCTTTTCCGAAATGTCTCCAGCGACACTTATCAAAATTTTTCTCTTTCAACCCGCTACGCAAAACAAAAACATTTTGCCTTTTGATCTAGGAGGGCGTAGCGTATATCGTAGCGAATGAATCATAAAGAGGTGAACCCGCTATGAAACCCGAAACCTACCTTTCTTCACAAGACATTGCAAACAAGCTCAATGTCTCCAGCGTCACGATACGCAAATACGCCGCCATGCTTGAGAAAAACGGCTATCATTTCGCCAGAGACACTAAGGGATGGCGTCAGTATAATGAGTCCGATTTATCCGCTATGGAGTATATATACACACACTCTAAATTGAGTGGTAAATCACTAGAAGAAGTAGCCAAACTTGTAGCGACCTTGTATCGGTCAAACTTGTCCATATCGGATACCGCTACACCGCTACAAGATGTCAATGTCGCCGATCTCATTCAAAGACAAGAGGAATTCAATCGGGCCATCCTAAAACGACTCGAACAATTTGAAGAACAGCAAAAAAAGCGAGATGAAAATCTCATGCTCGCTTTGAAAGAATCCATTGAAACAAAAAAAATGATTGCTGCTGCTCAACAAAAAAAGTGGTGGCAATTTTGGAAATAGGACACTCACGACAATGGCGGACTTATACACCCCCTTGTATGAGTGCTAAAATCTCTTGATTTCCGTCAAGAATGTTTTGAAGAACAACAAAAAAAGCGAGATGAAATCTCATACTCGCTTTCAAAGAACACATTAGAACTAACAAACAATTAAAAACAGCTTAAATGAATAATCCTAAGCAAATACCCATAGAAGAACAAATAAACTGATTGTAAAATCAATAATTTCAAGTGAAATATCAGAAATTTGATTATAGAAAAACCAGCTAAAAATAAACAGAGTACTTATTACACAATAAAAGTATTTAGACATGATTTAAACTCTATTCTTGAGATAAATAGTCAAAATCAGTTTCTTCGAACTCAGGTAACTGTTTTTCAATACCAACTAAATCTAAAATTTCTTGAACATATGTACGAATAGCAAGCATGTCAAAAGGAAAATCAAAATCAAATTCTTCTTTCACTGAAACAATATCCATACAATATGAACAACTATGCTTCATTCCTAACATATCGTCATTAAAGCTCAAAACATCCTGATATGATTCATCAGATAATTCAAAGTCAGATATTAAGTATATATCTACTTTATTACCCTCTTTAGACAATCTCTGATCACAAAAAAGGAGAAAAGCATATTTTTCTGAATCCTGTGACACTACTTGAAAAAATTCAAATTCTCTCAAACGAAGTAATCTTTTAAATCTTGTTTTCAAAGTTCTCATCTAGTTCAGAATCCCCTCAAAATATAATTGCTTTCCACTGCGCCATAGTAAGCATAGCAAAAGTGATACCTAATGCAACAGCTAATGTAACAATTGGTGTAGGATCCCACACTAACTGCCACCAACTAAATTTACTAACGTTCTTACGAGCATCTTCAAGTTTTTTTTGTTTCTTTTTATATTTATCCCATTGAGACTTAGATTTTAATGTCTTTACAACAGACTTCGGAGCCTTCTTCAAAGTAGAACCATCATGTTTAGTTCCATCCATATTTTCAGAAGCAATTTCTTTGCTTCCTTTATAAACATGAACATGCCACTTACCTGTTTTTTTGTCATGTGGTTCATCAAATCCAGCTTTATATCCCTTACCTAAATTAACCCACTCTCTATTAGCAGCAGAAGCACTTTTAGATGATACCAAAATTGAAGAAGTGAAGGCAAAAGCAAAAATCATAGAATAAATAAGTAATTTTCTAAAAATAACAGACATATCAAATCTCCTTAAATAATATTTAACAAGTGAAATTATACAATCCAAAATAAACAAAAAATTGAATATAATAATATTTTAAGGAAATTTTAAGAGTCTTTAGGTGGTTAACACTTTTCTTCTGATTGATTATGTAACTCTTGATGCCAAAAAACAAAGCACTAAAAAAATAAAAAAATGATTGCGGACACCGCAATCAAAATAAAAAAATTCCAAAATGGTAATATAGTCATTGATTTGGAAAAAAATATGATATAAGCTGGTATTTGTATTCCAATTAACCCAGAGGAGGAAAATTTATTATGATTATTTCTGTAAAGAAAAACTGGAAGTCTATTTTAGCTGTATTATGTGCATTAATCCTTTCTATTACTGCTTTTTCACCACTAGCAAGTGCAAAAACAGTAACCGAAGAAGAAAAGGCAGCTCAACAAATCGCTTCTGACATGCAATTCATTTTTGAGAAAGCTTCTGTTCAAAAAAACGGGAAGTATGTCTTAAATGAGTCATTAGTCGCTAATAAATTCGGACAAGAGAACGTTGCATCAATTGCAGCATTTGTTAAACTTGTAAATGGAGAAGAACTGGAAGAAAAGGATTTAGAAGGTGTTCCTTATCCAAGAACTGGGGAAATCTCTACAGCATCATGGAAACAATGTGTGATCGACGAGGTCCTTGAATACACTGGAATTGGATTTCTCACAGGTGGAATGACAACACTCATTGAAAAAAAGCTGTGGGATAAATTAGCTCTAGAGATCATAAAAATCGTTGGAAAGAACGCAGTCAAAGGTGGAGTTGTTGGATTATCAGCTAGCTTTGCTTGGTTCAGCGTTAAATGCATTGGAAAATAAGCTATAGGTAAAGGAGACAAATTAATATGAACAGTATTAAATACATATCTTATTTTGTAATATCTTTGGTACTGCAACTACTGTGGTTCCTAGCAATAAAGAAAAGCCCAGAGGTCACAATAATAGATATGTTAGCTTTGTCTCTATTATTCACACTTTTCATGTTTATCTTTGACAAAGTATTCAAAAAAAAGCAGACTACTTAGTCTGCTTTTTTATTAATTGATTATGTAATTCTTAATGCCAACATGCCAATGCGCCATAACCTCAAACGTTTCATTGGCTACCTCATCATCATCTTCTTCAATCTTGATCAGATCTCCATCCTCTGCATCTGTCAAATTGAGTTCCTTATGAATCTCTTTCAAGATCCCGCCGTACCCGATCAACCGTCTGGCATTTAACGCATCATCCAAATAATAAACCGTATCAAGATTTTCTTCGGTCACTTCATTTCCACGTATCACATCCGTATCCTTGACAGGATACTTTGAAATTTCAAGAATGGCCTTTTGTTCTTCCATTGCTTCGCGGACTTCTTTTTCAATCGCTTCCGCATCGATTCCCTTTTTTCCTTTGACCCGCTGCACATGCACAATCGGTGTATAATCCAATTTCATGGCACGCTTCCAAAAGCTTGTCCACTCTGCTTGTTTGATATAGCTTTTACCTGTAAAGTAACTTCTTTTCACTGGAATCAACACATGAAAATGCGGGTGATATGTATTTTGTTCATGATTTTTCGTAATCTCTAAAGCTCTAAAAAAACCAAGTGTTCCAGTTTTCACTTTTTTATATTGAAACAGCTTTCTAAAGCCCTGCATCATATCAGTAATCGTTTGTTTTAAATCATCACCCTCAACATTTTTCACTGTCAACGTGAGGAATATCCACGCAGGCTTATATTGCCGATTTGCTTCTTCTACAATCAACTTATTGTGACAAGCAATTTTTAATGACCTTCGCCACGCACACATAGGGCATAACCTCACTTTACAAAAATAGGCTTGATATAATCGTAGTCTGCCCGTTTCGTTATCTCTTCTAAACGCAAGACATTCCGCACAATCACATACTTTCTCTGCCTTTTTTCCGTAGTAAGGCGCACCGGTACGCTTTTCAAGTCCTTCATAATGAGCCGCCATAAGCAACGATCTCACCTTTTTCCCTCTCCAATCCCGCTTTTTACCTGTTGCGGTTTTGTCATGAAGGATGCTATAATTCGATTCAGATAAATATGACAAAGCAAAAAAACTCCTTCTGACGCTAGTTCTCTAGCATTCTATTATTTAAGATTCGACACCTTAATAATAGCAGATGGAGTTTTGTGCTGTCAAAATACCTTTAAAGCCTTGATACCACTGGACCTAGCACACTTTTTTAAAATGACAATGTTTCTATATGTATCAAGATAAGAAAAGACACGATTCTGACTCCGTCAAAATCGCCCAAAAAGCTGGCGAAACCGCCATCTTTTTAAAAGATCAAAACCCAAAAACCTAAAAGACCAAAGACTAAACCAAATTTCCCCGCAGGGGGAGATTTTTTTTGTTTTTTTGACCCTACTCAAAAATTGAGTCCCCCCGTTTTTATAGCCTTAACACTTTTCTTATAACCTTTCATTAGCTTTTAACACCGTTTTTATAGCTTTTAATCACTGAAACCTTGCAATCATAGGCTCTACTTTGCCCGTCAAAAACTCCACACCGTTTTTGTAGCCTTTCACTCAAAACCTGACACCAGAACGTAATAATCACAATCTGGATAATCACGTTCTGGTAATCACGCTCAAAAACCTAATCGTTTACGTCTTATTTCCAAGTAACTACACATGATATTTCCACAAAAAAACAGACCTAAAAGGTCTGTTAATTTTCATGTTACAAATCGAATACGATACATCATGTTGCATTCCTTGAAGCAACAGAAACGCTGTTATCTTGCGTCGCTAAACCATAAACCGGCGCAACAGTCACAGCTAAAATCAAAACGGCAGCCATAATTTTTTTAAACGTCATATTCAAAATCGCCCCTTTGAATCAGTTTCTGAACTTGGATCATCTTCTTGTAAAAAAATACAGAATCATCCAATCGTTCTATGTCATTATAAAATCTTCCAGCCTCTAAAGCTAGGTCTTCTAAATAAGGATAACCACGACTATATAAAAGTTGATCAAATTTTTGATTCACTTTAACACTAGGCGAAACCGTCACATATAACTCATGAAGCACATTAAAAAGATCGACAAACATATGATCATCATACTTTTCAGCATAGCTTTTTCCTTTCACACAATAATCAAGAGCTTCTTCTTTTAGTCCCTGCTTAAAGAAAATGATGGCTAAATCATAACAAGCTTGTACAACCTCTTTAGCACCGATCTTCTCGCCTAACTCTAATGCACGTTGATAATATACTGTTGCTTTCGCAACATCATCTTGTTTATTAAAACAGTTTCCTAAATTCAACAAACCCTTAGTCGTAATGTAATCATGGCCAAGTGCAATAGATTCCTGTAAAGCTAGTTTCAAATGGGGAAGTGCCTTCTCATAACTGACCAGATCGTCATAATTTCCCGCAATCACGAATCTACACTGGATTAACCTAACTTGATATATACTGTTTGCCTTATAAGCATGATACGCCTGTTCAACATAATACATAGATAGATGTGTTTGCTTCATGTGATAAAAGATTTCTGCCATTTTGAAAAAGAACTCCGCACGCTCCAATTCATCAGCTACTTTATCAAGTTTTCTTTCAGCATAGCGATAAAATGTAATAGCTTTTATGTACTCCCCTTTAGAAAACTCATACATCCCTCTGAAAAAATTGAAATAGTACTCCATAATACCAGTAAGCCTTTTTCCTTCACCTTCGACAGCTCTCAAATAATCAGCTTTGTTGACAGTATTTTTTGAAGGGTTTACGTATTCAAGCATCTGTTCATGGCGAAATTCCATTAGCTGAAAATAAAGAACAACCTGTTCGTCTTCCTCCATCAAATCCAGTTCATTCTTAACTTCGTTACGGAGAATCTCTGCATCTGTCACATTCAACCTTTTGATATGCCGATACCACTCATTAATCTTCTGACCAACCACAGGCGCTGCAATAGTTCCCATACCATCAATCCCCCGATACATCGCTTTTTTATGTTAAATCCTAGCACATGAAATACGGCTATAACTTGCTTGAGTTTCCATTTTTGAAAATTTTCGGTATCTCGCAAACGTTTTTTAAAATGAATTCAGCAGACAAAACGAAAAAACGCATTTAAATCCCTTATAAGCGTTTTTAACTCATCCCACTATTTGAATTACCCGAACAAAAATAAAAGCGCTCAGAATCGAATCTGAACGCTCTCAACGGCATTTTTGAAATACAGCCTTGATATTTTTATAGGTTTAATCATTCAAATAAATCTTTGCCACAAACTCAAAACGAGTCAATCCATTGCTATGACTAGCTTCAATTTGCTTTTTTCTTCCGTAGTACCCCCCTGTTAGAGTGGGGGGGTTCCCGTTTGGCTCTCGGTGCTTCGCTGTTCGTTGCCAC
>NZ_JBBOOZ010000002.1:0-979203 GCF_038003365.1 Bacillus sp. FSL K6-2839 | reverse complement strand
GTCAATGTATCTGTATCCCAGCGGTCCTTTACATGGATTGAAATATCATTCATTCCACTCCCGCTAAAAATCGGTTCAGTAATAAAAGACAGATTCTCTTTTTTCTGCCACTGCATGACCTGGTATTCTAAAGAAATGTCAAAAAGGCGCCCTGTAAACCCTTCTCTTTCTCGCAAATCATTCATGAGGAGATTGTAAGGGTACTTTTGGTGACGCAAGATCTTCATTTGATCCGCCATAACCTGTTTTACGAAATCAAGAAATGTTTGCGACCCATGAACAGATGCACGCATTGGAATCGTGGAAACAAACATACCAATCATCTTTTTTTCTTTGGCATTCGTTCGGTTGCCCATAAAGGTTCCAAGAACAACATCCTCCATGCCGCTAAAACGATGTAAATATACATAAACAGTGGACATAAACATCGAGAGCATACTGACTTTCTGCTCTTCACAAAAAGCACGAAGTTTCTCCTTCAAAGAATCTGGAATATCCCCCGAAAATCGCTGCGCATGTAAACTCATCTCGTATCCCTTATGCGGTTTTAAAGAAGCGAAATCTGGAATATTGGCAAATTGCTCATTCCAAAAGGCTTGGTCTTTTTGAAATCGTTTAGAAGTTTCATAGCTTTGCTCACTCATGATGTGATCAACGAAGGAAATCTCCTCAACCGGTGAGATGTCTACCCCGTGCAGCATGTCCTGGTATAAGTCGATAATGCGATTTCCCATCAAGATAATCGAGATACCATCCGCCACAATATGATGTGCTTTACAGAACAGCCAGCACTCTTGATCACTGATTTGAAAGACCGTAAATTCAATCAAGGGGCTGTCAATTAACGGCATTGGCTCACGGATTTGCTCATTCGCCCAAGCCCTCACTTCTTCTTCACTCCAGCCCTTCTCCATGCGAATCGGCTGTTCTTCATAAGGCTTCATATATTGAACAGGCTCCTCCTGCTCATGTCGATACACCAGCCTCAAACGAAGGGAGTCAGTTTGGCGAATGTACGCTTGAAGCACGTCAACGACTAAAGATGGATCTAAACCTGATACCGATCTCAATCTGGCGAATCCACCCAAATTAGAAATACTTGTACCTTGATAAAATCTTTCCGTGTAGAATACTCGCTTTTGCGCATGTGTTAAGGGGTAATAAACTGTATTCATTCTTATCCTCCGCCTCTTTTATGTTTTCTCCACCAATGTGACACCCTGAACCCTCTATATCAAAAGAACCAAGTCTATTTGATTAAATAGACGCAATACGGAAAGAAGCCCACCCCGAATAAAACGGAGGGACTCCCATTTTGATTCGGTAACCTGCCGACCATAGTAAAAAAGCAACATTTACCTTAGGACATGGCTTTGCGTCTCTACGTTTCCATAGATTTGCCTTTTTCTTCTTTTCTTTTTAAATATTTTCTATTTACGTCCACTTTATATGAAATTATTGTTTTTTTCACCGAAAAATGGGTGTAAAGATTCATGCGTTATACCGAATGAATCACATGATAATTTACGATATTTACCGAAAATAACTAATAATAGTTGCGTTCAACCGAAAATAATCGACTAAATACCGCAAAAATTTCATGTTTCCCCTTAAAATTTGCAAATATGACCGAAAATGCAGGATAGAGGTCTCCTTTCACTCTCCAAAATTTCTTAAATCTTAAGAACTATATTCCCTGAAAAATTGAAAATATTTACCGTAAAAACAACACAAAAAGAGCTGCCATTTCAAATGACAGCTCCCTTGTTTCTTCATTATATTTACATCACCTTAGACAGGCCAATCGTTTTCTCAATGATGAGCAACGCAATGATAGAAATGATAATAAATATGACAGATATCGCATTGACACTCGGATCAAAGGTTTGCTCAATGTAATTAAACGTCCTGATGGGAATCGTAATGGTTTGGGGAGAGGAAACGAACAAACTGATCGATATTTCCCCAAATGACGTCACAGCTGAAAACACCCCGCCTGCAATAATTCCTGGCTTAATCAAAGGCAGCGTCACTCGAAAGAATGTGCGAATGGGTCCTGCGCCAAGATTCATTGAAGCTAGCTCAAGCCGCGGGTCCAAATTCGAGACACTGACGCCTACTGTTCGAACCACATAGGGAAAGCCAATAATGACGTGACCTATGACAAGCGCCCACAAAGATCCCGTAAACCCCATAGCCGTAAACAAATAAAGCATGGCAATCCCCAACACTACCTGAGGAATCATAAGTGGTGACAAAATGAAGGCTTGGATGGCCTCCTTTCCCTTAAAGGAAAGCCTCGCTAAAGCATACGAAGCCATCGTGCCTAAAAGAACCGTGAGCGGCGTTACGATGAATAGCAAAATCACACTGATACGCAGAGACTCCATCCATTCTGGATTCGACACAACCTCTTGAAACCAACGAACGGAGAACGAAGTCGGCGGAAATTCAGGAAAGGCATTTGGACTAAAAGCAGATAGGACGATGACAAGAACAGGTATGGTTAAAAAGAGATAAACCAATGACCCAGCAGTCCAAATCAGGATTGAAAGCAAGCGGTCACCTAATGATTTTTTACGCATGCATCCTCGCCTCCCAACGCTTCAATAGATAGCTTAATAAACTGACCACCACAAGCACACAAACCAATAACGTAAAGGACATCGCTGCAGCAAGAGGCAAGTTATACACCTGCATGACCTGCTGATAAATAGACAGCGGCAGCAGAGGCTGCATCCTTCCGCCGACTAACAGCGGGGTGATATAGCTCCCAGCCGCCAGTGAAAAGACAATAATAGCTCCAGTCACCATACCTGGAATGGTCAGTGGAAAGGTCACATGAAAGAAGGTTCGAATACGTCCAGCTCCTAGACTCATAGAAGCCGGTCGTAAATGACGATCCATATCGGTTAAGCTCGTCGCGATAGGCAGCACTGCAAAAGGCAGCATGACCTGAACATAAGCAATAATCACCGCATTCATATTCCACAGCATAGAGAGCGGCTTTTCAATCACATGTAAATCTAATAACATGCCATTGATCAGACCATTTTGCGAAAGAAGGACAATCCATGCAAACGTCCGAATCACAACACTTGTCAAAAGCGGCGAGACAAGTAAGATATAGAAAAATGCCCGCAAACGCGGATGAGGTGCCTTGACAAGCACGTATGCTGCGGGGTATGCCATCAATAAACAAATCACCGTTGTCTGCAAGGCTACCCACACTGTACTTCCAATCGCCTTCACATACGCATCTGTCGTGAACACATGAATATATTGAGAAAAGCTATATGTTTGTAATGTATTCATCATTGAATCCACATCGCGAAAACTGAGGACGAACATCATCACAAGCGGCGCTAGTAGAAATACAACAAGAAACAAACACGCAGGCAGCAGCATGAACCAATGAAATCGCTGATTCTTTTTCTTGATACGCATCACGTATGCACCTTCGAATCTAGGAAAACGATATCTTCAGGCTGCCAATTGATATGAATTGCTTCTCCAGCTTTCGGCAGTTCAGGAAATGCTGCATCAGAAGCATGGACAATCATTTCACCGCTATCGAGCCCCACCACTAAACGTAATGAGTGACCAATATAACTGACATCTGCCAGCACACCTGATACAAGGTTGGGCTGAACGTCTTCCCACTCAGAAGATATGCTGATTCTTTCTGGACGGAGCATGAGTAAATGATTCCCCTTCTTCTCTTGGTGTGCCGCAGCCTTTAACTCAACATGCTGCCCGTTTGACTGGGTTAAATGAGGAACGATAAATGCAGCTTTAGCTTCATCATATACTGCTTCAAATAGGTTCACCTGCCCGATAAATTCAGCAACAAATCGATTGTTTGGCTGGCGATACACCTCTAAAGGCGTCCCAATCTGCTGGATTCTTCCCTCACCTAAAATCCCAATCCGATCAGAAAGGCTTAATGCTTCCTCTTGGTCATGGGTCACGAGGATGGTTGTAATTCCGACATTCCTTTGAATATTTCGAAGCTCTGTCTGCATATTTTTTCTAAGTTTTGCATCTAGGTTACTGAGCGGTTCATCAAGAAGAAGAACAGACGGCTGAATCGCAAGCGCCCTTGCAATCGCTACCCGCTGCTGCTGTCCACCACTTAATTGATGCGGCATACGTTTCGCAAACGCCTCTAATTGCACAAGAGACAAACATTCCATTACTTTCTCTTTGATTTCTGCCTTCTTTTTCTTTTGAACCTTTAACCCGTACGCCACATTATCAAATACGGTCAGATGCGGAAAGAGTGCATAGCTTTGAAAAACCATACCCGTTTTTCTTTGATAGGGCGGTAAAGTCGTCACATCCTGATCACCAATATAGACGACACCTTTTGTTGGCTCTAAAAAACCGCCAATGATGTTTAATAACGTTGATTTTCCGCAGCCGCTAGGGCCAAGAAGGGAGAAAAACTCTCCCTCATTCACCGTAAGACTGACATCGTTAAGAGCAGTCTGCTCGCCGAAATGCTGGCTGATATGTTCTAAATGGATTCCACTCATGCGATCACCTATTTTCCTCCGCCTAATACTTCGTTCCATCGATTTGTCCAATTGCCAAGCTCTGAAGTTGCTGTTTCGTAATCTACCCAAGTCAGCTTGCTATAATAATTCTCTCCAACCTTGACCTTCCCCTTAATCTTGTCACCGTATTTCACATCAGAATTCGACATGCCATAATAAGATTTTTCCGAGAAAGCCTCCTGAGCTTCTTTTCCACTTAAATAGTTTAATAGTTTGTAAGCCGCTTCTTCATGCTGACTTCCCTTCGTTAAAGCCCAGCTCGCAACAGCTGCAACAGCGCCTTCTTTCGGATATGAGAAACCAATATCCATTCCTTCTTCTTCAAGTGCAAATACTCGTCCATCCCAATATGGAACTGCTGCCACGTCACCACGTTCTAACAAGGTTTGAATAGACCCTGGATTATCTGGAAAAGCAGCTACATGTCCTTTTAATTGTGAAAGGCTTTTAAAGGCTTTATCAATATCCTTAGGATTTGATTCTGTCCCCCCTTGAGCATGGACAAGCGCAGAGAAAAATTGCAAACCGGCTGAATAAGTCGGAGATGATATCGCCACCTTCCCTTTTAGCTGACTGCTCCATAGGTCTGTCCAGCTGTTTGGTTCCTGCTTCACAAGATCTTTTCGATAAGCAATTCCTAGCTGCCCCATGCTAAAGCCTGCTGCATATTGTTTCCCATCAATAGTGAGCTTCTTTTGGACAGAACGGTAAAGTTTTTTGACATTCGGTGCTTGCTCTTCGTCAATGGGCGCAAGAACGTTTGCTGCAATACCTCTTTGAATCGTATCAGGCTGTAAAATAAGCAGGTCATACGGTGGATTTTTTCCATTGGACGCTTTTAATTTCGTAAACCATTCAGAATCCGCTCCAGAGACGGTTTGGACTTTAATTCCCGTATCTTTTTCAAACTTTTCGAGGATTGGTTTGATATTCTTTTCCCAATCGCCTCCGTATACGCCAACGATCACAGTCTGCTGCTGTTTACCTTGATCCTGTCCATTTCCACCGCAAGCTGTCAGCAGTAGAATCATTGATAGTACACCTGCAAAAATAGTGATTAATCTTCTTTTCATGATTGATTTCCCCCTTTTTGTCCATCCATATGACGAAGTGCTTGAATAATATCTTTCTTTGTTAACGGCTCATTTCTATGACTGAAATGTTGATGAACTGCATGTTTATAATGCGTACGTTCATTAGCTGGGTAAGAACGCAGCTGCACGGCAAGCTCGCTGCTGGCTTCATCCGTCCATACTTTCTCATAAGCTTCTCTGTGTTCTCCGAAATCCCACATGATATCAGCAGGATGATCAACCTTTTCACGAAGCTTATTCGTTTGCTTTTCATCAATCTTCCATTCATTTTGGTCTAGATACACTTTAACGCCATATTGCTGCAGCGCTCTTTCTTCACTTAATAGACCTGCTTCCACTTCCTGAAGGACTTTTTCTTTCTTTCTAGCAAATGGATTTCCCCAGCCGCCTCCACTTGGTGATATTAATTGCACAATATCGCCTTTTTCAAGACGCAGAACATCTATTTTTGGCTGGTCTTGTTTTTCACCTTTTGCTGTGATCAGCTTGACCTCACCAACAGCTCCTGCTCGGCCGCCCATTAACCCCCAAGGCTGAAACTTCATTCGTTCCATTCCTCGTGCGGTCACCATAGATTCAGGCTTGATCATTTCAAATTCCAAACCAATCGCATGTCCACCTCTGTTTTCTCCTGCCCCGCCTGTGTTCGGCAAAAGCTCATATCGGTGAACATGAATATCAATATGCTGTTCTAAACTCTCAATGGGTGTATTTTTCAAAAAGCCAGATGAATGATCAATGCCATCTACTCCATCAGTTCCATTTTGAGCACCGCCGCCTCCGCCTAATGGTTCGACAACAGACATTTTCCTGCCACCTGTTTGAACATCAGGAACAGAGAGAACAACAATAGCAGATTGACCTGCACCTGCTGCCGGCACTGCTTCAGGTAACAGCTTACCAATGGCGCCTAGCACGACATTATACAGCCTCATCGTAATCGAATGCCGAATACCAACAGAGGCCGGGTATTCTGGATGCACCAGCGTCCCTTTAGGTGAAATCACTTCAATCGGATATGTTATTCCGCCATTAATCGGTATAAAGGGATCTTTACTAATAATGTAATTAATCAACCCTTGATATAGGAAGGAATGCTTCTGACCATTGGTGACAAGGTTAAAAGCTGTTTTCACTTGAGGGTCACACTCAGAAAAATCAAGAATCAGCCGCTTTCCTTTCACCGTTAACTTGATTTTCAAACGGATCGGCACATCCGAGATCATATCATCATCTAAATAATCAGCGAATTCACTCGTTCCATTCGGAATGGCTTCAATGACCTTTCCTGCACGAATCTCAGCTTGCTTCAGCAGGTCCATCATTCCTTGTTTCACTTCATTTTTTCCAAATTTGCCGATCATTTCTTTTAACCGAATTTCTGCTGTATTTACTGCAGCAATCATCGCATTGATATCCCCATCATTTAAATGACTGGCTCGGCTGTTGGCTCTTAATAAGGTCCGAACGACCTGATTCTCTTTCCCGCCTTCAGAAATTTTCACTGGCGGGATTCTTAATCCTTCTTGATGGACATCTGTTGCTGTCGGTGAAATACTCGAAGGCACAAGTCCGCCCACATCACTCACATGAACAAAAGACCAAGCATAGCTGACAATTTCACCATCTACGAAAATTGGCTTAATGATATGGACATCCGGCAGGTGAGTCGCTAAACCATCTGTCGTATAAGGGTCATTTGTGATGATAATATCTCCCGGCTGCATCGCCCCGCTCTCTTCAATCGCTTTTTTAAGACTCAGCCCTAAAAAGATCGTTACACCCACTGTCTTCGGATAAACAAAGAAATCTCCAGAAGGCGTGGCTAACGCTGTCGCAAAGTCAGCTGATTCTTTGACGAAAGTCGTAAAAGACGTCCGTTCAATGACATGTCCCATGCCAGACGCAATTGCATTAAAATAACTGCGCATCATCTCAAGCTTTGCTGGATCAGTTCTCATGTAAAGCCGCCTCCCTTGAAATCACCAAGTTCCCTGATTGATCAATGCTGCCTGTCCAATTTGGCAGAATCAATGTTGTCGTATCATCCTGCTCAATAATGGCAGGTCCATTGATGACAGAACCTACTGACAAAGTATCTCTGTAATAAATAGCTGCTTCATGGTCTTTTTCTTCTATAAAGATTCGCCTGTATTCATATGGCTTCAAAGATTGTCCGCTGCTTTCATGAACAGGTGTGAAAGGCAGCGGCGGCGTCTCGCCTATGACTCGAACTCGTAAATGAGTAAACTCGATGTTCGCCTGATCATCTCTATGACCATATTGACGCTGATGCAGTTTGTGAAAGGCTTCAATGAGTTGGTGGATATCTTGTTCTTGCTTCAGCCATTCAGCTGATAATGGTAATTCAATCTCAAAGGCTTGTCCTTGATAACGTGCATCTGCCAATAATAGAATGGATGTCTGTTTAATATGCTGAATGTTCTGCCGACTGAACCAATCAGTCGCTTTTCGCGAAAGCATCTCAAAATCTTGTTTTAGTTGATCTATCGAGTAGTCTTGTAAGCATATTTTCTTCGACAGCACCGCATCATGAATAAAATCAGCGGTCAGAGCACCTAATGCACATAATGTTCCTGGACTTGGAGGAACGACCACGTTTTTCGCATGGATTTCTCGAGCAAGGAAATTCGCCACAACCGGTCCTGCTCCGCCAAATGCTAGTAAACTAAAATCTCTTGGGTCAAACCCTTGCTGCTCCATGACATTGCTTAATTCTGTGTACATATTGGCGACAGCTACTTGGATCAGCTGGTCAGCCGCTTCTTCTACCGTTTTGTTGAGCTGGTCAGCAATTGGTTGAAAGGCCTTTTCCGCCGCGGACAGCTGTAGGTGTAAATGTCCTCCGGCAAAACGCTCTTGATTGAGATAACCGCATATGAGGAACGCATCAGTTAAGGCAGCTTTCTTTCCCTTACCATACGAAGCTGGTCCCGGCTGTGAGCCAACTGATTCTGGTCCTGCTTTGAGAAGCCCGCCCTGATCAATCCACGCGACAGAACCTCCGCCTGCCCCTATTGAATACATCGCAACAGATGGAAGAATGATAGGAAAACCTGAAAGCTGATTAGACTGAGCCATTGTAGGCTGCCCCTTTTGAATAATGGAGATATCTGCACTCGTCCCCCCTACATCAAAAGTGATCAGGTTGGATTCGTTTGCAGAGGCTGCGATTCTTGCCGCACCAATGACACCAGCTGCTGGACCAGAAAAAAGTGTTTTAACAGGTGAAGTTGCTGCACTTTCTGCATCCATTAAACCACCATTTGATTGTGTAATGTATGGAGAAATTGGTACACCTTCTTCTTTCAAACGGCTTTTCAATGTTTGTAAATACTGTTTTACCTTTGGTTGAATGTACAAATTGACAACAGACATCACAGTACGCTCGTATTCTCTCATTTGAGGCCATAATTCAGATGAAGTAAGGACTTCTAATTGCGGATAATGGTGTTTGATATAGGCTTTTGCCTGTAATTCATGAACTGGATTTTGATAACTATGTAAAAAAGAAATGACAATACCTGCTAGCCTTTTAGACATGACCTGCTGGACAGCATGATCTAATTGCTGCAGATGGAGAGGTTTTTTGATCGTACCATCGTGTATCAACCTTTCAGAGATTGGGTATACATGCTTTCGTGGTATCAATGGTTCCGGCAAACGAGAATTGAAGTCATAAGGAATGGGTAATCGTAAACGTTGTAGTGATAATATGTCTTGAAAGCCTTCCGTCACAAAAAGGGCTAAATCTGCTCCTTTCCGCTGCAATAATGTATTAAGACCGATTGTCATTCCATGTACGAGATATTGGATTTTAGATAAATCAACACCTCTGTCTTTTAGAAGTTTTAGCCCATTGATAATTCCCTGGGCTGGGTCGTCAGTCACTGTGGGTGTTTTGAGTTCAGTCAGCGCCCCTGTTGCTTCATTCATCAGCGATAAATCAGTAAATGTTCCTCCTATGTCTATACCAAGCCGATAAGAGACATCCGCCATTTGTACTCCCCTCCTGCAATGTAAATAGAATCATATTTTGATAAATTACGACATTTTTTGATATTTGACTCCATATTATTAAAGCATATCGGTCTAGTCAATTTTATTTTTTAAAAATTTCTGTGTGTTAAATTCTTGAAATTAGCCCAAAAAGCAGTGATAAAGCCATTTTGATAAAGCATAATCTTTTTTTGACCAGCAAAATTAAAATTTTTATGAAATTTTACAAATATGAAAAGCATGAAAACGGATAAAAACCGTTTTTCGAACTTTAAAAGGCGTTTTTTCAAAACCAGGAGAAATTGGTAAGTAATTCTGCTATACTTCTGTTTACAAAATACGCAAACAAGAAAGAGAGCTAGCATCTATGAAACTTCTTAAAATCATTCTCTTGCTTTTACTAATCGTCGTTGGTGTAGCAACAGGCTATATTCAACTGGAGCAAAGTAAACAAGAGACGACGAATTCATCTTATGACAAAACCATTCACTTCCCATCAGATCGTTACCCAGAAACCGCGAAGCACATAGAAGAGGCAATTGATGAAGGCCATTCATCCGTATGTACGATTGACCGTAAACATAGCGATGAACAGAGAGACCAATCACTTCATGGCATCCCAACAAAGCGCGGGTATGATCGGGACGAATGGCCGATGGCGATGTGTAAGGAAGGAGGAACAGGAGCTTCTGTCAAATATATCAGTCCTTCAGATAATAGGGGAGCAGGCTCATGGGTCGGTCATCAATTATCCGATGATCCTGACGGCACAAGAATACAATTTATCATCGATTAACGCCATTTCCCTTTTCTATCTAAAAAAATTTTCTCGTAACTGCATAAAGGTATTTCAAACATTTTTTTCATGCCGATAATCCTTAAGGAGGTTTAACCTACCTTATACCTAAAGGAGTCAAAAAGCATGAAAAAAAAGGGAAAACTGAGGCTTGGTGCCAAAATTTTGCTGATCTTTTTAAGTGTCCTCATCATCTTTTCAGCAGTTGTTGGTTATGTGGTGAATCGCGAAATGACAGAAAACATCAAGCACATGGCCACTGAAAAAGCAAAAGGTGATTTAAAGCTAGGCTATGCCTACCTAGATGAAAAAGTGGCAGGCTCATGGCAGATAAAAGATGGCAAGCTTTATAAAGGGGATACCCAAATCAATGATCATGATACATTGGTTGACCAATTAGCTGAATATACCGATGATACCATCACAATTTTCCAAGGGAATACCCGTGTCGCAACGAATGTCATGTTAAACGGAAAACGAGCTGTCGGTACAGAAGTCTCACCTGAAGTGAAGGCCACTGTATTAGATAAAGGAGAAAACTATTACGGCACAGCAAATGTTGCCGGGAAAGACTATCAAACGGCTTATATGCCGATCAAAAATGAAGCAGGCAAAACGATTGGTATTTTTTATACGGGCGCCAATCAAAGCGTGATTTCACAAATGCTTCAGTCATTCTATATTCAATTTGTCATTGTTCTGTTGTTAAGTTTAATTGTTGCAGTTATCATTATTTCTATTTTCACAAATCGGTTTCAGTCACGCCTCAAGTGCATAGCTTCTGCCATTAAAAGTGCCGGCGAAGGAAATTTAACCATCAATGTGTCGGATACGGCAGGCGATGAACTGTCTGACCTGGCTGGTCATTTCAATAAGATGCGGGAAAAATTAAATCAAACCATTCTTAATGTCATGAACACATCTGAATTAGTGGCCACCTCATCTGAGCAGCTTTCAGCTAGCGCAGAAGAAACAAGTGCAGCATCAGAAAAAATCACCCACAGTATTCAAGAAGTAGCTCAATCATCAGAAGAACAATCAGCTCAAATGACAACAAGTGAGCACACGATGATTCAAGTATCTAACGAGCTGGCAAACATCACGGAAAATGCGGAACAAATGGCTTCAAGAAGTCAATTTGCACAAGAAATGGCCCTAAAAGGTGTACAGAATATTGGGGAAGTAAACTCACAAATGACATCTATTGCAAAATCAATAGAGGAAAATGGGACAGCCATTCAAGCATTAGAAACACGTTCAGCTGAAATTGATCATATTTCCAATGTTATTACAGACATCGCTAATCAGACAAACCTGCTTGCTCTTAACGCAGCAATTGAAGCAGCACGAGCAGGCGAGCATGGAAAAGGTTTTGCGGTTGTCGCAGACGAAGTGAGAAAGCTCGCTGAAGAATCTCAAGCATCATCAAATATGATTTCCCATCTCATTTCTGAAATCCAAAAAGAGATGACTCATTCGACGAATGCCATCAAACGAGTAAAAGAGGAAGCGGCTCAAGGGACTGTACTTATTTCTCATACAGAAGAATCATTTATTGATATTCAACAGTCAATGAGAGAAATGGCAGATGGCATCAAGCATTTATCTAGTGCATCACAAAAAATCGCAGCTTATACAAACGATGCGAAACAATCCTTTGCCACTATCACAGAAGGCGTTAAACTAACGAGTGAACATTCACAGCAAGTAGCCGGTTTAACAGAAGAACAATTTGCCGCAATGGAAGAAGTAACAGCATCATCAGAAGCTCTTGCCCATTTAGCAGGAGATTTAAAAGCAATGGTTTCGCAATTTCACATCTAGATTCCTCAAATAGAAGCGCAAGACGGCGACAATCGTCTTGCTGCCTAACATTCTCTTCAAGAATCATTCTTTCAACCATTCACATTCCAACGAAAATCTATGTATAAAGGAGTTTTTTAAATGAATAAGTTAAACCAAGCCTATTCCCTATCTATCTCTTATCACCAAATCACCGTATACACCGGAAGCAAAACACCACCTGTGATTGATTGGTCAGATGATGACATTCTTCAAGGATTCGCCATGGGAGATCAGGGTGTGTCCTTTGAAGGGGTCAACAACGGAAAAGCATCTATTACTGTAACTTTAAATAGCGATATGCCCCCAGCCTCGGCTGACAGAACAGTTACAGTGCCTTTTACGCATGCAAGCGATCAAGTTTATATCACAAGCGTCATGGCTCAGGTGCTGTCTTTCCCTATTCCAAAGGGAGACTATCAGCTCACCTGCTATACCTCACAGCAGCCTGATCAAGACCTTTATCTTATAAATTTCCAAACTGTGTAGATCACGACTGATCGTACAAATCAAGCCACTTTTCCGCAAAGTCTACTGATTCTCTCACCGGCAATAAATATGAACTGGCAAGTCCGATTTGACCGTGATCATGAGTGCCTCCTGATTGCAGAAAATCACGACCGATCTGCTCAAATAGTTCTTCTCTTGTGATAATATCTTGGTACTCTTTCCATACCCTCCAACCATTTTCTAAGATGGGAGCTCCTCTTGTCATGAGGTCTTGCTGAGGGATGCGATATTCAGCGAGATGGAAAGCTGTCAGGCTCTCAAATGACGTACCAATCAGCAGCACCTGAGCCTGAAGATCATACATGCGGGCTAGAGGCGAATGTTCTCCTAATCCAAAAGAAAGTGCGTGGTGTTTCAGAAGCTCATGTTTCCTTTTGCCCCAGGCTGTGAATGAAAAATGAGGATGATTGCTTCTCGCCACGCCTGGATATTTCCAAAACGTTTCCGCTACCTTTCCCATTGCTGTTGGTGTCGTGTATGCTGGATCAAATGCAGGCATCGTCTCTTTGATCGATTTCCACCACGAAAAAGGAACAGGCGGATCGATCCAATCAGCGGGATCAGAAAGCTCTAACGTTTGTGCCGGCATGATCAGTGTCCCCTCTTCTGATAAGGTTTCCATCAATGCTTGTATGAGGGCAACAGCGCCTCCGTTTACCCAGCCGATAGATGATAAAGATGAGTGAACACATAAAATCATGCCTTTTTTCACACCAAGTTGAACCAAGTCTGCTTTGATTCTTTCCTTTGTCATCGGTTCAGCTTGATTTTTGATTAATTTTTTCATCGTTCCTTTTCCTCCTGCGTCTCTTCTATTACTGATGAATGAGACGTTTAACCGCAATAGACAGTTTATAATTTGCGTAATTTGTCAGCTCCGTTAAAAACAGATCCAGTTCATCATGACTGGAAAAATGGCCTTCAGCCATATAACAGCCCTCACCACTTATTTTAAATAAGTTCTTGATCTCTTCCTGTTGGTCGAGAAACGACAGAAGTGGTTCGTGATGATGACTGCGGGTATAGAGCTGCATAAATGTTTGGATGGTCTTTTGAGTCCGCCAGTCAATCGAAATGGTATATGCTTCAATCACACCCTCTTCTTCAAGCTTTAACACACGATTTGCAACAGCTTGACCGGTTAAATGAACTTTTTCACCTAGTGCTTTCATGGTCAATCGACTGTTTTTAGAGAGCTCTTTTAATATATCCATATCGGTTTGGTCTAACATTGGCTCACCTCTTTCAAAAATCAAGTCCTTCTGCTGAAAGACTTTCATTACCCTCTGTCATATGGAACTCTTTTAATATACTGTAAACTTAATCAGAAAAAAAGGAGGCCTTTTCATGAAAATCACGCTCATTCGGAATGCTACTTTATACCTTCAATATGGTCAGGCAACTTTCTTCATTGATCCCTTTTTAGCAGCAAAAGGAACATATCCACCGTTTCCTCATACAGCCAATCAACATTTGAACAATCCCATTGTTGATCTGCCTGTAAACATTGATTTAGACAACATGCTTCACCCAGATGCTGTCTTACTCACTCATTTGCACGTGGATCACTTTGATGACGAGGCAAAACAGAAATTAGCTCAAGACCAGCCCATTTATACGCAATCGGAGAATGACAAAAAAGAAGTTGAAGAAGCCGGTTTCCAGCATGTCACATGCATTGAAGACGAAATAGATATTTGCGGTGTTCATATTAAGCGGACAGGTGGACAGCATGGGACAGGAGAAACAGCGAAGCGGATGGGACAGGTCAGCGGTTTTGTTTTCTCTCACCCTGATGAACCTACCCTTTACATTGCAGGTGATACCATTTGGTGTGATGAGCCGAAGGAGGTTGTCAATACATGCAAGCCAGATGTCATTGTGGTTAATAGCGGAGCTGCTCAATTTTTAGAAGGCGATCCGATTACCATGACAAAGGAAGACATTTTAGACGTTCACCGTTCTCAGCCAAAAGCACAAATTGTCGCTTGTCACCTTGAGGCAGTGAACCATTGCTTGCTAACAAGAGCTTCTTTACAAGCTTACATTCAGGAGCATCAAGCAGAACAAGCCATTTTTGTCCCTAAAGATGGTGAAAGCCTCACCTTCTGAATAGATTCATAAACAATAAAAAAACCGGCACCTCGCTGCCGGTTTCAATCATTATGGTCGATGGTGCTGTGGTTTTTTCAGCAATGGAACGAATCCGTTATTTTCCAAATGATTGTAATGTTCATCCATTCGTTTGGTAATATGTGTACCTTGTTCCTTTGTTAACACACCATATTGAACGTATTTCTCAATCACTTCTTTTCGTTTAGAAAGAATTTGCTGCTCAAGCATTTCAATTTGTTTTTGTTGTTCTGTCGTTAATTTTACTTGATGCGTTACTGGACGCTTTTCCATTTGGGGTGTTTCACCATGAGCTGTTTCCATATAAAAACCAGTCAACAGCATCATCCATAATATGATAAAGCCACTTACTTTTTTCATCATTGTTATTCCCTCCTTTATTCGCAATTATTTTGTACGCACCTTCCTTTTTTATACATTATTTCACCAAGCAAATTGCACATAATATTCTTACTTTTTCGCTTTTCTTCTGAAAACGTTGTCCTAACAGAAAAAGCGTGCTATGTTTTGTTTTGTATAAAAAATAGAGGAGGATTCTTAAATGAGTCGTTTTTATCATAGAAAATCGATATGGTTGATGCTTGTTGTGTCTGCTTTCATACTTGTCATGTCTGCTTGCAGTCAATCAAGCTCTTCTCAGTCTGGAGATTCAAAGTGGGATGAGATTCAAAAGAAAGGGAAAATCGTGGTTGCTACTTCAGGCACCCTTTATCCAACGTCATATCATGATACATCTAATGGCAAGGATCAATTGACTGGTTATGAAGTGGAAGTGGTCAAAGAAGCGTTTAAACGCCTTGATGTGAAAGTAGAATTTAAAGAAATGGGCTATGATGGCATGCTGAGCGCCATTAATTCTGGTCAAGTGGATGCCGCTGCAAACGACATTGACATCACAGATGACAGAAAAGATAAGTTTGCCTTTTCAACTCCTTATAAATATTCCTATGGCACGGCGATCGTACGAAAAGATGATTTGTCTGGCATTAAGACGTTAAAAGATTTAAAAGGAAAGAAAGCAGCTGGAGCTGCCACAACGATTTACATGGATGTCGCTCGCAAGTACGGTGCGAAGGAAGTCATTTATGATAATGCGACAAACGAGCAATACTTAAAGGATGTCGCTAATGGTCGTACAGATGTCATTCTAAATGATTATTACTTGCAGACACTAGCTCTTGCTGCATTCCCGAAATTAAATATTACGATTCACCCTGACTTAAAATACATGCCAAACGAACAAGGTTTTGTGATGAAGAAAGACAACACAGAGCTTCAAAAAGAATTAAATCGTGTCTTAAAAGACATGAAAAAAGACGGAACCATGAAAAAGATTTCCGAAAAATTCTTTCATCATGCAGACGTCTCAAAGAAAATAGATGCTGATGTCGAAGATGTCGACATTTCTAAATAAGGAGCCGCAATCGTGGGAGATATTCATTTAGAATATATATTTAATCCTGCACTGGCAAAGTCGTCATTTCCATTTGTCATGAAAGGCATCTGGCTGACGCTGCTCATTTCCTTTGTGAGCATGTTTTTTGGTACAATTCTTGGCTTTTTTATTGCGCTTGCCAGAATGGCGAACACGTGGATGCTTCGCCTTTCTGCACGGTTGTATATCTCATTCATGCGAGGCGTGCCCATTCTGGTGATTTTGTTTATTCTTTATTTTGGATTCCCTTATATCGGGATTGAGTTTACAGCGGTCACCGCTGCCATTATTGGGTTCAGCTTCAATAGCGCTGCCTATATTGCAGAAATCAATCGGGCGGCCCTCTCCTCTGTTCCGAGTGGACAGGTGGAAGCTGCCAAGTCACTAGGTCTCAGCTATTGGCAAACGATGCGCGGTGTCATTTTACCTCAATCTGTCCGCATCGCACTTCCGCCATTGACCAATGTCATGCTCGATTTAATCAAAGCCTCCTCACTGGCTGCGATGATTACTGTACCCGAGCTCTTCCAGCAAGCAAAAATTGTAGGTGGACGCGAATTCGATTATATGACCATGTATATTTTGGTCGCACTCATTTACTGGGGCATTTGCAGCGTAGTCTCATTGCTTCAAGACTTTTTAGAAAAGCGCTATGCGAAATATCTGTAATAAAGGAGAGCAGATCTCATGGATCTGCTCTCCTTTGTATTTAGCTTTAATGTATCAGCCATAACCACACATATAACCCTAGTAAAGTAAGGATCAAGGTTGGGATGGTCAGGATGATTCCGGCTTTCATGTATGCACCCCAAGAAATATGGACGCCCTTTTTCTTGAGAACATGAAGCCACAGCAATGTCGCCAATGAGCCGATAGGGGTCATTTTCGGACCAAGGTTGGAGCCGATGACATTGGCATAAATCAGTCCGTCTCTCATGACGCCTGCTGTATCTGTATGACCGATCGCAATCGCATCGATTAACACAGTGGGCAGATTGTTCATGACAGAGGACAGCACTGCGGCAAGCACGCCCATAAACATCGTTCCCGCAAGCAAGCCATGCGATGCGCCTTGTTCGATCCATGCCGCCAATATTTCTGTGAGACCGACATTCTTCAGTCCATATACGACGACATACATGCCAATTGAGAAAAAGACTATGGACCACGGTGCTTCTTTTATGACGCGTTTTGTCGCCACTTGCGGACTTCTTCTCGCCAGCCACAAGAAGACAAGGGCAATACCGCCCACAATGATGGAGACCGGAACCCCAATGAGTTCCCCTGCAAAATAACCGACAAGCAGACAGCCGAGCACATACCAAGACAACCGGAACATGCGGATATCTCGAATAGCTGATGCCGGCTCTTTCGCTTGTGACAGATCGTATGTTTTTGGGATGAGCTTCCGGTAAAACACATAAAGCACTAGCATGCTCGCTCCAAGCGATACAAGGTTTGGCACGAACATGTTTGCTGTATATTCTAGAAATCCAATATGAAAATAGTCGGCTGATACGATATTGACCAAGTTACTAATCACAAATGGCAAGGAGGTTGTATCTGCAATAAAGCCGCTTGCCATCACAAAAGGCAGGATCATCCGCTCATCCAGCTTTAACGCTCTCACCACAGACAAGACGATCGGGGTCAGAATCAGTGCCGCTCCATCGTTCGCAAAAAAAGCAGCCACGACAGCGCCGAGCAATGTTAAATAAATAAACATGCGGACACCGTTCCCTTTTGCGGCTTTTGCCATATGCAGTGCAGCCCATTCGAAAAACCCAATTTCATCTAAAATTAACGAAATAATAATGATGCCAATAAACGCAAATGTCGCGTTCCATACTATATGCGTCACTTCCCACACATCGCCCAGATGAACGACACCAAAGGCAAGTGCAAGAATGGCGCCTCCACATGCTGACCATCCAATGGTTAAACGTCCTGGCTGCCAAATGACAAGGACGAGGGTCAGGATAAAAATCAAAATGGCCAAGGTGACTGCTCCCAAAGGTGGCCCCCCTTTCACTCTTCTCATAAAATCCTTATCTATCATACAACGTAACGCAGCAGTTGTATGCCATTTTCACATGAAAACCCGCAGGTGATCCCGGGCACCTGCGGATTCGATGACTATTGATCTTTTTTCATCAGCATCAATTCAATAAATAACTCACATCGCTGGCTGAAGTGACTTAAATCGATTGAGGTCATATCAAAGATTTGTTTCATTCGATAGTTTAATGTATTTTGATGAATAAACAACTGCTCTGCGGCTGGCTTTAGCTTGCAGTTATTCAATAAGTAGACTTCAAGCGTTTTTAAAAATGAGGTTTGGCTGTCACGGTCTTTTTCCTTCAAACGTAACAAATCTGGATTGAAATCATTTTTCTTTTTTTGATGGCTGTAAATCGAGTCTAAGAATCGGAAAACCCCCAGATTCTCGTAATCATATGGAATCAGCTCTTGTCCCCCCACAATTTTCACAGCCTTCACGACCTCTATCGCTTCAAATCGACTTGTGCTCATTTTCATGACATCTCGATACTCTCTTCCCATCCCGATATACAGCGGCGAAGGATGGGCATGCGTTTTCGATTGCAGATGAGCGATGACGTCGGCAGCAGTTGCTTTCGGTGAGTGCCGGTCTGACAAGCTGCCCAATATCACGACAATGTCGGCTTGAACGGAGTATACGTGATTCACCTTATCTTCTAGCTGCAAATACGTTCGAATGACATCCTTCACGTCTTCTGCCGTCTCACTTTTGTTATCGGCAGCATGTACGACCATGACAGTAAATACTGCCGGCAGCGGGATGCTTAAATTCTCAGCCTCCCACTTCAGTTCTTCTTCTGTATAAAAATGATCATCCATGACCTTTTTGAAAAATTCTTCAATCTTGCCTTCCTTTTTCTCCAGCTGTTTCTTATTCTTATAAATCACTTTTCCCACTTGAAAGGAAGCTTCGTGCAAAAATTGCAGCTCCTCCTGAGAGAGGGAATCCTCAATGTCCTGCACCCAAATAAAGCCCACAACTTCTTGTTTATGCTTGGCGCTCACAGCCACCCGCCGATTAAACCCGAGCTCGTCATGACCGCTCACATAAAAAGGCTTTGAATCCGTGTGAAGCCGCTCGATGACCCCTGTTTTCTTTAACCAATCGACTACAGACCCCGGACATTCCTTTGAGAAAATCGTTTGCTGGTTGACTGGGTCAAACTGCTGAATGCTGTAAGAATTATAAGCAAGGAGCTGGCACTCTGTGCTTTCTAAAATGACTGGTTTTTTTAAATACCCGCTAATAAATGCAATTAACTTATCGACATCAAAAAATGTATGAAGCTTTTCTAATATCTCTTCCATCCCGATTGCTCCCTGATTAAGTGATACATTTATCATACTTCTTTCCAGTCAGATTTGTATAGAAACAAGTCGTAGACAAGCAAAAAAAGCATGAACCCGTGTGCACAGGTTCATGCTTTTCCATCTTAAAACATTTCACTAATCGTTTTCGCCTGCATGTGTAGAGCTAGGTAATCTGGACCGCCTGCTTTTGAATCGGTTCCTGACATTTTGAATCCGCCAAATGGGTGGTATCCCACGATGGCTCCTGTGCAGTTACGGTTAAAGTAGAGATTCCCTACATGGAACTCCTGCTTCGCACGGTTGATGTGATCACGATTATTGGTAATGACAGCACCTGTCAAACCATATTCCGTGTTGTTGGCTACTTCAAGTGCCTCATCAAAGCTAGACACTTTCGAGAAGGCCAAGACTGGTCCGAAGATTTCTTCTTGCATCAAGCGAGATGTTGGCTCAAGATCTGCAAAAATGGTTGGGTGAATGAAGTATCCTTCCGAATCATCACTCGTTCCACCAGTCACTAAGCGGCCTTCCTCCTTGCCCACCTCGATATAATCCGTGATCTTGTCAAAGGACGCTTGATCAATGACAGGTCCCATGTAGACATCCGCAGAAAGAGGATTCGCTGTTGTTTTTGTTTCTGTGATTTCCTTCACTCGCTGGACCACTTGGTCATACAGCTTCTCGTGGACGACAGCCCGAGATCCAGCCGAACATTTCTGACCTGAAAAACCGAAGGCTGATGTGAAAATGGCATTAGCCGCTAATTCGACGTCTGCATCCTCATCTACAACCACTGTATCTTTACCGCCCATTTCAGCAATGACGCGCTTTAAATGCTGCTGACCTGGCTGTACTTTTGCCGCGCGTTCAAAGATACGTGTCCCTACTTCTCTTGAGCCAGTGAATGTAATCAGGCTTGTTTTCGGATGATCTACTAAGTAATCTCCGACCTCTGCTCCGCTTCCTGGTACAAAGTTCACCACACCCTTTGGAAGACCTGCTTGCTCAAGCTCTTCCACAAAACGTGCCGCAATCACAGGAGTTGCACTCGCTGGTTTTAAGACAACTGTATTCCCAGTGACGATTGGCGCTACTGTTGTTCCTGCCATAATGGCAAACAAGAAGTTCCACGGCGGAATGACGAGCGTCACGCCAGTTGGTGTGTAAACATATTGATTGCGTTCCCCTTCGCGGCTGTTCACTGGTTTGCCTTTCGCCAGCTCCAGCATTTGACGGGCATAGTATTCAAGGAAGTCGATTGCTTCTGCTGTATCTGCGTCCGCTTCATTCCAAGGCTTACCTGCTTCTTTGACAAGAAGGGCTGAATACTCATGCTTTTTACGGCGAATGCTTGCCGCAGCACGGAATATGACGCTGGCTCTTTCTTCTGGAGACGTATAGCGCCAAGTTTCAAATGCTTTCGCCGCAGCCTGAACCGCTTGTTCTGCCTCTTCTTTCCCGGCCTTTGATACGGTTCCAACGACTTCATCCTTTTTCGCTGGATTGATCGAGATAATCTGGTCTTTCGTTTCGATTCTTTCTCCATTAATCACGAGCGGATAGGTTTGACCAAGTGATTCTGTTACCTTTGCTAATGCTTGTTCAAACGCTTTGCGGTTTTCTTCCTGGCTAAAATCCGTGAATGGTTCATGTTTGTAAGGTGTTGTCATCTTTGTCACGCTCCCGTTTCAAATTATTTTCTCGTCATCCCTTTTAAAGCAAAGGCAATGTTTGCCGGCCGTTCTGCAAGACGTCTCATGTAGTAGCCATACCACTCTCGTCCATACGGGGTATAGACCCTCATTTGATAGCCCTCTTTCACAAGTGCCTGCTGCGTTTCTGACCTCATGCCATACAGCATTTGAAATTCGAACTGACTTGTCGGTATATTGTGCTTTTTCACAATATTCTTCGTAAACTCGATCATTTGATCGTCATGTGTCGCAATGGCTGTATAGTTCCCTGTGAGTAATTGCTTTTCGATCAGCTTTTGATAATTCTGATCGACGTCTTTTTTGTTTGGATACGCCACTTCAGCGGATTCCTTATAGGCACCCTTTACAAGTCTTAAAAATGGCTGAAGCTCATTTAGGTCATCAAGATCCTTTTCTGTTCTGTACAAATACGCCTGCAGGACCGTACTGACATACTCATATTGAGATTTCATCTCTTTAAAAATGTCCAGCGTTTTTTGACAGCGCTGTTCATCCTCCATATCGATTGTCACCATGATACGGTGTTTCTCTGCCGTATCTAAAATGCTTTTCATATTGCGATACACAAGGTCATCGTCAATATCCAGGCCAAGTGATGTCATTTTGAGTGACACGTGGGAATTGAGTCCCGCCTCAGCAATCCGCTGAATGGTTTGAATACACTCATTCGTCCGCTCATTTGCAATCTCTGCCTTTGTGACAAATTCACCAAGGTGATCAACTGTTACAGCCATTCCTTGATCATTTAATCGTTTGATGACAGAGATAGCGCTCTCAAAATCCTTCCCACCGATGATTTTCTTAGATGCAACAGCACTTCCCCAATTACGAGCAATATGGTTCAAGAGACTGCTCTTTGACAAAAACAAGAAGAAATTTCTTGTGACCGACTCCATAAAGGGCACCTCCCACTCTTTGTAAGCTATGTCTTTATTGTAAGGCTCATAAGCTGTCCGCTACAATATTTGAAGATGACAAAAATTCTGACTTTTTTTGTGGTTTTATCACAATAAGAGCTAAAAAAGAGCCTGCCGCTATCCGGCTGGCTCTTCCCTCCTACGCCCACACCTCATCAAGGGTAGACTGCAGCAGCTCATTTAATTCTTGCGTGAGATTGTCTTTCGGCTGATTGTAGCTTTTCACCAATTCATCAAAACGCACCAGCTCTTTGTCGATGAATGGATGGACATAGACGAGACGGTTCTCTACATCCATTTCCTCTCCGTCCATTTTACGTTTGAGCAGCTCGTGAATTTCTGTTAAAAGCGGGCCTTCCTCCACTAGCTCCTCGAGCAGTTCATGAAAGTCCATCGGCGGAACCGTCCGGTAGCGTTCAATCCACTGACAGGCAAATAGCGGACGAAGCACATAGAAATACTTCTTGATTCGCACCTGCTCCCCTCGTAAATGCCGGCTTTCATTCCGCTTCGCCATATTGAGGTAATGATACATCAATGCTGCAGGATAAAACGCTCGATCCTTTAATTCTCTTAGCTGCTTTGCCAAAGAGAAAGATTCAGCATAGATGATGTCAGAAGATAGCCATTCCATGATGGATGGATTTGATTTATTGAATAAGCGAAGTGCCTTTCTAAGCTCCCAGCCGCTGATATCAAGCACGTCATCAATCGGCCGTTCAATGACATCACGATGCTCTTCCATCGCCCAATACCATTCTTTCCGGGGAACATATAAAAAACGAACATCATAATCACTATCAGTCGAGGGAAATCCCCATGCCCTGCTGCCTGATTCGACGGCGAGGCAAATCTTTACGTCATACGTTTCTTCGATGATTTTCAGCTCTTCCTTGATTCTCTCTCTCAAGCGTCCATCAACTCTTTCTATAGAATTCTGCATGACTTCTTCACGTTTTGGGAAAATACGAATAAGACATATAAAAAAGGAGTTGGATCTGATGTCTATATCTCGCATTATGAAATGGATCACCGGGATTTTTGAAGCCTGCCTTGCCATCCCTGTGATCGGAGGTCTATTCGTTATCAGCAATGGCTATTCACCGCTCATGGTCATGCTTATTCTGCATATTATCACACTCGTCTTATCGAAGCGAGACCAGGGACCAATGATTGGAAGCATCATCGGAATTGTCACATCCTGCCTTGCTTGGATTCCGATTCTCGGATTCATTCTTCATATCATCACTGCCCTTGCCCTGATTATCACTGCGTTAGTGCCTGATGAAAAAACGAGACAGAATACGAGCTATTAAAAAAGAGGCCCTCCTAGAGCGGCCTCTGTTCTTTTAGATCCTTAAATGCTTTTGTAAGAAGGCAAGCTTCTCTGTTTGAAAAGCCGGGATGTACTCGTGTCCAAAGTAGCGATACACCTTTAAATCTTTATCTGTTTCTAAATGGTTGTATACCGCAAACACAGTAGATGGCGGGGTGATTTGGTCGATCAGACCGATGGCCATCAATGTGGGCTGTTTCACCCATTCGGCTAAATTGATCAAATCAAAGTAGCTCAATGTCTCAAATACCTTTTCTTCCGCTTCTGGATCACTGTTTCTTCGAAAGTATGAATTGATTTCTAAATAAGGCTGCTCCAATGCCACATCCACTGCACGCTCGAAATTTGATAAGTAAGGATAATCTGCCACGACGACCTTTGGAATGTCTGAAAGTGCCGCAGCTGCAACCGCCAGTGCACCTCCCTGGCTTCCGCCCACCACGCCGATCCGGTGTTCATCCACTTCTGGGAAAGACTGAATCACGTCGAGCGCTCGAACCGCATCTAAATAAACACCCCGATAATAGTAGGTCTCTTTCGATAAAATGCCTTTTGTCATCCATCCTAGAGACTGCCCTGCTGGTGTCACTGTTTTATCTTCACTGCCGCCTTGACCACGGACGAGCATACCAAATGTCGCATAGCCATGCAGTGCCCAGTTGACGATGTCATGAATGCCGCCGTCATAGCTGGCATTATAGCCATGAAAATGTACGAGTGCTGGATGTGGACCTGCTTGATCTGATACTGCATACCAGCCTTCAATTCGAGAATGACCAAAGCTTTGATACGTCAGGCGGTACACCTTCACTCCCTTTACTGGATAATCATAAGGTTCAAGTGCTGGCTCTGCCTCCACTTGGTTCAGTTCTTCAAGCGAAGCTTTCCAAAAGTCTGAAAAATCAGGTCGTGCTGTTTTCTTCGGTTTATACTTTTTGAGCTCTTCTAATGGTAAATCAAACAATTGCATATCCTACTATCCCCCTTTGTTTTAATAGTTATGAGTATCATATCACTGTTTTCTTGACTTAGAAAGTCATTTTCACTATAAAAGACAAAACCTTCTGACATTTTTATTGGCAAAGAGGATTGAAACCTTTATGATAAAGAAACTTGGTTGAAGACTAGATGTTCTCAGGCAAAACAAATCGATAGACATTCATGGATTTTCACATTTACACCATCGAATAAAGGAGGAACCTGTATGAAAATCGCCCTTGTCCAAATGGACGTACAAATTGGAAAACCTGATGTGAACTTTCAAAAAGCAGAAGCATTTTTAGAAGAAGCGATCCGCCAGCAGCCTGATCTGATCATTTTACCCGAAATGTGGAATACTGGTTACGCTCTTGAACAAGCCGACCAGCTTGCAGATGTAAACGGTGAACGCACAAAACAGCTTTTCTCTTCCTTTGCCCGTAAGAACCAAGTCGTTCTCATTGCTGGAAGTGTATTGAACAAGCGCACAGAAGATGAGAGGATCACCAACACGATGTATGTCTTTAACCGCCAAGGTGAGCTTTTAGTTGATTATGACAAAATTCATTTATTTCGCTTAATGGATGAGCACAACTATTTAACCGCTGGTGACCAGCTTGGTTTATTTGACTATGATGAGGATGTGAAGATCGGTGCGATGATCTGCTACGACCTTCGCTTCCCGCAGCTTTCCAGAACACTTGTAAACAAAGGGGCGAAGGTGCTCATCAATACCGCCCAATGGCCGTCAGCAAGAGTGGACCATTGGCGCAGCTTGCTCATCGCAAGAGCAATTGAAAATCAGTCATTTATGATTGCTGTTAACAGAACAGGCACAAGCAGAGACACTGAATTCCCTGGCCACTCCATGGTGATTGATCCACTTGGTCGTATTCTGCTTGAAACAAGCCATGAGGAAGACATTTATTATGCGGAAATTGATCTTCAGCTAGTGGATGAAGTGAGACAGCAAATTCCTGTGATGACGGATCAGCGTCTGGATATCTATTAAAAAGCAGGGTGCTCCCCTGCTTTTTGCATTTAATTAAACGTTTGCTTAAGCTTGATTCTGGTAAAGGTCCATTAGGGCTTGAGCGGCTTTCGTTAAATACCTTTCTTCCACATATGCAAACACAAGAGTGCGGGTTGGGCATGAATCAATTTTCAAATAAGTGACTTCGTTCCTTTCCTCTTGTGCCACCATTTTCGGCACAACTGTCACACCTAGTCCATTTTTGACCAATGCCTGCGCTGTTTGAATATGACTTGTTTCAAAGGTAATCTTCGGCTGAAAACCATGATGAAGACATAGTTCCATGACCACTTGCCGAAAGCCATATCCCTCTTTCAGCATAATAAATGCGGCGTCTTCCAGAAGGCGAAACGGAACAGACACTTTCTGATCTGCTTGATTGATGATTTCGTTCAATTCATCTGTTGACCAGGGCTGGGCAGTTTGCGGAACTGCGAGAAGAAGCGGCTCTGTCAGCATGTGTTTCGTTTTCAATGATTCATGCTCGACAGGCATAGATAAAATAGCCAAATCCAGCTTTCCAGCCAATAGAAGTTTTTCTAGCTCACGAGGTGATTCTTCTATTAGTTGAACGTGAACATGAGGATACGTTCGACAAAAGGTTTTTAATAAACCGGGCAAGACATAGCCCCCTGTGACTGCTGGCGCTCCAATGTTCAGCTCTTTCCCCACTTCATAAGCTGCTTCTCCCATTTCACGCAGCAAATCATCTCTTTCCTTCAAAATGTTCTCAGCCCTTTTAATGAATCGACTCCCTTGAGGTGTGGGCGTGACTTGTCCATACTTTCGAATAAAGAGGGGTGTGTCTAATTCCTCTTCCAGCTTCTTCATTTGTTGGCTTAAAGAAGGCTGTGCAATGTGAAGTTGATCCGCTGCTTTTGTAAAACTTTTCTGCCGGTACACTTCCATGACATATTCCATCATTCGTATATCCACTTTCATCACCTCATAGGTTTTAACTATTCATGTCATATCTTTTATGTCTTAGACAAATAACAAAATGAATTTTACGATAAAGAGACAACAAAGGGGGAGAAGAAATGAATCCATATGCTAAAGCCGAAAACCAATTCTCACAAAATGCCGAGAACTATCGAGATTCACCTATATTTGCAGCCGGAGAAGAGCTGGAATGGATGAAAGCAACAGCCAATACGAAGGGTCACGAGCATTTACTTGATATCGGCTGTGGGGCAGGACATACCGTTTTTTCCTTTTCAGATATCATTTCTAAAGGAATCGGCATTGATGTCACGCAAAAAATGATCGAGGTTGCAGCAGCACTTGCGGAAGAACGCCAACTGAAACATATTACTTTTGAGCGGGCAGCCGCAGAAGCACTGCCCTTCGCTGATGAATCATTTGACATCGTGACGTGCCGATTTGCCGCTCACCACTTTACAAACCTGCCGGCAGCCATGTCTGAAATCAGCCGTGTCTTAAAAAAAGGCGGCACATTCCTGCTCGTCGATCATTACGCACCCGAAAACACTGCACAGGATTCATTCATTAATCACTTAAATAGACTCAGAGATCCTTCTCATGTGCGAGAAAGCTCGTTATCAGAATGGAAAGAGCTCTTCGCTGCCAACCAACTGACTCAAAAAGAGAAGCGTTACTGGGATCTGCAAATTGATTATCAGGACTGGATGATGCGTGGACGCACACCAGAGAATGTTCAAAAAGAGATCGTTTCCCATCTTCAATTCGCAGACCCTGATACAAAGCAGCTGTTTCAACTTCAATTCGATGCACAGCAGCAGCCTATTTCCTTCTGTTTAAAAGCTGCACTCATTCAAGGAATGAAGAATTGAACTTATAGAAAAAGTCTACCCTCGTTGGTAGACTTTTTTATTTCGAGTATAAATCCCAGCCAAGCTTGAGTGTGTCCACAATATAATTGGCGACTTCCTCAGCTTCTAGATGATCTGTTTCGACTCTTGAGTTATGAAGGGCATATATTTCCCGGCGCTCTTCAAACAGCTCTTTCATCTCGTCAATCGTCCGGTTGTGAAGAACAGGGCGGTTTTCAATCAAAATATCAAGCCGCTGTTTCCAATTCTCCCAAGATAAATCAAGGAAAAGAACCGTACAATGCTTCAAGCAGGCGCGTTTGATTTCTTCCTGTTTGAATGCACCGCCTCCAAGAGAAACGATCTTTAGCTGTGTATGCTCACATAAATCGACGATATAATCTTTTTCAGCCTGCCTGAAGAATGCTTCTCCTTTTTGCTGAAAGATCTCAGGAATCGTCATGTTATACTTTTTCTCAATCTCCTGATCCACATCAATAAAATCTCTATATAGCTTTTTGGCAACCAGCTGCCCAATGGTTGTTTTCCCAACACCCATAAAGCCAATGAGGACAATATTTCGCTGTCTCACAGGGATTTCTCTATTGTTTTTCATATTCGTGACACGTCCTCCTTACGACAAGGAATGCTACATAATGTATCTATTATATGATAAATGGCGCGCGAAAAGATAGGCAATTTGAAAAATTATACGTAGATCATCTGCATAGAAAAAAGAACCTACCCTCTTTGGAATAAGTTCTTCACTGCGTGCGTAACTCACGGTGCAATATCCTCTAATACTTTCTCGCGCGTTTCGATCATTTTAAAAGCAAGAATTGCTCCCACTACAGTCACACTTGCGAAAAGAATAAAAATAGTTGAAACACCGCTTACCTCTAAAATAAAGCCTATCATAATAGGAGCGATCGCTGAGGCCAGCCTAAGCCAAGCTGTAGCAAATGCCGTTCCAATCACCCTCATACGTGTTGGATAAATTTCAGGTGTATATAGATAGAGAAGAACTGTAATTGTCCCCATCATTCCGTAAGCAGCGGACCCTAAATATATAACACTTTCTGGAGAATTAGCTCCGCTGATCCATAAAGCCGTTAATAAAGCACCTGTTACAATAAATGCAATGGTTGCCCAGCGCTTTCGTCCTACTTTATCAATTAAAAATGCACAAGCGAATACCCCTATGGTCTGTAAAATATTTGTTAGAGATGCTGCCCTTAATGAATCTCCAACTGGCAAATTGTAAACAGTATTATAAAGACTCGGTAACCAGTTATTTAAACCATTCGATACAAAGTAGGCAGAAAACCATAGTCCCCATACGATCAATGTTCTTTTACGATAGAAAGTTGAAAAAAGCTCTTTCCAGTCGCCTTTTTCAGTACTGCTAGATACTTGCTTTGCTACAGGCATTCGTTTGTCAGTACTAGCTTCAATTTCTTCAATAATTCTTTCGGCTTCATCTAACCTGCCTTTCGAAATAAGCCACCTTGGAGATTCGCGCAACATGAAAAAGAATACAAAGACGATTAAACCTCCAATGCCCCCAATCAAAAACATCCACTTCCACCCAAAGCTAGGTACAACAAATGCGCCAATTTGAGCTGAGATCATTAATCCTAATGGGAAAATCATCTCATAAAGCATAAAGAATCTACCTCTCCCTTGAGCCCTGGACAACTCATTGATATATGATGCCGCTACCGGCACTTCTCCCCCTACCCCAATCCCTTGTATAAAACGAAAAATAAAAAGGGCCATAAAATTACCTGAAAATACACACGCGATACTCATAATTGACATGAGGAATACTGTCCACTTTGCACTAAATACACGGCCGCGCCTTTCTGCTAACCATCCAAAGAAAATAGCACCAATCGCTTGTCCTATATAACCAGACCCAATAAGAAGACCAATTTGAGCAGGTGATAAACTCCACATTCCGATGAGAACTGGGAGAACAAACGCTAAAGATAGAGCATCAAAAGCATCAAAAAAAGTAGCAGATCCCATAATGATACGAGGTTTTAAATGCCATCTAGAAAAAGGTACACTTTCCATCCTAGTCAATAATTGTGAAGCTCTATCAACAACTTCTCCATCATGAGAATTTGAATTTCCGCTGAATTCTAACGTCATGTTATCTCCTCCTTATTAGAGGAAATGATGCAAAAGTACATGCCGAAGAGCGCTAAAGAAATCGCTTACATTTTAAACCAAGAGACATTCTAAAGCGTTCATACGAGTTTTCAGCATCTATCATTTCTTTTTTGGCGTTCCCGTGGTGCCCCGGTCTATATAGTACATAGGGAAGATATGTTCCATCGCATCTAACTGTTCTCCTTCCAATAACTGTGTTAGTAAAGAAACAGCTTTTCTTCCCATTCCAACTAAATCAACATGAACTGAAGATAAAGAAGGGGTTAGAAAACTTGCAATGGGCACATCATCGGCACCAACGACAGACAAATCATGAGGTATTGACACATTTGCGTTATTTGCCGCTTTCATGACCCCCATCGCCAAAAAATCTGAAGAGCAAACAACTCCAGTCATGTGCTGGTTTCCTTGGAGAAATTGAGAAACCACTTCTACTACTTTTCCCCCATCAAATTCATCTAACTCAAACACAAGTTCTTTGTTCATTGTTAACCCTAAACTTTTAAGTGTGCGCTCATATCCCTTGTAATACCTCACACTATGCATCGAACTCATTGGACCATTGACCAGCCCAATGGTTCGATGACCTTTATCAAATAAGGCCGTTATTGATTGACACACACCTTCTTCATCATCTGGCCTGACACATGGAAATGGAGAATCCTCTAGATAACTTCCGACAACTATAATGGGAATGGCTAAACTTTTTAACCAATCCATGCTTAGTTCTTCATTTCTTGGTGAAAATAGAATGGCTCCATCTACTGCCTGCGTTTCAAGTAATCGCTGCTGCTGTATAGATGTAAACGACATCAACATATTGAATTCCGTCTCATCTAATTCCTTCGCTATTCCATCTAGAATCGTTGAAAAAAATGGATTATTCAAAATATATGAACCACGCGGAACCACTACAGCTATATTCCCTGTCTTCCTTTTGACGAGCCCTCTAGCTCCTAAATTAGGACGATAGCCTAATTCATCAATTACTTGTTTGATTCTTTCAGCCGTTTGAGCACCTACTCCTGGTTTACCACTTAATACTCGGGAAACAGATGCTATAGACACTCCAGCTTTCAATGCTACATCTTTAATACTTACTGACACATTTCATACCTCCGGGAGTCTGTTGTTTTGTCCTCTATTATAACCTGACTCACCTTCATCATGAAATTAATGGTCTGTTATCTACTGACGTTTTCCTTAAGCAAACCAACACTTTGAAGGCCCTGGCGAATCTCTTCTTTCTCCTTATGAGTTAAAGGTAAGACCGGCTTCCTAGCAAGCGAACTACTGATTAGACCTCGCTGGTACATCGCTTCCTTCATTCGCAGATGAGAGGTAGATGAAGGTTCATCCATTTTATACACAGCATGCTTTAATTCGAAGATTCTATCGTAAACTTTATTGGCCGCTACAAGATCTTTTTCTTCCACACATTTCACAAGTTCAGCGATCAAATCTGGCACAAAACAGCCGAAACCTACAAGTGCTCCATCAATCCCTTGAATTAATGTTGGCAATAAATATTCATCGTGACATGTGAGTAACGATACATCTGGTGCATGTTTTTTCAATGCCCGCACATCGACCTCGTATTGTGCCATGTCTCTTTGACCAATTTTAAACGAGACAACATTCTCAATTTCCGACATTTCTAGTAATTGATTGGTTGTATATGAGGTTTTTGTCCAAGTTGGATATTGATGTACGATGATTGAAATGTCAATCGCTTCTGCAACATCTTTAAAGAATTGGACAGGTGACTCAGGCTGCATACCGAATCTTAGCCATGAATGTGGCGGCATGAGAAGTATACCTTCTCCGCCAGCTTCTTCAACGGCTTTTGCATGTTGGATCGCTTCAATTGTCCCTTCAGCAGAAACCCCAGAAATGACAGGTACTTCCCCTTTTAATTCGTCGGCTGCAATGCGCACAGCCTCAGCTCGTTCATGTGGCAGTAAAGTCATAATCTCGCCAGTATGTCCATTGACAACGATACCGTTAATCCCTTTGTGCTCCGCCACCCAACGGACAAGCTTACGAAAAGCAGGTTCATCAATTGAATAGTCATCTTTAAAAGGAATTAAGACAGCCGGGAATACACCGCTCCATTTTTCTTTATTTTTCATCAACAAATTCCTCCCCATTCGATTATAGTAAACGTTTACGGTAAGCGTTTACGTAAACAATCATAAAATGACATAACGGAGATTGTCAACTTACTTTTTAGAAAATTTTAATTATTCAAATAACAATACAATCAATTTCATTTTTCTAGTAAATAATATAGGTTTGTTTTATTTCTTAAATGATTAAGCAGTATCTGCTGGTTAAAGTTGCTGATTATCATCCTAAATACATATTCAATAAGAGACCATTATAAATAATTTTATATTTTCAAAACAGTATTTTTACTATAAAAAACCTCTCCATCAAAGGAGAGGTCTCTTGCTTTTTCTTATTTCCACCAGTCATCAAACATGGAAGCTGGTACTTGGCGTTTATGCTCTGATTGAACATAGCGCTTTTCAATCGCTTCTGCTGCTTGATCTGACACTGGCTTACCTTCTAAGTAATCATCAATTTCATTGTACGTAATGCCAAGTTCTGTTTCATCCGTTTGCTGAGGTTTGTCATCAAGCAGATCCGCTGTCGGTTTCTTTAAGTATAGACGCTCAGGTGCTTGCAGCGCTTCTAGCAGCATCCGGCCTTGGCGTTTCGTCAGACCTGTGAGCGGAAGAACATCTGCACCGCCATCACCATACTTCGTGAAGAAGCCGGTTACTGCTTCAGCTGCATGATCTGTACCGATGACAAGTAATCCTTCTTCTCCTCCGACAGCATACTGCGCGATCATTCTCATGCGTGCTTTGACATTTCCTTTATTAAAGTCAGACAACGGGCCGCCTGTGTCCTTTTGATATTGTTCACTAAATGCCGTCACGGCAGGCGCAATATCATATTTCCACGACTTGTCCGGCTGAATAAATGATAAAGCGAGCTGTGCATCATCTTCATCCTGCTGCACACCGTGCGGGAGGCGCACCGCAATAAAGACTGCCTCTTCTTTTCCTTCTTGACGCAGCTCAGATGCAGCCAGCTGTGCAAGACGGCCAGCGAGCGTTGAATCCTGTCCGCCGCTAATGCCGAGGACGAATCCTTTTGCGCCAGTTTTTTTCAAGTATTCCTTTAGAAATCCAACCCGCTTTTCGATCTCCTGCTTTGGGTCAATTGAGGGCTGCACATGCAACTCTTGGCTGATCTTTTTCTGCAAACTCATACACTTTTCCTCCTAAGCATCCTCTACATGAAGAGAACAGGTTTTACTCTGAATTCATTGGTTTGACAACGTTTTTTGAGTCTTCATTATACCATGTTTTCAGGAAGAACATTTTGTTAGACGTTCCCCTATTTCATTAATGATCAAACATTCACAAAAGAAAAAGACCATGTCTATATGGACTGGCCCTTTTCTTTTTCAATCAATTTCTACCCGTATAGATGTACAGCTTGCGCCATTACACTTCCCAATATCAGAAGGACATGCGGATACGGCCACAATGAGATCCATTTCGGCTCGCAGACGAATGTAATCACCGGGAAGAGATTTTGGGAGCTCCACAGACAGTTTTCCTTTTTCATCAATGACTGTATTCATAAAGGCATTAAAAGGATAGTACATATCCTCCTTAGGAATCCCAAATGGCTCAAAGGCAGTCCGCAAATTATCGTAGCATGTATGCATGACCTCTAAATGCGTCCGTCCGTATAAAAGCTGATACATTTCTTGCCGGCAGGCGGGCATGTATAAATCATGGCATTCGACTGTGTCTTCAATGACCGTAAACATCGGTTTATATAAATTAGAATAGAGCTTATCCCCTTTTTTCACTTTTGACGAAAATAGGCTGTCCATTGTCGCGCCTTGGTCAAATTTTTCATAAAAATCCTTTTCATGATAGGCCATGACATCTGCTACTTGCTGACCTTCAATATCAACGACCCGCATACATTGGCCTTTTCCTAAGCGAAAGCCGTGTCCATCCTTTGGTAAAATGACATATTCTCCGTTCATCACATGCACTCCTTTCCATGTCAGTATGCCCAAAACGTCCCCTTGATCATGTATAAAAAAAGACGGCGGTCACAAGCTAATGTCATTGAAATCGAAAGGTGTTGCACATGCATTGAAAGAAGAACAAACTTTATCTTGGTGGCAGCTTTCTCTCATCGGAGTCGGCTGTACAATTGGCACTGGTTTCTTCCTTGGTTCCAGCATTGCCATTACAAAGTCCGGTTTTTCCGTCTGCATTTCTTTTTTGCTTGCTGCGGTCGGAACCTATCTCGTCTTTAAACATTTGGCTGCGATGACAGCCGATAACCCTGATAAAGGGTCATTTTGTTCCTATGCTCGTAAAGCATATGGACGCTGGGCAGGGTTTAGCAATGGCTGGGTGTATTGGTTTGCAGAAATGCTGATTACGGGAAGTCAGTTAACAGCGATTTCCCTTTTTACCCGCCACTGGTTTCCATCTGTTCCGCTCTGGGTGTTTTCTGCGATTTATTCCGCTCTTGCCCTGCTCGTGATTATCATAGGGCTTTCTTCTTTTCAAAAGACAGAAAATGTCCTTGCGGTACTGAAGACAGCGGCGATTTTTCTGTTTATGATCCTTGCGGTGCTTGTGTTATTCGGCATTCTGACAGATCATAAACCGACCCTGCATCTGCCAAACAAAGATCACGAATGGATGCCGCTCGGTGCACTTGGTCTTTGGAATGGATTGATTTACGCGTTTTATGCATTTGGGGGAATTGAAGTCATGGGTCTGATGGCGGTTCATTTAAAAGATCCGAAAGATGCGGCAAAGGCTGGACGCGTCATGCTGATCATTCTAGCGGTCATCTATATCGTCTCGATCGGACTTGCTCTCTTGCTTGTCCCAGTAACAGCCTTTAACGAGAACAGCAGTCCATTTATTACATCATTAGATCCATTTCATTTATCAATCTTTCTTCATATCTTTAATGGCATTTTCATTATTGCCGGCTTTTCGACATTGGTTGCCTCACTCTATGCAGTCACGACGCTGCTTGGCACGATGTCGGAGCATCAAGATGCACCTGCTTGTTTTAAACAAAAAGACCCATCTCATGTCGGATGGCCTTCGATTATTTTAACTGCTGCTGGATTAATTGTCTCGATTTTGCTTGCACTCTTTTTGTCCAAACACATCTACGAGCATCTCACAACAGCAGCCGGCCTTACCCTTCTGTACACATGGGTATTCATTCTGTTCTCAAGTAAAAAGCTATCAAAGCCATCCACTCGCCAAACGTGCGAAATGATTCTTGCGCTTCTCTTGATTGGAGCCGCCATTTCAGGCACTTTAACAGAGGCAAGCGGACGACCTGGCTTTTTTATCAGCCTTGGGATCATTGCAGTGATTGCCATCATGGTGCTATTTATGAGAAAAAAGTGGAAGCAGCAGGATCAGACCGCATCATAATTTCATCATGTTTTTTAATGCAGTAAAAGGACATTTGGCGGAGGCTGGTTTCTCCGCCTCTTCATCTGGGAGAAAGTATTGCTTCCATTCATGATTGGTCGGATCACCGTACCATTTTAATGATGGGTGAACGCTGACCTCATCATACGCTTTGAGCCGCTTGCGAACGAGCTGGCTCATTTTTTGACCAAACTTGGTCGATCCATTCAATTTCTCAAACACCCATCTAGGCTGAAATGCCATCAAGACATAAGGGAAGTGGCGGCTTTTTCTGAGCTTATGAGCCGGTGTGGAGCACAAAATAAAATACGCTTCCCCGTGAAAGCAATACTCCCACTCATGATGATGAGTATCTAGTGGAATATCCTCAGGCCATGGCACTTCATCTTTCTGGTGCAGTCGTTGAAGCAGTGACCAAAACTGCTGCTCAAACTCTTCAAGCGAACTTTCTTTTAAATCCTGCGGTGTTTCAAAAAAACAAATAAATGAAGCATATTGACCCGTTTCTTTCGCACAGCTTTGATATTCTCTCAGCAGCTGGGCTAATTCATCAACCGCTTCCTCTTCCCTCGGATCACCCACAAACCCATAGCGTAAATGATCGAGAAAAAACCCCTGTCTTCCCGGTACACAAGGGAATGTATCTGCCTCATCTCCTACCATCTCTCCAAATTGAGTAAAAGCATCCTGCTTCCATTCTTCTAGTGATCGTAGATTTTGATCAAGGCAACTTTTTGCATACAACTGGGCCATTTTTTCCACCTCGTTTTAGCGTCTTCTCCATAGCCTATGAGAAAAAAAGGCTGTGGTGACTGTCCTTCAACGACTTTCCTTGCGCATTCAAGAGGTGGACGTTCTCGTTCAAATTGAGCATGTATGTGTGTCTTTCACTCCATGATGCATGAACAGACAAGTGTATGCAGCCGTCAAACTGCTTCTTTTAATAGAGCGCTTTTGTATCATTCCTATGATCTGTTCTTCATCAAAAAGACAGAATCAAGCACCCAATAAATGAGGGCCGAGCATAAGCTAAACAGATAGACAATGTTGCTGTGATGACTGATAAGATCAGCATGCACACATAGTTGAATACTGGAAGAAAAATACGCATGGCAAAGCTCCTTGAAACCATTTTATATCCCATCATTATTCAAGAATGTGTTATGTCTGTCAATCCTTACAAAAAACAGACTGAATGTATCAGTCTGCTTTAGATTGTTGACAAAGGGCTAAAATGATCTTTATTTTAGCCCTTTGTCTTCTTTTCAGCGTGATAGAAAACCTTTGAAGTCTAGGAAGGGCAGCTACCTTTGCGGAGCGAATTTAACATTCGTGAGCATCGGCGCACAGGACTGACACCGAATGCGAGGGTTTGTCTACACGCTGAAACAGACTGAATGTATCAGTTTGCTTTTCTACCCAATCAACGCCATGATGCCTTGATACCCAAAATAGGCGCCGAAACCAAGTAAAGATAAGCCTGCAAGAACGGATAAGCCATGTAAGACACGTTCACTTAAATAGCGCCTAAACGAACTAGCAAGCAGCGCCATACTGAAATCCCAGATCAGCATGCCGATAAAAATAGCCATGCTGTACATCAGCATTTGAGATGCCCCATACTTTTCAATCGTATTAGCCAAAATACTGCCGTAGATGCCAAGCCAAAATAAAATACTGAGCGGATTGGAAAGAGAAATGAAAAACCCCGTCATGAACGACTGACCAACCGAAGTGTTTCCACCATCCTTTTTCGGGCTCTCCTGCAAATTGATTTTACGCAGACTTTCAATGCCCGTATAGGTCAGAACGAAAAAGCCGAACAGCCACAAAAAGGTTTTCACTAGAGGTGCAGTCAAAAGCTGGGCGACACCAAAATAGATGAGGAGCATATAGACAATATCCGCGGCCATCGCCCCCACACCAAAAATCCACGCGTGCCAAAATCCACTTTTAATCCCTCTGTCGATTTGGGCTGCATTGACTGGCCCAACAGGCGCTGAAAGTGACAACCCTAAAAAGATATAACCAAAAAACACCGCCACATAGACGTCCTCCTTTTGATGCTGACTTGTACATATTATTCAAACGTTCTGTGTTTTAGTACAAGTCCTTTGTCATCTTTTCAGGTGGACTCAAGGAGACATTGGATATTGCTTACCGATCGGCTTTCAGCGCCGATTGCTGCGACAGGACCGTATCCTTTTTCTTAGCACGATTCATTTGAATCGCAGCTGCAAACAGAAGAACAGCTAAGAAAGCGAAAACAAAGACGGCACTTGCTGCTCCTGCCCATTCAAGACTAAAGCCAATCAAGAAGGACAAGCAGGCTCCGCCTAAACTTGCGGCTGCAATAAAGTAACTCGTTGCCTCGTCGATGGCATTTTCAATCATTAATGCAGATGCAGTCAGTGCGATTGGGAACATGCCAGCTGCGCACAGGCCGATGAAAAAGATGAGAAGCAGCTGCGCGGCTATGTGGGTTGTCAGGGCAAAGACCACGAGCAGCAGAATCATGAGTGCTGCGCTTAGCTTTAAAAAACGCAGCGGGTGCAGCTGATCCGCTTTTCTTGCAATCACGGTTCTGCCGATGACGATCGCTGTCCAAAAGGTTGAGACCGCAAAAAGACCCCAATGGTCTCCCCCCTTTTCCAGCATGATCGACGGCAAAAAGTTCGCAAAGTTCGTTTCAATCCCTGCGTAGAAAAAGGCAAAGCAAATCATGATCACCACAATCATTCGATTGCTGCGATCAACAAGTAAGGACGGTTTTCTCATCCCTTTGGAAGGAGCAGCCATCTGCCCACGAGGCAATTTGTTCATAAAGGCAAGCCAGAGCATAAGGAAAAAAGTCAGTGCACCGACCTGAAATAAAAACACATAGTGCCACGTCTGTTCAGTGACAGTGAGCAGAATCACAAGTGGAAATAACAGCGCGCCTAACCCAAAAAAGACCTCCATGATGCTGATTCGCTTCGCACTGTTTGCCATCGAAATCACATACGCTCCGGCTGTGGTCTCAAGACTGCCTGCACCGCTCCCAAGAAAAAAACCTGCCAGCACAAGTGTTGTCCAGCCCGGCACCAAAAGTCCAAGGAGAAGTGACCCGATCATCAGCAAAAGACCCATGGTCAGAACAGCGCCATAGCCTTTTTTCCTCACAAGAATGGGGGATAACAGAACACCTGTCAAAAAACCAATAAACTGAAAAAAGATTAAAGAAGATAATTCCCCGGGACCCTTATCGTAACTTGACAGTAAATAAGGAGTTAAGCTGCCAAAAAACACATGAATGGTCCCAATAAAAAAATAAAAGACACAGCCAAAATAAAATACTTTTTTCATCTTTTCACTTCCTCTAAAAAGGAGCGGAGTCATGACATCCTCCGCTCCACCTCTTTAATATGTCCGGGCAGACTTGACAGCCTCTTCCCTCTCGAAGCATGTATTGAGCGCAGCCTGTGCGCGATACCCATCTACAAAATCAGCCACTTTCATATGAGATGGATATGAATCTGTATTCACCCAGTGCATCAGCTGATCACGGAACGTATCAGACCATCCGTAAAATTCATTTGGCGGATCTGTCAGCAGGGTTTGCGGCATTTGATGACGCTCCACACACAATCCATCACTGATCTCATATTCGTTTTTCATGTTCGTATGGTATTTGAATACCTTGTCATGACCAACGACTTCTACACTAAATCCGCATTCCTCAGGCTGCGTGCTTTTGGATGTGACCAAGTGAAAGAACACTTGATTCTCCATCTGACCGAAAATTTCGGTATGATCATCCACCTGCACCTTTTTCTCTTCTTTTTTCTTTACATGTGTCAGCATCTTGGTATTAAGTGATTCTTTCTTCATGTCACTGCCAAATAAGTACCACAGCATATCAATTAAATGAATACCAAGATCCCCTAATGCACCGCTTGTGCGCAGACTCTCACCGCCGTCTCTCCATGAAAATGTCTTTCTTCTGAGGGCACTGTTTTTCTTAAAATGAGTCCTGACGGTCAAAATGCGGCCTAATTCACCATTGGCAATCAAGTTCTTCAAAATATTCACAAAGGATAAGTAACGATAGTTAAAGCCCATACTGGCTTGAACCTGGAACTGTTTGGCTGTCTCCACCATTTCCTTCGCTTCCTTCAGCGACACAGCCATCGGCTTTTCACATAAAATGGGCTGTCCTGCTCTTAGTGCCTGAAGGGCATGGTCCTTGTGACAAAAATTAGGGGAGGCAATGATCAACCCGTCAGATGCATCTGCTAAAGTTTCGATACTTGAATACACACGTCCTCCGTACTGTTTAATGAATCCTTGTGCAACTGACTCGTGTAAATCATAGACACCAGATAGCTCTGCACCTTTGATTGTTGATAATGCTCTTGCATGTGCTTTTGCAATATTCCCTGCTCCAACAATTCCAATTTTCTTCATGAATGTGCCTCCTCATGTTTATACATCACTGTTTTCAGTGTTTCATAGATTCCTTTTGCATACCCATGATGACAAATTTGATGATGGTGTCGCTTGGCTTCGGCCGTCGCATTTTGGACGAGGAAACCATGCGTGACGGATTGAAGCATCCGCAAATCGTTCCCACTATCTCCAAAGGCAAAGCCTTGATCTTTCGATAAATCATATTGCTTCAACATAAAGCGCACAATTTCATCCTTCCCTGTGCCGACTGGTAAAAAGTCGACATCATAGCAATCAGCTGGGTCTCCTGCGAGCGGATTGCATTTGTTGATGTTGACCGCCACCCCGCGCTCTTTGGCAAGTGTTTGGATGAATGATAGATGATGAAGATCTGTCCGTTCATCCTGCTCCTGATAATAGAAATTCTTCTTATACCCTGAGCTGCCCAGCTGCGTTTGCGGTCTGAGATGAATTCCCTTTTCACGTATGGTTTCGAGGATGTCTTCAATTTTTTCATCTGAAAAGCCCTGCGCATCCAGCCGCTTCATCCACTCCGCATCTGGCTGTCCAAAACGAGCTTCCGATGTATACACAATTTCAGTTCCTAAGTTCGACGCAATGAAATGCGGGAATTGATGAAAACCGCCTGTTTCCATTTTACTTGTGACAGAATCGAGGCTGCTTCCCGTGACCCAGCCAAGCATGAGCAGTCCTGCTTCGCTCTTTTCTGCCACAAAGGCTTCCAGCCGTTTTACATCCTCTCGCTGCTCCTCTGTCATTCCGTGAGAATAATAGGTTTCATCAAAGTCACAGAAGACGATCCACTTCGGATTTTCCGGTTGATTCAGCAGTTTTTTATTGAATGGAAGACTTGATAACATGATGAACCCCCTCGATGACCTTCTCCTGATCTTGCAGCGGCATGCCTGGATACAGCGGCAAGTGAAGTAATTGCTGTGCTGCTTTTTCCGTGTGTGGAAGTGTCGTACGTTTATACTTTTGAGAAACAAGATTTGTTTGATGCTGATGCGATAGAATCGGGTAATAAACATCTGTTTCTATGCCCATTTCCAGCAATTTCGCTGCAAGCTCATCTCGTTCGCCCTTTAGCACTCTGATCGGGAACAGATGCCAGACATGATCATCCGTCAGCTTCGGAAGCTTCAAGTATCCTTCTTCCTCAAGCGTTTGCAGCTGGTCAATGTATCGCTTTGCTAAGTAAAAACGTTTAAAGTTTTGTAATCCTAAATACTTCATGCGTTCGAGTCCGATCGCTGCCTGCAAATTATCAATTTTAGAATTAAATCCATAGTCACTGCGTTTGACATTTTTCTTTCCTACTTCAAAGCCGTGATAGCTGATCTCCATGCATTTTTCCGCTAAGGCTTCATCATTTGTGGCGATAGCCCCTGCCTTACCGCAGACGCCAAGGTTTTTGTATGGATTAAAGCTGAGAACAAGTCCATCTCCATATGCACCAAGGCCGCTGCTGCCGATCGCCTGACAGCCATCTTCAATGATTTTCAACCCATGCTGTTTCGCAATCGCCGAAATGGCCTTCATATCCGCTTGCTTTCCATATAAATGAACCGGAAGAATGCATGCCGTTTGATCTGTGATATGCTTCTCAATTTCACTCGGTGCCAAGCAGTAAGTATCTGGATCAATATCGGCATAGACCGGAACAGCCCCAACCGCAAGCACTGCATTTTCTGTTGCAGCAAAGCTATTCGCTGGCAAAATGACCTCGTCTCCCGGATGGACGCCTGCTGATATGAGGCTGATCATTAGGGCATCTGTTCCACTTGACGTGGCAATGACATATTTCTTCCCTAAGTACTCAGCGAGCTGCTTTTCAAACGCCGGAATATATGGCCCTGAAGTAAAACGGCCAGAACTCAATACTTCTTTCAACACCTGCATGATATCATCGATCTCATCCTCTGAAATCAGTTTATCAACTGGCAGAAACGGTATCTTTTTTTCCTTATTTTGTTTATAATGGAAGAGAATTTTTTCCAAGCCTGTGCGCCCTATATCTTGCTCAAGGAACGTCACCAGCTTTTCATTTGCTAGGTGCTTCTCAACTGAATCAGACTTTACTTGAACACCTTGATTGATCATATCCAGCAAAGGAAGATAATCCTTGCTTTTACCTGATATCTTCGTCAATATTTGCATTCCATTCCCTCCAATTAATCAATTCCATTTGTTAATATTTAACTTGTTTCACATTGTAAATGATGTTATCGATTTCAGAACAATAACTTTGTGTAAAGGATTTGTTAATATGTGTACAATTTATGAAATTGCCAAACGCTGCGGGGTTTCAACCACCACCGTTTCCAGAGTGCTGAATCATCATCCATATGTGTCAGAGGAAAAGCGTCAGCTCATTTTACAGGTGATGAAAGAAATGGAATATACACCGAGTTCAGCGGCTCGCACTCTTCGTTCACATCAGACAAAAACCATTGCTGTGTCTGTCCCGGCTGTGGACCATCCTTTTTTTGCACAATTGATTAAAGGCATATCAAAGGAAGTACTGGATCAAGGTTATAAAGCCATCGTGCTTCAGACGTTTTATCAGGAATCGTTAGAGCTTGAAGGGCTTCAATTATTAAAAAAAAGAGAAGTAGATGGGGTCATATTAGGGGCATTAGAAAATCCGTGGGAAAAGATCGAGCCATTTTTAACGAACGGCCCTATTGTCATGGCGAACGAATATCATCAAACAGCAGACATCCCGATTATTGGATACGATGAGCGGGAAGCCGCCTATAAAGCGGTTGACTACTTGATTCAGTCAGGGCGAAGATCGATTGGGTTTTGCTTTGATACTGAAAGCAGTGAAGCACAAAAACAAAGGAAACAGGGCTATCTTGATGCACTTTCTGCACACGGCTTGCCGCTGCATGACGATTGGCTTTTCGGGGAGGCCTTCACCATTGAAGACGGTTTTCGCTTAATGGATGTCATCCATGACATGAAGAATGCACCTGATGCCATTTTCACGGGTAATGATCAAGTCGCAGCAGGGCTCATTAAACAGGCCATTTCATACGGTTATCAAATCCCTAAGGATCTAGCGGTGATCGGCTATGACAATCAAGACATTTGCGAGGTGACAGCTCCAACAATCACCACAATTGACATCCCGATCGTAGAGCTTGGCCAGCGGTCTGTGCAGCAAATAATCGAGATCCTGCAAGACCAAAAACCATTACAGCGTGAACATATCCATCTGCCTACCCGGCTTGTGACAAGGGAATCGACATAAACAAAAAAGACTGAGAGCTGTCTCAGTCTTTTTTTTTTACAAAGGGCTAAAATGATCTTTGTTTTAGCCTTTGTCTTCCTTCTTTCAGCGTGATAGAAAACCTTTGCAGTCTAGGAAGGACGAGCACCGGAGCGGAGCGAATTTTACATTCGTGAGCACCGGAGCACAGACCTGACAAAGAATGCGAGGGTTTATCTACACGCTGTGACTGAGAGCTGTCTCAGTCTTTTTTTAAACCTATACAAATTGAGCAAGAATGAATGTCCATATACACACAATGCCGAGCAGGATGAAGCTGTACTTCACGGTCTTTTGGAAGAGCTCAGATTCTTTACCTGTTTCTCCAACAGCTGCTGTAGCTATGGCGATGGATTGTGGAGAAATTAATTTTGCCATGACCCCGCCAGTTGTATTTGCCCCGATTAACAAACCTGCCTGTGAGCCGATTTGAGAAGCAGTGACCGCTTGAAGGTTGCCGAATAAGGCGTTGTTACTCACGACAGATCCTGTAATAAACACCCCGATCCAGCCAAGCACCGGGCTGACAAGCGGGAACAAATCGCCTGTTTTGGCAAGTGCAAGCCCAATGGCTGAACTTAGTCCAGCGAAGTTCGCCAAGTTGGCAAAGCCCATGACAAAACAAATGGTGAGAACAGGTACCCAAAGCTCTTTCACTGATGCTTTTAAGCAGGCAGCTCCTTCTGTTAATGTAATATGTCTGCTAAACAAACCTGTCAGCATCACCGCAATCAGAATGGCAGTACCCGTTGCACTGATGACATCAATTTTAAAGATCGCATCAATGGGTGTTTCTGTTTGTGCAATTGGTGGTAATTTCACAATTTGCTGATGCAAAAACGGCATCTTCACTAAAATCGTCGTCCAGTTGAGCGGGCCTCCTGCAGCAAACAATGCTTTAAATGCTGGCAGACTCCATACCGTAATAACGGCGGTTAAAATATAGAACGGAGACCATGCTTTCAGCACTTCAATGCCGCGATACGTTTGTTTCTGTTCAATGGCTGGTGCTCCTTCTTCACGATAAATGTGTTTCGGCTGCCATTTTCGAAGAAATAAAGCCAAAATGCCCATGCTTGCTAAGGCTGAAATAATATTGGCAAGCTCAGGACCCATTGTCACCATTGTGACAGCTTGTAAAATGGCATAGCTTCCACTTACAACAAGCAAGGCAGGGAGCGTTTCTTTAATCCCTTTGAATCCGTCCACAATGAGAATGAGGAGGAACGGAATACAGAATGAAATAAACGGTATCGTATACACAAGGGTTTGAGATAACGCAAGCGGCGTCATATTGCCCATTTGCGCCCCTGTAATGACTGGGATACCCACAGCACCAAATGCGCCAGATGCAGCATTGGCAATTAAGCAGAGCATCGCAGCTTTCAGCGGTTTAAACCCAAGCTCTGTTAAGAGAGCAGCACTGATCGCAATCGGTACACCAAACCCAGCGGCTCCCTCTAAAAATGCGTTAAAACTAAAACCAATTAATAAGAGCTGAAGACGTTGATCTTGAGAGATTCCTGCAATACTAGAACGAATGACATCGAATTTACCAGATTTCACAGCAATTTTATAGAGCCACACCGCCATGATGACGATATATCCAATCGGCCACAGTCCATTAGATATACCGAGCAGCACAGCAGATAATGCCTTTTCAATTGGCATATGAAAGAAGAAAACAGCTGTTACAAAGCTGACGATTAAGGTAAAACAAGCGGCTAAAACACCTTTTAACTTAAATACGGTTAATGCAAGCAGGAAAAACAAAATTGGGAGCATTGCTACCAATGCACTCACGAACTCATTACCAAACGGATTATATATTTGCTGCCACATAGTGATTCATCCTTTTCTGCTCAGATAGGTTGCTTTTGATTAAAAATGAGGAGCCAAAATCTCTTTTAACACATTCACACTGTGTGCGAATTGTTCTTTTTCTGTATCATTAAGGGCAAGCTCCATCACTTCTGTTGCGCCATTTCGATTCACAAGGGCAGGTACACCAATGTAGACATCTTCTGCTCCATACTCTCCATCTAAGTAAGTGCTGACGGTCAAAATACTGTTTTCATTGTGCAGGATCGCTCTTGTAATGCGGGCCAAACTCATCGCTACGCCGTAGTAAGTGGCGCCTTTTTTCTCAATGATTTGGTAAGCGGCATGGCGGACATTTTCCATCATCTCATCTAAATCTTCTTGTTTGTATTGATCATTTCTCTTCATTAATTCTGTAATGGGTACACTTCCGATATTCGCATGACTCCATACAGCAAGCTCTGTATCCCCATGCTCTCCAATGATGTACGCATGCACATTGTGTGCCGCTGCTTCAAAGTACTCACTGAGCATGTATCTAAATCTTGCAGTATCAAGTGTGGTTCCACTGCCAATCACTCGCTCTTTTGGCAGGCCACTGAATTTCCAAGTGGCATATGTCAAAATATCAACAGGGTTCGTGGCGACTAAGAAAATACCATCGAATCCACTTTTCATCACATTGTCTACAATGCCTTTAAATATATTTAAATTTTTCTCAACAAGGTCAAGTCTCGTTTCACCTGGCTTTTGGTTCGCACCAGCACAGATACATACAATGTCTGCATCCTTACAATCTTCATAATCTCCATACCATGTATTCACAGGATGCGGAGCAAATGCTTTCCCGTGGTTTAAATCCATGACGTCACCCATTGCTTTATCTTGATTTAAATCGATGACAACCAATTCATCTGTGATCGCTTGATTTATTAATGTAAAGGCATAACTGCTGCCTACAAAACCTGCTCCAATAAGTGCTACTTTGTTTACTTTTTCGTTTGTCATTTATCTCATCCTCCTGAGTAAAACTAGGTTGTTTTTCATTTGTGAAGTATTTCACATTCCTATTGTGCAACACTTCACAAACTTTTGCAAGGGGGTTGCTCAAAAAAATATGTAGCGAATTTGTGAACACACTTATTGTGCTTTCAAAGCGCTGTCTCCATGCATATTTCCACAAGAAAAAAGCTGCCAAACAATTGTCAGCAGCTTTATACATGTTTAATAAGGTCCCCAGTTGATCATAACGCCGATACAAATAAAGACAAGACCAATGACAAACCAAATGAGCGCAAGCGGCACCATAAAACGCAGCCACTTCACATAAGGAATACCACTTGCAGCAAGCACAGCCATCAACACACCTGACGTCGGATTGATACAGTTGACCACCCCTTCGCCAAGCATAACCGCTTCAACAGCTACCTGTCTTGTGATGCCCATTAAATCAGCCAGCGGCGCTAGAATTGGAATAAAGACAACCGCTTCTCCTGATCCTGATGAAATCAAAAAGTGAAGAAGTGCACTCGCAATATACATCCCAATCGCACCAGCAATTGGACTAAATCCTGTCAGCATACTCGCCAAGCCATTTACCACTGTATCAAGCAGCTTACCGTTTTCTAAAATGACAGAAATGCAGCGTGCCATTCCGACAATGATTGCGCCGTACACAAGGCTTTGACAGCCGACAATAAATGTTTTCGCAATATCATTGGCTGCTAATCCGCCAAGCAATCCAGCAGCAATGGCCATAAAAATGAACACACCTGCCATTTCCTTATCGGTCCAGCCAAGCTGAAGCGCGCCATATAAGAAGCCCCCAAGAGACAATCCGCACACCGCTAAAATCAGCTTATGTCTGCCGGTAAATGCAGGCTTGTCCACAGATTCTGCATCAGATCCGCCAAGCCCCTTCGCAGGAAACCATTGGTCACCAAGAAGACTTCCCTTCTCTTTATTCTTTAGGCGTCTTGTATATAAATAGATGTACACAATACTAGATATAAGAAAACAAAGATAAATAATGACACGCAGGCCAATCCCAGAAAAGATCGGCAGCTCTGCAATCGTTTGAGATAAACCCAGTGGAGATGGAGACAAAATGGTTGCGTTAAATCCAGCATAACAGCCGATGTAAATGACCGCTGCTCCTGCCACAGCGTCCCATTTCAAGGACCTTGCCACAATAATCCCGATTGGAATAAATCCTATAACAGAGTTCACGACAATGCCGGTCGTTCCAAGCACCGAAAATAATCCTCCAACAATACAAATAAACAATAATTGCTTCGTTTGAAACCTGCTGATGACATGGTGAATCATTCCGTTAATGGCACCTGTTTTCTCCAAAATGGCAATGGTTCCGCCAGTAAATAGAATGAGAAAAATAATAGAAGAGGACCCTACCATCCCTTCCTGAATGGCTGTAAAAAAGCCAACGGGACTTACGGGTGATTGATCAATGCGGTGATAGCTGCCAGGAACAGCTGTTGTGATTTCCCCTGATGTCTTTCGGTCAAACTCACCCGCTGGTACAAAATACGTTGCAATGGTACAAATGAGCGCAATGATAAATAAGAGAACATACGCATCCGGCATTTGAAGTTTTCGTTTTTGTTTCTCTGGTGCTGATACTGCCGCTGTTTTCATGTGTCAAAACCCCTTTTGTCCCGATCGGAATTTCACTTAATTTTCTGAATAATCAAATGATGTGTTATATTATAAACACTGATGATATTTAAGATCAATATTATTTCACTAAAAGAATGTTTTGACAGATTTTCTGTCAGCAAGGAGGCTACTCATGACAACTTTGACAAACGAAATGCAACAGACCGTGACAGACATCTTTGAACACCTGCACGCCCACCCAGAAATAAGCTGGGAAGAAACGAATACGACGGCTTATCTTGAAGGCATATTAAAAAAAATGGGCTGCGAGACTCGAACATTTGACGACTGTACAGGAGTAATTGGTGAAATGGGAGAAGGCGCACCAGTGGTCGCTGTGAGAGCCGATATTGATGCACTTTGGCAGGAAGTAGATGGTGAGTTTCAACCCAATCATTCATGTGGTCACGATGCACACATGACAATGGCTCTCGGCACCTTCATGGCATTAAAGGAAAAGGAGCTCCCGAACGGCACCATCCGCTTCATTTTTCAGCCTGCTGAGGAAAAAGGCGGCGGCGCGCTGAAAATGATTGAAAAAGGTGTGTTAGCAGACGTTGATTACTTATACGGAGTGCATGTGCGCCCAATTCAAGAAACATTAAACGGACGCTGTGCACCTGCCATTTTGCATGGATCGAGTAATCATTACATCGGCACAATTATTGGAGAGGAAGCCCACGGTGCACGCCCGCATCTTGGGGTCAACGTCATTGAAGTGGCTTCTACCCTCGTGCAGAGACTCGCGCATATCCATGTCGACCCAAGAGTTGCACATTCTGTAAAAATGACCAACCTACATGCTGGCGGGGGCAGTTCAAACATCATCCCTGGCAAAGCTTCTTTTACATTAGATGTCAGGGCACAAACAAATGATGTGATGGATGAACTAGAAAAAGAAATTGAAAGAGCCGTACATGCTGTAGCGGATGCCTTTGGCGCTTCCATTACACTTTCAACCGATCACCGTCTGCCTGCCGCAACCTTAAATGAGGAAGCTGTCCAGATCATGTCTCATGCAATTGAACAGATTTTAGGCAAAGAGCACCTCGATCCCCCGATCGTCACGACAGGCGGAGAGGATTTTCACTTTTATGCAGCAAAGGTTCCGCATATCAAATCCACGATGCTTGGTTTAGGCTGTGATCTAGAGCCCGGTCTACATCATCCTTATATGACATTCGACCGCTCTGCTATCTTTACCGGCATTGAGATCTTGACGGAAGCTGTCTATCAAACCCTTCAGCAGCATTCATCATAAAATCAAAAACCCACCCGTTTTTTCTTTAAACGGGTGGTCTGCTTTATATTATGCATTCAAATCTGTCATGGCTGGGACGTTGATTTCTTTTACACAGGATACCCTTGATAAATGAATCACACATCTCGCAAGCTCTACAATATCCTGTACAGGGATTCTCGTTTCACCATATAGAGTGATGGCTTTTTCGGCTCCATCTTCATATGGAACCTCTGCCGCCAGCTCTCCTGGATTGATACAGGTGACGGATATTTTATCTTTTCTCACATGCTCTCTCAGTGCATTCACAATTCCGCGCAAGCCAAATTTAGATGCGACAAAAGAAACTTGCGGCAGGTTTGTATGATCGAGTCCCGCCGTTGAGCCAATCACGATGATTTTTCCATTCTCCGATTTCCTTACGTGCGGAAGCAGTGCTTGGATGTAAGTAATCGTAGAGGTGACATTCACATTGATTAAATGAGCGATATCCTCTGGCTGATCGTGATCGAATGAATAATCATCTTCAAAGCCTCGTTTTTCCCATAAACCAATGTTATAGATGAGAACATCAATGGTTTGATTCTCCAATGCTTCGAGCATAAAAGGGATGTGGGTTTGGCTTGATAAATCAATTTTCAGCCAAATTCTATGTACACCGTCATCTATGTTCAAACTGCTCGGTTCACTTCGAGACACAATCCAAACTGTATCTCCACTTGAAGGAAGACCTTTTACAAAAGCATCCCCTAAGCCTTGACTCGCACCGAATATGATATAGTTTTTACTCATAGCTCCTCCTTCTACGGCTCATGAGCTTTCAGTCAGACTGCAGCTCATCTGTAAGCGTTTTATGCCTATATCATATAGGTTCTAAGATCTAACTGCCTCTTTTATGCCTGTCTTCACTTCCGGCTACTTGATTTCCTTTAATTCCACTGGTAACGCACGCTCTTCTATAAAGGATTGAATCATATCAATAAACAGTTCTTTCTTTTCAAACGTAAATGTATGTCCAATATCAGGAACGACGACACCTGCTGCCTTCGGATGTGATGTCGTTATTTTCTTTGCTGACCGTTTCATGATACCTTTTTCCTTTTCTCCCACTGTGACAAGAATCCGTGCCTTCGCTTGTTGAAACGTGTCTGGGAGCTTGTAATGGAGATTTTCTTGAAACATCGTCAGAAGGGTTTTCTTCTGCAAACTCTTCGAATCCGCCGCATAGTCATTCAGTACATCGTTTGGAAGCCCCATCTTTTCAGCTTGGAGCTGGATAAACCAATCTTTCTTTAATAATGGATACGTAAGAGGTAAAAGAGGTCTCACCATCAAGTAAAGCCATGGCAGCGGCATCACAAGAGCGCTGTTGATGACGGCTATGTCTACGATATCAGGCTCATTCGATAACACTTCAACGGCAACCTGTGCACCTAGAGAGAATCCAATGAGTATCACTTTACGGCCGTGCGCATGCTGCTTGAACCACGAGATGACTTCAAGAGCGCTTTCTCGCATGGAAAATGACTGTTCATTTGCTCTTGTCCCGTGACCAATCAGATCAGGCGTATAGCATTCATACGATTCCTTGAATGTTTCCATCTGCTCCTGCCACATCCAGCTGCTGACTCCTCCGCCATGCAGGAAAATCATGATTGGCTTATCCATCATCGACAACTCGTCCACCATCCTTATATAATAAAAAAGCAGCCGCTTTTTGAGCAGACTGCTTTTTCATATGCTCCCTTCTATTATAAGGGAACCTCATCACTATAGGCTATTTTTTCAAATCCTCAATTGAGTTGACGTTCTTCATATATGTCGGAACAACTAGCCCCATGCGAAGACCTTTCATACTTGTGCCTAGATCATCATATTTCCCTTTAAACTTCGCTGCATACGTTTTATGCGTATTTGGCAGCCAAGCAGATAATGAGGCATCTGCACTTCCAGTTGCAATTGCTGTCCACATCGGACCCGCTTCCACCTGAGTCAAGGTCACTTCAAATCCGAGCTCACGCAGTACTTCTGCAGCGACATTGGTACTTGCAATCTCACTATCCCACGCAACGTAGGCAAGATTGACTTTGTCACCATTCGACTTTTTCACGCCTTTTGTCCATTTCGCTACTTGGTCTTTATGTTTTTTCACATATTTAACGGCGGCATCCTTTGGATTGATACCATCTTGGATATCCATCATGACTTCGCCCATGTCATCTTGAGACCATTTAAATTGACTAAGCATTTTGGCTGCTTCCGGCTGATCTTTTGCAAAACCTTTACGTGAAATCGTATGAATCTCTTCCGCTTCACCGTAAGATTTCTTTGGATCCTCTAAATATTTTAAATCATAGCGAGTAAACATCCAGTGTGGATTCCAGCCAGTGATAATAATTGGCTTTTTACGGTCGTAAGATTTCTTGAGCGTTGCGGTCATAGCTGCACTTGATGCAGACACAACCGTCCAATCCTCTAAGCCGTAATCCTTTTTCGCTTGATCCGTTAGCGCCATAATCCCTGAACCCGGATCAATGCCGATAATGGTTTTATTCACCTGCTGTGCTGCACTCGCATTTGAATCTGACTTCACGCCACAAGCGGCTAGTAAAAAGACAAGCAGGGCGGTCATCCCAATGTAGAGAGACTTTTTCCACATTAAGCATTCCCCCTGGTTTTTTTCGTTTTAATGTTTTGTGTAATACGGTCGAGTGTAATCGCCACAATCACAATAGCAATACCTGCTTCAAAACCAATTCCTGTTTTCAGCTGCGTTACCGCACTATATACTTCCGAACCAAGTCCTGGAGCACCTACCATTGCCGCAATGACGACCATTGATAGAGCAAGCATGATACTTTGGTTAATACCAGCTAGGATGGTTTTTGTTGCAAGTGGAAGCTGAACTTTGAATAAACGCTGGAATGTCGTTGAACCAAATGCTTCTGTTGCTTCAATTAAATCAGCTGGTACTTGTTTAATACCGAGAATCGTCATACGAATCGTTGGCGGCATGGAGAAAATAACTGATGCCACAACCCCAGGCACAACGCCAATGTTAAAGAAGAAGATTGCTGGTAATAGATAAACGAATGCAGGCATTGTCTGCATTAAATCTAAAATAGGTGTTACAATCTTACGCACAGTTTCCTTCTGTGATGCCCAAATACCGATCGGAACCCCGATCACGATAGAAATGACCACAGCTGTCAAAACGAGCGCAAGTGTTTGTAGCATTGGATGCCAGTAGCCTAAATAGTCGATCAGCAAAAATCCAATAAGTGTGAAAAGAGCAACTCCTCTTGTACTGATCCACCAGGCAATGCCGGCAAAAATAAGGGTTAAAATAATAGATGGAATCACACCAAGTGCTGCCACAATTCCATTTACTGTGCCTGCTAATCCATTTGTGATGCCATCAAAGAAACCACCAAACGTTAATGTTAACCAGTCAACAAATCGATCAATGTAATCCGCGAACTGAATTCTAGGTAAATCACTCATACTAAACATCTTATTCTACCTCCTGTGCAGAAGGCTCTTGTGTTTTAATTTCCTCAAGTTTGTTAGAAGACATGTTGATATACTCATCATTACCTGATAACGCACCAATTAATGCACCTCTGACCACAATACCCTTCATTCTGTTTTTCTCATCGACAACGGCAATCGGAATGTTTGCTGCATCAGACACTGCGTCAAAGATTTCTGTCAAATACGTAGATTCCAATACTGTCGTGAATTCTTTATCGAGAACTGTTTCAAGCGACGCTCCCATTTCTGCCGCCTTTTTCGCTGCTTGTGCAGAAATAACACCTAATAAATGCTTTTTCTTATCTACTGCATAGATAGACGAAATCCCAAGGTTTTTCATGAGCGTGAGCGCAACACGTGCCCCTTTGTCGATCTGAATTGTTTCTGCACGTTTCATAATATGACCAGCGGTTAATACTTTAGAAAGGTCGACATCTTCAACGAAACGTTCAACATATTCATTCGATGGGTTCATCAGGATTTCTTCTGGTGTTCCGATTTGAACGATATTTCCGTCCTTCATGAGCACAATGCGGTCGCCAATCCGAAGCGCCTCATCTAAATCATGGGTAATGAAAATGATCGTTTTTCCTACAGATGTATGAAGCTCAAGCAATTCATCCTGCATATCTTTACGAATTAATGGATCGAGTGCGCTGAATGCTTCATCCATTAATAAAATGTCAGGGTCATTTGCTAATGCACGTGCCAATCCAACACGCTGCTGCATCCCGCCACTTAATTGGTTTGGGTACTGTTCTTCAAAGCCTTCAAGTCCAACAAGCTTTAAGGATTCAAGCGCTTTTGAGCGGCGCTCTTCTTTGTCTACACCTTGTAATTCAAGACCGTACTCTGTGTTCTCAAGAATCGTACGGTGGGGGAACAATGCGAAGTTTTGGAAGACCATGCTGATCTTTTTCCGTCTGACTTCACGCAATTGATCCTTTGACATATTTGTTATCATATCCCCATCAATAAATATTTCTCCGGAGGTTGGTTCGATTAACCTATTTAGCAGCCGCACAAGTGTGGACTTTCCGCTCCCTGATAGCCCCATGATGACAAATATCTCGCCGTCATACACATCAAAATTTGCTCGATTGACACCAACTGTTGCGCCGGTCTCTTTTAGAATCTCTCTTTTTGTTTTCCCTTTTCCAAGCATTTGAGATGCTTTTTTAGCATTTTTACCGAAAATTTTAGATACATTATTTATCTTGATTTTGATAGTTCTCTCTTCAGAATTCATATTTTCCCTCCAAATTAGCATCTTTATAACCGTAACATAAGCGTTATGATGCGAACAATCTTTAGAATTCGCTTATTTCCGCACAATATGTATGAATTCCATATAGAGGTCTGGTGATTAGAGTTTATACGCCGTATTACTCGTAAATCCTATAGAATGCTTCATAAACTACATATTTTACGGGGTACTTCCTCTCATCAGACAATATTTTACTGGAAATTCCTAATTGTGCTAAAAAATAACTCGAATCCTCACTATAGCGGACTTTTTCAAACATGGGTGAACCATTCCCCTGAACAGGATTTACCCGAAAATGGTCACATAAAAACCTTTTTTCTTCAAATTTTAATAAAATTCATGAGTAACTGCCTGCAACTTTAGTTACAGACAGCTTATTTTTTAGGACTCTAGGGCAGCCCGCTTAATATTATCTTGCAATTCAAGCATACGTTTTGTTCCATCTTCGCGTAATCGTTTGTTTTCTTCTTCGATCTGTTTCGTCTCTTTCATCCCTTGTACAATCGTATTAAAGGAAGATTCGATCGTTTCAATGTCGATACTTGGACGTCCAGACAATTTGGCAATCTCCACACTTTGACTTGAGATGTTTTCAGCATTTCGTTTCAGCATTTCATTTGTTCTTCTGTCCAGCTCACTCATTGAATCAGCCACAAGCTTTTGTCTCTTCGCTGTAACAGCTTGAATGATCCCATTTTTAAAAATTGGAATGGTGATGATGAACGCAGAGTTGATTTTACCGATTAATTTCGTATTCCCACGCTGCAGCAAACGAATTTGCGGTGCCGTTTGAAGAGCCACCATCCGTGCCATATCAAGGTCATATACACGCTCTTCCAATGCTTGAATGCCGTTACGAAGTGTATCAAGCTCCATTTGTGCCAGCTGGTTTCCACTAGCCGCTTTTTCTTCATAAGAAGGAACCAATTGCTTTAATTCTTCGATTTTCATTTGACCTGCAACAACATACTTTTCAAGCTCCATATAGTATTGAATGTTATGCTCATACATTTCTTCAAGCGTCACAGTCGATTTGGTCATTTCGTCTTTATATTTACTGATTTCTACATTAATTTTTTCAATCTCTGCACCGAGCGTTTGATATTTACTGAAAATCTTTTCAATCATGCTGCCGCCGCGTTTAAAGATTTTTGATAACAAACCACCCTTTGGCTCGTCAAAATCATTTTTATCAAAACGATCCATAATTTTTCCAAGCTGCGTCAGCATCGTTCCTGAGTCAGTGACACTTGTTGAACGCATCATCGAAAGAATACGATCAGAGAACTTAGAGATTTCAACGGCCGGCTGCTTTCCGTATTCAAGCAGCTCCAGCTGATTTTTCGCATCGATCTGTCTCGCAATATTTTGCACTTCTGGTTCATTTCGAAGCTGAACGCGGATATCGTCTGCCTTCTCAATGGAGATTTCCTCTTTATCAATTGAAATGATGTCATTTCCGTTTGTATTTGTCATAAGCTTTGATCTCCTTATCGATTTTTAATGGATTGAAATAACTTTCTGACGATGGATGGCTCTTTAAACTCCTGATTCATGACCATCTCATCAAGCCAATGGGTATCAAATAATTGGTCATCTATATACCGCTCGATACACTGGTATCCCGCCGGATGATACACGAAGAGATCCACCCCCATTTCGTTTAGGAAAATGAGGGCAGCCGCATCAGAACGAGTCAGCTCACCATTATATTCCGTATGGTATAAAATCACTTTCGGTACGGTTTGTGCATAATCAAAGGTTTGAATGAGTTCAATGAGCTCCTGGCCGATATGCAGTATCTGTTTGAATAAATAAATACGGACATCTAATTCGGTCTCATTGCCTTCTTTTAATAGCTTTGGATGCTGACAGATTCGAGATACCGCCTCTGCTATCGCACGCTGCGCGCCCTCATATAGATGAGAAAACTGCCATACATTGCTTTTCATTAATAATTCAGGATCAATCTCTCCAGCAGACGAAAGGGCATGCTGATAATGAAATTGATAATTCGAAGACACTTCTTTCGTAAAAGGAAAATGGCGAATGGTCTTCGTCTCTTTCCCTTCCATTAATGTGTGGATACGATCCCAGTATTCACGCTTGTCTCGTGTGACCCCCATCATTTTCGCAAAGAGATTCGGAATCTGTATCGTGTCCCGGTCTGCTTGAAAATTAGGGCGGATAAAGGAACGTTCCTTTGCAATTAAAAACAGCTCATCATACGTTGTCTTCAGCGTAATGGAATGAGGGGTATGATCTCTGAATTGCCACGGCTTATACAGCATTGAATCTTCCGTGTGGAGCACCTCTTCAAGCTCTCTTGTCGAGCGGTACGCCACCGTTGATTTCCTCTCAGGCTTTTCAGTAGGGAACGGTTCAAGCTTTGAATTTCCCGGATACTGATCAATAAAAGTCAGCTTTTCTTCTGGATCTAATTCGCGGAACGAATCCTCGCCCTCTGGATGAAATAGCACAACATCACAGCCAATCAGCATGACATAGTAAAGAAAATAAAGCTGACTTTTATTCGCCTCTCCATACCAAATGACAGCCGGCATTTTTTCTTCTATATTGGCTTCCTTCAGCCATGGACCTAGATGATTATTTGAAAACTTCACTACATCCAGCAGAACCCGGCGGAAATCGGGATGCTGAAATCCACCCTCATGCATCTGTTTGAAATGCTCAAACACCTTGATCAATGAAAGGCGGATATGCCGGTTCATCACAGGGTTTGGATGGCGTACAATCAGCTGTTCACCATCTAAAAAAGCCACAAAGCGATTCACGGACAATCCCTTTTCTTCTTGGTTAATCAAATGAATGCGTTGAAGCGCTTGAAAATGCTCCGGCTCAATATGACGATTGAGCGTTTCACTTAAAATATGAACACCATCTGTTTCATATAATTCATGTAAATAAATAAAATAATCGGTTGCATCATGCGGAGTTCCAAGGACCCGGACGGCGAGACGCGGCAAGGACAATGTATGCTCGTCCTTTACATAACCGTCTCTTTCAGGGAGCGGCTTTTTCAGCACGTTTTTCCAGGCTTCCTGCTCCGCCCGTGTATGGTTGACATCGATTTCTTTATAACTCACGCCGCTCCTTCCTTTCTCCTATATTTTCTCGAAAGCTACTACTATCATATCATTCACCCTTCTACTTCTGCTATCGAATCGAAGGCTTTTTTACGGTCGTCATCTGCTTCATGACACAAGCGGTGATTTCATCTGCTGCTGCCATGCCCGATGCTGCTGTCGGCTCAAGTAGTGGGTCAAAGTCGAGCACTTCTCCATGCCTTGGGGCAAAGCCCATATCCGCCTGACGAATAAGACCTGCATCTAAAAGGGAATCGCCTGCACCATATACATATTCAAGCTCCAGCCGTTCCTTTAAAAAAGCAACAGCATCCCACTTATTCAGCGGCTCCGGAATAAAATAAAGCTTCCGTCCTTGAAGAGACACCTGCCAGCCTCTCTCCTCGCCCCACAGCTTCAATTCAGCAAGTGGAATGTGAGACAAATACTCATCTTTCATAATCAAATAAAGAAATTTCCCCTCTGCTGTCCGGGTACGCTTCACCCATGCCGCAACTGGAAGGTCGGAGATGGCTTTCAGCATCTCTCTGACTGACATACACGCTTTGAGCCTCTCATCAACGATAACCTGCCAATCCTCAAGCGGCTTGCCGTGATGAAGGATACAGCCCCCATTTGTCGTAACGGCATACTCCGGTTTGAGCTTTTGCTGAAAGAAGGTGATCCGTTCATACTGAGCAGTCGTTCTTGTCGTCACTGGAATGAACCAGCCCAGTTGATGGATTGTCTGCAAGGATTTTTTCGTTTCAACCGACATATAGGAAAGCGGCCGTTCATCCAGCACCTCAACTAAATCATAATCTCCTTCATACTCATACTGATCCAGCACTCGATGTGAGTAAATCAGTGTCCGGTCTAAATCACTAGCAAACGCACTTGTCTTCATGACGTCTGCTCCAGCGGACGAATGAGCCCACAGCACGTATAGGACATATTGGCATATTCAATGACAGGAACGTCTCTGTCCTCTGCCAAAAGCAAAATATGCTTCAGCTTCTCCTGAGACCCAGGCTGAATCAGGATTTTCCAAGGGATTCTTCTAAGCAGCACACGGGTCGTCTCACCAACACCCGGCTTAATCAAATGGGTATTTTTAATTTGAAACTCCTGACCCATCGCTTCAATGGACGCCATCCCCCGCCAGTCCGCAGGCATTCCCTGTGTGAGGATGGTCTCTGCTTTCTCTCGTACATTTGGTTCGAGGCTAGAAAATGCTTCTTCAATTGTATCCACATACAGATTGGACACATCCTCATCAAGCAGCTCTTCATAATACTTCGCCCCATGGAAATCATCGGCACTGATCCAGCGGTTGTTTAGTACCGTTCGACTGACAAGTCCAGATACCGTCGAATTCAAGCAGGCACTTGGAATGAGAAAGTCCTCTCTCGTTCCGTAGACATTTGTACAATAGCCTGGATCAGCTAGTACAGCCAGTTCACTAGAAAGACGAATACCATACTTTCTTTCAAAATCAATCACAGCTTTTTGGAGCTCTCTCGAAATCGCACCTTTTCCGGTCCATCCATCAATAAAGGCAACCTCAAAGCCCGGATGTTCTTTGAGCATATAATGCAGCGCATTCTCATCTATTCCTCGGTCACGAATAATAGAGATGCTGTAATGAGGCAGTTCAAGACCATATGTCTTTCGAATATATCGTTTGATGAGCACCCCGATCGGCGTTCCCGCCCTTGCCAAACTGCAAAGAACCGTTTGGAAGCCTCGCTTTTTCACAATCTGTTCTGCTACCACAGCTACTGCTTCTGCTACCTTTTCCTTACTTTCTTTCAGAGATTGATAGAATAAATCCATATAAGATTCCGTTGGTTTATACTCAATCGGCAGCATTTCTGAATAATGCGCACCGCGCTGAATCGAACGCTCCCGCTCTTCTGTACTTTTCTCCATCTCAATGGATGATAAATCTTTGAGTAAGAAGGTTACATCCTGCTCTGGATAGCTCCCCATCTTTGTATACACATTAGCCATTCACCTTCACCTCGTCTGATAAAGTCACAATATGCACATGCTTCACATGCCGCTCGGCAAATAAGTGAACAAGCGGACGCAATGCCTCCTGAGAGACCTTTTTCTCAAAAAAGAGAAATACATCATCGTATTGATCTTTTGGTATGTTGTACACGTAGTGCTGAATTCGGGCATCCTCTGGACTCACAAAGGTAAACCCATTTTGAACAGCGTATCCATCCTTTTCAACAGGGTGAATTGGGCTTCTCGTCGTTGAATGAAAGAGAACGCCTTCTCCCATATGTGCAGCCAGTCTCATCGGCACATACATCAGCTCACCTGTTCCTAAACAAAGTGTCTGCTTTCCTTTGCGTTCCTTCTTCAGTTTCAGCCCAGCCTCTGCAGCTGCTTGGTCGATGGCTGCCGTATCTGCTGCGTTTAAACCAAAACGGCCCGTTTCATGTATATATGGCGAATGACCTGCCGAATTTGCTGCATGAGAAAGTGCATACGGCTCGTGCTTAAAGAAAGATTGAAGAGAGTGAACAGAGGGACTTGGCAGATCCTTTTGCTCAGCAATCTCATACGAATAAGCTGGCTCATCCAGCGTTTTGCCCCGAAAGACCATTTGCCCTTTTAATAAAGACAATGATGTGATGTGAATACCAAGCTCCTCTTCAAGCTCACACATGGCTTTCTCGTGCTCCTCAGTCCGCCAGTCCAAAATAGAAAGAATCGTGTAAGAATGCCGCGGGTGCTTTGCATGAAGGTCCCGAATGATATTGATATTCGTACGTCCTGTCGTGACTTCATCATCTACTAGCACGATGGGACGGTCTGTGCGAAGTAATGCTTCGTCTGCATAACAAAGCTGATCCGTTGCATGCGAATGCTCTTCTTCAAATACCAATGAAGGATCAAGATCCAGCAGCTGTTCACGTGTCGTATGGATGTAAGATGCTCCTTCTATTACGTCATACACACCATGCCCCAGTGCTGTTGCTGTTTCTGCAAAGCCGATCACGATCGGCTGTTTTCCTGCTGAAAGCTTCTCCTTTTTGAGTGCTTCGTAGGCTTTAGTTAATGCCATGTGGTCATCCGTCTTGAGTGCTTCTACTAAAAGATCTTGATGCGGAGATGTCTTACCTGTTTGCTCTTGGGCATATGCCATGGCTAAAAGACCCGAGACAAGAAGCGGTTTTACTGGATGAACAGGAATATGCTTACCGAGCACCTTACTAACGAATAAAAAGGCTCTTTTTTTGTTCACTCTTGCTGCCATGTCAAAAAGATGCTCTTTTTCCAGCTGAAGCGCACCTTCTTTGAGATCAAGCTCAACTTCCATATGTTCCAAGATGCTCAGCGTATGCGGCTTCTGCTTCTGTGAGTATGTCGATATAGCTTCTATTTTCATGAAACACCCCGTAAATATCTGACTTAATTAAAATGTGCTCTGCCCACCGGTAATGCGGCTTCGTTTCATTCATTTTATTAGAGAAGGTACTCTTCATTACGCCAACTGTGCCGTCTGCATGTTCAAGAATGCTTAATGCATCCATATACTCTTCCTTCGTCACAACATACATGCTTTGCACCGGCTTAAGATGTGTTGGATGAATGACCGTCTTTCCATGAATGCCGTTAGCCACATCCAGTTTTGTCTCCTTGAGTAAACCTTGTACGTCATCAAATTCAGATAAAGACGGTTCACCGCTCCTATGAGAAAGCGCACGGATGAATGGCTTTTGTTCCTTTCGAGCAGGGCCAAAATGCTCCCACACAGCCCCAGATATTACAAAGGAACGCCCAAAATAATTGATGATATCTGTGATTAAATCTGCAATCAATTTGATCTCATAGATGGTCGTGTCACGATCACGGCGAATACCGTACAAACCACAAAGATCCGTTGCCCCAATGCGAATATTCAAAATATATTCCTCGTCATTCAGCAAGATCTGCTTTAACTCAGACAACACCGTATATCTTGTTTCTTTTTCTAATAAATCGGGTGTTTCCAAAATGGGCATCCCATAAAGTGTTGTCCGCATTTGGGACGATGCCTGTTTCAGACTGTCCAAATAATCCTTCGCATTATGAATTGAACACTTCGGGAACACAAAACCGGTAAGTAATTGAAGAGAGGAACCGAGCAAGTCTGCCATTTTAAGCAGCTGTTTCGGCGAACGAACTCGAATAAATAAAAGAGGCAAATGTTCAGCCGTTTCAGGAGCATGCGTTACTTTCTCTTTGAGACTGGCCAATTGTGTCACTAGATTCTGTTCGGCCATGTCCACTTCTTGATCACCGATGGCATCCTCCAAGCAAAATACAACAGAACAAAGCGCTTCATATTTCTGTGACAGCAGCATATCTGCTATATCTTGTCTTGTCGCAGGCATATACAAAGTAGCACCTAATGCATGCGCAAGTACATGCCTCGGTGTCAGTGAATGCATCGCCCCTGGCCGCTTGAAAAAAAGATCGTGCTGCCTCGCCTCTGATAAAAATCGAAAATACCGCATGCTGTGCCACCTCCTGTTGTTTAGAGAAAATAAATGACCTGATGATTCAAAAAAGGATGGAGCCGCTAGTCAACTCCATTCCTTTTTGATCGTCCTATTCTTCTTTTGAAGCCGCAGCTTCGTTTGTCACATCTTGATGTTTCTTCTTATTGATTTTATGAACAATAAACGTCCCGATAAATGCTAGGATAATAATTGCAAAGAATGCGACATGCGGAATTTCAATATGAGCAGCACTTAAGCCCATTTTGATAGCAATAATTCCAATGAGAATAAACGCTGTATTCTCAAGCTCTGGAATACGGTCAATGAGGACAAGGAATAACTGTGCCACTGTACGCATCATGAGAATTCCAAGCATTCCGCCTAATAGCAGAATCCATACTTCCTCAGATACAGCGAATGCCGCAAGAATACTGTCCACCGAGAAGGCAAGGTCCATAATTTCCACAGAAATAACAGTAGCCCAAAACACGCCAAATACACGAACCATCCAGCCTTCTTTTTTCAATTCCTTCGCTTCGTCATCGCCATCACCTAACCAGAAGTGCTTAATGACAAGCCATGCTAAATATGCAGCTCCGAGGACCTTAATCCACCAGAACTTAATAAGCAGCATCCCTACGCCAATGAATAGAAAACGGAAGAAATAAGCGCCAATTAATCCGTAGGTTAATGCCTTTTTACGCTGCTTTTCTGGTAAATGTTTCACCATGACAGCTAATACAAGCGCGTTATCTGCTGATAACAATCCTTCAAGCACAACAAGGGTCCCAATGAGCCCCCAAGAGACAGGGTTTGTTAATACCTCTGCCCACATATGCCAATCAAAAAACGAGGCATAGGTGTCCAACATATGTTTCAAAATATCCAACTGGTTTTCCTCCTATAAGTGTAGAAGCATCAGCAGGCTTTCGCCTGCTGTTATTCTTGACCGCTGTTTCTTTCTCACTTTGGAAAAGACCCTCATATGAGTCATTGGCAGCGCCACTTGAATCGATTTGTTTCTATCGTTTACACTTCTAACCCATAATTTTGACAAAGAGCTGCAAGTCCGCCAGAGAATCCGCTTCCGATGGCGTTAAACTTCCAATCGCTTCCGTGGCGGTACAACTCACATACCACAACAGCTGTTTCAATTGAGAAGTCTTCCCCTAAATCAAAGCGAATCAATTCTTCCCCGCCCTCTTCATTTACAACACGAACAAACGCATTAGAGACTTGTCCAAAATTCTGGCTGCGTGTCTCTGCATCATGAATCGTAACTGTAATTCCGATACGATCAATGTTAGCAGGAATTTTTGAGAAATCAACGAGAATTTGCTCATCATCTCCATCTCCTTCGCCCGTCCGGTTATCACCTGTATGAGTGACACTGCCGCTTGGGTGCTGAAGGTTATTATAGAAGACAAAATCTGTGTCTTGCTGACAACGATTGTTTGCATCGACTAAGAAAGCCGAAGCGTCCAAATCAAATTCGGCTCCACCAGAATATTTATTCGTATCCCAGCCAAGACCGATCATCACTTTCGTCAGCCCTGGGTTGGTTTTTGTTAAATCGACACGTTGTCCTTTTGAAAGCTGAATCGCCATATTTCGTACCTCTCCTGTCTTTGAAAATATGAAACTAGCCGTTACCCGATATCTAAACCGAAGTCCGTTGCAATGCGGGCAAGTCCGCCTTGATAGCCCGATCCGACAGCTGAGAATTTCCATTCCCCGCCATGACGGTATAATTCACCTACAATAATCGCTGTCTCGATGGAGAAGTCCTCTGCCAAATCGTAGCGAATGAGTTCTTCATTTGATGCCGCATTTAAAATACGCACATATGCGTTCGTTACTTGTCCGAAATTTTGACTGCGCGCTTCCGCATCATGAATCGTAATGACAAATGAAATCTTCTCAATACTCGCTGGTACAGCTGATAAGTCGATATTGACTTGCTCGTCATCTCCGTCTCCTTCACCAGTGCGGTTATCGCCTGTATGTACGACACTGCCGCCACCGCCAGTTGTTTGATTGTAAAAGACAAAATCCGATGGAGAGCTTGCCTTACCTGCTGCATCTAAAAGAAATACACTTGCGTCTAGATCAAAGTCATGTCCGCCGTCATACTTATTGACGTCCCAGCCAAGACCGACGACCACTTTTGTTAAACCTGGATTCGTTTTTGTTAAATCAATTTTTTGACCTTTCGCTAAAGAAATTCCCACTAGGAATCTCTCCCTTCTGATTAAATATAGTTTCTCGTAATATCGGCAAGCTTCGCATCATTTGTACCGTTTCCAACAGCCGCAAACTTCCAATCATTCTCATGACGATAAAGCTCTCCAACGATTAACGATGTTTTCCCTGCATACTCATCTTTTAAATTATATTTCACTAATTCTTGATTGTTTGAACGATCCACGATGCGAATGTACGCATTTTGAATCATACCAAAATGTTGATTTCTTCTTAGTGCATCATAGATGTTCACAACAAACACCAATTTATTCACATTGCCTGGCACCTTGCTCAAGTTGACGAGGACTTGTTCATCATCTCCGTCTCCTTCACCAGTCAGGTTGTCACCTGTATGCTCGACGCTGCCGCATTTGCTTTTCAAGTTGCCAAAATAAATCAAATCTTTATTTTCCGTAAACTTATCATTTTTCAGCATGAGCACTGAAGCATCACAATCAACATCAGCGCCGCCTCCGCCGCCAAACAGCTTTCCTAAAAATCCGCCGCCTTGTGATACAGGGTCCCAGCCAAGTCCAACAAGAATATTCGTTAGCCCTGCTTTGCCTTTTGTTAAATCAATACGTTGACCTTTTTCTAATGTAATCGCCAAATCAATCACTCCTCCAGCATAATAAAAATCTATTTATTAAGCGATGGACCCTATTAAAATTATCATACATGAAAATTCGACAAAATTCATGATATGACATTGGAGCCTCTTACTCTTTTTTCTATTTACTAGTATATACGATCTATGTTCAAGATAGGTTTCAAACAGATGATATTTTTTTAACGAAAGATCCATGTTGAAAATGGTTCATGTCGTAAATGAAGTGTTTCATGTGAAACATTGTCGAATGTTCCCGGTAAGCAGCTCTAACTGAATGAACGAAGTGCAGGCATCATTTCACTTGGTTTTATATGTTGATATAGAAAATATAAAAGCTTGCGATCGAGAGATAAACCCTTTCGTTTCCTTCTATTCATGGATTTCTTTATACTTGAGATGAAGAACATTGACCGTGTCGATGAAAGGATGTTGATGATGCCATCACTTCACATATTAGATCAAGTCGCTATTCCTAAAGGTCAGACAGCCCAAGAGACATTGATTCACACAACGCAGCTGGCTCAGCTTGCGGAAACTCTTGGATATGAGCGTTATTGGTTTGCTGAACACCACAGCACAAGAGGGCTCGCTAGTACAGCACCTGAAATATTAATGACACATATTGCTGCTCATACATCAACCTTACGTACCGGGTCTGGCGGCATTTTACTTCCGCAGTACAGCCCCTTTAAAGTAGCAGAGGTCACGCGGCAGCTTGAGGCTCTTTATCCTGGACGGATTGAGATCGGTGTCGGAAAATCTCCAGGCGGGATTGAAAGGACGAGACTGGCTTTGACGGACGGCGTGCATAAAGACCTGTCTCAGTTTGACCGCCAGTTGAAGGATCTTCTATATTACTTATCAGACAGCCTACCTTCTGGGCACCCGCATGCAGGAGTCAAAGCTTCTCCGCTTGTCGATGCTCATCCGCCGGTTTGGCTGCTTGGTCTAGGAGAAAATAGTGCCATGCAGGCGGCGGAGCTTGGGATCAACTATATTTTTGGTCACTTTATCCACCCTGCACGCGGCAAGCAAGCATTTGAGACGTATCGGTCTCACTTTTCTCCATCTGTCTTTTCCACGCAGCCTCACGCTATGTTTGGCGTTTTTGTCATCTGTGGTGAAACAGATGAAGAGGCCGACCGGATCGCCAGCAGTACAGATTTATGGCTGCTGCGTGTTGAAAAAGGACTGGACAGCCGCGTACCTTCTATAGAAGAAGCTAGTGCCTATCACTACACCACGCAGGAAAAGAAAAAAGTGTTACAAAACCGCCAGCGGATGATTGTCGGCTCAAAAGCAACGGTGAAAGAGCAATTACTTAGCTTGATGGATCGCTATCAAACGGATGACATCATGATTCTAAACAATTCTTTTGATCCGGTAGAAAAACAGCGCTCCTTCAAACGAATCGCAGAATTATTTTGAAGCCAATCCCCTTGGCTTCTTTTTTTACATTGTCATAAAAAATGGGAAATGTAACATCAAGATGTCAAAATCCTTCCGTCTGTCATCTGATCGCAAATGTGTCTTCTAATCGTTAGCGAACTGTAAACGCATAAGGGGTGTACCTTTTATATAGTAGAGGTACACATTAAAGAATCGTTTACGACGCTAGAAGGAAGGAGATGACAGGCCATGAAAAAGAGACTCGATTGGGTCGATGCGGCTAAAGGAATCGGCATTCTGCTCGTGGTCATGGCGCATGTGCCCATTCCAGATTCGTTAAAGCAATTCATTTACTCTTTTCATATGCCGCTTTTCTTTTTACTATCAGGCATGATGTTTCGATCATCCTCACACCCTGCTCTGTCATTTATTCAGAAGAAAGCCAAGAGCTTACTCTTACCCTATCTCTATTTCTCCATCATTACGTATGTTTTCTGGTTCTCCGTTACTCGTTTTTTTGCCTTTAAGGGACAAACGGATATTGACCCTTTCGTTCCGTTTACAGGTATTTTTATATCCAATGCAGATGAAGCTAGACTCACGCATAACCCAGCCATCTGGTTTTTAACGACGCTCTTTTTAGTGGAAATTATATTTTTCTTTATGCACCGTCTGACAAAAGGGAAACCTGCTGTCCTGATCTTACTGACCGTTTTTTGCGGAGGTGCTGGATATGCCTCTACATTGCTTTTAGACCAAAGTCTTCCTTGGAATGCCAATGTCGCCTTGACGGCTGTTGTGTTTTATTCAATTGGATTTTTGGCAAAGCAATGGTTTGTGGAATTAAAAACAGATCCAACCCTTCTTCTATGTACAGGTCTGCTTGTACTGACGGCTTACATGCAAAGCTTGAATTCACGGGTCGATATGCGCGTTAACGACTATGGCGATCTCTTTCTTTTCTATGCATGTGCACTGCTCGGTTCAGCTGCCGTGATTTATTTAAGCTTTAAATTCAAAACGTCCCCTATTTTGACGTATCTCGGACGAAATTCTATTGTTATTCTTGTCTTGCAGTTTGCCGGCATCGATATTATGAAAGCATTTGTTTATTATGGACTTGGCATCAATATTGCGGATACAGCGCAGCTCTCTTGGACACTCTTTTATACGATCGGGACTTTGCTGCTTATGGTGCCGTGTATCTCCTTCCTGAGCAAGTATCCGCTGCTGCTCGGCAAACCAGCCAAAGCAGCACACCGCTACGAACAAAAAACATCCGCCGGCTGATCGGGCGGATGCTTTTTGTATTAATCATTGATTTGAGAAGGATAAAGCGTCATTCCTCCATCCACAAATAAGGTGGTGCCTGTGATATACGAAGCTTCCTTAGATACGAGGAATGCAGCGGCGGACCCAATCTCCTTTGGTTCGCCAAAGGCTCTCATCGGAATCTTTTCAAGCTGCTTTTGTTTTTTCTGTTCATCCTGCAAATCATCATTCGATTCGGTCGCCATTGTACCTGGTGCAATCGCATTGATCCGAATACCTGCTTCCGCATAATCAAGAGCCAGCGTCTTCGTCATCATATTCATTCCACCTTTGGAAGTGGAATAGTGAACATTGAACGGGCGCGGTATTTCCTGATGGACACTGGATATATTTAAAATGGACCCTTTGATGTCATGCTCCATCATATAGGCGATCGCAGCCTTTGCTCCTAAAAAGGCGCCTGTGATATTGACATCAATGACTTTTTGCCATTGTTCAAGCGTCATCTCATGCGGCATCGCTTCTTCGCCATTAAAGCCTGAATTATTAACGAACACATCTACTGTACCGAAATGCTCCAGTGCTGTATCCATGATGGCTTGAATTCCTTCCTCTTTGGAGACATCTGCGTGTACTTTCACCGCTTGACCTCCGCGCTGCTGAATGGCTTGTACCGTTTCTTCAGCACCATCTTCATCGCCTTTATAGTTTACAACCACATTCATTTGCTCTTGTCCAAATCGTAATGCGATGGCTTGTCCGATTCCTTTTGAAGAACCTGTGACAATGGCTGTTTTTCCTTTTAAATCTTGATACATCTTCATTTCCTCCTCCAATCACGTGCTTCATCTTGTTGATACACAATGGTTACCCATTTTGAAAAAAGGAAAAACACAACCCTCTGCAATCGTTAACTAAGAGGATTGTGCTGTTCATCAAGCTAAAAGGTGTTATAGACATTTTCACATGTTTCACCGGTTGGCTGATAAAAGCAATGCGACTTATACCTTGCCACAAACGGCTGATTGTACCAAGTCGGTGGACAATTTCCAGGCGGTTTAAAATACCAAAGGCTGAATTTTGCCGGCCAAAATCGTTCTCCGTTAATATTCCTCCGCGCTAGTGCTTTTTCCGTTTCTCGTGCTCGCTGATAAAAATAACCATGCGTGACCGCTTCAAATGCATGCTCCTGATAAATCATTTGTGGAATCGTACGCAGCCCTTTAAAGTCAGAGCAGTTGGCACGCAACCGGTTGATGCCCACATTTCCTACGAGCAGCATCCCTTGCTTCCCTTCACCTTCTGCCTCCGCTCTCAGCAGTCTGGCCATTAGATCAATATCAGAGCTTGTCGCTCTTACCACTGCCATACATCCACCTCCATTTCGTTTCTCTTTTATTTTATGTGGTCTTTCTGTGTAGATGACTGCCATTTTGACGGGAAAAGACACATTCAGTGTCGAGAGCCTGTCTAAACACCTCAACATTTTGCTGGACATGTGTCTCTCTGCCAACAACACACAAACCAAGTGATCATACACATAACAGGAAAAAATATTCATTACTATAGACTCATTTACAAGTCATAAAAATCCTTCTAATTGCTACACCTTCGTCAAAAACAGTCATTTGAACCTATTCAATAATCCGACTCAAAACCTTAAAATATAAAATGTTGAGTTTTTACAGGAGATATCACATCATAAATTACAAGTTTCTCCTCTCAACTTAGTGTCATTTTTACTACTTGAAGCTGTGCAGCCGTTGAAACGCACTGAAGTATTGACAGTACTTTCGCTTCATTCTACAGTAAAAAACATACAGTATTTTTCTTTTTGTGCAAAAAGAACGATATGAACTAAAGCTTTCCAATGAAATTCATCATAAACCCGAGGAGGAAAACATGTCATGTTTAAAAAGAAATTATCCCTGTTTCTTCTGATCTTGTGTGTAACTGTTGTCGCTGCTGCTTGTAGTGGTGGAAAAGAAAAATCAGCTGCGAAAGAAAAAGATACAAAATCCCTTGATGCAGCAGAGGTAAAGGTAGAAAGCGCTGAGTACACGTTACCACCTCAATACGATACATCTGTACAGGATGATCAGTATGTACTAAAAGTGAACGTATCTGTAAAAAATATCAGCAAAGAGCCTCTAAATGTTGATAAAAGCAACTTCACGCTTTACCAAGATGATGCACAGGTGTCTACGATCTCTCCAGATGACTACAACGAAGTATTATCTTCAAGCTCTCTAAATGCAGACAAAGTATTAAAAGGCGGTCTTTTCTATGTTGTTGACAAAGACAAAGACTATCAGCTTGTGTACACAGAGCCAGGCAGTGGTTCTAAAAAAGATGACAAAACACTAGAGTTCGATATTAAAGGGAAAGACTTAATGAAAAAAGCAGATACACTTCAAGCATCTGCAAAAGCCCTTTCTTCTTATATTGATGTGATGATTTTTGGTAAGAATAACGACGAGTTCGAAAAACTAACAGGTGATAACAAATCAACCGTTATCAACGAATTTGATAAATCATTCAAACAAGGCTACATTACGTCATCAGGTATTTCTTCTAGCTCAGCGAAGGACGAAAACCTTGATAAGCTTCTAAAAGCTGTGAAAGAAACATTAGCTGAAAAATCAAAAGTATCAACAAAAACAAAAGCCATCAGTGGTGATAAAGCCGTTGTGACTGTGACCCTTACACCAATTGATGCAAGCCCGCTTGTCGATCGTTTAAAAGAAAAGGCGACTGAGTTCTACAGTAAAAACCGTACAGCGTCTTATGATGAAGCACAAAAATATTTACTCTCGATCTACCCAGAAGAGTTCAAAAAATTAGGACCTTCATCTTCTGAAGAAACAGTAGAAGTCAACATGAAGAAAAATGACATCGACCAATGGAAACTTGATTTGAACGATTACAAAACAAGCTCATTAGTTGAAAAATTCATCAAGAACTAATGAAAAACCCCCGATTCGGGGGTTTTTCTTATCGTTTTTCGTTTGATCCCTATATTTAATTCCTAATTACAGCCAAGAAAGTAAGATACGGTCTATTACGAAGGATTTTCTTTTGCCGCTTCATACTCTTTTATCACCTCAACCGGATCAACAGCATCCTCCTCTTGTGCGTATTCCTCTACATAAGGATCCATTAATTTCTCAAACTTTTGTTCGTCGTCTACTAAAGCAATATACGTTTCATATCCTTCATAATCGGATGGATATAAATGTGCAACGGAACTGCCCGTTTCTAACGCTTCATCTATTGCTTTTCTTAATTCCAATAACCCTTTCCTGTTCCCCAAAATAAACGCTTCAAAATGGTGTGTTTGTTGAGCATATATATTACATAACTCTAGCACATCATCGTTATCTGTTTGATAAGACATACACCAATCACCTCTTTAATCAAATTAGGATAATAATGTAAGTTCTCTTCTATTATGCCCTTTCTTTAACCCGATCGTGAACCTCTTTTATATGAATCTCTGGATATAAAAAAACTTGTAGAATAATCTACAAGTTTTACTTTCTTTATTTCGCAAGCATCCATTTCTCTTTCATAAACAAGCTTCTCACGATGACAAACAAGATGACGACTGCGAGGGCTGAGGAGCCGAGTGTCAGAGTGATGGACATCGGATCGATGATGCCAAACATCAATTGCTTACACAATGCATGAATATTAAGGAATGGGACAGCAAAGTAGTACGTATCTAGCTGCGTAGCACCTGCTCTCATGGTAAAGAACATTGGGATCACACCTAATGTAATGATCATGGACATGTACGATTGCGCTTCTTTCACTGAGCTTGAAACGACACTGAGTAGCAGTTCAATCATCGATACCATGAATGAGAAGATGATAAGCGCCGCAAACATGACGGCGATAATGCTCCACATTTGATCACCAAAGTTCAGTGCTTGTTTTAGCTTTTCTGTAAAGAGCAGCGTGGATAAAAGCAGCATGCCGATCGCCACAATTCCACTTAAAATCCCGAACATGGAGACAGCAAGCCATTTTCCTATGAGAATATGAAGTCTGCTGGCAGGTGTCAGGAACAACGCTTCAATGGATTTCCGGTCTTTTTCACCCGCTACAATATCAAGCGCAGCTGGCAAAGCTCCTGAGATAACGGAGGTCACCAAAATCATCGGAAGGAGAATCGACAAAAGCATAGCGGTCATTCCATTTTCCCCTTCATCGCCTTCTTCTACATCAACGGCCTGCACCTGAAATGGATGAATAACAGATGTATTGATTTGATCAGCGGCTAAACGCTTTTCTACGATTTGGTTTTGATACTGCTCCAGTAAGGATTGCAGCATTTGAACCGCGATGACCGAATCATCATCTGTTGTGTACCCATGAATTTTAATCGCAAATGATTTTTGATGCTGAAGCATGTCGTCAGCCTCTTTCGGCATTTCCAGGTAAGCATTCGCCTTCCCTTCTTTGACAGCTTGCTGCGGGTCATCAAATGTTTCAAGCGTGAGGTTTTTGACCTCTTTGATCATTTGATTCATTTCGGTTGGAAGCTTTTCATTCACTGCGACCGTATAGGTTTCATCCCCTGGATCTGCAATCATGCTTTCATAAAAGAACACCAGTCCAAGCATCGTCAAAAGAGGAATCAGCACTGTTAAGAGTAAAGTTTTTCGGTCCCTGAGTGCATCTGTCATTTCTTTTAAAAATACGGTTTTCCACATTATGAAATCCCCCTAGCGAGCTTCGACATAAAGATATAGTTCAAGTCATCACTTTGTTCCTGTGTATATAATTCTGGAAGTGTCCCTTTGTACACAAGCTCTCCTTGATGAATCATCATGACACTGTCACAAAGCTGGCTGACTTCTTCCATGATGTGGCTTGAAAAAAGGATGGTTTTATTTTGCTGCTTGAGCTGATGAATAAAGTCTCTGAAAATATTACTTGATGTGATATCCAAGCCTGTTGTCGGCTCATCAAATAAGATAATGTCAGGATCATGAATCAAGGTTCTGGAAATTGCCACCTTTTGTTTCATTCCTCTTGAGAATCCTTTCACCTTGCGATCCATATATTGTCTCATCCCAAAACGCTTTGCCAGATCCTCTATTCTTGCTTTGATTTCATGCTGGTCTAAGCCATATAATTTGCCAAAGTATTCAAGATTTTCTCGTGCCGTCAAACGATCGTAAAGCCCTGTCTCACCGCCAAACAAAACACCAATTCGCTTTTTCACTTCCGTTGATTCTTTCACCGTATCAAAGCCTGCGACAGTGACTGTTCCGTGCGTAGGCTCTAATAATGTGGCTACGGCGCGCAATAATGTGGTTTTTCCTGCACCATTTTCTCCTAGGATGCCAACGACTTCCCCTTCCTTCACGGAGAACGTCATGTGTTTCATTGCTTTCACGACTTTTTTCTTATCTTTAAACCAGCAGCTGCAATCGCTGAGAGTAATCATTTGGTTCGCCCCTTTCAACTTTCTAAGTCTATGATAGAAAAAATAACGCTTCCCTGACATAAAAATGTCGCGAAACGTCCTTTTTCTGTCTTGAAATGATCTATTTTAAAAAAACAAATGGTAAAATAGACAAATAATAAGAAGAGTCACAGGTGATTTTTATGATAAAAGTAGGTCTCGTTGATGATTACCGAATAGATTTAGAAAAGCTGCATGCCATTGTGGGCAGAATGGAGGCTGTAGACATTGTCTTTGTCACGCAGTCAGCAGAGGATGCATATAAGAAGGTCAAACAGGGAGACATTGATCTGTTGTTCGCAGACATTGAAATGCCCGGAATGTCCGGTTATGAATTAGCGGATCTCATTCACTCTCATGCACTGAATGTCGATGTTGTATTTGTGACAGGAAACAGCGGATATGCGGTCCATGCGTTTGATTTAAATGTTCATGATTATATTATGAAGCCCTACCAAGCCGATCGAATTGCCAAATCCTTAGAGCGCTACATGTCCACCAAGCAGGAGAAAAGCATTCATGGACGGCTTCTCATTAAGCAGCAGTCAGATATTCACGTGCTGCAAAAGAAGGATGTCATTTTTGTTGAGCGAACAGGCCGGTCAACCACCATTGTCACAACAACAGGAGATATCCAGACATATCAGACATTAAACGAGTTAAAGGGCGATCTGGCTGAAAAAGATTTTATCCGCTCCCACCGATCGTTTATCATCAATATTCATTACATCAAGAACTTCTCGGCGTATGCCAAAAATTCGTTTATCGTGTCTTTTGAAGGTACGGATAAAAAAGCCATGATGACCAAGCAGCAATTAGAATACTTTAAGAAATACTATTTTTAAGGAGAACGAACGTGAACGATTTCTATCTTGGATTCCGCATGTATGCTCTCATATGGCTAGGTCTTGCATTTCACGCAGCTGTTGAAGCTTTTCTGCCGCTATCATCTGGGGTGCTGTGGCTCCTCACCTTTTGTGTGATTTGTCTTTATACATTCTTCATATACAAAAGGTTTTTGCCTCATGTGAGTGATTATGTGATGCTGGGCGCTTTTGTGCTCTTCACCTGTGCAGGTCTTTCCCTTTTTCTGACGCAAGGAAATGGGCTGAGCTCTCTTTTGGCTTTTATGATCATCATGACAGCAGATATCCTTTCATTGAAGATGATGCAGACGGAGAGACGGTTAAATGGACGGCTTCAAGAGCTGATCAACGCAGAATCAAGAACCAATGAATTGCTGCTTGAGCTGCGCAGTAAACATCATGAAACAGCTAGACATTTAAATGCCTTTTCCGCGTCGAACGACGAACATGAGATCAAGGATTTGATTCAGCAATACGTGAAACATTTCCCATGGATTAAAGGAGAAAATGCTTATTTGGCCTCAACCTTGCACCCCTTTTTTGAGCGGGCTGAAAAAGAGGACATTGCCCTTTCACTAGACCTTCAAGCACCTTTTTCATCGCTTCCGTTTTCTAAGGCGGATCAGGTTAGTTTTACTGGCAACCTGCTTGATAATGCCCTAGATGCGGCGATTGAAGCGAAGCAAGCCGGGAACGAGGGAAGCATCTCAATCACGACCTCTATTCGGAGCGGACTCTTTTTAATCCATTGTGAGAACAGCACAAAAGGAATGGAAAAACACGTGTTAGACCATTTGTTCAAAACCTATGGGCGCTCGACAAAAGGCGGCGATCATCAAGGAATGGGGACGTATATCATTCATCAGCTTGTTGAAAAGGCAGACGGTACACTTGATTTCACTTACCGTTCTCCAAATTTGCGGCTCGTCATCAAAATCCCCCTCACGATGTCATAAAAAAAAGGTGCAGCTAGGCACCTTTTTTTTATTAAGAGAAAATGTGGTCAATTTGATTGATTTCCTCTTTTGTTAATTGAACATCGTTTGTTTTTAAGTTTTGCAGAACTTGCTCAGCTCGTTTTGCACCTGGAATGATGGCATCGATGCCGTCCTGCGCTAAAAGCCAAGCCAGTGCGACGTGTGCCGTTTCAGCGTTCTTTGATTGTGCAATTGCCTTCAGCTTGTCCACTTTTTCGAGGTTTTGAAGGAACGCCTCACCTTGGAAAAGCGGGTCTTTTGCTCGAATATCATCAAATGTCGCATCCTTCGTAAATTTCCCAGTCAACAGGCCTGACGCCAATGGGAAATAAGGAATAAAGGAAATACGATGCTCGACACAGTATGGGAGAAGATCCTGCTCTGCCTCACGTTTCAGCAGAGAATACTCCGACTGAAGCACGTCTAAGTAGCCATCTCGATTAAAGGCTTGAAGCTGTTCAAAATCAAGGTTTGATGCACCAATTGCCCTGATTTTTCCTTCATCCTTCAATTCCTTTAATGTGCCTGCTACTTCTTCCAGCGGCGTCCGGCCGTCTGGGAAATGCATATAGTATAAATCAATATAATCTGTTTGCAGTCGTTTCAGGCTATTTTCGACCTGCTCTCTTAAAAAGTCCCGGCTGTTATCCAGTTCAATTTGTCCGTTTACTTCTTTATGAGCCCCCTTTGTCGCAAGGACAAGGTTTTCTCTGCCGCCTCTTTTGGCAATGATCTCACCGATCAATTCCTCTGAACGGCCCAGCCCATAAATAAAAGCAGAATCTAAGAAATTGACACCTTGATCAAGAGCCGTCTCCACAAGCTCCCGTCCGGCATCTTCACTCAGGTTCGGGAACAAATTATGTCCACCTACCGCATTCGTACCAAGCCCTATCGGATTCACCTGTAAATCAGTTCGTCCAAGCGTTACCTTTTTCAAAAGCTCATCTCCCTTATCCGCTTAATCATCCTTATTTTCCCATGAATCCTTTTCAACATTCAAGTATCCTGCTCTCTGAAAATTAACATAGCAGGTAGACGCTGAAAAAATGAAGGGACGTATAGTCATCTCTCTGAAAGCATTAACACATTCACTTCAAGATTTTTACCTAAAAAACATTTAAAACCCATGATAAATCTATAAATTAATTCTTATTAACTAGTATATTAGACTTACAAAATTCCTTTTATTAAAGATGTTTGTGTAAATTTCTTTCAAAGATAGGGAATAAAACCTATTCCTCATCATGATCGAATTTCGATAGAATGAAAAGTGCAAATCGTCATAAGGAGATTTTCCCCTGTAACACCCGAATATACCATCCTATCTGTTTCTTTTTTCATAGTCAGATAGCGGGAATGAAATGACGAAAGAAAAGCAAAGGAGCATCAACTGTGAATCTAAAAAAAATAAGTGCACTCCTCATGATTTCATTCGTGATGATCATCTCTGCAGCCTGCCAGAGCTCAGCCAAATCAAGCAACGCTGATCAAAAATCAACAAAAACAGCAGAGGTAAAAGTCAATAGCTACGAATATACGTTACCAGAAGACTCAACAACTACGCTAAGAGACAATGAATTGGTGCTAAAAGTCAACTTGACGATTACAAACAAAGGTGACAAAGCTCTTTCATTATATAGCTCTGACTTCTCCCTTTATCAGGACGATGCCAAAGTATCTGATTTAAAATTTTACGGCAGTAAAGACCGCCTTGACCTCGGTTCATTGAACAAAGGCAAATCACAATCAGGTGCTCTTTATTTCCTAGTAGACAAAGGGAAAAAATATCAGTTCGTGTACCAAGACAGCATCAAGAAAAACAGTGATTCGATCGAAATCAACCTAGATGGAAACAAAATACTTGATACAGCGAAAAAGCTGGATAACCCTGCAAAGGCGCTATCCGCTTATACCGATATGATTGTCTTTGACAAAAAGAACGATCAATTTGCCGATTTAACAGGTGACAACCAATCGGATGTCGTCAATAAATACCACGACATGTTTGTGAAAGACTTCAAAAGAAGTGCCGGCATGTACGGAAATGAAGTAAGTGACCGTGATATTCTGTCTATGTATAAACGCATTCAAAACACCATGAAGGATAAAGCCAAAGTAGAAACAAGTGTGAAAACCATCTCTGATGACGAGGCGAAGGTTGTCGCTCAAGTAACAGGCATTGATGCTTCTAACTTAAAAGACAAGCTAGACAAGCAAAGAGACGAGTTTTACAACGGCAAGATCCGCTCTAAAGAAGAATTGTATAAGAAAAGCTTAGACATGTACGCGTCTGAATTCGAGAAGCTTCCCCCAGTCTCCAGCCCAGCTGAATACGAAGTGAAAATGAAACGTAATGGGGATGGTCAGTGGAAAATTGACCTCAACGATTATAATACATCGCAGTACATGAGCGGGTTTATTAAAACGAGATAATTATGAACTAAAAAAAGACGCTGGCCCATGAAGGTGCCGCGTCTTTTTTTAATGTTATACAGTCGCCTCTTGCTCTTCTTTCACCGCTTTTTCAATATCTTTAAAACGGCTCGATACAGTAGACGCACTAATGCCATACTTTTTCGCTATTTGCGCTTGAGAAAGCGGGGCATCGCTTGCAAGTGAATGAATGTAATATTCGATTCCCGCAGCAAATGATGCTGCTTTACGGATCACAGGTGATTTCTGATCACAATAGGCTTTCCACACAGTTAAAGCGCCATCAGTCAGGCTTTGGTCCCCGTGTTCCTTCATTCCGTCTTCAATCAGCTTAGCTGTTTCCAGCTGAACATCACTTGCCCAGTCCATGCGATCTGCTGTTAGACCTGTATCGCCTTCTGTTTGAGCAGATGTTTCTGATTCTTCTACTTCTTGCTTCGCAAACATGCACTTCAGCACGTCAGGGAATGATTCTCTCATAAATGTGCTGCGCGTTCCTCCATTTGCCTCATATGCTTCAACAAGCTGACGAACTTGAAGAAGAAGCGTATCTGTAAACTCTTTTGCAAACATCGTATATTGAATGAAAAACTCTGCTTTTTCTTCAAATTGAACAGGGAATCCAAGCACGATACTTCCTTTTTCAGGCAAGACTGTTTGATCCGGTTTTACATCTACTTCAACCTTCTCAGCTGTCACCATATTCTCAAAGTAAAGAGACTCGTCCGTTTTTTCATTTAATAAAAGCAAAGATGGTTCCATGTCTGTCCATGATTGAACCACTTGTTTTGTTTTCGGACGGGTAATATCCTCTGCTTTCTTTGTCAGGAATTCTTGGAAGATGGTTTCTTTCTGATCCGTTAATGGACGGAAGAAAATGCCCCATACACTTAAATGGAAAACTGAAATTTGTTGCGTTTCTTTATCCATATCTGCAAGGAAAGAAAACTCATTAATGAATTGATTAATGGCTCTCTGATGCTTAGAGAAAGCATAATTCATTAAATCCTTTTGAACTTGTACAGCTTCCTTAAACACAAGCTCAGACGTTTGTTCTCCGCCTGACTTTTGACCACAGCAATGTTTATATTTTTTTCCGCTTCCGCATGGGCAGAGCGCATTTCGTTTAATTTTTCCCAAAATAAAACCTCCGACATTCTAGTCTAACCTCACTATTTTAACAAACGATTGCACAGGAGAGTTTTATTTTCAAGAAAAAAGAAAAATCAGAATGATCAGTTAAATAACAAAGATACATGAAGATCACGACAGATCATAGGAATAGCAGTCTTTTTCTGTTTATTTTCTCCAATCATTCCAACAGATTTTCTTCAGCTCATTCCTTCAAATAACTGCTTTGCTTCAAAATAAAAGATTTGAACAAACTTCTTCGTATTGACTCTGCCTGTCGATCCTGCGGATGAAGAGGTCTTCTGCATTTCTTTCATTCTTTGGCTGACATCGGTAAAGTCAAAAAACTTCGACGCATAGTGCTCAAACTTAGGATTCGAGAAATCTGTTAATCCTAGTGAAGCAAAATGATTCAAGGAATGATGAATAGCGCGTCTAATCCGCTGCTCTGCTGCTTTCACTTCTCTCATCACTTCGACATCGGTTGCCCCATCATCCAGCTTCCTCTCCGCTGTTTTGATAAAGAGTTGCTTTAGCGGCGGGAAATTGACCTCATGAGAATTGGCTGACTGTGTTTCATGTAAGTAGATCAGGATCTCTAGTAAATCCTTAGAACCGCTCTCTCCGACAATTCCTAGTTCGGATAAGAGGAATTCCCCTGCCTCTTTCATCGTCCTTTTCTTCGACCCAGCGCCCGTCGTATCATGAGAAATTACAGGCTCTAACGGCAGCACATGGCGAAGGGAAGCTTGAATATCATATATCGATTTCTCCAGCTTGATCCGCTCCATGACTTTTCGAATCACACTGACGATCTCAATTCGATTGACAGGTTTATGAATATAATATTCGATCCCTAATTCATAGGCTTCTGCCATCATCTCTTTCGCCTCTACTTGGGAAATCATCATGATTTTACCTTTGAATTCAGGGTGAATATGACGAATCGTTTGAATGCCGTCTCTAGCAGGCATTAAAAGGTCAATCAGAAGGATGTCTATTTTTTTTAGGTTCAATGAATGGGCTTCTAATCCAACTCCGTCATCGGCTTCATCCACGACCTCTCCCAAATCTTCATCCTCAATGATTTGTCCTAAAATCGAGCGTATTGCACGATCATCATCTGCAATGAAAAACCGCATACACTCACCCTCTCTGTATTAAATTTTGTATAGGAAGGATTAGCTGAAAAGCTGTTCCCTTTGTTTCTCTTTGTTCGATTTTAATTTGACCGCCAAGCTCTTTAACCAGCTCTTTCACATAGGATAATCCAATCCCAGTTGATGGTGTTCCATATGCATCAAATTTAGAAGTATAGCCTGGATCAAATACAATTTCTCTCATTTTTTCAGGAATCCCCGGGCCATCATCTTCAATCCGAATCTCTATTTTATCATGACTTCCTTTTAATACGAGTGAGATCATTCCAGTATCCTTTATGGCTTCAACCGCATTTGCCATTAAATTATTAATCAGCGATAAGAAAATGAACACATGGTAATCATGCAAATGAATGCCCCTTATATCAGATGTAAAAGAGATGTTTTTTCCTAGAGATAACGCATATTTCTCTTGAATGCGGATGACAATCTGAACTAGCTCTTCAGCCTTCATATAGTCTTGCATATTTTCCTTAGAAATTAGCTTCGAAAGACCAGCATAAATACGCTGATTGTCCTTTTTCACTTCATGGATTTCTCCTGCGAGCTTCAACAGCTCCTGACTCACTTTCTTGCCTGCTTCGTGTTCATGCAGCAGACGATAAAGTCTGTATGATTCTTGCGTAATATGCTCTGTATGTTTTAACGTTTTCTTTAAATGAACCGTTTCTTCATATAAATTTGAAATGACCATCATCATATGCTCATTTTGTTTCATGATCTGCTTCTCTCTTGATTGTGCCTCGTACAGCTTCATCATATTAAAAAAGCTGATCACCACAAAGCTGTGAGCAAACGCAATGAGAAACATATCACTCAGCTTTGATAATGTCATCGTCGTATCAAACACTAAAAATTGTACAAACAGCTCAACAAAATCAGCTACTAATTCGATCATGAGACCAATGATCCCAATAAAAATAGAGCGCTGTTTAAAACGTCCCGTACGGACGGCAAAAAACAGGAAAGCATATGTAAAATAGAAGAAGAAACTTGGGAATTGCTGATAAAATGATGCAGCGAGATCAGCATTATGCTGAATCAGATCTAAGCCTACTCGAAAAAGCACAATGGCTGCGCCTGTTAAAAACCCAGGCAAGAATGGTCTAGATTTCCTTAAGAGTAATAAACAAAAGAAAAACGCAGGTGCCCCAAAGCTGATCCGGAACGTCTCATTCACAGGATAAAACTTCAGTTCTCCTGCAAGCGGCACAATAACTACCATAAAAATTAAAATGAATGCGTCTTTTTTAACAAGCTGGTTTAAACTCAAATGACTGACATCCCTTCCCCTGTTTGCATAGCCACAGTATACAAGGAGACTCTTTTCTTCACAATGTACAATAAAATAATTTTTACGAATCCTTCTATCCCCAAAATCCTTTTTTATAACTATTCTCCGAGGCGGCATGGTGACCTTTCAGCTATTCAGCGTTTTCGTGATTGTCTACAATAATGGGAATTGTTTAGACAATGATCGACAAACAGATTTTTATTTGTAAGTTTTTCTGTAGATTTTCGTCAGATTGTGTAGTTTCCAAGATAAATTGAATGAACAATTTTAGTGAAACTATATGTAAGCGTTTTCTGAATTTTCACTAAAAACCCTTTTTGTTTTTTCGCCGCCAAAGCCTTCATTTCAACATATATTTAGGTGTAAAGGAGTGGTACAAGCAGCGCATGACAAGTTCTTTGAAGATGTGTAACATGTTTTCGTGCCTATTTGATCGCATTTTTTGTCATCCGCCAATTCAATAGGGTACTTTTTGATTTTTGATTGGAGGAATCGTATGAAAACAGCAATTTCTAATAATACACAACACGCATGCCAGTCTTCTGTTGATCAATGGGCAGAAGAAATACGTCCGTATTACAAAAACGGGCAGAATGCTGGCTACATTCCAGCACTCGGAAAAGTGAATTCCTCTCAACTTGGTATCAGCGTGATAGGCTCAGATGGATCATCTGTACGTTACGGTGATTGGGACGTTCCCTTTACCCTACAAAGTATCTCAAAAGTCATCAGCTTTATAGCTGCCTGTTTAGGAAGAGGCGTACCATACGTCTTGGACCGGGTAGATGTAGAGCCAACTGGTGATGCATTTAATTCCATCTACCGCCTTGAGATGCATAAACCGGGGAAGCCCTTTAATCCAATGATTAATGCTGGAGCTATTACCGTATCCTCCATCCTTCCCGGAAAGACTTCTACAGAAAAGCTAGCATATATTTTCGATTTAATCGAAAACTTAATAGGAAAGCGTCCATCTGTTAATGAAGAGGTTTATCAATCAGAATGGGCAACTGCGCACCGCAACCGTGCTCTTGCTTATTACTTAAAAGAAACCAATTACTTAGAATCAGATGTCGAAGAGACATTAGAAGTGTATTTAAAGCAATGTTCCATCGAGGTCACAACAGAGGACATCGCCTTGATTGGACTGATTATTTCAAGTGATGGCTACCATCCCTTTAAACAGGTCCAAGTCATACCAAAGGATATCGCAAGACTAACAAAGGCATTGATGCTGACATGCGGCATGTATAATGCATCTGGTAATTTTGCTGCTTTCGTAGGCGTTCCAGCCAAAAGTGGTGTGTCTGGAGGAATTATGGCTTGCGTTCCGCCAAGCGCAAGAAGAGAATTCCCATTTCAGACAGGCTGCGGAATCGGTATTTATGGTCCCGCCATTGACGATTGCGGAAATAGTATTACCGGTGTCATGATGCTGAAAAAGCTCGCCAAAGAGTGGGATCTCAGTATTTTTTAAAATGAACAGTCATGAATTCGAAGAGGTGATGTTATGAACGAAAAAGCTTTGCTATCTTATTTAACAAATACAAATGATTTTATTTGGACTTATATTGTGATTGCTCTGTTACTTGGAGTAGGGGTCTACTTCACATATAGAACTCGCTTCCTGCAAGTGAGAATGATTAAAGAAATGGTGCGTGTCCTGAAAGAAGGAAGAAAAGAAAAAGAGGGGATATCACCGTTCCAAGCATTTGCCATCAGTATGGCGGCACGTGTAGGAACAGGGAATATCACAGGGATTGCTATCGCCATTGCAATTGGTGGACCTGGGGCAATTTTTTGGATGTGGATCGTAGCCATTATCGGTTCTGCCTCAAGCTTTGTTGAAAGTACATTAGCCCAAGTGTATAAAGTGAAAGATAAAACAGGATTCCGCGGTGGACCTGCTTATTACATGGAAAAAGGGTTAAACAAGCGCTGGATGGGAATTTTATTTGCGATCCTAATTACAATTTCTTTTGGAATCGTCTTTAATGCGGTTCAATCAAATACGATCACCGTCGCTTTTGAAAACTCCTTTGGATTAGACCGTTTAACAGTCGGTATTGTAATGGCTGTTATTTTTGCAGCAATCATTTTCAAGGGAATCCAAGCCATTGCAAAAGCTTCTGAATACATTGTCGTTGTACTGGCTCTAGCTTATATCGGAATTGCATTCTTTGTTATTGTGACAAATATCACTGAACTTCCTGGTGTCATCAGTACGATTGTGAAACATGCCTTCGGGTTTGAACAGTTCGCTGGCGGAACACTAGGCGGGGCATTATTACAAGGGATTAAACGCGGTCTCTTCTCGAATGAGGCTGGTATGGGTAGTGCACCTAACGCAGCAGCAACAGCCGTGACAAGTCACCCTGTAAAACAAGGGTTAATCCAGGCATTTGGCGTATTAACAGATACGTTAATTATTTGTACGAGCACAGCCTTCCTTGTCCTATTCTCTGATGCGTACAAAACAACGAACCTGCAAGGAATTGAATTAACACAGGCTTCACTCAGTCAGCACATTGGGCCATGGGCCTCTGGATTCCTTGCTATCATGATTTTCCTATTCGCCTTTAGTACATTGATCGGTAACTATTACTATGGTGAAACGAACATTGAATTCCTTGGTGCCAACAAAATTTGGCTTAACATCTATCGAATTGCCGTTATTGGAATGGTTCTTTTCGGTGCAGTTGCAACTGTTCCTCTCGTTTGGGGTCTAGCCGATCTCTTCATGGGACTCATGGTCATCGTCAACCTCATCGCCATTACCATGCTGTCTAAGGTCGCCTTTGCAGCATTGAAGGATTATACGAGACAGAAAAAAGAAGGCAAGGACCCTGTCTTCTATAAAAATGCCGTTCCAAACAATGAGAAAATTGAATGCTGGGACGACGAACCTGCTTCGTTGAAAAAGAATCAAATCGGATAAATAAAAAAAGCTCTGGTCCTCTGATCAGAGCTTTTTTCTTTAGTTCAAAAATTCGAGTATGAGTTTGTTCACCACTTCTGGCTTTTCATGATTGATCCAATGAGAAGCATCATCGACAAAAATCAGCTGACCATTTGGGCAAATCTTCATCGTTTCCTTCGCCAGCTTTCTGCTTAAAAACTTGTCCTCCATCCCCCAGATCATGCGAACAGGTACTAAAATGCGTTTTGATATCGGCTTTTCAAAGCCGCCCTTTTTGATGGCGCGGTACCAATTCAGCATTGAGGTCATGGCACCTGGCTGCGTCCAAGCCAGCTTGTAGCTTAATACATCTTCCTTCGTGAACAAATGTGGTCTTGCAGTCAATCCAATGGCTTCATCCAGCTTTTGAAAGTGATTTTCCTGAAGTGCTGCCTCTGGCACATTCGGAAGCTGAAAGAAAGCGATATAGGAGCTCTTCTTCCACTGCGGGGGATAAAACGGAAGAACCTTCATCATGACCCGCGGATGCGGCATGTTGACAATGATTAATTTCTCTACATATTGAGAACGTGTGGATGCCAAATGCCAAGCAACAGCTCCTCCCCAATCATGACCTCCCACAATCGCCTTTTGATTCGGACTAAGCGTCTTAATCAGCCCTACGATATCATCTCTCAGTTGATCTAATACGTAGGATTCGATTCCTTCTGGCTTATCACTTAGATGGTAGCCCCTTTGATCAGGAACGACGACACGATAGCCTGCCTCAGCGAGGGGCATGATTTGGTTCTTCCAGCCGTACCAGAACTCAGGAAACCCGTGCAGCAGTACAAGCAGCGGGCCATCCTCAGGTCCAGCCATTGCTGTGTGAAGTGTTACACCATTTGTTTGGATCGATTGAAATTCAATTTGCTCCATCCCTTTGCCACCCTTCTCCTTGTTCTTTTATTCTTCCAACATAGCATATTTTACATTTTTCAGAAAATAAAAACACTCCCAAAAAAACCTTCACAATAGTGAAGGTCTTAGAATTTTGACCAAGGATCCTTGAACAGCGAATTGGTGCTTTTTGCGAAAGAAACAGAGAAGATATGTATTTGTGCTAAATGACTAAATAACTAAAAAAGCAGACTCTAATCAGTCTGCTTTTTTTACGATTTTTATTTATCTAGAGAATATTTTTCTATTGCTTCTTTTGGAGATATTTCTTCATCAAATGAAAGATAACGACAATACACTTCACTTAAGTGAAGTGGTTCTTCTTCTAAATTGTCTACAAGTTCAAATATATCTAGGATTGCTACTAATTTTTTTGTTGTTTGTCCGTAATCCCCATTTCCAAATGTTTCTTCTGGAAAACTTTTTTCTATAATTTTTTTAACTTCATCTTGATCTTTTGCTTTGATTAATACGATTCTTTCTTCAAATATCTTATCAGGTCTAACTTTGGGAGACGGTATGGATTCAAACAATAATTTTGCTGAAAAGAGATCATACATAGATTTATCACCTTTTAATTATTTTTTCTTTTTAAATCTGTGATCAGTTAAAAGTTTTTTAGCTGTTCTTGCTTTTTTGATACCCTTTTTTGCATCTTTATTAATTTGATCAATGGTTTTATTTAGATATTCTGTTGGAAATTCACCTCTTATTTTTCCTTTTCTGTTTTTTGAGATGAATTCATTTGCTGTCATTTTGTGATGTTTAACAACTTGAGCTTCCCAAGAGTTTGAAGAAAATATCATACAACCTACAATGACAGCCCCAGTTGCTAATACTGCGACTTGTCCTAATCCTGGAATAAAGAAGAAAGGAATCGGAATTGCAAATTTTGTTTCTGCAATTTGATCATGATTTATTTCTCCTTCAGAGGATACTAAATCATTTGGGTTAATCACAATATTTTCGTTTTCTGTTGCCTTTGCTGGTGCTTGTAAAACAAAAGTAAATACAGATAGTGCTAGTAGTGTGGAAATTATTTTTTTGATCAAGTCCAATACTCCTTATAGTTTATTAGAAATTCAATTGAATAACAAATTATATATTATATTACATTAATTGGATATCCAATAGATTTAAGGTAAATATAAGGGAATTGTTTTTTGAGGTTGCTGTGTCCACAATCATTTTTTATTTTTATATCATTGCATGATCTTTATTTAGCTCTTTGTCTTCATCTATTTCATATAATTCAGCACCCATATCAACCCATTTTTGCGGTCCTGTACTTGTCCGTGAAGTGCACCAAAGAACGTATCCTGTAATTCGACCAGTACATCTCCGTCAGCTTCTAGCGCTTCATATACTGCCTTTAGTTCTTCTTCATTGTCAAACTGCATAATCAATCTGAGATTCTCGGGCTTTGGTGTGCGGCCAAACGTATCTGAAAAGTGGAGCAGCGATTCTCCAAGGTGCAGTTCCGCATGCAGCACACGGTCTTGATGTTCATTTAAAATATGAATATCTCCGCCAAAAATTCCTTGATAATATTGAAGAGATTCCTTCACATCGTCTACCACAATATAAGGACTAACGCTAATCATACCCTTCATCCTCCTCTTGTTCCGTCCATCTTCTCTTTTATAGCTTATCCCAAATCGTATGAAAAAAGGCACAAATCGTCAACGGATTTGCACCTTTTTCTCATGAAGCTTTCGCTAATTCACTATGTTTATTTGAATACGCTGCGTACATGACGACACCGATTAACAGCCAAACACCAAAGTAAAGCCACGTCCGGCCTGGTAAGTTGAGCATAAGGAACAAGCAGCAGCCCATTGAGATAATCGGCAAGACCGGCACAAATGGAACCCGGAATCCCCTCTCAAGCTGTTGATGTGTCTTTCTCAAAATGAGCACAGATAAACTCACCATCGCAAACGTCAATAAAGCACCGATATTCGCTAAGTTGGACAGGTCCTTTAAATCAATAAACCCTGAAATAACAGCTGTCATTCCGCCAATCATCCATATGCTTGCAACAGGCGTATCACTTTTGTTTGTTTTCGAAAATACTTTAGGCAAAAGTCCGTCTCGTCCCATCGCATAAGCAATTCTAGTTGCTGCATAATTATTGGCGAAAATCACAGCCATCAATCCAATGACCGCACCGACAGAAATAATACCGGCTACGCTATTTTGATGTACACTTTGCAGCACATAGGACATAGCCTCTGTGACATTCAGTTTTGTATAGTGCACCATACCTGTCATGATCAAACAAACGACAATGTAAATGATCGTGCAAATGAGTAATGAGCCGATAATGCCAATCGGCAGGTTCCGCTGCGGATTTTTTACCTCTTCCGCAGAAGCAGAAATCGCATCAAATCCTAAAAAGGCAAAAAACACAGCAGCAGCACCGGCAATGACGCCTTCTGCACCAAACGGCATGAACGGCTGCCAATTAGCTGGCTGTACATAAAACCCGCCTACTACAATGAAAAGAACAATAATACCAAGTTTCACAAACACCATGATATTATTGAATTTTTTACTTTCCTTCGTTCCTCTAGATAAGATCCACGCAATCAGTAAAGCAATGATAATGGCTGGCAGATTCATGTATCCGCCTTGTTCTGGTCCCGCTAAAAATTGATGGGGGATCGAAATTCCAAACCCCTCAAGCAAGCTGTTGAAATAACTCGACCAGCCACTGGCGACAGCTGAAGCAGTCAGCATATAAACGGACAATAAAGTCCATCCCATCAGATGACCGACAAGCTCTCCCATCGTTGTATATGAATAAATGTACGCACTGCCGAATACAGGCAGCGCTGAAGCCATTTCTGCATAGCAAAGTGCTGCCAAACTGCACACAATCGCTGCAATGGCAAAGGAGAAAATGACAGCCGGTCCTGCATCCTTAGCCGCTGTAATTCCGGTTAACACCATGACCCCCGTGCCGATCACAGCCCCTATACCAAGGAGCGTGAGATCGAGCCCGCCCAGCGTTCTCTTTACCTTTTGCTGCCTGCTCTGTTCTAACAAATCGTGAATGTGTTTCTTACGAAGAATATGTCGCAAACCCTTTCCCTCCAAAACGTTAGAAAAACAAAAAATCATTCAAATTTCATTATAGCAGAATAGGTACTACGCATTCACAACCAATTCACGTAAATCTTTCTTCATGATTTTACCAAGCTTGTTTTTTGGCAGCTCCTGTGTGAAATGAATGGAGGGCACTTTGTAATCTGCCAAACGTTCCTGGCAATAGTTCACCACATCTTCTTCGCAAAAATCGACGGAATCGTCTTTTACGATATACGCACTTGGCACTTCACCATATAATTCGTCTGGTACCCCGATGACAGCTGATTCAATCACACCTGGAATTTGATCAATGACCTCTTCTACTTGGTCAGGATAGATATTATCCCCGCCGTACAGAATCACATCTTTGTATCTGCCAGTAATGAAAAGAAAACCGTCTTCATCTAGATAGCCTGCATCCCCCATATGGAACCAGCCATCTTTCAGCACCTTCTCAGTAGCGTCAGGCTGATGATAGTAGCCTAGGAAATAAAATGGACTTCTCATGACGACTTCGCCAATTTCTCCTGCTGGCAATGTCTCCTCTGTCTCAGGATGCACGATTTTCACATCTACATCCGCATCCACTTTACCGGCAGAGCCCATTTTATCCTCACCCATCGCTGGATGCCACGCACTGACAATCCATGCTTCCGTACTTCCATAGCCATGCATCATCTGAATGCCTGCTTCTTTGTAATCTTTAATTAAGCGTACCGGCACCTTCGTACCGCCAGAAATCGCAATTTCAAAAGATGAGAGATCGTACGAACCGCGTTTCATTTCTTCTAGCATGTACGTGTAAGCTGATGGGAAAGCCATCATGAACGTAATTCTTTCTTTCTCAATCGTTTCTAAAATGCGTTTCGGTGTTGCATCATGTAAGAAGACAAGCGTATACCCTTCAATCGCAGCTGCGATCAGATGATTAATTGAACTCATATGATACAGCGGATGACTCGCCAAGTACCGTTTTCCTTTCAGATCAAATCCTCGATTCCCATGTCTTGTTAAAAATTGATAAATTCGTCCATGCCCGACCATACAGCCCTTTGGATTGCCCGTTGTTCCAGAAGTGAATAAAATCATCGCTAAATCCTCTTCTGATACCTCATCAGCAAGATGACTTCCATCATTTGAAGCCAAAATGTCTTCAAACAGCTGGGTTGTTTTCGCATTGGCACCGGATTCCACCATCAGACAATCTTCTAAAGACACATTCACTGCCGCAATGATGTCACGGAATTCACGGTCAAAAAATAAAGCCTTTGGCTCTGCTTTTTTCAAAATACCTTCCAGCTCAAAAGAAGTAAGCTGCCAGCTAAGCGGAACTGCGACTGCACCTGCTTTGATGGCTGCCAGCATAATCGTTGAAAAGTGATGATGGTTTTGACAAATAAAGCAAACGCGGTCTCCTTTTCGAATCCCCTTTTGATATAAGTAATGAGCGAGCTGGTCAATGCGTTTTGCATATTCTTCAAATGTATAAGACACACCCCCGCCAGTTACCGCTTCAATTTGTGAAGAGCGTTCCATTCTGTCGTTAAGTAATGCCTGTAAAGTATTCAATATCTTCATCTCCAAACGTTTGATTTACAATAGCCAATTTCCAGTGAATGGGGTTGGCAGATTTTATCTCATTCACATTCTAAAATAAAACCAGCTGAAAGTAAAATCATTTCATTTTGGAATTGTTCTTTATATTAATTGATAATATAGGTAATTTTATAGCCGTCTTCCATTTTGGTTTAAATGATGATAACTATTATGATAAGATAGACCTAGTAATTGATCGGAAAATGCGAACGCAATAGGAAAAGAGGTATGGAGAATGCAACATTTCGAGCTAGAGGCAAGTTTATTAGACCATGCGCTGACAAAGTATTTAAAGGCGACGAAGCAAATAGATGAAGAGAACATCCCGAAAAACGTCACGAATGTGAAAGGGTTTATTTTACGCATCATTTATCGCCATCAAACATGTACTGTGAAAAATATTCTGCAGGAAGTTTCATTATCTCCCTCTGCAACAACAACCGCTCTCAATCACTTAGAAGATGAAGGGCTGATTATCCGCTCTCGAAATAATAATGACCGCCGTACTGTATGGATTACACTCTCTGAATCAGGTGAACAAATCGCAAAACAAATGATCGACAACCGCCAGCTGCTTGTCAATCAGCTGTTCAACCATCTTTCAGAAGAAGATAAAAGAACATTTTTTGAATTAATCGAAAAAATGATGGACGAGCACACATTAAAGGCTTAGGAATACTACTAAGCCTTTTTTTATGGCTTTAAGATGACCTTTATACAATCATCCTTTTTTTCATTAAATATGTGATACGCATGAGCGGCATCATCTAATGGCAATTGATGTGTGATGATCGCTCTAGGATCAATTTCACCGGTTGTCACTTTTTGATAGAGCTTTGACATGTAGCCTCTCGCCGGAGCCTGTCCCATTTTCAGGGTGACGTTTCTTGCGAAAAAGGCACCTAATGGGAACATATTGTATAGGCCGCCGTACACACCAGTCATCTGCACTGTCCCACATTTGCGGACGGCTTTTGTGGCAATTTGAATGGGTCCAATCGTTCCGCCTTGCAGCTTGAGTTTCTGCTCAATTTTTTCAAGCGGTGACTTCTTCCCGTCCATTCCCACACAATCAATCACAACATCGGCTCCACCCTTGGTGAGCTCCTTTAACGTTTCTCCCATGTCGGGATCTTCTGTAAAATCAAATACTTCTACGCCGCTCATCCGTTTTGCATGTCGCAGACGGTAATCAATGTAATCGACCGCAATCACACGTTCTGCCCCTTTTTGCCATGCAAATTGCTGCGCCATTAACCCAACAGGTCCACAGCCTAACACAATGACCGTATCACCTTTTTTCACACCTGCGTGCTCCACGCTCCAATAGGCAGTTGGAAGAACATCCGATAAGAACAGTAATTGTTCATCCTCCAGCTCACAATCATCTGGGATCTTAAACGGGGTGTAATTTCCAAAAGGCACGCGTAAATACTCTGCCTGTCCTCCAGGATAATTCCCATATTTCTCACTATATCCAAAAAGCCCACCCGAATCGTAGTGCGGGTTTGAGTTGTCGCATTGGCTTTCTAAGTGATGATGACAATATTGGCATTGACCACATGCAACGGTAAATGGAATAACGACACGATCTCCCTTTTTTACTGCCGTGACATCCGGTCCAACTTCCTCCACAATCCCCATTGGCTCATGCCCAATCACATAGCCGATTGGAAGCGGGAAGTTCCCCTGATACAAATGTAAATCAGATCCACAAATTGCTGTTGATGTAATTCGTATGATCACATCTTCCCGATCTTGAATAGATGGCGCATCTACTTTCTTCACAGCAATGCTATTTTTTCCTTGATAAGTAACAGCTCTCACATGCATTTCCTCCTTTAGCGAAAATCATCTGTACATAGCTTCACCTTGAATGAATGGTTCATTCATCAAATGAGAGATTTATAAGGAGGAGCCAAAAAATAAGAAAGGCCCGTCGATAGGTTCGACAGGCGCTTATTCAATCATGTGTAACGCGTTACATATTTATCCTTTTTCGACAAAAACCAAATCATATTGAGATGAAGTCTCTCGATCGATCATCAAGTTCCCTTCTTGAATAAAATAAGGACATATACTCGGGCTTTGTGATTCTTCAAACTGCTCATACAACTGCTCAATCTTTCCAGGGAGCAGTAAAAGCAAAAATTTATTAGAATGGGAAACGAATTCATAAGAATGAATCGTATCCGGCGGTATATAGGCAAAATCACCCGGCATCAGGCAAATATCCTCTCCGTTCAATTGAAGGTTCATTTTTCCTTCAACGCAATAGAGTGCTTCTGTATGTACTTGATGATAATGCGGAGGAAAATACTTTCCCTTCGCGCCTTCAATCACAAAATGACTGAACCCGCCTCCAGTTGTTTCTGTTGTTGCGATCAGCTCATGAAGCTGACCATCCACGATATATTGCTTCCCTTCACCAGCCTCTAATACATAGGGCTGCACCGCCTGAGGGAGCTGACTATGAAATAAAACGGAGGGCTTGGTTGTATTTGATAGCTGCCGGATACCATGCATCAATATGAGATCGCTTTCTTTTTCAGCTTGTTCAAAGCTGGCTGCAACGAAAGCATGATCAGTCATCAGCCATTCGTTCTGCTGAAGCCTCTTCCCAATTTGCTGATACACATCTGTCATTTGTCCGCCCAACGTATATGAAATAAACCTTGTTTTGTGACTATGCATTCTGTAGCCATGAATCGTTTTAGGCGGGATATGAATATAATCGAAGGCTGTGACCATATATTTTTTACCGTCCAGTATCACTTCAAGCTTTCCTTCCAGCACGAAAATGGTTTCAAATAAGTGCTCATGACAATGAAGTGGAAAATAAGCCCCTTTCCCACCTGTGATTAAGACAAGCTCAAACAGCTGATTCGTTTGATTTGCTTCTGCCAGCACATGAACAAGCTGATTTTCAAGCCCATACAGCTTCCCTGAACCAGACACGGTATAAAAATAGGTATCTTCGGATTGCTTGATTGATTGCGGTTGCTCCGACATCCCATCACTCCTCATGACTAATTGACTATCTTTATTATATAGACCAATTGATATAATAGATAGACAATATGCGAGAGATTTTACTCTTCTCGCATAAATAAGTGTCTAAGGTAACACTTTACGTGTTCTAACGGGGTCGTTTGTTTGAGTGCTGTGGTCATCGATAGACCCCCAATCACCATTGAATGAAGGAGAGAAGCCAGCTCATCCGCTTTGTTTTCTTCATATCCGCTGTTCATTAGCTTTTCTTTCACAAGCTCTTGCCAGCGGATCATTTCTTGTTTGCATGCAGCATGAAGCTGCGTATGTTCTGGCTTGGATTCTGCCGCCAGCAAGACAATCGGAATCCCTCTTTCACTTTCTTGCTCCATAAATCCCCGAATGATGTTTGTCATAAAACTTTCAATGGCGATATAAGGGTCATCCGAATAGGCAAAGCTTTCTTCAATTCGATCGATGACCTTTTGACTAATATATTCAACGGCTGCTATGGCCAGCTCTTCTTTTCCGTTTGGAAAGTAATAATAAAGAGATCCTTTAGGCGTGCCGCTCTCTCTAATGATTTGATTCAATCCTGTCGCATGATACCCCTGTTTGCGTAAAAGAAGTGCAGCCGTTTGAATAATTCTATCCTTCGTACTCACGTGTGACACTCCTTTCCCTCCATAGACAAATGTGTTTCAACGTATGATTTGATTTGTTCCTTTCCAAATCGAGGATGTCTCCATTTCTGCTGCAAGCCGAAGCAGCCAGTCCTCTTTTCCCTTTGGTGCTGTCACCTGTACCCCTAAAGGCATGCCCGCTTCAGTGAGATGAACAGGAACACTCATAGAAGGCTGACCCGTTAAGTTGGCAAGCTGTGTAAATGGTGTGTAGGTCAGACTCTTTAAGAACATGTCATAAATAAGATCCTGCTGCGCTTGCATTGAGAGGGATGACACACGTAAAAGTTCAGTGATTTCCTCTTTCGAATGCATCAGCTCACCAACCTTTGGAGCTGAATAGGCAGTAGCGGGTGTCACAAAGAGATCGTACGTTTGATGAAATGATGCCATTTGTGCAGCCGCCATATCCCACGCATCAAGACTTTCTGTATAAGCAGCAGCGGTCACATTCTTGCCAGCCTCCGCCAGCACCCATGCGACGATGTCCGTTTCCTCCGGATTGACTGGACGTCCTAATGAACGAGCCAAGGACGTGAATAATGCAGACATTTCTCCGCTGTTCATGACGTAGTATTGCTGCATCAGATGGATCCCGTCAATTGCCGGCTTCGCTTCTTCTACTTGGTGCCCTTGATCACTCAGCCATTTCACTGTTTGCTGAACCGCCTGCTTCGCTTCCTCACTAACCTTCGTACCTACTGGAGATTCTATACTGTAAGCAATTCGCATAGAAGATGTACGTTTCACTAGATCTTCTTGATAGCTGCCGTCGTATAACGGCGTTTGGAAAGCCGCTTCAGGCTGAATGACTTGAAGCAGATCAAGAAGAGCTGCACTGTCCCGAACTGTTTTTGTGAGTGTAAAATCAATGGAAGCCCCTTGCCACTGCCTTCCTGCGCCTGGTCCTACCGGCGTTCTTCCTCTCGTTGGCTTGAGACCGAACAAACCTGTAAAGGATGCTGGAATCCGAATGGAACCACCGCCATCACTTGCTCCACCAGCCGGTACGATGCCGCTTGCAACAGCTGCTGCCGTCCCGCCGCTTGAACCGCCAGGGGAATAGTCAGGATTCCAAGGGTTCCTCGTTGGACCATGTAAAGAAGGTTCTGTTACATTCCTTAAACCGAATTCTGGTGTGTTTGTATGCCCCATCATGAGAAATCCAGCCTGCTTCAATCGATGGACAAAGTGGGAGTCCGTTTTTGCCTTTACATCCTTTAACAATGCAGCACCTGCTGTCAGCGGTTCATTTTCCATCCCCTGCGATATATTTTTCAGTACAAATGGAACGCCCGCAAACGGCTGATTCGTATGTAATGTCTTGATTTCTTTTAATACTTGATCTTGTCTTGTCTGAATCACCGCATTTAGTTCAGGATTGACCTCATTCAATCTAGCAAATGCAGCCTGTACAAGCTCGTCTGGCGTTACCTGCTTATTCCGTACAAGTGCTGCCAAGCCAGCCGCATCATACGTCATATACTCTTTTACGTTCATCAGCATGTCCTACTTTCTCTTATTATGATCTCTCTATTGTCTACTAGATTTGTATGAATTTCAATTTCAGGTTACTTGTAAAAAAACTTTCTGACAAACAATATGATTCTTCTAACCATCCTTCTCATTTCTCCGATATAATAGAGAAAAAAAGACGGAGGTCATCGTATGCAAGGGGCTATCGCCTTGAAAAAGAAAATCGTCGTAGTCATCGCGTTTCTTCTTGCGTTGACAACTGCCTTGCCTTACCATTCGCAGGCAGCTGCACCGCCAAAAGAAACAGATGTCATCATCGTCTATAAAAACCAAAAAGGAAAGCAAACGGCTATTGAAGAAAGTGAAAAAGTGAACGCACAGTACATACATCTTCCCGCTGTCGCTGTGACAGCAGATGAACAAGCCGTCACTTCACTCAAAAAAGACCCAAACATTGCATATGTGTCAAAAAACGTAAAGGTCAAACTCGCTTCTTCTACCATGAAAAAAACTGCTGCCGCTACGAATCAGGATGCATTGGTTCAAAAATCTTACAACCTGCAAAAGCTGAATATAAAGAAAGCGATCAAAGAAGGCGTCACAGGTAAAAATGTGAAAGTAGCCGTTTTAGATACTGGTATTTTTCCACATGAGGATTTAAAGGTATCGGGCGGTAAATCATTTGTGAACTACACATCTTCCTATAAAGATGATGAAGGACACGGCACACATGTCGCGGGCACGATTGGTGCGATCAATAACGATTACGGCACAGTCGGCGTCGCTTCTGGCGCGAAGCTGTATGCTGTGAAAGTGTTAGATAAAAAGGGAGAAGGCGACCTGTACAGTCTGCTTCGAGGCATCGATTGGGCCATTAGCAATAAGATGGATATTATGAATTTAAGTCTAGGTTTTGAAGACAATATCCCCATCTTGCGTTCAGCAGTGGATGAAGCATACAAAAAAGGACTGCTTGTGGTCGCTGCAAGCGGAAATGATGGGAAGAAGAATCATATCAGCTACCCTGCCGCTTACAATAGCGTCATTGCTGTTTCCGCAACCACTGACAAAGACAAACTCGCGTCTATCTCAAATACAGGGAAAGGCATCGAATTTTCTGCCCCTGGCGAGAACGTCATCAGCACTTATTTAAAAAATGAATATTGGTATGCAACGGGTACATCACAAGCTGCACCGCATGTCACAGGGATGCTGGCGCTGTTGAAGCAGCTTCATCCGAAGAAAACAAATGCACAGCTTCGCACCTTATTGCGCAGCTATACAGTGGATCTTGGCGCAAAAGGAAAGGATCCACAATTCGGCTATGGCCGCGTGCAATATATACCGCAGTCCACCTTTGTAAAGGCTGCGACCAGCGCTGTCAAAACAGCCGAAACATCTAAAAAGCAGGCAGATGTCAATCAAGCCAAAACGAGAATTGGCCGACTCACTGCAAGTAAACAAAAAACAGCACTCACCGAACGGGTGAAAAAGGTACAAGGAACCATTGATATCCGTTCCGCACGTTCAAAGGTTCAAACAGCCGAAAAAAACAAAACACAAGGCGCCATTAAAAGCGCCCAAACGGCTATCAAAAAGCTAAACAAAGGCAAAGAAAAAACAAGCCTGCAAAACCGGCTCGACAAAGTCAAAAAACAGGTCGCCTATCAAAAGAAAGTGACAGACGCCAAACAAAAGGTCAAAAAAGCGGAAGCCAAACGGACAAAGAAAACAAAAGCAGCGGCTCAAACCGCTGTCAAACAGCTAAAAGCTTCCAAAACGAAAACCAACTTACAGAAACGATTAAACCGTATCAAGGTTTGACAGAAAAAAACGATTCCTCGCCTGAAAGGAATCGTTTTTTCTATTTCAACATCGGCTCAAACAAGCTGTGATGATATTTTCCTTCGGCATCTGCCCTCACTTGAACGAGTATGCTTTCTAACGAAGCCATCACACCCTCTAATGCCCGGCGCACTGAACCTTGTTCAAAAGCCGCTAAACTCTCCGGCAATTCATCTTCATCCAACACAAAGAAATGACCATTGGGCAGAACGAGAAGATCAATAATGAGGTCTTCAAATATGACCAGCTGGCCGTTGAACCATGTATTCCCCACAATATTAAAATAAGACCCAAGTTCCTTCCCTTGATCATCCCTCCAGTAGTAAATATTGTAGGGTCGATCCTTCCAATAATAGGCGGTCGTATAGCTCCCTTTTGGAATGGTCAGAGCACCATCACCTGCCCTCATCGTAAACGTGTCTTCGATCTTGTGAAACAGCACAGCCTGCTGCTCCTGTGCGTCTAACAGCTGACAAGTATGTTCCACGACCTTCTGATAGTATTTGATTTTCCTCTCGATTACTTCATCCCAACGATCCGCATGTAGCGAAAACAACATGTCACAACTCCCTCTGCATCTAGTTTCTCTCTTTCCAGTATACACCGATTTTTTTTGAAGAAATAAAGGGTTGCTGCATTTACTTATGGAAGACCTATGATGAGGTGAAATAAATGAACGGAATCACGATTCTTGAAAACCTTACAGAGCTTGGACAAATCATCCTCTTTTTATGCAGCTATGCCTTTTATTGGCGGCTGGTGAAAACGAAGAGAGAACGAAAGCTGTCCCTTTACGAACGCGTATTAAAATTCTTTTTCATGTTCGGTTTAATTTCGTGGGGGGTATCATATTGGGCGCTTGTACTGTGGGCGTAAATTGAAAAAAGGAAGAGCTGTCCCTGAAGGACTTGCTCTTCCTTTTATTACGAGTGATGTGATGAACCAGCCGGCTGTTCTTTTTGGATAACATATTGATAGCTCTTGACATGCGTCCCATTTTGATTCACAAATTCTTTATCTAGTGCACGCTCAAAGCCCATTCTTTCATATAGACGAATGGCAGCCTGCATTTTATCAGATGTATGAAGATACAGGACATTTTCGCCCCATGATTGCGTAAGTTCAATACTTTTACGTAACAATGACTCTGCAATTCCTTTTCCTCTAACATCGGGATCTACTCCTAAAAACCGGACGATGGCTGATGTAATGCCCATTTCGGGTTTGTCATACGCTTGCTCTGATGACCGGAACATTTGAAGCGTCCCCACGACCTTGCCTTCAAGCTCCGCCACAAGCATCAGCTCCATGTTCGGATTATCTACAGCTGCTGCAAGCGCAGCAGAATAATTTTGCCAGCCTTCCTCTGTAAATTGAGGCTCATACTGTGAATAGGATTTGATTAGTACATGCCTGATCGCTTCATGATCTTCTTTGACTGCTTGACGAATGATCAGCTCTTGCTGCTTCATGTCAGCACCTCCTGTTGTTTATTGCTAGATATACGTATCATGCAAATACTGCATGTCGATGACCTTGTTCTTTTCTCTACTCATTCAATGTAAAGAGTCTCATTCGAAAGATCAATCATTTTGCACGGAATCATCTTTGAAAATTTCCATTGAAAAGGAACGCTTGATTCATTATGCTGTTTTGAGGAAGTATACGAGGAGTGTAGTGATCATATGAGTTCTTTATCTTATCCCCAAGAATCGAAAAAAAATCGATTTCTCCTTGCTGCATTGCTTGGGTCTTTAACAGCCCTTGCACCGCTTGCAATGGATATGTATTTACCTGCTTTGCCTAATATTGCGCGTGATTTTGAAGCAAGCACGGCTTTGTCCCAATTAAGTCTTATGGCTTGTCTTATTGGACTGGCGCTTGGACAGCTGATTGCAGGTCCTATTAGTGATACGATCGGCAGAAGAAAACCGCTGATGATCGGCTTAATCATTTTTATAGCCTCATCACTTTTATGTACGGTGGTCACATCGATTTGGATGTTCATCCTCTTAAGATTGATTCAAGGGCTCGCTGGTTCAGCTGGCATTGTCATTGCACGAGCCATTGTGCGAGATCATTATGAAGGATCAGAAATGACGAAATTCTTTGCACTGCTGATGTTGGTCAACGGGGTTGCTCCGGCAGCGGCACCTATTGTGGGCGGACAGATTTTACGCTTTACAACATGGCAGGGTGTATTTGTTCTACTAGGAATTCTCGGGGCCTTGATGCTGCTGAGATCCATTTTTTCACTACAAGAAAGTTTACCTGTGGAGCGCAGACAGACTGGGGGCTTTCAACAGATTGTTGGTGCCATGAAAATTTTAGCGAGTGATCGTCTCTTTGTTGGGTATGCCCTCTCGCAGGGTCTTGTATTCGCAGCGATGTTTGCCTATATTTCTGGCTCACCGTTTGTGCTCCAGGATCTTTTCCACCTTTCTCCACAAGGATTTAGTGCTGCCTTTGCGGTGAACAGTCTTGGCATCATCACGGCTGGACAAGTATTTGCCCGTGTCGCTGTAAAAATCGGCGAAGAGAAAGTTCTTCGCATTGGATTGCTGACAGCTGCCTTAGGCGGCGTCACCTTATTTTTGATGATCTCCATTGATGCAGGATTGTATGGCATTCTCATTCCATTGTTTTTTGTTGTCTCAAGCGTCGGAATTGTCGGTACGTCCGCGCCGTCTCTTGCGATGCAGCATCACGGAGCGCATGCAGGAAGTGCAGCTGCCCTTATAGGGGTGGCACAAATGCTGCTAGGCGCATGCATGACACCTCTTGTCGGACTAGCGGGAAGCCAAACAGCCTTTCCAATGGGCCTGATCATTATGCTTTGTGACCTAGGTGCACTTTGCTGTTATTTCTTCTTTGTGGCCCGAGCAACAAAAAGACCCGCATAAGCGGGTTTTTTTAGTTCATTATAGCGCGTTGCTACCAATTGATGGTGCGGAACACGTTGTTCTCGTTTTTTGTGTGATATGCGTCTGGATCAAAACCTGATAGCCCAAACCCAATCGCCGTTACAATGCCTCCTACAACTGTGAAGATCATGCCCCATTTAAAGCATTGCTTTTTGAATTCATTCACGTTCATATTCTCACGACCTTCTTTCTAAACATTCCCATGAATGCCTTAGTGGTTTGAACAGTCATTTGCACAAATAACTTTGTCAAATACACCGTGGCAATGCCGCATAATAATCCGACACCTAATAGAAGAATACCCACTCCAACCTGCGTCACCACCACATGCAAACCGTCCTGAAAAATAAATGGAGAACCAATGATGCTCCAAAAACCTCCGAGCAGACCAGTGAGCGTCAATGCACCTGTGACGAGCGGAACGCACCAAACCACCATATAGACAGAAAGAATCAGCAGAATGACCGTTGCTAAAATACTTCCCCATAACGGAAAGCCCAAAATGAGAATGGAAAGCCTTGTAGCTTTTTCTCCGAACGTCGGCACCTGAGCAGTTTTGATTCCTTGTTCCTTCATAATCCCCTCAGCGATGATTGAAGGCTGACCCACTTGATGAACAGCTTCCTGTTCGCTGTAGCCATCTTCCTGATAATCCTCGATCATTTCATCGTAATATTCGATGAACCGATCACTTTCTTTTTCGCCTAGACGATGCAGGTGCTTCTCTAAGCTGGCTAAAAATTCTTTTTTATTCATTGCCCTGTCCTCCAGAAATAAAGTCGTAAATCGCCATCACTTGATCCCATTCCGCTAAAAACTGCGCCATATGCTCACGGCCGCTATTTGTCATTCGGTAGTACTTTCTTAATCGACTGTTATGTTCCTGGGAATAGGTCTCCACATAGTTGTTTTGCTCTAATCGCTTTAATATCGGATATAATGTCGATTCTGAAATCTCAATACAATGGGACATATCTTTAATAATTTGATAACCATAGGAATCGCCTTTCTTTAATACCGCCAGTACACAGAATTCCAGCAAACCTTTTTTTAATTGTGCATTCATGATTACAACTCCTAACCATTTATACTATACAATACATAGTATAATGTGACAAGAGGTATAGAGCATAAAAAAAGACCCGGTTAAGGTCTTTTCAGGTTTATATATTCACAAATCCTTCTCCGAACACATCACGCACGTCATGGACAACAACGAATGCGTCTCGATCAATTTTCTTGATAATTTTCTTTAGGCGCATGAGCTCTTGCTTTTGAATGACTGCGTAGAGAATCTCCTTCGATTCCTTTGAATAATGACCGCGTCCGTTTAAAATCGTCACGCCTCGATCCAAAGTGTGATTGATTTCTTCAGCAATATCATCTTTGCATGAAGAAATAATCGTTACTGCCTTTTTCGTGTTAAGCCCTTCTATCACAAAGTCCATCACCTTTGTTGCCACGTACAGCATCACAATGGTGAACATTAATTTTTCCGCACCAATAATAAAGTAGGAAGCAAATACGACGATCAGATCAAAGAACAAGATGGCATAGCTCACGTTCCAGTCTAAATACTTGTTGGCAATTCTTCCGAGTATGGCAGAACCCGCCGTTGTACCGCCTGCTCTTAGCACAAGACCAATTCCAATACCGATGATAATTCCTGCGAAAATCGCTCCAATGATCAATTCATGTACATTCACGACCCATGTTGTGGTCAGGTGTAAAAATAGGGAGTTACTTGCGACGGCAACCACAGTATAAATCGTCGTCTTCTTGTCCAAATATTTATACCCCACAAGCAGCAGGATGGCATTAAACACCAGGTTCGTCAGCCATGGTGCAATTTCAAACAAATAATAGAAAATGATGGACAGCCCCGTTACACCGCCTTCACCAAATTCAAGTGGAATGACAAACATGTTCACTGCTGCAGCAAATAAAAAAGAACCAATCAGAATCATAGCCAAATCTTTTACACATTTTTTCAATTTCTTCTTTCCTCCTTTTCTAAGCATATAAAAAACCCTCTTTCTGCACGAAAGAAGACAGTCGTTGGACAAAATAAAAATCAAAAGACAGCGCCTTTTGATGAAGCTTTCTGAAATGAACCTTTCCATAATATATATCTCTTTTTAGAGGCTGTCAATGACTTGGTTTTCTATTATTTTGACTGCATGTTTATGCACCGAAACCCGCATGTTTTCAAGGTTTTTCCGCGATATCATGCTTTTTCCTCTCCTTGACAAAAACACTTTAGTCATTTAAACTACTGCCTCATATCATATCCATCATTTCCAACTAAAAAGGAGGGTGTTCGATTCCGATGAATCCTATTCAAAGCCGTTTACAGCCTCACGCACCTTTGGTTTTAGACGGTGCACTTGCAACGGAGCTTGAACGAAAGGGCTGCGATTTAAACGATCGTTTATGGTCAGCCAAAATACTCATTGAACAGCCAGAATTGATTCAGCAAGTACACTTGGATTACTTCCAAGCCGGAGCTGACTGTGCCACAACAGCGAGCTACCAAACAACGATTGATGGCTTCGCTGAAAAAGGCTATACAAAAGAAGAAGCCATTGAACTAATGAAACGATCTGTCACTTTAGCAAAAGAGGCACGCGATCTTTTTTGGCAGGATGAAGCGCATCGTAAAGGGCGGACAAAACCATTTGTCGCAGGATCTGTGGGGCCATTCGGTGCTTATTTGTCTGATGGTTCAGAATATAAGGGAAATTACGGACTCACGGAGCAGGCACTCATTGATTTTCACAGACCAAGAATTCAGGCATTAGTAGAAGCTGGTGCAGACATTCTTGCATGTGAAACGATCCCTTGTCTGATTGAAGCAACGGCTATCGCAAAGCTGCTGCAAAATGAATTCAGGGGTGTATCTGCTTGGATCACATTCAGCGCAAAGGACGATCTTCACATTAGTGAAGGTGATTTGCTCAGAGAATGTGTACAAGCATTGGAACCTTATGAACAGATCGCTGCTGTTGGTGTAAACTGTACGCCGCCGCAATTTATCTCTTCTCTCATTCAAGAGATGAAAAAGGGGACGAGCAAGCCGATTGTCGTGTATCCAAACTCAGGAGAATTATATGATCCTGAAGAAAAGGTATGGAGCGGGGATACATCTCAGCATACATTTGGTGAATGTGCGCATCAATGGTACAAAGACGGCGCGCATATCATCGGCGGCTGCTGCCGGACGACCCCAGAAGATATCACGGACATCTTAAAACAAACCACATCATAGCACCACGAATCATCACACATACTTCTAAGCAAAAGGGCGGGAAGACATGGAACAAGCAAAAGATCAGTCACAACAATATCAACGAAAAATGACGAGCCGCCACCTGTTCATGCTTTCTCTAGGCGGCGTTATTGGAACAGGGCTCTTTTTAAGCTCTGGGTATACCATCAATCAGGCAGGACCCGCAGGAACGATTCTTGCCTATCTTGTCGGGGCATTAATTGTGTACCTCGTGATGCTCTGTTTAGGCGAGCTGTCTGTCGCAATGCCGGTTACAGGGGCCTTTCATACGTATGCAACAAAATACATTGGACCCGGCACAGGCTATACAGTCGCTTGGCTCTACTGGCTGACATGGACAGTGGCACTCGGTTCGGAATTTACAGCGGCAGGCCTTTTAATGCAGCGCTGGTTCCCAGACACATCGGTTTGGATGTGGAGCGGCGTTTTTGCTCTTCTCATCTTTTTACTCAATGCTTTTACAGTTAAGTTCTTTGCAGAATCGGAATTTTGGTTTTCCAGCATTAAAGTAATGGCTATTATTCTCTTTATTATCCTTGGCGGAGCTGCGATGTTTGGCTTGATTCCATTAAAGGGCGGTGAGGCCGCTCCATTCTTTTCTAACTTCACTGGAGAAGGCGGACTTTTCCCAAACGGCTTTTTACCAATTTTAATGACGATGCTGGCCGTCAATTTTGCTTTTTCAGGTACGGAGTTAATTGGGATTGCTGCGGGTGAAAGCGTCAATCCTGACGAGACCATTCCAAGAGCGATTCGCACAACCGTACTGCGTCTTGTCCTGTTTTTCGTTGGAACGATCGTGGTCTTAGCCGGCTTGATCCCAGTGGAAGAAGCCGGGGTGATCAAAAGTCCATTTGTTGTGGTGTTTGATCGAATCGGGATTCCGTATGCCGCAGATTTCATGAATTTTGTCATTTTGACGGCGATCTTATCTGCCGCAAACTCAGGACTATACGCGTCATCCCGTATGCTCTGGTCTCTTTCTGAGGAACGGACACTGCCTAAGAAACTAGCGAAGCTGACATCAAAAGGAATTCCTTTGAATGCACTGGTTTTAAGTATGATCGGCGGTATTCTTTCTTTGTTATCAAGTGTCATCGCACCCGAAACGGTATACCTTGTCCTTGTTTCGATCTCTGGACTGGCCGTTGTAATCGTGTGGATGGGGATTGCTGCCTCACAGTTTATGTTTCGGAAACGTTTTTTGCAGGAAGGCGGACAGCTCCATGATCTTTCCTTTCGAACCCCGCTCTATCCAGTGGTTCCAATTGCTGCCTTCCTCCTGTGTTTTGCATCTGTCATCGGTATTGCCTTTGATCCAAATCAGCGGATTGCCCTCATCTGCGGCATTCCTTTCATCGCGCTCTGCTATGCTGCCTATTATGTGACAGCTTGGATTCAGAAAAAACGAGAAGAACCTGGTGTATAGCACCAGGTTTTTTTAAAGTATAAACAACTTGACAAAAAAGGATATCGCTAGCAAAAGAAACACACATTGGTATATGATAGGAATCTATGATTTTCAGGATGAACCAAGGGAGTTGTCACTAATATGGAAATGACCATTACAAGAGCATTAAGTGAACTGAAAATGTTAGATAAGAGAATCAACCGAACCGTTGATGAAGCCGTACTTGGTGGATTGATGATCGGGAAACATATACAGCACGGGTTTCAAAATCAAGAAGAAATCGAAAAAAAGGCGAAGGCTGATGACCAATCGATTCAAGCATTAATCAAACGCCGGAATGCCATCAAATCAGCCATTGTTGTGTCGAATGCGACCACAACAATTGATGTAGCGGGTGTCAGCATGACAGTGGCAGAAGCGATTGAACGGAAGACGTCGATCGAATACGATATTCGTTATTTACGGAAATTGAAAAAGGTGTACACAGAACTAGTAGACAAAGTAGAACAAACCAATGAAGATGTGAAAAAGAGGCTCGACCAGCATTTAGAAACCTTGTTTGGGAAAGACGGAAAAACACAAGCGGCTGCCAACCAAGAGATCGTCAAGTCGTTCCTCGCTGAAAATGAGGCAACGATCATCGACCCGCTTCGTCTTCGAGTGAAGATTGAAAAGCTTTCGAACGAAATTGAGGATTTTCAAATGGAAGTTGATTTTTCCTTGTCTGAAAGCAATACACTGACGAAAATACAGATCGATTAATTGATTTTGTTAGTGAGCCGAAAATCGATAGAACTAAACACCTCCGAGGGAAAGGTCATTCCCTCCTCATCTGATCATCTTTGGATGATCCTTGATAAAAGCTCAAAGCTGAACGTTCAAGGATCAACGTTCAAGTGTGAAAGTTCTTATCCATCAAAGCTCAGGATTAAAAGTTAAACGCTCGATCGAATCTGGGAGTAACGGCTGATGAGTGTTTGTTTATCGACTCTTTCGGTTGCCGCCCAGCAGGTTTGCTAACAAAAAGAAAAGGATGTCAAATGAGACATCCTTTTTTCTATGAAAAAAACGACAAGCTCCAGCCAAGTCGTCTCCATCAGCAAATTAGTTACGTAATGTATATGCCAAATGGTACACACTTGTGACATTTGAAGATAGCTTGATGTCGTTTGAAGTGAACGTCACCGGAACAATATCGTAGTAATGTGTCGACCAGCCTGCATTATTGTATGTACGGTAGCCTGCACCTGAAGGAACTTGAATCGTTAGTGAAAATTGTCCATTCTCGTCTGTTGTGCCTGTCGCTGTTTGAGCCAATGATTTGATCGCTGCTTCAAAATAAAGCTGGATTGGCTGATTAGCCATCAGATTTCCGCTCGCATCCTTTAATGTTCCTTTAAACGTAGCTGGATAATAAGAGCCCACTCGATATTTACTGCCAGAGCCGTAATTCACCATTCCACTATCTGCTGCTGCGACACTAGTTACTTGTACAGATGCTGGTACTGCTCCTGTTTCCTCTGCATGTGCAAAGGTTGGGAATACGAGAAGCAATGATAGAAAGAAAGCAAACATCATTTTTTTCATCGATAAATCCTCCTTTTTTTCCTACTATATTACTATCAACATTAATTGGTATTTTTCCAGTAACAAACAAAAGAACTTCCCTTTTTTAGAAAGGGAAGTTCCAGATTGTTGACAAAGGGCTAAAATGATCTTTATTTTAGCCCTTTGTCTTCTTTTCAGCGTGATAGAAAACCTTTGCAGTCTAGGAAGGACGAGCACCGGAGCGGAGCGAATTTGACATTCGTGAGCACCGGAGCACAGCCCTGACAACGAATGCGAGGGTTTGTCTACACGTTGAAACTTCCCTTTTTTAGAAAGGGAAGTTCTTCTCTTACTTTTTCACAACAACAACCTTCACCGCTTTGCTTTCTCTTTTTCTCACATCAGAAGCGGTCACATACAAGACTGTTTTGGCTTTTTGCGATTTTATTTGGGCAGTAAATGCGCCCTTGTTATTCGTTTTCACCATTTTGATGACTTTCTTTGATTTGTTTTTCACTTTAATGGTCAATCCTGCACCCGCAGTCCCTTTGACCGTTTTACTTTTGACCGTTACTTTGCCCACTTTCGGCTTAGCTGGTGCTTTGCCTTTTTTGACGACTGTTTTGAGCGTTGTAGCGGCCTTTCCTTTTGAAATCTTAATGTGAAGGACTTTGTTTTTGTTCTGATGCTTGATCTTCACACTAAAAGTTCCATTTTTGCCTGCTGTGCCTTTTCCAAGCAGGGTTTTGCCTCTATACACAGAAATAGCAGCGCCTGCCTTTGCTTTACCTGTCACCTTTTGATGCTGATCCTCCACTTTGCTCACAGATGCATTCAGTTCGACAGCACTTAAAGCAGCAAATGCATTCAGTCTGCCATGTCCTGTCATCCAATCAATACCTGGAATTTTCGGATCGACAATTGGCTCATCGTTTTCATCATAGAAAACGTCATCTTTTCCATCAACAGATGTAAAGGAGATCTTATCTGCTGTGCTTTGCAAGATATTCCTTACTTGATTTGGCTTCAAGGATGGATTTTTAGAAAGCAGTAATCCTGCTGCCGCTGCCACATATGGTGTCGCCATTGATGTCCCGCTCAGGTATGAGACATTCCCATCCGGCATTAAGCTGGGAATATCAGATCCTGGTGCAGACATGCTCAGTCCTTTACCGTAGCTTGAGAATTCAGCGGCAATATCCATACGGTTGCTTGCACCAATGGCCATTGCGTACTTTGATGTCGCAGGATAGCCCATTTCTGGAACGCCATCATTTCCACTCGCGACGACCACTAGTACATTTCTTTGAGCCGCGTAGTTCATTGCATATTCAATCACCCTGCTGTAGTAGCCGCCAAGGCTCATGTTGATGACCTTTGCGCCTTTATCCACTGCATGCTTGATTCCAAGTGCAGTATGCTCTGTATCTCCAAAGCCATAGGCATCCAGCACCTTCACCGGAATGATGCCCGTATGTTGATTGAGACCTGCCATGGAGTAATGATTATCGGCTTTTGCGGCAATAATGCCGGCAACATGCGTACCGTGTCCATTGTCATCAATCGCATCTTTGTTTCGTCCAATGAGATTCGCACCTAAGTCCGTACGAACAGTCCCGCTTAAATCAGTCAAACGACTGTCTACACCTGTATCCACAACTGCAATCAATGTTTGCTTCATTTTGCTTGTGCCAATCAGTGTATTCATTTGTTCAAACTTCACATCAGCGCCTTTTTTCCCGCTGTTTTGCGCACTGTTTTTCAGTGGCCACTGGTATCCATACTGCACATCATTGCTCAGTGCACGATACGTTTGAACAGGCTCTGCAAATTCAACATTCGGCATGCTGGACAGCTTTCTCGCAGTGCTTTTGATCACAGCTTTGCCTGCTTTTAAAGTCTTTCCAGCTGATTCTTGCCCTGCTGGCACATCATAGACATACATTCCTTTAAACAAAGGACTTACTGACTGCGATGTCACGCGGTTTTCTTGGATTCCATAGCTTTTCATCTTCTTTTTCGCAGATTGAAGCGTTTGGCCATCCTTTAATTTAAAAATGATCTTATTCGTCTTCACTTTCTCTTCTTTTACAAGCTTTTGCTTTTCTAATACATAACCGATCGATTTTCCTTCAAGCTGATCGATTCCAATATTTTGACTCACTGCTTCTAATTCCTTCTTCAAATAGGCAGGACTTGCTCCTTTGAGCATATCAAAAAGAGAACGGATCGCCTGTTGTTCTTTCTCTGTCACGATATGACCACTAAATGCACCATTTTTCTCTACGTCATTTAGCAGTGTCTTTAATGTAAGCAGATGATTGTATACCTTTTGCTGCTCATTTTTTTGTTTGATGAGCTTCGATTTGAGAAATGGCTTTGTCTTTTGGAGCAGGCGACTCAGCTTCTGACCATTTGGTGTTTCATTAAAACGTTTATCTTCAATTGTACGCATCGATTGGAGAATTTCGCGCCCGTACTTTTTCTCAATAATAATGATGTCAGGCTCATCGTCTTCAGGGAAAACGGGTTCAGAAGGCGGAAGGTTAGCTCCTTTATACCCAATTGTATAGGCCGCATCCTCTTCCTCATCACGGCTGTCTTCCTCCGACCCTAAATAGAGCACTTTGACAAAATAAGGACCTGACCATGCATGCGGGAAGTCGATCTCTGTCTCTCCACTTGCAGTGTCCACACGGTATCTCGAATAAGTGTCATCCTTCATCGCTCTGTCTTTACTTGGATAGACCGATACGGATAACACTTGTTTACTTTTGACAGAAATTTTCATATGTGTATCTTTTGCCACCTCTTGTGCAGATGGCGTGATTTGGTACCATGACTCTTCCATTTCATTCTGTAATGTCCCTGAGATGACTTCACCATTTTTTAACCCAATGGCTTCATTGACATTTGTTCCTTTACTGACAGCTGCTGCCTCGTATCCAGGAAATACCGCCATACAGAGAATGATGGCCATGAGTACGATCACACAGGATTTGACCTGCTTTTTGAACATGAAAAGACCCCCTTATCTTTTATAATACCTTGGAAGAATATCACAGAAATACATTTAGTAGAATCTGTTTTTTACATAATTAAACTCGTTTTAATCTAGGATTTGAGATATCCAGAAAGTATGACAGATAGCTTCATAAACTTTTTGCCATTTCAAACGGAAAATGATTCTATTTAACCATGCCGAAAAGTACATTACAATCAAATTGTAAGCGCTTAACAAACAAGAGAGAAGGGATCAGCTTGTTCCAAAATGATCATGTTTTCACACAAGTAAACGGACGATCAAAGAATGAGATTTTACAATACATTGCCGAGAAAGCTGAAGACCTTCAGATTACAAACGATCAGGCGGGGTTATTATCCGATTTGTTGACTCGCGAAGACGAAGTCTCAACAGGACTTCAGCAAGGCTTCGCCATTCCTCATACAAAAAGCTCCGCTGTACAAACGGCTTCACTTCTATTTTTAGAGTTAGAACAACCTATTGAATGGGGAAGCTTCGACGATTTGCCCACAAGCTATTTATTTACACTGCTCGTTCCATTAGAAGAAGCAAATGTCACACACTTGAAATTACTGTCAGGAATTGCGACAAGCCTCATGGAACCGGCTTTCATCGAAAAGATACAACCAGGTCAAACCGCTGACTATTATTACGAAGTCATTGAACAACAATTGAAAGAGGGGATTACACAATGAAAATTGTCGGTGTCACTTCATGTCCAGCAGGGTTAGCTCATACACCAATGGCAGCAATGGCATTAGAGAATGCGGGTAAACAGCTCGGTCACGAGATCAAAATTGAGCAGCAAGGGATTATGGGACAGGTAAATGGCATTACAGCAGAGGAAGCAAAGCAGGCAGACCTTTGTATCATTGCATCAAATCAGCATATCAACGATGCGGAACGTTTCTCAGGCATTCCCACAGTACGTGTCGAGATTGGACGCGCCTTAAAAAATGCCGAGCAAATCATCACAAAAGCCGTAGCACTTGTTGAAAAGAAAAAATCTGAATCTTAATAAACGTGAGCAATGCCATATAGAAAGGAGCAAAGCAAAATGAAAGCAAAATTAAAAGTCATTGAAGGCCATCTCATGACCGGTATTTCTTATATTCTTCCTGTGATCATCGGTGCCTCCCTTATCGTTGGTTTAGCAAAACTAGTCGGATTAGGATTTGGTGTTTCAGATTTAAACGCCTATAAGGATGCTGGCGGCATTTTACACGGCGCCTATTTAATGGAGCAGGTTGGCTGGACAGGCATTGGCTTAATGAACGTCCTGCTCGCTGGATTTATCGCCTATTCGATTGCGGATAAATCAGGTCTTGCGGCCGGCTTCATCGGTGGTGCCCTTGCCAGCTCAACGAATGCTGGATTTATCGGTGCCGTCATTGCAGGCTTCTTCGCAGGATATGTCGCTCTTTTTGTAAAACGAAAAATTCAAATTCAAGGCTCCGCGGCCGGACTCGTTCCTCTGCTCATCTTACCGCTTATAACCGTTGGCTTAACCGGGCTTCTCATGTCCGTTCTGCTGGGCGGTCCATTAGGCGCTTTGAACACGGCATTAATTGAATGGATTAAAGGTATGGTCGCTGACGGCACAAGCACACTCGCACTCGCTCTCATTCTAGGTGCGATGATTGGGTTTGATCTTGGCGGACCAGTGAATAAATCTGCTTGGATGGCTGGTAACGCACTCTTCCTGTCAGGCGTCTACCTCCCTGCCATTCTCGTCAATATTGCGATTGTCATTCCGCCGCTTGGATACGGGCTTGCGACATTGATTCGAAAACGCAACTTCTCTCCAACCTTTAGAGAAGCCGGACGAGGCGGGCTTGTGATGGGCATTATCGGTATTACGGAAGGGGCGATTCCTTTTACCCTTGTCAATCCTTTGAAATTGATTCCGCTCAATGTTGTCGCGTGTGCTGCTGGAAGCGGGGTCGCTGCATTATTAGGTGTTCATGACATCATGCCGCCAATTGGCGGGCTATACGGCTTCTTCTCAGTCGGAAACTGGTGGGCTTATTTAATCGGAGCCCTCACTGGCGCACTCGTCATCGGTATTGGCGCCAACCTGCTTGTGAATTTCTCTGAGAAAAAAGAGCCAAAAACGCCAGAACATGACCAGAAGCAGAAAGAAGAAGACGATTTTGACCTTGTGCTAGAAGGATAATTTGAACATAGAAAGGTGTCGTTGATCAATGACTGTCAATGTACATGTGATTCCACATACTCACTGGGACCGGGAATGGTATTTCACCACCTCCCGATCCCGTATCTACTTAATGAAAAGCGTAATGGACATTTTAGACACCCTTGAAACAGATGAAAGGTTCCATTACTTCATGCTCGATGCACAGGCATCCTTATTGGATGATTACCTGAAATGGCGCCCTGAGGATGAGAATAGAATCAAAAAGCTCGTCACAGCCAAACGTCTCATCATCGGCCCATGGTATACCCAAACCGACCAGCTCGTCATTTCAGGTGAATCGATTGTACGGAACCTGCAATATGGGATTGAACGCTGTCAGCAGTTCGGTCATGTGATGAAAGTCGGCTATGTCCCTGATTCCTTCGGTCAATCCGCGCAAATGCCTCAAATTTACCGTGGATTCGGCATTGTGGATACAGCTTTTTGGCGCGGTGTTTCAGACCATATGACGAATCACACTGAATTCAATTGGCAAGGTGCCGACGGCAGTGAAGTCTTTGCTGTGAACCTGCCATTTGGCTACTACTACGGTGGAAATATTCCTGAAAAGGATGCGGACTTACAAGCCTTTTTATCTGAAAAAATTGGTGCGCTGCAAGCAAAGGCAACCACAAAGAATGTTTATTTCCCAAATGGCTTTGACCAGGCACCGATCCGCAAAAACCTGCCTGACTTATTAGAAAAAGCCAATGAACTTGACGAGCACCACTATCAAATCAGCAGTTTAGAAGATTACATTGCAGCAGTGAAAAAAGAGCGGACTTCTTTTGAGACATTAGAAGGAGAGCTCATTCATGCGAAGCATATGCGGATTCATAAATCTATTTTTTCAACACGAGCTGATTTAAAAATCTTAAACAATCAAATTGAAAACTATCTCGTCAATGTGATGGAGCCTATCCTAACGATTAGCTATTCACTCGGACACGACTATCCGCATGATACGGTTCGTGATATTTGGTACCTCATGTTTGAAAATGCAGCGCATGACAGCATTGGCGGCTGCAATAGCGACACGACGAATCAAGATGTCTTCTTCCGCTACAAGCAGGCAAAGGAAATCGCCGAGAATCTTGTGGACTTACACATGCGTCTCATTGCTATTCGACTGCAAACTGAGCAAGAAATCACATTCACGTTATTTAATACACTGCCTTCAAAGCGTTCTGAAGTCATTGAGGTCGAAACCTTTATCACGGAACGTCCATTTACACTAAAGGATGCAAACGGAAGAATGCTTCACTACACAGTGAAAAGCAAAACCGATGTCACAGATTATGTGCTGGCACAGCAAATTTCTCTTAACCCAAGTAAAGATGTGTACATGCCAAAACAAGTATGGAAAGCCATTCTGCTGATTGAAGCCGCCAGCTTACCATCCGTTGGTTATACACAAGTCAGCATGGTTTTCGATGAATCAAGCGAATCTGCATGGGAACAAACAGAAGGACGCGCGATTGAAAATACGTATTACCGCATAGCGGCAAATGACAACGGATCGCTGGACATCACAGATAAACAAACAGGCCGGACATTCTCTGAGCAAATGATCTTTGAAGACAATGGAGACGATGGAGATTCCTACAACTATTCCCCGCCGCGCGAAGATCTGTATGTGTCATCCAAGGATCTTTCTTCAGCAGACATCACAGTGTCTAAAAGCGGCCTGCAGGAAGAGCTCACCATCCAGCTTACTCTCACTGTCCCATATGACTTAGAAGAGCGCTCTCAGCAATCGGTCACGACTTCACTCCCGATCACAGCGAAGGTGGCATTAAACAAAGATGAGCCTGTCATCCGTTTTCATGTCGATGTCGACAATCATGCGTTAGACCATCGTCTGCGTGTCCTCTTTGATACAGGCATCGCATCAAAGGTATCACTGAGCGATCAGCAGTTTGGAACCATCGAACGCCCAACAGAGCTCACGCAAGAGCTTGAATGGTGGAGCAATGAGCATTGGGAAGAAAAACCGATCACCATTGAACCGATGCAATCCTTTACTGCACTTCGTGATGAAGCATATGGTGTCGCTCTATTGACCGACTGTGTGAGAGAATACCAGATCACAGGAGAAGGCTACACAACGATTGCGTATACGCTCTTCCGCTGTTTCGGAAAAATGGGGAAAGAAAATCTTCTTTACCGTCCAGGCCGTGCATCTGGGGAAAAAATTGTTGAGACACCTGACGCTCAGCTGCAAGGTGCACTGTCGTTCTCATTTGGCATGCACTATAGCAAGGACGCTGTCAGCGAGGGGCACTTAGCGCAGCTTGCTAAGCGGTATACCACCCCAGTTCAATGCTACGAACGGGCAGACTTTTTAAACGGTCGTTTAATTTTCTCTTTCCGAGATGAAAAAGAAGACTTACAATCTACTTATAGCCTGCTTGACATTGAGACAGACGGAGCCATTCTAAGCGCTCTAAAAAAAGAAGAGCATGGAACAGGCATTGTCATCCGTCTCTTCAATCCATATTTAACGCGTCAAACAGCCGCTTCAATCAATAGTTCATCTCTACAACACGGAGAAACAGCGAATTTAGGCGAAACACCTGAAGGACATATACTCAAAGCACAACATGGATCATTACACATTGAACCGCTCACACCTTGTCAGGTACAAACCTACATTGTAAAGAAAAAATGAACATGTAGGGGCGGGGTCCATTTGGATTCCGCCCCTCTTTAATGGAGGGCATTGATCATGCGAATTGGAGGTATTGAAGCAGGCGGAACAAAATTTGTCTGCGGCTACGGAACAACAGACGGAACGATTGAACACATGACTTCCTTTGCAACAGGTAATCCAGATGAAACATGCCGGCAAGTGATCGATTACTTTACAAAGCATCCTGTCGATGCCATTGGCATTGGGGCATTCGGGCCTGTCGATGTAAAAGAACAAAGCCCAAGCTATGGGACGATTTTAGATACACCAAAAACAGCCTGGCGCCAATTCCCTTTCCTCTCAACCTTAAAACAAGCCCTTGGGCTCCCGATGAAGCTTGATACCGATGTGAACTGTGCAGCACTCGGAGAAGCCCGCTTTTCGGTCGAAGCACAAAAGCCTGCTTCTTTGGTTTACATCACAGTTGGAACAGGAATAGGCGGCGGTGCCTATATTGAACACCGCCTCATTCACGGATTATTGCATCCAGAAATGGGTCATATCACCGTTCAGCGGCATCCTCATGATTCCTACGGAGGCTGCTGCCCAATACATCATGACTGTTTAGAGGGACTGGCATCTGGACCTGCCATAGAAGGACGCTATCATACACTGGCACCAATGCTGCCAGAGGAGCATCCTGCCTGGTCACTTCATGCCTACTATCTCGGGCAGATGACCGCCAATTTATTACTCACTCTTTCACCAGAGCGCATCATTCTCGGCGGAGGTGTGATGAAACAGCCCGCTATGCTGCCCCTCATTCTTGATGAAACAGAAAAGCGGCTTCACGGGTATTTGCAGCTGCCAAAGCCTTTAAATGAAATTATCACAAAGCCATCCTTTGATGGATTATCTGGTTTAATGGGCGCAATCGCTCTTGGTACTGATGCCTTACAGGCGCAAGGAGCCGCGCAATGATGATGACGGCAGATCCTCGAACCTATCAGCTGATTCAGCGGCTATTTGAAACGAAGGGGTTCGTGAAGCTGGAGGAGCTCACTGCCTCTTTTCGCTTATCTGACCGCTCCATCCGCAATTTAATCAAAGAAGCAAATGAACAACTAAAGGAAGCTGGAGCCAAGATTAAAACGATCCGCGGAAAGGGATACACCCTATTAACGAGTGATCAAGACGCCTTTCTGCTTTGGCTTCATCAACAAAAGCTTCCTGCCCGCTCTCTCGTCCCCGTCATGCCAGAAGAGCGTGTACGATTTATGATGAGAAAGCTATTGCTTCAACCGGATTACTTAAAAATTGACCAGCTGGCTGAAGAACTGTTTATCAGCCGCATGACGGTCAGCAGTGATTTAAAAAAAGGAAGAGAGCTGTTAGCCCGTTACGGCATGACCCTTGTGTCAAAGCCTGGTTTTGGCTTAAAGATTGAGGGAGACGAGTTGCAAAAAAGAACATGCTATGCAGACTTACTCCTTGAGGAAGAGCCTGCACTTTCTCATATCACCGAGCGGGAGCAGCTCCATTTTCCTGATATTTCTCTTGAAACCATTCGATCTATTGTCCTGACGAACCTGCATCAAGAGTCATTGCTCATTAAAGACATTGCCTTAAAAAACTTAGTCATTCACTTAGCGATTGCGATTCAGCAGACACGAAAAAACCAGCGGATATCCGCCAGCACCACTCGTACACAAAGATCGCAAGTCTTAATGAGAATTGCCCAAAAGATCATACAGCAGGTAAGTGACACCTTTCACGTCATCTTATCAGAGGATGAAACAGATTACTTAGTGATGCACCTATTGGCGAATCAAACGTGGAAAGAAGCCGCCCAGCATCAGACAACAGTGGAAGTTCAGCAGGCGGTTGCGGTCTTTCTACAGCACATTGAGAAAACAAGCGGCCACCGCTTTGCAGATGACAACATCCTGCAGCAAGACTTGATGCTTCATATGAAGCCATTATTAAATCGAATCCAATATGGCGTATCCTTACAAAATCCGCTTTTGCATGAGATCAAAGCGTCCTATCCTTACCCGTTTGATTTGGCTGTCAGCGGACTGAATGCCTTACAGCTGGTACGGACGCCAAATGAAGACGAGGCGGCATATGTTGCCCTGCATATCGCTGCTTCATTTGAAAGAAGTCAGCTCGACACCTCGCAAAAAAAGAAAGCCATTATCGTGTGCGGGTCTGGACTAGGGACGGCAAGACTGCTTGAAATTAAATTGAAGGCAGCCTTTCAGCACGAACTGGAAATCGTCGAGCTGTATTCCTATCAGGATTATCTAATGAGCACCACCCTGCCCTGTGATGTCATCATTACAACCGTCCCACTCGCATCAAAGGGAAAACCCGTGATTCAGGTCAGCGCTTTTTTTGAACATCATGATGTACAGCGGGTAAATGAGATCATTCATTTATTAAATGGACATGGGACTCCCTCTAAAGAGCTGATGGCATTTTTTCAAGAACGATTGACCTTATTGAATGCTGACCTATCCAGCAAGGACGAGGTATTAGACACACTATGCAGCCGTCTAGAGGAGCATCAGCTAGTATCGCCTTCTTTTCGGTCCTCGGTGCTTGAGCGGGAGCAAATGTCCTCTACCTATCTTGGCAGAGGAATGGCTATGCCACACCCGCTCATCACAAATGAAGGCACCTCCTGCGTAGCCATCGCACACTTAAAACAGCCAATTGACTGGCAGGGAGATGAAGTATCACTTGTCTTTTTATTAGCGATTCATAAGGATGACGCAGCCTGCATGAATCAATTCTTTGAACAGGCCGTCGATTTACTGGACAATCCAGACCGCATTCACTTCCTGAAGCAAGCAAAAACATTTGATGAGTTGATGGATGCATTGTTTCAATAAAATAGAACAAAGGCCGCCCAGTTGTTGATGAGGCGGCCTTCGTGTTATTTAGAATATGGATCATCAATCGTATATGACATTTTTCCCTTCTTCACTTAATTTCTTCAAAGAGCTCAGCATATGTTCAATTTCTTCATCAGAATGTCTTTCCCATGAACCTAATTCTGCGACTATTTTCAAAGGGGATTTCGATCGATAAGAACGTGTTGGATTGCCGGGAAATTTTTTGTCAGTCAAATTCGGATCATTTTCAAACTCGCCTAACGGTTCTACAAGATATATTCTCTCTTTCGCATCAGACCTTGCTAACTCAGCACCCCATTTGGCCGCATTTAATGTTCCAGTGAAATAGATATGGTTTGATTTTTTATCCTGAAAATTGGATAAATACAGCGGTTCAAGCAGATCTCCAATCTTCAATTCTGCTTTCGTCCCATGAAAAAATGGGCCAGGATCTAAAACCTGCTCATTGTCATTCATACAGCCGCACCCCTTATCGTTTTTGACTTGCGTATAACAGTATACGGCCTGATCTGGGCGGAAAACAGTCTATAATTGAGATTGAATTCGGGGTATAATGATAGTAGAGAGCAAGATGTGATTGGATCTAAAAAAATGGAAACTTCTCATTAACACCAACAAGTACAAAAACAAGAATACCTTCCACAGCTGATAGAGTCACAATCACACCATGGTTCATTGGGTATTCCTTCGCAATTAATTTCTGACCTATATAATTCAAAGCATAAAAAATGAAAAACAATAAGAAAAACAGAAAAAGAATCGTCATCATATAAACAGACCCTCTCTTATAATGGATATTAAACCAAATTTTACAATATATAATTAGACTATCATTTTAGAACAACTCGAACAATATGATCTTGCTAATTAGAGTGAATGAAGAAAAAAAGCCAGCCACCCGCATAAGGTGATTGGCTTTTTTATTTGTTACCCCCCGATGTTCTCTCCATTTTGCTGAATCAAGGTTTCGTACCAATAAGAGCTCTTTTTACGAATTCGTTTGAGGTCTTTTAGGTCAAATTCGTCGCGGTTGACGTAGATGAACCCGTAGCGCTTGGAGCACCCTTGGTGTGTGCTGATTAAGTCGATGGCGGACCACGGGCAGTATCCGAAGACCTCGACGCCGTCTGTGATCGCCCATTTGATTTGTTCGATATGCTTTTCTAAATAGTCAATTCGATAATCATCCTGAATCGAACCATCTTCTTCTAACTTGTCGAAAGCACCCAATCCGTTTTCTGTAATAATAAGCGGCAGCTGATAGCGGTCATAAATCTCGCGCATCGTTGAACGGAAGCCGACAGGGTCAATCTCCCAGCCAAACGCATTTTTACTTAAGAACGGGTTGTTGCCGCCTTTGTATACGCCATCTTCACCAGATTTTAAATGCTGATCTCCGCCGCGTGCAAATTCATCGTTGCCATCTCCTTTACTCGCTTCAACTGTTTGCGAAGTGTAGTAGTTAAAGGCAATGAAGTCTGGCTTCGCACTTTTCAAAATATCCATATCTCCCTCTTCAATAACAGGAAGAATGTCTTTTTCTTTCATATAAGCCCAAGCAAGGTTGTTATAACGGCCGAAGACTGCCATATCAAGATAAAGCCAGTTGCGGATCGCATTGTAATTCGCCGCAGCAAGCACATCCTCAGGCTTTGGAGATGCCGGATAAATGAGCGCTATGTTTGGTGCTGGTCCAATTTTCGCTTCAGGCAGCAAACGATGACAAAGCGTCATGGCTTTCGCCTGAGCTACGAGCATATGGTGGTTCTGCTGATACAGTTCTTTTTTTGGATTTTCTAAATTTGGATCAAGTGTACCGAGCGCCGATCCATGTAAGATCATCATGTTTTGTTCATTAATGGTCAGCCAATAGTTTACCTTCTGGCCATATTCCTTAAAGAGAACCTCTGCATAACGTTCAAACGCATCTACTGTCGCACGATTTGACCAACCGCCTTTTACTTGAAGCGCATGAGGCAGATCAAAATGATACATTGTCACGATTGGTTCAATGTCATAGCGGCGCAATTCATCGATGAGAGAATGATAGAATTCAATCCCCTTTTGGTTGATCTCCCCATCTCCATCTGGAATGATCCGTGTCCATGCAATAGAGAAGCGATAAGCCTTTAAACCCATTTCTGCAAACATCTTCACATCCTCTTTATAGCGGTGATAGTGATCGCTTGCGACTTTAAAATCCGTTGTCCCTTCAGGGTAACTTGCTCTCATATCAATGACAGAAGGCCCCTTGCCATCCTCGTTCCACGCACCTTCTACTTGATAGGCGGAAGTAGATCCGCCCCAGAAAAAGTCCTTTGGAAATGGTGCTAGTGTTGAATATCTCATAATTTCTTCCTCCTCTTCATTAAACGAGATGTAAAAATGACTGTCCTGGTGTGATTTGTTTTTCTTCTGTTTCAATAATATCGCTAAACTCACCGGAATTGGTAATAATCACTGGTGTTGTGACGGACAGGCCGGAAGCTTGGATGGCTTCAATATCAAACTCTGCAAGCAGTTCACCTTCTGTGATGGTTTGCCCCTGTACGACCTTCGGGGTAAAATGCTGACCGCCTAATTGTACGGTATCCAGTCCAATGTGAATGAGCACTTCTGCTCCGCTTTCAGAAGTAAGACCGTACGCATGGCCTGTTGGGAACACCGTTGTCACGACTCCTGATACTGGTGCAAACAGCTTGCCTTCTGATGGAATGATGGCTGCACCCTTTCCTAGTGCACCAGATGAGAATGCCTTATCCTGCACTTCCTCCAGCTTGATCACCTCGCCTTTTAAAGGACTCTTCACATGAGCTGCTTTGACCCCATGTTCGTTTTCCATTGTTGGTGCGGAAATCGGTGCTGGCGTGTCATCTTCATCTACTGGATCCTTAAATCCAATCAAATAAGTCAAGACGATGGATAGAACAAACGAGACCGAGATTCCGATGATGAACCCTGTAAAGCCTTGTCCGTAGAAAATCGGAAGTGTCAGTAAACTTGGAAGTCCTGACGCAATCGCAATACTTTGTGAATAACCGATGATCGCACCGCCGACTCCGGCAGAGAGAACGGCTGCAATAAATGGCTTTTTCAAACGAAGCGTGACACCATATACAGCTGGCTCTGTAATCCCAAACACGGCAGAAACCGCTGTCGATCCAGCCAATGATTTCAGTTTTTTATTCTTTGTTTTCAGCATAACACCGATTGAGGCACCGGCTTGTGAAAATACAGCTGGCGCAGTAGCCGGCTTGATATGATCTTTTCCATGGACGGCAATATTATTTAAAATCACTGGCACTAGACCCCAGTGGATACCGAAGATCACGAGAACCTGCCATGCCATCGCAATTAAAGCACCTGCAAGTGTAGGACTAAAGGAGAATATTTTCAGCAAGACAGCTGCAATGCCGTTCCCTGCATACACACCAAATGGGCCGAATACAATGAGTGTCAGCGGAACAACCGTGACAAGTAAAATCAGTGGTGTAATAAAGTTTTTGACGCTTTCATGAATGACTTTGTTAAAGAAACGTTCGATATATCCCATGACAAACACTGCCAAAATGATTGGAATAACCGTTGATGTATACGACATTAAGACGACCGGAATACCGAAGAAGGTCACATCTCCGCCGCCTTTTGATAATTCTTGAATGGTTGGGTAAATGAGTGCACCAGCAATCGTCACAGCGACAAATGGATTCGCTTTAAACTTCCTAGCAGAAGTGAATGCGAGCAGTAATGGCAGGAAGTAGAACAAGCTGTCAGACGCAGCAAATAAAATTTGATACGACGTATCTTCAGGTGATAACCATTTCGCATTGATACAGATACCTAATAGACCTTTTAAAATACCAGCACCCGCCATGACACCGAGAAGAGGTGTGAAAATACCAGAGACAATGTCGACGAATTTTCCGAAAAGGCTCGTGCTCTCTCCACCTGATTTTGCAGATGAAGAAGTGGACTCCTCTAATAGATTCGTAAACTCCCCAATCTCTCGATAAACCTCTGGTACGGTATTGCCAATGACTACTTGAAATTGGCCGCCGCTTTCCATGACGGTTACAACACCATTTAATTTTTCAATGGCTGCTTTGTCTGCTTTTGATCGGTCATTTAATGTGAAGCGAAGTCTTGTAGCGCAATGGACCAGTGAATGAACGTTTTTCTCTGTGCCAATGTGTTTGATAATGTCTTCTGCTAATTGACGATAACTCATACAAAAACCCCCTTTTTTTCAAAAAAATACGTTTTTAGGCAAAATAAAAACCTAAACGGGCACCAAAAATAGTCGCAACTTGCCATTGCGCTTTTTCAGTGAACGTTTAGGTTTTGCCTGCCGAACAGTCACAATCCTCTAAGACGATCATTGTGAAACCGTATTCTTTTATGTTTATGAGCAAATAGTACCACTCAGCTTTTCTTATGTCAACGCTTTCTTTTAAAATCTACCTTTATTTTTCTCGTTTGATCAATCGATTCAAATGAATGGATAGATACAGCATCTCCTCTGATGTGAGATCTCGGTGATAGGTTTGATAGACATATTCTGCGATTTTCTTTGCACATTCGTAAGCCTTCGGATATTTCACCTTGATCAGCTGATACAAGTCCTGATCTTCGCTGACAAGCAGTGTTTCGTTGATCAGACGCTGGACGAAAAAGCGCAAATGCGTGAGAAAACGGTAATAGTTGAGTGAGTCTTCATCAAAATCCATGTTGAGATGATATTTCACAATGGTGAGAATGGCGTTTACTTCTTTTGTGATATTGACCGTTGTATTCATGTCCTCATTGAGCTCTGCATTAATGATATGCATCGCAATAAAGCCTGCTTCATCCTCAGGCAGTTCAATATGAAGACGCTCTTCAATCATCTCAAGACAGTCCTTTGCCACAAGAAATTCATCTTTGTATAAGCGTTTAATCTCCCAAATAAGCGAATTCTCAATGAGGTGATTTTTCTTCAATCGTTCGATGGCGTAATGAATATGGTCTGCGAGTGATACATGCAGACTTTCATTTAATCTTCGGTTCAGCTTTGTATGTGCATATTGAATCATTTCTTCGGTTACCTTGACCACATCATACGGAACTTCCAGAAGCAGCATTTTCATCCGCTCATGAACGGAGTGATCCTCCAGGCGGAAGACTTTATCGATTAACGATTCGTCTACCGGGTCTCCAGGCCGTCGTTGAAACGCGATGCCTCTGCCCATGACGACGATTTCTTTTCCTTGTTCATCTATCACACTAATGACATTATTGTTTAGAACTTTTTGTATCTGCAACCCCAAACACCTCCGTCTATGACCCACAATCTTCACTCAAAATATGCTCTCATCTTAACACAACTGTCAAATCACTTGGTGTTTTTATCTGACTTTTGCAATAGATTTCATCATGATTCTACCCCTTCATGGCTGATCTGATCATTCAATTGCCTGCATACAATACTCCGAGGAGGTGACCTTCAGTGAAGGCTTTTTTCTGGTCTGCATCATTTTTATTCATGCTTCTATTCACACTCGTTTTTCTAGGAATCGTGTTTTGGCTTAGTGGACAAGGCATGGATCAGCTTTGGAGATATGTGCTCATCTCATTTGTCACAGCAGCCGTTTTGCGTGGCGTCACCACTTGGCTGAGGCAGCACGTGATGCATCATTTATCAAAATAAAACGGCTGCCCGCGATATTCAGGCAGCCGTTCCTTTATTCTTTGGATGATGCGGCTTCTTGCTGAGAAGTACGCAGCTCATCATTAATTTTTTTCGCATCCTCTAGAAATTCTGTTTCAAATCCACTTTTGAGTGCCCACATATAAAACAGCAAGGCAACCACTGCAATGAGCGCCATATCCCAGCCATAATGAATGACATTATAGCCGCCGAATTTGTCACTGCCAAGGCAGGAAATCGTCATCATCACAAGCAAGTACACGACCATCCAAGCACCCGCCTTAAAGTTGCGGCCGAAGCCTTTCCACTTCGCTTTTGCTTGATAGTAAAAATAGATCGGAAGACCGATGAGAATAATGAACAGCACCTGACCTGTTAACGGCCACCTCGCCCAATACAGCGTCAATGAGGCAAAGACAAAGCCGAGAGGAGCAATGATGCTGAGTCCTTTTATTCGAAGCGGACGATATAAATCTGTCCCTGTCTTTCTCAGTGTCATGACGGTCACCGGACCTGTCAGATAAGAAATGAGTGTCGCAACAGAAATGATTTCAGCAAGTACACCCCAGCCTCTAAATAAAAACAGAAAGATAAACGATACGGCTAAGTTAAAAAACATCGCTGGACGAGGCACACCGTAAATAGGATGCAGACGGCCAAGCACACTTGGCATGTATTTGTTTTTTTCCATTCCATAAATCATACGAGATGTCGTCGCCGTATACGTAATCCCTGTACCAGAAGGTGATACAAACGCATCTGCATATAAAATCAGAACCAGCCAGTTAATCCCAAGCGCAATGGCAAGGTCAGCAAATGGCGAGTTAAAATTCAAATGGCCCCATCCATTCACAATCATGGACGGATTGACAGCACCGACAAAGGCGATTTGTAAAAGCACATAAATTACAGTCGCAATCAAAATGGATCCAACAATGGCGATCGGAATCGATCGGCCTGGATTTTTCGCCTCACCAGCCATATTAATCGGGCTTTGGAAGCCATTGAAGGCAAACACAATCCCTGATGTCGCAACAGCTGTCAGCACACTCGCCCAGCCGTTAGGGGCAATACTAGTTCCAGAAGTAAAATTCTCACTATGAAAACCTACGAATAAGAGCGCACCAATTGTTAATCCTGGAATGACAATTTTAAACACAGTAATGAATGTATTCGCTTTTGAAAATAACCCAACTGTCCAATAATTGAGCAGAAAGTAAATCACAAGAAGTACACTGGCGACCATGAGCCCTTCTGTCGTCAAAACCCCTTTTGTGACCAAATGGCTTGTCCACTTTGCCCACTCCCAAGGCCATGAGCTCATATACTGGACAGAAGCCACCGCCTCAACAGGAATGACGGAGACAATAGCGATCCAGTTTGCCCAAGCAGCAATAAACCCGATAAAAGAGCCGTGTGAATATTGCGTATATTTCACCATTCCGCCTGCCTCTGGAAACATCGATCCGAGTTCACTATAAGACAAAGCGATAAATAAAATCACGACCATCCCAATCAACCAGGACAAAATAGCAGCAGGTCCGGCAATTTGAGCGGCACGCCAAGCACCGAAAAGCCATCCTGAACCAATGATTGAGCCAAGACCTACCATCATTAAAGCGAAAGTTCCCATTCTACGATGCAAATGATTCATGTTCATAACACCTTTCGATTAAATTACAAAGCATGTGCCCAAGTAAGCATCTTTCTTACTTGCAGCTCTCTTTTCATTCAATTGACAAATATTTCTTCAATTAAATCTTTACCCTTGTTCATTTTTTCGCCTGTTTTATTATCTCTCAATTCTCTATTTTCTGAAATAGTCGAACATGCTTATTTCTAAAGAAAGCGCTTTTTCAACGATTCAATCTATTAGACTGAATAACTACCTTTACCCTTATTTTGAAAAAAACAAAACAAAAAAAGAAAGAGGAAATGAATCCCTCTTTCTTCTGTATAGAAAAAAGGATAAAGGGGGTCCCTCTATCCTTGTGAAATTGCTTGTTCTTTTTCAATCACAGCTAGTCTTTCTTGCACTTCTTCTTCAGACAGATTGTGCTGTTTCACATAAAGATTACGTTCACTTGTACGGCATTCATGGCTGCAGCTGCGCATATACTTATGCTCGCTCTCTTCTGTTGCAATCATTTTGCGGTTACATGCAGGGTTTGCACAGTTCACATAACGCTCGCAAGGCTCACCGGTGAAGAAATCTTTTCCGACAACTACATGCTCTGTTTGATTCACTGGCACTGTTAAGCGGGTATCAAACACATAGCATTGACCATCCCATAGCTTCCCTTGAACTTCTGGGTCTTTTCCGTACGTGACAATTCCGCCGTCAAGCTGTGAGACATCTTCAAAGCCTTCACGCTTTAACCAGCCTGAGAATTTCTCACAGCGTACGCCGCCTGTGCAATACGTCAGGATTTTTTTCCCTTCAAGAATGTCTTTATTGTCACGAATCCACTCAGGTAATTCGCGGAATGTCTCGATATCAGGACGTACTGCCCCTCTAAAGTGGCCGACATCAAACTCGTAATCATTACGTGCATCAATCACAACGGTATCAGGTGATTGCATTTGCTCGTAAAATTCAACCGGGCTGAGATGTTTACCTGTTAATTCTAACGGATTCACGTCATCTTCAAGACTAAGATTCACTAGTTCATTCCGATGGCGGACGTGCATTTTTTTAAACGCATGACCATCTGCTTCGTCAATTTTGATCGGCATAGACGCAAAGCGCGGATCTTCTTTTAACGCTTGCATGTACTTGTCCGTTTGCTCAATGGTACCAGAAACAGTTCCGTTCAAGCCTTCTGCTGACACAAGGATACGGCCTAACAAACCAAGCTCCTTACAGAATGCTAAATGCTCTGCTGTAAACGTCTCTGGGTCCTCAATGGGGACATATTGATAGTAAAGTAAGACACGATATTGTTTTTCCATATATATAAACACCTCTTAAATTTAATCAAAACATACCGTTCTTTATCATACAGGAAATACATACCTAAAGGCAATGTCAGCGGCTCAATTCCATAAAACGGAAGGGTCTTTCTCCTCATATTATCGATTATTTGACAGAACTTTCTGTAAAATGAGATGATTTATGAAATATGATGTTGTAAAGGAGCAGAACGCAATGATCCAGCCAGAAGATATCGTCAGAAGCGGCCCAAACCAATTTATTTCTCAAAAAGGGATTTATCATGAACTCGATTCACTTGTTTCTTCTTCCTTCCAGTCGCCCGCTGTCGTGACGGGACATGATTCATTTCATGCTTTTTCAGCGTACACAAAGCTTCCACCTCATTGGCCTGTTGTTCAGCACAAAGGATACAGTTCACCAAATGCGATCACACGAATTGCTGAAGAACTGAAAGGGGCAGATGTGATGATTGGGATTGGAGGCGGCACGATTTTAGACACCGCCAAGTCAGTAGCAGAAGCTCTTCAAATTGAAGTGATCATGGTTCCAACCATTCCAGGGACATGTGCTGCATCTACACCGCTTAGCGTCATTTATGATGACAAGGGGAATTTCATGAGAGTCGATTACCATAAACGGTCCAGTTATCTCACCTTAATTGATCATACATTTTTGCTCTCTTCTCCTCTTTCCTACCTTCAAAGTGGTATTGGAGATACGCTGGCGAAATGGTATGAAGCAGAAGCCATTATTCGAAATGCAAAAGACTCCTTACCGCTCATGGTGCATGCTGCACTAAAGCAGGCGGTATACGTCAGAGACATTCTTCTTTCCCATAGCGAAGAAGCCGTCCACAGCTTGACAACAGGGCAGCACTCGCAAGCATTTGCAGATGTAACGGATACCATTATTACATTAGCCGGCACGGTCGGCGGGTACGGGGGACGCTACGGCAGAATGGCAGGAGCGCACGCCATCCATAACGGATTGACATTTATTGAAGAAACGCATCACGTATTACATGGTCAAAAAGTGGCCTATGGCATTCTTGTTCAGCTTGCCGCAGAAAATCGAATGAGCGAAGTAGAAGAATTACTTGAGCTTTATGAAACACTCGGATTACCTAAAAATATGCGTGAGCTTGGCATCACAGCTCAGCTGGAAGAAGCCGCAAAAACAGTGGCAAGCCATGCTGCACGTGCAGACGAAACTTTTTGCTTGATTGGAGACTATTCCAAAGAGCAAATTGCCGACGCCATTCAAGTCATTGAAAACGTATCAGCCTCGAAAAACCGTTAAATAAAAAAAAGCACAGGCATCCACCTGTGCTTTTCTTTCGATTAAAAATCAAAGTTATCTGGATCTGGACCTGTGCGCTCATCTTCATTAAGCTGATCGATGACGCCCATCTCATGTGCGGACAGCTCGAAATCGAAGACTTGTGTGTTTTCGATGATTCGGCTCTTCGTCACAGATTTTGGAATAGTGATAATACCATGCTGCAAGTCCCAGCGAAGAATGACTTGTGCCACGGATTTGTCATGTTTTTTCGCAATATCCTGAAGAACAGGATGGTTCAGAAGCTTCCCGCTGCCTAATGGTGACCACGCTTCTACATGAATCCCTTTCTCCTTGCAGTAGTCTCGTAAAGGCTCCTGCGTCAGCTTTGGATGCAGCTCGATTTGATTGACCATTGGCACAACTTCTGCCTCTTCTAATAAATCATCTAGGTGGTGCGGATGGAAGTTACACACACCGATGGCTCGAACGCGTCCATCCTTATACAGCTTCTCTAGTGCTTTCCATGTTTCTTTATATTTGCCTTCAACTGGCCAATGAATTAAATAAAGGTCTAAAACATCTAGCCCAAGCTTGTTCATACTTGTTTCAAAGGCTTCAAGTGTTGCTTCATAGCCTTGATCACGATTCCAGACCTTTGTCGTAATAAACAGATCATCGCGAGAGATGCCTGATTGCTGAATGGCTTTGCCTACCCCTTCTTCATTTTGATAGGCCGCTGCTGTATCAATGCTGCGGTAGCCCGCTTCAAGAGCGTCTTTGACTGCATTTACAGCCTCATCCCCATCTTTTACCTGCCATACACCAAAGCCTAGCTTCGGCATTTTTACTCCGTTTGCTAATGTGACTCTATCTGTTAATCCACTCATCAAACAAACCTCCGCTTCATTTTTACTTACCAAGCACTATACCCGAATTTTCTATTGATCATGCAAGAAATTTCGCTGGTGTTATTTGATATATTGTCCTATATCGACTTGATTGGCGTCAACGATTTGGTATTCGCTGATCTTATTTTTCGTTTTAGAACCATCATATGTCTCTAAATAAGCTTGATCATAAAAGACGATTCCGTATGTAACATTGCCTTCCTCTAACACCCTAATCCAATAAGACTCTTTTGTTTCTTTTTTAGCGCCATTCGCCTCCTTTAATTTCATACCTGAAAATTCATTCAGCAGCTTTTGAATATCTTCTTTCTTATCTACCACAACTTGCTCATTATCATGCTCAATTTGAATCGAAGTCACCTTATTCTTATCCAGTGAGGTCACATCATCAAAAGAGTATGTTTTGGTATTGATCATAAAATAAATACCTATTCCTATTAAAACCACTACACCTACACCAATGATCCACTTTTTCAACCTAGCTCCTCCTTCTATCCACGCCACACCTATTGAAACAACGAAGTCCAATCATCCTCCTCAGAGAACACTTGAATCCCGTGCTGTTTCAGCAAGGCGGACGTCACACCATCACCAGCTTTTGTCTTACCGTTAAACTCTCCCTGGTAAATCAGCCGGCTCCCGCAAGAAGGGCTGTACTCTTTTAACACAACCGCTGTTGCTTTCAGAGACTGAACCTGTTCCAGCGTGGCTTTTGCACCTTTTACATACATCTCTGTGACGTCAGTTCCATGAACATCGACAACAGCAGCCTGCCCCCGTAAAACATCATATCCATCTCCGCCAATGATTTCTGCCGGTGGTCTAGGCGTAGAGAAGCCGCCAAGCAGTTCAGGACAAACTGTCACAGCCTTTCCTTCCTGCACAAGCTCTTCAATTCGCTGATCTAATCGATGGCTGCCATTATACCGGACCTTCAACCCAGCAAGGCAAGCGCTGACCACAATCACGTCTGTTCCTCATTTTTATGGATTGAGCGTTTTTTACTGACTTTAAAATAAATACATACAGGCAGATAGAAGATCGTGTACCCTAAAAAGGGCAGGGCACAATACAAAGCGGCCGCCCAAACAGGTTCTTCAACTCCTGTAATGCCAAAATAGTAAACAAATAATAGCAAGCTGACAAACAGTCCTACGAACGGCATGATGGCTGCTGACTTTTTAAAATTTTCCATCATTTCTTTCCCCAGAGAAGCTCCCTCCCTTTTAACATGATCAGGAATAACGTCAATATATGTTAATTTTACCATATAAAAAACCGAAATCATCTCATTTTCTACGATGGTTTCGGTTTTTTTAATCTATATTTTTTCTTTCCAAGCCTTCAAAAAGCGCTCAATCACCTGTAATTCATCTTCATGAAACTGCTGGAGAAATTCTAAATAGGACGCGACAGCTTTTTCATGTAGTTCATCATGCAGCGCTGCCAATTGCGTGCCTTTCTCTGTCAATGAATAGTAGACAGATTTCTTATCCCCTTGCCGGTGGCAATAGTCCACCATGCCTTTATCAATTAGTTTTTTCACAGCCTTTGTAATGGCAGGCTTTGATAGTTTTAGTTGTTGAGAAAGAAATGTATTATTTGATTCGTTTGGATTAGCTTGAATCATCGATAAAATGTGAAGCTGTGTGAGTGTCCAATCTTGCTTGAGTGTATCAGTCGTGGTAATCAGTGGATCTGTTGGATCATTCCGTCTCTTTTCCCTATGCATAATCAGATCTTGAATCGCTTTTAATACAATCTGCTCTTTAGTCTCCATCTGAACCTCCACTCTTAACTGGTTAATAAAATGGTACTAATAATTAAAAGAGGAGTCAAAAGAAATGTCAGTGTGAGAAAAAGAACAGGCCATCAGACCTGAAAATGGTGTATGCACTTTTCTACTAGTTGACCCATCATGTCACAGCTCCTCTTTCTTTTATTTGCTATAATTCATGGAAAGAAAGGCTCTTTTCGTGAGATGTTGAAATAATATAGAACAGAAAAAAAGCTGCCTATCATGAGGCAGCTATTCAGCACGATGCTGACGATCCATATAAAATGGTGGTCTTTTCAACGAAATCACCGCACAGCTAAAGGCAATCAGCACAAACACTGCACCGAATTTCGCCAGATCAACAGATGAACCGGTCATCGTAAACAGGACACCACCAACCGCTGATCCAATCGAGATACCAATTTGCAAGGCCGATGTATTTAAGCTTTGCTGAATATCAGACGTGACAGGATCTGTTTGAATCAAATAGCTCTGCAAAGCAGGCGTTAATGCCCAGCTAAGCGCTCCCCATAGGACAACCATGACCATAAAGAGGACAAACACGCCCGCTGTATAAGGAATGATAAACATCACAACCGCAAATGCGATTGTCACCAGCAAAATGGCTTTCCCTGAACCCAGCTTGTCACTAAGCCAGCCGCCAAACCCATTCCCGCCAATAGAAGCAAGCCCGAAGACCAAATAACAAATACTAATCCAGAACGGGGTCATATGCAGAACTTCCATTAAAAACGGAGTGAAATAAGAATAAAGCATATAATGACCTGCCAGCATAAACAAACTGATCAAATGTGCACTAAAAATTTTCGGATGCCCTAAAGAACGTATTTGCTCTCTCAGAGGTGTGACTTTTTCAACAGGCATTTTCTCCAATAGGAAATAGATCAGCACCATCGATATCGCTGATAAAATACTGATTCCTAAAAACATCACTCTCCAACCAAAGCTCTCTGTAATAAAAATACCGATCGGTACACCGAGAACAAGTGAAGAACTAATCCCAATAAAAATCAGCCCTAATGCCTTCGCACGATGCGCTGGTTCCACCAATTTAGCAGTGATCGTCAGTGACAACACCACCACAAGCGCTGTACTCATCGCGATCAATACCCTAGAGATCATGACAAGGGCAAAGGTCGAACTAAAATATGTGAATACATTTCCTATTGTAAACACCAATAACGCGATTAAATAAAGACGCTTTCGTTCAATTTTAGCTGTGGCAGTCAGCAGCACAGGCGCTGAAATGGCATACACAATGGCAAATACGGTGATAAGCTGCCCAGCTGTTGCAAGAGATACATTCAAATCCTCTGCAAGGCTTGGCAAAATGCCCCCGACCACAAGCTCAACTAATCCAACCGCAAAAGTAGAAACGGCTAATAAATATACTCTCCAGTTCATGTCTAACATCCCTTCTATATATCATCGCTTTCACTTTTGATACAGGGCGCAGACAAACAAAAAAACCCTGATTACAAAAAAGGAAAGCGCGCTTTTGTAATCAGGATTTATCGGATCCTGGTAGAAACCCTCAAACCATATTATTGAGGTTATACAAGTCTATTTTTTTCTTCAAATATATTAGCATAGCCTTACATAACTGGCAAGCTGTAAAAATAGGAAATGACTGCAAATTCACGATCACATAAAAGCACTCAGAACAGCATGACAAGAAACCCCAGAACAACTTGCTTTCTCCTGCATTTACAGGTAAACTGATGAAAAATCAACGAACATTGATCAACGTAGATCTGGAAAAGTAGCTTGAATCGACCTTTAACAGAGAGGGAACGGTGCTGGAAGTTCCTACTGACATCTTCAAGTGAACCTGCCGATTTAGTTCTGTTTCACACAGCGGTTCATACCGTTATCATGATCGAGTGTAAAGCTGTGCTTTAAATTAGGGTGGTACCACCAGGAATGGTCCCTAACTTAAAGCACAGCTTTTTTGTTTTTACAACAGCTTTTTTGTTTTTACAAAGGAGGAACATGCAATGTCAAAGAAACAATTTGTTGAAAAAATTACAAGCATGGAAGACGACTTTGCCCAGTGGTATACAGATGTTGTCACAAAGGCGCGCCTCGTCGATTATTCAAGCGTCAGAGGCAGTATGATCATTCAGCCATACGGCTTTAAAATTTGGGAGAATATTCGCGACGAACTTGACCGCCAAATCAAAGAAACAGGTCATGAGAATGTGTATATGCCGCTCTTTATCCCAGAGAGCCTGCTGCAGCAGGAAAAAGACCATATCGAAGGCTTCGCTCCTGAAGTGGCATGGGTCACACATGGCGGTGATTCCGAATTACAGGAAAGGCTCTGCGTCAGACCGACCTCTGAAGTACTGTTCGCTGAGCATTACAAAAACATCATTCATTCCTACCGTGATTTACCGAAGCTATATAACCAATGGGCGAATGTCGTCCGCTGGGAAAAGACCACACGTCCCTTCCTTAGAACCCTTGAATTCCTATGGCAGGAAGGGCACACATGCCATGAGACTGAGCAAGAAGCGATTGAGGAGACAGAAAGAATGCTTCACATCTACGCTTCTCTTTGCGAAGAGCTCCTTGCCATTCCTGTCATTAAAGGGAGAAAAACAGAGAAGGAAAAATTCGCTGGTGCCCGCTTCACCTATACGGTCGAAAGCTTGATGCATGATGGAAAAGCGCTGCAAACGGCCACTTCTCACTTCTTCGGGAACGGATTTGCCAAAGCATTTGGCATTGAATTCTTAAACCGTGAAGGAAAACTAGAGCATGTCCAGCAAACCTCTTGGGGCTTCACCACAAGAATTATCGGCGCCATGATTATGGTGCACGGCGATGACAGAGGGCTTGTCCTTCCGCCAAACATTGCGCCAGCCCAAGTGCGGATCGTGCCAATCGCCTCTCATAAAGAAGGTGTGCTCGATCATGCCTACGAATTGAAAGATCGACTCACCCGCATCGCACGTGCTGACATCGATGCAAGCGATAAACAGCCAGGCTGGAAATTCAACGAATGTGAAATGCAAGGCATTCCTTTACGTGTAGAAGTGGGACCAAAGGATATTGAAAAAAGACAAGTGATGCTCGCAAGACGAGACACTGGTGAAAAGCAAGCTGTCACATTAGATGCACTTGAACAAACCATCACATCCACGCTTGAAGACATTCAACGGACGATGTACGAAAAGGCGAAAGAACGATTACATGAAAAAACATCAGAAGCTCACACAATTGAAGACATTGAGCACATTCTTTCAGAAGAAAACCGATTGATTAAAGCCATGTGGTGCGGTGACGAAGCCTGTGAAAACGACATTAAAGAAAGAACAGGGGCGACCTCACGCTGTATCCCATTTGAACAGGAATCCGTTTCAGACACATGTGTCTGCTGCGGAAAGCCTGCATCTGATATGGTCTTCTGGGCGAAAGCTTATTAAGAATAGGAACGAAAGAGAAGCATCCTCACGATGCTTCTTTTCAGCGTGACCTGAAAACCTTTGAAGTCTAGGAAGGACGAGCACCGAAGCGGAGCGAATTTGACATTCGTGAGCATCGGCGCGCAGAACTGACAACGAATGCGAGGGTTTGTCTACACGCTGAGGCTTCTTTTTTTGTTAAAAAGACCCAAACACCCATTGACCTCACCTGCACGATCCCCTATAATTCATATTAATATAATCGGTTTTTAAGACTTTAACTGGAGTGGTAATATATGAAGCGCTGGCCCTCACTGTTTGCCGAACGCTGCCCTAAATGTAAAACAGCATTAGAAGTCTCTAAGTCCAATGCCCTGCAAGGCAAAGTCGTGAAAACATGTCCCAACCTTCATTATCAAAAAGAGTTTCACCCAGCCCTTGAAACATATATCGAGCACGATGACGTCAAATAAAAAAGACCAACACGCTTTGTTGGTCTTTTCTTTATAATAAATCAAGCCAAATTTTGACCGCTGTCGCCGTAATCATTACAGCAAGTGCCCATTGCAAGTAGACGGCATTGATTTTCTGACCGACCTTAGCACCAATCGGAGCAGCTGCCAAACTTGCCAGCATCAGCACAACCGCAGGAAGAAGCATAACTTGACCCGTCAATACCTTTCCAGTCGATGCACCGATCGCAGATAGAAACGTAATCGCAAGTGAGGACGCAATCGTCATCCTGACAGGAATTTTTAAAATAGACAGCATCACCGGTACCAATATAAATGCTCCACCCGCGCCTAGCACCCCGGAAACACTGCCAATCACAAAGGCAATACCTGCCGCAAGCCCTTTATGAAAAGTGACTTCTCCCTCTGAGTCTGCACGCTGTCCCTTTTTTGGAATCAGCATAAGGATCACAGCCACTACCGCGAGCAATCCATAGACGAGATTCATCCCATTCTCTGGCATAAAGTGAGATACATAACTGCCTAATAAGCTGCCCGCCAATATACTGCTCCCCATATATAAAATCAACGACCGATGTAAATACCCGCTTTTTCGGTAGGCCAATACCCCACCGAGCGTCGAAAAAAGCACTTGAATAGCGCCAATTCCTGATACCTCGTGAGCCGATAGTGCCATCACACCGACCAGTGGCGGGATATAAAGCAGCATAGGATAGTTGATCACAGATCCCCCGATCCCCACCATTCCTGATAAGAAGGAACCAATACATCCGATGATAAAAAGTGTAATCAAAAACGCAAAATCCACGCTGGTCTCCTCCTTTGCAAAAGGAAAAGGGGATCTTCAGCAGATACCCCTAACATCCTTTAGGACCCTTTTCTCACCCAGAACTTCAGCACATGTCCTTCATCCGTCTGCGTGATCAATTCATGTCCGCTTGACTTTGCCCATGCTGCCAAGTCAGCTTTAGCCCCTTTATCTGTTGCATGTATTTCTAAAACTTGACCTTCCGTCAAGTCATTCATTTTTTTCTTCGTCCGAATAATCGGCATTGGGCATGCAAGCCCTGTTACGTCTAAAATTTGATCTGATGTCATTTGATTGTTCCTCTCTCCTTATTTTATTGGACATTACCGAATCGCACAACGGTTTGGACCAATTTCCATTTCACGCTGCGCTTCATCGTCTGGGCTCAGCTTCCCCATATTGGCTTGACGAATGTCTTGATAAGCGTTTGGCTGTGCAGGCAGATTCTTCGTGACCATTTGTCTAAATACGTCTTCATCTTCAATATTCAGTCCATGATTTTCTTCAAATAGAACGCCTAGCTCCTTCCAAACGCTTCCGTCTTCATTGACTTCATCCATGATCATGAAATGCGCTGGCAATACAATGAATTCTTTCGAAAGTGCTCTATATCGGTCATAAAGCGTTTCTCTCAAATCACCTACCCAGTCCTCCGCCATTCCAGCGAGATCAGGTCTTCCAATCGAATCAACGAACAAAATATCACCTGAAAGAAGATATTGATGATCCACGATAAAAGATGTTGAACCAATCGTATGCCCCGGCGAGTAAAGGGGGTGAATATCAATGGAAGCCGCTCCAATCGTCATCCGCTGCCCTTCTTCAAGACGGTGATATTCAAAGATCACCTCTTCTGCATCTTTTGGCGGCAGCCAGTAGCTGGCACCAGTCTGTTCAGCCAGTCTTTTCCCACCAGAAATATGATCCGCATGAAGATGAGTATCCAACACTTTCGTTATAGAGACATGATGTTTTTTAGCAAAACGGGTATAGATATCCGTCATTCTAGCTGCATCTACAATTGCGGCTTCTCCATTCGACATGATCATATAAGACAGGCATCCCTTGCCCATACGCACAAATTGATACAGCTCTCCACCGCCGGTTAAATCCCCGATCTTCACTGGCTCTAGATGCTCGCTCCACGCCTTCATACCGCCTTCTAAATAATGGACCGTTCTGCCCGCCTCTGACAGCATCTCCGCCACCATGATAGAGGAGCCTTCCTTGGCACAAACCACCAACACTTCACGGTCATAAGGAATGTGAGATAAAATGCCCTCTACTCCTTCAAGGAGATCAAAATAAGGCACATTCATATGAACGATTGCTTCCCCTTCGATCTTCCAATCCTGAACATCCGCTTGATTTCGCACATCTAGCAAAAAGAGCGGTTCTTTGTTCACGATCTTTTTTGTTAACTGCTCTGCGTTCATCGCTTTTACCGTCATGTTCCATTCAGCTCCTATTTTTCAATCGCTCCTGTCCAGCTATTCATGCCTGGCACGATATTCATCAATTGATGAAATCCTTTTTCTTTTAACTTTTGCGCAGCTAATTCACTTCTTCTGCCTGAATGACAGATCAGATAAATGTCCGTCTCCCGGCTCAATTCCTCCGCACGTTGTTCAACCTCACCAAGAGGAATGTGAAGAGCTCCTGGAATATGCCCCGCCTCGTATTCATCAAGCTCTCGCACATCTAAAATAAACAAAGATGGATCTTCTTTTACTTTCTGTTGAAAAGTCTCCAAAGACATTTCCGAAATCATGGACTTCCCTTCTTTCTCTTGTTCTCCGCCCTTACGAATCAAATGATGAAGCACCTGGCCTTCTACTTTTGTTCCTAAAAATTCGTGGCCTGCACTTTTTGACCATGCCGCTAGATCCGCTGCTGATCCTTTATCGGTTGCTTGCACTTCAAGCACATCACCCGGCAATAGCTCGTTCATTTGTTTTTTCGTTTTTACAATCGGCATCGGGCATGCCAGTCCTTTTGCATCTAAAATGACAGTTGGTTGCTGCATGTCTTATCCTCCTCTATATAGGGGTGGGGGTATATTTTATTGCGCATTTAATGCCAAGCATTTATGCCACCCTTAATGTTTGTAATTTGAGTAAATCCCTGCTTCTTCAATATTTTCGCCGCCTGCATACTTCTCATTCCGCTTTGACATATCACATAGACCTCTTCATTTTTCTCAAGCTGAGAAGCTCGTTTCTTCAAATGAGACAACGGGATGTTTTGAAAGCCTTTGATATGATTTGTTTGAAATTCACTAGGAGATCGCACATCAATGAGCTGTTGACCTTTGCTTTTCAGCTTCTTTTTCATATGAGCTGCATCCATTTGCTTTACACCTCGTACCGGCAAAAAGCGGCTCACGAGTAATCCAATTACGATGATGAGTAAAATCGTCTGCACCATCCTGCTTCACCTCACTAGATGAATAAATTCACACGTCCGATTTCAGCCTCTGCTAAATATGCCGCTACACCAGCATATTGAATGTCATCTAATAATTCTTTCTCCTGTAATCCTAAAAGATCCATCGTCATTGTACATGCCACAAGATTGATATCCTGCTCCTTCGCCATCTCAATGAGCTGCGGCAAGGTCATAGCATTGTGCTTTTTGATCACATGCTTGATCATTTTCGGCCCCATTCCCGCAAAATTCATCTTGGAAAGCCCCATGCGATCAGCCCCGCGCGGCATCATCTTGCCAAACATTTTTTCTAAAAATCCTTTTTTCATCGGTACCATCTCATCCTTACGCAAGGCATTCAGCCCCCAAAACGTATGAAAAATGGTTACCTCATGATCATAGGCTGCTGCACCATTGGCAATAATGTAAGCTGCCATCGCTTTATCATAATCTCCACTGAATAACACAATCGTCGTACGTTTTTTCTGTTCTTCCATTCTGCTCCTCCTTCAAATATTACCTATGGGGGTATATAAAAATAAAAAAATATATACATATACCGGTAAGGGTATATTACATCAAGTAAAAAAATCCGTCAACCTCCAAAGGCTGAGGAATTTCTTACCGGCTTTTCACCAATAGCTCAACTGCCTCTTTCACAAGACCTTCCGTATCCTTGCCTTGTTCAAGACTTTCACGGACACATTGCTCAAGATTAGTACTCACAATCACACCCATTGCCCGATCAATGGCATTACGTGATGCAGACAGCTGCGTGACCACCTCGCGGCAATCTTTGCCTTGCTCCATCATCGCAAGAACCCCTTTAATCTGCCCTTCAATCCGGCGAAGACGGTTCTTCATCTGCTGATTATATTCCATGTACCAGCACTCCTTTCTATTCTTTCTATGAACAGATAGTATACCCTAAGAGGTATTTAGTCAAACGACTTGCCCTGCTCTTTTGTAGAGAACGTATGTGAAAATAATTGCACATTCCACCATTTATTGATAAAAAGAAAATAATCAACGGACGAGAAATCATTGAAGAAAAGAGGACAGCCCATGACTTTACATCACTATATTGGAGCAAACAAAGAACTGCCACTTGGTACTTTTGGTCAAAATCCTACATATAAACCATTCTCTGAACTCAATATCAGAACGTTTGATAAAAAACAAAAAAAGTCCAAAACCTATCAAAAAGAAGATCCTTTGATAGAAGTATTTGAAACAGAAGAGGATTTCGCTGGCATTCACATTGATTATGTAGATCCCGTCTATGAAGCGGTAAGAGACAAATTCACACATCATTTTGTTTATGATTTAGACATCATTCATTCTCTTCGTCCACTTTTTCAATTCATTGAAAAAGAGCTGTCAAAAGGAGAAACCATCAAAATCTATTCTTGTGTAGATGGACTCGAAACGAAAGAAAAAGATGATCAATTGGATGTAGAAATTGACCTAAGCAAAAAACGCTTTGGAAAACATATCGATTTTAAAGAGATCGATGAACTGATTTACATGTTTGAACTGGAACACTTACGATATGTGTTGGTGAAGAAATAGAGGAGAGTCGACATGGAACTTCAAAATGCCTAGTTATTAGAAATTGTTGAAGCGTTGAAAAGTTTAGGGGGACGAGCCTCATTAAGTGATATCTATGATGATGTTGAACATCGTCAAAACATAGATCTTACTCAATATACCGATTGGAAATCTCAAGTAAGAAAACGTATTTACATTCATTCGAGCGATACAGACATTTTCAAAGGAACACCTTAATGATCTATCTGATAAGTTTTATTCCATTGATGGAAAAGGAAAGGGACATTGGGGCTTAAGACAATTTATACCTAGTAGAAATCACCTTGAATTAACTGAAGATAATATAGGATTTGTTGAAGGTAAAAAGAAATTAAGGCAGCATATTATAAAAGAACGCAATCCATTAGTCATCAAGCAGGCAAAGGAAACATTTAAAAAACAACATGATAATCGTTTGTTTTGTGAAATTTGCGAATTTGATTTTTATGAAACATACGGTGAAATCGGGGAAGATTTTATAGAAGGGCACCACACCATTCCTTTGTCAGAAATGGATGAAGGACATTCGACTAAGGTAGAGGATATTGCAATCGTTTGTTCAAACTGCCATCGAATATTACATAGGAAAAGACCTTGGTTAAACAAGGATCAATTGAAGTTATTAATAGAAAAGCGCATATAAATTTTACATGGAGGTAGTTGAAGGAATCAAAAAACCCCCTCAATTACCTCTCTGCAGATCATCGTAAACTTTTTCAAAAATCTCTAATGGTATTGAATACTTCGTTGTCTTATCATTACGGTAATTAACCACTATATCGATATGATGTTGCTTTTTTTCAAATTCAATAATTGAATTCTCCCATCTATCTCTAACGGATATGACACAATTACCGTTTATCTTTTAACTTTTTCTGATAAACATAATCCATTTTATCTCTCCATTCTTATTATTTTTTATTAAATAAGCGACTAGACGTCACGTCTCAATCTGTGATACCCAAAGAAGTTAAATGTCGTGAGCAAGTTTAAAAACGTATAAAGATAATTTCTACCATAAATACTTTATATGATGCCAACTGGACCTAATAGATGATAACTGTCTCAATGTTTTTTTATTTAAAGTCTAAACAAAGCAAGGAAGTATTCCTCAAATCAATTCTACTCTCCAAACGATAGCTAGCCTTCAATTAAACGTTTTAACTTAAGCTCAGTTTCAGTATCCTCAACTGGAGTATAGACGCTGCATCTTAAATCAGTATCCCCATACACTTGTAATGAAGTTAGATTAAACAACATTTTACCTGCCTTAGCATGACGAAATTCAATTAATACTTCAGGCGCATAGCTGATCTCATTTTCATTCCAAATTTTACGAAACTCAGGATATGCCTGCTCCATTTCTTCTATAAATTGCTCATACCAGTCATCAGCCACATACTGTCCATAATACGTTCTAAATATTGCGATATATCCCCTAACAAAATGCTCCCAATTCACGGCTAAACTTTTAAATTCCTTTCTTGCGAATAGTAAGCGTATGATATTCCTTTCTGCCGGTATGATTTGTTCAAAGTCCAAAAATACATTAGCTGCTGCTTGATTCCACCCCACAATCTGACTTCTTCTATCAGATATAATCGTTGGGCAATAACGAAGTTCCTGCAAAATTTTCACTAAAGCCGGACTGATTTCCTTCTCATTCTCAATGATAAAGGATTGTTTCACTCCTTCCTCTAACGCTAAAGCGTACAAATATCTCCTTTCATCGTTATTTAATTGTAATGCACGAGAAATAGCATCTAATACCGAAGTAGATACTTTTATATCTCTGCCTTGCTCTAACCATGTATACCAAGTAAGACTCACACCGGCTAGTTGAGCCACTTCTTCTCTTCTTAGTCCTGGTGTTCTTCTGCGGGTGCCTACAGGTAAACCAACCATTTGAGGAGTCATTTTCGAACGTTGGTTCTTTAGAAATTCTGATAAAGCTTGAAGTCTAGTTTCAGGTTTCATTAAGATCTCCCTTTAAAATATTATTAATTATACTAGGATAAACAACAACTTGTAATAGGATAACACAATGGCTAAAGTTAATAAAAACAAGGAGGGAATGATCATGAAAAGAGTTGTCATTACTGGAATGGGAGTTATTTCTCCACTAGGGAATGATGTAAATAGCTTTTGGAATCAACTAATTAAAGGACAATCGGGAATATCTCTAATTGATTCCTTTGATACTACTGATTATAAAACAAAAATAGCTGGAATTGTTCGTGATTTCGATGCAGATGAAATATTGGGGAGAAAAGAAGCAAAACGATTAGATCGTTTTAGTCAGTTTGCCTTAGCAGCAGCCGAACAAGCATTAGAAAATTCACAATTACAGTTAGATCATGTTGATCTTGAGCGTTTAGGGGTATATGTTGGTTCAGGAATCGGGGGCATCCAATCGCTTGTTGATAATGTGAATGTATTAGATAAACGAGGTCCCTCGAGAGTAAGCCCCAGCCTTGTACCCATGATGATTTCAAATGCAGCTGCGGCCCAAATCAGCATAAAATTAGGGGCACAAGGACCATCATTGTCACCAGTCACAGCTTGTTCTATTGGGAACACCTCTATTGGTGAAGCTTTCAATGCTATCCGAAATGATGATGCAGATATTATATTTGCCGGTGGAGCAGAAGCTGCCGTCTCACAGATATCTTTGGCTAGTTTTGGAAACGCACATGCATTATCTACTAGAAACCAAGACCCAAGTCGAGCCAGTCGTCCATTCGATACAGATAGAGATGGTTTTGTTATGAGTGAGGGCGCAGGTATCTTAGTATTAGAATCATTAGAAAACGCGATTCTTAGAGATGCGCCGATATTATGCGAAGTAGTGGGATACGGAGCTAGTTCAGATGCTCATCATATGGTAGCATCACACCCAGAAGGTAAGGGTGCCTACTTAGCCATGAAAAAAGCATTGAAAAGTGCAAATATATCAACAGATGAAATCGATGTTATTAGTGCTCATGCAACAAGTACACAAGTAGGTGATCGTTCAGAAGTTCTAGCCATTAAGAAATTATTTGGTGATCGTTCAGGTGAAATTCCAACAACGGCGAACAAGTCAATGACTGGGCACATGTTTGGTGCTGCCGGAGGAGTAGAAGCGATTGCTTTAGTGGAAAGTTTGAGACGAGGAATGATTCCGCCAACTATTAATGTAGAGAAGCAAGATCCAGATTGCAACTTAGATGTTGTATTAGAAGCGAGACAGCTTCCATTGAAATATGGGCTATCCAATTCTTTTGGTTTTGGAGGACATAATTCAGCCATCTTGTTAAAACATTACGATTGAAGTAGTAAAAAGGTGAAATAATGACAAAACAAGGGTTTATAGCCCTTGTTTTTTTCATGATGGGAATACCTCACAGACAAATTATGACGGGCCTCAGCAATCTGATATATTAAATGGAGAAAAGAGAATACTAAAAAACATTTAGAAAGAAGGTGACCCATGCCAAACAACCAAACACCCAACCCACTCATCAACGAAAAATCACCGTACCTCCTTCAGCACGCCCACAACCCAGTTCACTGGTACCCGTGGGGGCAAGAAGCCTTCGACAAAGCCAAGCGTGAAAATAAACCGGTGTTTGTCAGCATTGGATACGCTACTTGTCACTGGTGCCACGTCATGGCACACGAAAGCTTCGAAGATCAGCAAGTCGCTGACATCTTAAATGAGCATTTCATTTCGATTAAAGTCGATCGTGAGGAGCGTCCAGACATCGATTCTATGTATATGTCTGTTTGTCAGATGATGACGGGGCAAGGCGGCTGGCCGTTGAACGTATTTGTCACGCCTGATCAAAAGCCTTTTTATGCGGGGACTTATTTTCCAAAGAGAAGTGCTTATGGACGTCCTGGTTTCATTGAAGCACTGACACAATTGCTGGATGCGTACCACAACGACCGAGATCATATCGAATCATTAGCAGAGAAGGCGACAAATAATCTGCGGATCAAAGCAGCAGGGCAGACAGAAAATACCTTGTCTCAAGAGGCGATCCACAAAGCCTATTACCAGCTCATGAGCAGCTTTGATACGCTGTATGGCGGATTTGGTTCTGCACCGAAATTTCCTGCACCTCATATGCTTTCATTCTTGATGCGCTATTACGAATGGACTGGGCAGGAGAATGCATTATATGCAGTCACGAAAACGTTAGATGGGATGGCAAATGGCGGTATATACGATCATGTGGGTTCAGGTTTTTCTCGTTATTCAACAGACGAAAAATGGCTTGTGCCTCATTTTGAAAAAATGCTGTATGATAACGCCTTGCTGATGGAAGCTTACACAGAAGCATATCAGCTTACTCAACAGCCTGAGTATGAAAAGCTTGTCCAACACCTGATCCACTTTATCAAACAAGATATGATGAATCCGGACGGCTCCTTTTATTCAGCGATAGATGCAGATTCTGAAGGAAAAGAAGGACAATATTACGTCTGGTCAAAAGATGAGATCATGACTCATTTAGGCGAGGACCTCGGCGCATTATTCTGCGCTGTCTATCACATCACAGAAGAGGGGAACTTTGAAGGGGCGAACATCCCTCATACCATTTCAACCTCTTTTGATGACATCAAAGCCTCTTTCTCGATCGACGACCATACGCTTCAGTCCAAGCTTCAATCTGCCCGGCACATTTTACAATCTGTCAGACAGCAGCGGCCCGCACCGCTTGTCGATGACAAGGTGCTCACATCTTGGAATGCGCTGATGATCTCTGCTCTCGCCAAAGCAGGAAGGGTATTCGGTGAAGAGGAAGCCATCCGTATGGCGAAACAGGCGATGTCTTTTCTAGAAACACACCTCGTCCAACACGAGCGGCTCATGGTCCGCTATAGAGAAGGGGATGTGAAGCATCTAGGCTTTATCGAGGATTATGCGCATATGCTTTCTGCCTATATGTCCTTATACGAAGCAACCTTTGAACAAGAATGGCTGGAAAAAGCCACAACAGTAGCTGAGAACATGTTTGAGCTGTTTTGGGACAAGGAAAAAGGGGGCTTTTTCTTCTCAGGATCAGATGCGGAAGCGCTCCTCGTTCGAGAAAAAGAAGTGTACGACGGCGCCATGCCTTCTGGTAACAGCACCGCACTCAAGCAGCTTCTCACGCTAAGCAGACTGACCGGACGTCAGGACTGGCTGGACACATTAGAGCAGATGTTCAAAGCTTTTTATGTCGATGTCTCTTCCTATCCAAGCGGGCACACAGCGTTTCTGCAAGGACTCTTGAGTCAATATGCAACAAAAAGAGAGATCATCATTCTAGGGAAAAACGGTGATCCTCAAAAAGAACGGCTCTTACAGGCGTTTCAGAAACGCTTCATGCCATTTGATATCATATTGACTGCCGAAACAGGGCAGGAATTAGCGCAGCTCGCGCCCTTTACAAAAGATTACAAAACAATCGATGGCAGAACCACCGTTTATATTTGTGAAAACTACAGCTGCCGCCAGCCAATCACCGATATCGACGAAGCGATGGAACAATTATTCCACGATTGAGTTTGTCATGAGATGACTATGAGAAGACAAAATGAGGACAAACAGATAAAAAACATGTCAATCCGCTAACAAATTGTCTGTACGGTTTTATTTTTCCTAAAAAACGGTTAGAATGCGCACTAGATGTTCTCATACCGAAGGGAGAGAAAATGATGAAAAAGGTATCATACACACTCATCGCTTGTCTGTTATCTGTTGGGCTTGCAGCCTGCTCGTCAAACGATGCCAAACAAGATAAGCAAAACGATTCAGCCAAAAGCAAGGAAACAACACAGGCTGACCAAAAAGAACAGCAAAAGCAAATGGAAGAGATGCAAAAGAAATTAGACGCACAAAAAATCGATGATCAAAAGGTCGTTGCGACCGTCAACCAAGACAAAATCACAGGTAATGAATATAATAGTGCTTTATCGACCATTCAAGGCCAGCTTCAGCAATCAGGGCAAGACCCAACATCTAAAGAAGGCGCAAAAGCAGTCAAGAAACAAACCATTGATGCGCTCGTAGGTCAAGAGCTCATCCTGCAAGATGCTGAGAAGAAGGGCATCAAAGCCTCTGACAAGCAGGTAGATAAACAGCTAAAAGAAGAAAAGAAACAATTCAAAGACAACGCTCAATTTGAAGAAGCCCTTAAGAAAAGCGGACTCACAATGGATCAGCTGAAAAGTGACATTGCCGACAGCATCAAATACAGCCAGTATGTCGACAAAGAAATCAAATCAGCGTCCGTCTCTGAAAAGGATGTCAAAGCGTACTATGATCAATACGCAGATGAAATGAAAAAACAAAAGCAAAAAGCACCTGAATACAAAGAGGTTAAATCACAAATTAAAAAACAGCTAGAATCTCAAGAAAAGCAGAAAGAAGTACAAAAAGAAATTGAAAAACTAAAGAAATCTGCGAAAATTAATGTGTCTATGTAACAGCTAAGAAAAAATCCGCCATTGTGCGGATTTTTTCGTTACTTGATGAACTGTTTTTCCAAAATAATGACAAAAGCCTCATCATAAACATCTCCTCCTTCCGATATGATGGGAGTACAAAAGAAAGCGTTATCAATTCTTTTGTCTCTTAAAAAGTACAAGATCAAACGCCGATCTCGTACTTTTGCTTCAGTCAATCGGACAACTACAGGAGGAGGATCTTTATGTTTAAATGGTTTAAACCCGCTCCGCATATCGACAGACTTGATGATGCCAAGACAGACGAGACCTATAAGCGGCTGCGGCTGCAAGTCTTTTTAGGCATCTTTATCGGGTATGCGGGCTACTATTTGCTGCGCAAAAATTTCGCTTTTGCTATTCCTTATCTACAGGAAGAAGGGTTCACGAAAAGTGAATTAGGCTTTGTACTCGCAGCTGTCTCCATCGCCTATGGCTTTAGTAAATTCATCATGGGGATGATTTCAGACCGCTGTAACCCAAGATACTTTTTAGCCACCGGACTCTTTCTATCAGCCCTTATCAATATCCTATTTGTCTCATTTCCATGGGTGACATCAAGTGTATGGATCATGTTCTTATTCATGTTTTTAAACGGCTGGTTCCAAGGCATGGGGTGGCCGCCATGCGGACGCACGATGGCGCATTGGTTTTCGGTTAGTGAACGTGGAACGAAAATGTCTATTTGGAACGTCGCTCACAATATCGGCGGGGGAATTCTTGCACCGCTCATCACCTTAGGGATCGTGCTGTTTGCGACATGGAAAAGTATCTTCTTCTTCCCTGCCATCATTGCCATTATCGTCTCCATCGTGATCATTCTACTCGTCCGGGATACCCCGCAATCCGCTGGTCTTCCGCCAATCGAGGAATATCGCAATGACTATCCGGCACAGCAGTATGAAGATCAAGAAAAAGAATTAACAGTGAAAGAGATTTTATTTAAGTATGTACTCAACAATAAATTCCTTTGGTATATCGCCATTGCCAATGTCTTTGTGTACTTCGTCCGTTACGGTGTCGTGGACTGGGCGCCGACCTACTTAACAGAAGCAAAGGGCTTTTCACCAGAGCATTCACGCTGGTCTTATTTTCTTTATGAATATGCAGGCATTCCCGGCACATTATTGTGCGGCTGGATCAGTGACCGCTTCTTTAGAAGCCGCCGCGCACCAGCGGGCGTCCTCTTTATGGCTGGGGTATTAATTGCGGTGCTCGTTTACTGGTTAAACCCTGCTGGCAATCCAATGGTCGATAACATCGCCCTTATCAGCATCGGCTTTTTAATTTACGGACCTGTCATGCTCATTGGACTTCAAGCCATTGACCTTGCTCCTAAAAAAGCGGCTGGCACTGCGGCCGGACTCACTGGCTTCTTTGGCTATATTGGCGGCTCTGCCTTTGCCAATGCGATGATGGGCGTCGTCGTAGATCACTATGACTGGACAGGAGGCTTCATTTTACTGGTTGGTTCTTGTGTGCTTGCGATTGTCTTCCTGGCGATGACATGGAATACAGGGAAGCGCGTAGAGCAAGCTTAATGAAAATCACATAAAAGATTCATATCCACCCAACATGCCCTTTACATCTATTTCTTATGATGAAGGCAGTTACCGTAAAAGGAGGATAAAATATGAAGAAAAGTAGATTACTTGCTTTCGTGTTGCTCTCTTTTGCTTTACTGTCTTTTGCGTGGGTGCCGACCACCATATCGGCACATGAACATCTTTTATCTCCAGATCGTATTTTAACCGTTGCACACCGCGGAGCATCAGGGTATGCACCAGAGCATACCCTGGCTTCCTACAAACTCGCCACAAAGATGAATGTGGATTACCTCGAACTCGACCTTCAAATGACAAAGGATGGACACCTCATCGTCATGCACGATGAAACCGTTGACCGGACCACAAACGGAACAGGCTGGGTCAAAGACCTCACACTTGCCGAAATCAAACAGCTTGATGCCGGTACATGGTTTAACGAAGTCAATCCCGACAGACAAAATGCCAACTATATCGGACAGCGAGTACTCACATTAGATGAGGTGCTGCGCTATTTCGGCAAACGAGAGAATTATTATATTGAAACAAAAAAACCAGACATCTATTCGCAAATGGAAGAAAAACTAATGGCGACCCTAAAAAAACATCATCTTCTCGGGAAACACACAAGAAAAGGGCAAGTCATGATCCAATCCTTTAGTCAAGACAGCCTGCTAAAACTACAGAAACTAGCTCCACGCCTTCCAAAAGTACAGCTATTAGACAGAACCCAAATGACGTCCATCACAGACGATCAGCTCGACTTCATCAAAACTTATGCAGTGGGTGTCGGGCCAAACTTTAGAGCATTGACACCTGAAAACGTACAGCAGGTCAGAAGCCACGGACTCCTCCTCCACCCATATACGGTAAACAACGAAGCAGACATGACCCGTTTACTGCAATACGGCGTCACCGGTCTTTTCACCAACTTTCCAGATGTCTTTAACCGTGTGAAAGCTTCACTCTAAACAAAAAAAGCCTTGCGGTCCATCCCGCAAGGCCTTTGATTATTTTACCGTTTGATCAGAAGAAGCTGTTTCGATCGGTTTCCGTTTCCCGATCCCAAAGACATAGAAGCTAAGCGCTACTACAATCAAGAACCCAATGGCCACGATTAGAGAAATACGCGTATCCTGATTAATGAGCATAAATACAAGCACCATCAGTAAGAAACCGATTGTAAGATAATTAGAAAACGGAGCTAGCGGCATCTTGAATGGATGTTGATCAAGCGCAGATCCCTTCGCCTTTCTAAAGCCGATATGACTAATCAAAATCACAAACCAAGGCACCATACCAGGAAGTACACTCGCACTATACACATAGACGAAAATGTTTGGTGGCGCAACATAATTGAGGACAACTCCTATCGCTAGACCAATCAGCACAGCAAATGTCCCAAAATACGGCACGCCATTCTTCGAAATTTTGGTGAAGAAAGCAGGCGCCTGTCCATTCACACCTAATGTATAAAGCATACGTCCCGCACTGAAAATCCCACTATTACAGCCTGACATCGCTGCTGTAATGACGACAAAGTTAATAATACCAGCAGCTGCTGTAATCCCAATTTTCGCAAACGTCGCCACAAATGGACTGCCAAGGGTATTCAGCTGATCCCAAGGATACACTGTCACAATGACAAAGATCGCACCGATATAGAAGATCAAAATACGCCAGATGATACTTTTGATGGCATTGGTCAGCGTCTTTTCTGGATTTTGTGCTTCACCTGCTGTAATCCCAATCAGCTCTACCCCCTGATAGGCAGCAATGACGAGCGACAACGCAAACAAGAATCCGGTAAATCCACCTGTAAAGAACCCGCCGTGCGCCCACAGATTAGACAAGCCAATAGGCGTCCCGCCATTTCCAAATCCAAAGAAAATAATGCCTAGACCTGCAATGATCATCAAAATAATCGTCACAATCTTGATCATTGCAAACCAAAATTCGAACTCACCGAACGATTTAACCGAAATCAAATTGGCAGCTCCCAAAATAATCATCGCGATTAAACCTGGAATCCACGCTGGCAGGTCTGGGAACCAATATTTCATATAAGCGCCTACTGCAATAATTTCCGACATCCCGACAATGACCCATTGGAACCAGTTACTCCAAGCTGTCATATACCCCGCAAGCGGATGAATATATTGATGACCAAATGTAGCAAATGAACCTGTACTCGGTTCAACGTATAACATTTCTCCCATCGCACGCATAATAAAAAAAATAAAGATACCACATACTGCGTACGCTAGAAGAACCGATGGACCTGTCCATTGAATGGCCTTGGCTGACCCCATAAATAAGCCAACACCAATCGTGCCGCCGAGTGCGATCATTTGAATATGGCGGGCACTTAACCCTCTCTTTAATTCCTTTTGAGCCACTTTTCTTCCCCCTCATCAACAAACAACATAAAAAATAAAAATCAGAATGTTCATTCTGATTGAGAAACATCAATCTTTCGTTGTATATTATCATAATAAATCTACCCTTAAAAAACAATTGTTTTTTTGAGGGAAACACTATTATCAAAATATTCCGACATAAAGAGATGTTCAAATTGTTTTATATTGATATATTGAATCAAAGGGTGAAAGTCATTTCAAATCTGATGACTTAATAGGAACTGACCGCCTCTTATATCAACCTCAAAGGATCGCAATCCATTTTTATGCACCATTTTCTCCTTCTCTCGATGACAAGAAAAGTCATTCCGGAAAGCGCCGGATCTTTTCTTTACATAACAAGTAAACCCATCATTTTCCGGTATCGCCACTTTGACATTTGCTCCTGTTGAAGTAGATTTAAGTGAATCTAGCATGTTTGTAGAATGAATCTGTATCCTTCTACCTGTTACATGCAGATCAACGTCCAAAAAGGCACCCGCCAACTCAATTTTTGACGATGTGGCGTGCAGTAATAATCTTTGTACGGTAAGCTGCCGACTAGAAATAAGCCCACCTACAGTCTCTAAATGGAGATGCTTGATGTTACCTGATAGCATCGTTTTTCCAGACGTTAAATGACAAGAGACATTCTCCACCTTCAATCTCTCTGCCTGAAGATTTGCTCCTTTACAACGAATGGAAATGGACTGTAATTGTCGTTTAGGGAGAAAAATAGCGACATCGGTTTTATAAAGTTGAAGCCCTAAGCTGAGTATTTTTTTCCGTCTATCTTTAATGAACAATCGTCCATCTCTTACCTGATGATGCATCAAATAACCTTTTGGAAACACTTGATTGACCGTTTGACGAATGATGAGATAAGGATGATCATGGTGTTGAATAAACACCTCTCCGAGCAGCCAATCCAGCGATAATTCTACGACCAACTCTTCAATTAGAATCGTATGCTCCATATGTCTCCCTCCTTGTGTACTCGCTTATCTCGCTTAAAGCCGGGTCATGCGGCCCCATAATTCCAAGATCACTATGAGGACAGCTATCATCATGACTCCTGACAAAATGAAATTCATTTGATCATTTCCATAAACAGCGATTAATACGTTTCCTAAAACAGCACATAGAACAATCGCAGTCAGAATGGTCATGAAAATAGACCTCTTCATTACCCCCACTCTCATCGCAATCATGCCAATACCATTGATACAACAAGTAAACACTAGGTACGTTTTGCTCACAGTGAGCATCACATCAGCTGTCAGCGCATCCTGAACAATGGGGAAGAAAGTTTCAGTGACACTAAACACAACAAATGAAGGAATGATACTACACAGCATGACAATTGTAGAGAAGCAGAGCATCCAAACCATTCTCGAAAGGAGGGATAACCTCATACTGGATGAATGAGGTTCTTGTTCTTTCAATGCAGCCACTATTTCTCGACAATACATCATGGCTGTGACGATCGAAAAAAAGATCATCCATACTATACTGGTCAACAAATAGATATTCGGATATTGCTGAAAATCGATTTCCTGTTCAACCTGTGCAGCAAACGCGACAAAATAAATAAACACCAGCAGTACAATACTGACAATCATACTAGCTTGAATATAATGTTTCATATGGCCTTTTCTTAGCTCGAGTTTTACGAATTGAAGCATAAGGCATCCTCCTATGAAATGAATTTTCCTTTTGTCTCTTATCTGACCATTTAGGTTCCAGGCTGATCATATCCACCAATCCCAGCATGATGCGCTGTGACCTTTTGAATAAATAGATCACTCACCACATCCACTCCGAGACCTTTCATCATCTGTTGTAAAAACAGTAAACGCTGACTAGTTTCCTGCTCATCACGAGCAAATAGCGTAGGGTTCAGCCATATATTGACGAGTAGCATAAACACTTCTGCCACTTCCCCAGGAAATGTAGTATTTATCGAACCATCATCAATTCCTTCAAGAATAAGATGTTTGATTTTAAGCGCATCCTGATTGACGCCTGCCTTCATTCCCTCAACCACAAATTGCGGATTTTTGATCTGGTCAACCAAGATCCCATCAATGGAATGAGATTTTGGATCTGCCACTAGCTGCTCTAAAATACGCTGCAGCTTCTCTTTCGCATGCGCTGCCTCTGTATGCTTAATCAGATCTTCAAGCTTCTCAGTCGCATGACGAAATTGCCTCTCCATCACGGCACGTAATATTTCTTCCTTCGATTTGAAATGATGATAAATAGCCCCTTTAGACATGTTCAATTCTTGGATGATATCCTGCAAACTCGTCTTTTCAAATCCTTTTTCCTGAAACAGCTTCGTCGACACATCTAAAATTTGCTGGATTGTCTTTTCTGGATATTTATTTCTGGCCAAATGAAATGCCTCCTTTTACATACCGACCGTTGGTATGTATGTGTATATTTTTCATTATAAACTGTTTATATAGATTTGTATAGAACAAAAAAAGACCACTCACACGGTCTCCTCAAGCTCAAACTGTAAATTCAAAAGAAGCTGTGCAGCCGTAGCGAACCGCCGCTTTCGCACATATTCCCCCATCGACAGCCCTGTTTCTTTTTTAAACACACGCAATACCCCACTACCTGCCTCAGCGACAGCTCATCCATCAAATTCGACTCCAAATAGGAAATCACCTCTTGCGTAAATCGACTAAAATAAGAATCATCCATTTTGAAAAGTCCTTCCTCAAAATGAATGATTCTCTATCAATGTTCATATGATATTTGCATTAAAATACTTTTCTTTGGTAAATAGCGGCCGAAAGCCCCCAGGACATGAGGTAGATCAACATGATGAGCACAGCTGATCCAGTATATAAAATCGGAATCGATACATTCATCACAAAATCAGTGATCACGCTGAAATGCTCTGCTAAATAAGCCATAATCGGCGGCCCTATACCAGATAAAATGATAAAGACAATGATCACTGCCGTTGAGATAAAGCCGGGTTTCAGAATATAAAACAAAGGAAATGTAAACGCCGCAAACAGTAAAAACAGCCCGCTGCCAAGTGCGATATCCATCATCGTAAACAGCTTCCCAAAACTAAATAAAGCAGCACTTGTCAGCCCGATCGCAATCACCATAAAAAAAATGGCACCAAGATAACGTGATGCGATAATTTCTTTACGTGTATAAGGCAAAGAGTTTAATAGGATATTCGTTTCTGCCTTCTCATCGTACGCATATGTGTTAAAAGGTATGAAGAAACTGGCGACGAGAAACGTCAATGCCGGAGGCACATCCATGAGAATAAAAAATAAGATAAACGGAAGAAAAATAATCAGCTGTTTCTTTTGCAAAATCACATCACGCTTCATTAAATGAAACATGCTCTACACCGCCTTTCAAATAAAACATGATATCCTCAAGCGATGCCCGTTCAATCACAACATCATCTCCAAAAATATGCTTCACTTCACCAATACGATCTGTTAATGCTTCAAACCCTGCTGCTGTACGTTGAATATGGACAAAGGCTTTTTCAGTGTCTCGATCCAACAAATCCAAGCTTCCCTTCACAAGCGCATAATTCTCCGCTACCTCATGAATCGACTGTTGAAAGACCAATCTGCCATTTTGTATAAACGCAATATAATCTGCAATCCGGTCTAAATCTGTTGTCATATGTGTTGAGAAAAAGATCGTTCGATTTCCATCAATCATCAATTCTTGTAACGTACCGAGCAGCTCTCTTCTAAAGACCGGATCTAAACCAGCAGTTGGTTCATCCATAATAATCAGCTCTGCATGATGCGATAGAGCAATCGCAAGTGATGCCTTCATTTGCATCCCTTTTGAAAATGTTTTGATTGCTTTATGCAGCGGCAGACCAAACTGCTCAATATATTGATAAAAAAGCTGGTCATCCCAGCGTTTATAGGCCGGTGCCACAATTCGTTTAATGTCCTTTAAATTTAATCCTGGGAAAAAAACGTTGGCATCGTAAACAAATCCGATTCGTTCCTTAATCTCTTTTTCATGGGTATGATAATCTAATCCGAAAATCTTTACGTCACCTGAATCTGGTTTTAACAAATTCATGATCATTTTAATGGTGGTCGACTTACCCGCTCCATTTTCCCCAATAAACCCTGTGACAAAGCCTTTTTTGACCTGTAAATCGAGATTCTGAACTGAAAAGTCCTTGAATCGTTTTGACACCCCTTTAAATTCAATCACAAGCTCCACTCTTCTCACTCCTCATACAAGAACTTTAATAACTGCTGCAATTCATCAAAAGATAAACCTAATTCCTTTCCGTTTGTGACAACCGCTCCAAGCTGTTCCTCGATCACCTTCAATTTCTTCTCTCTCATCACTTCTAGGTTTTGTTCCGCAACAAATGATCCCTTGCCTACAATTGAATAAATAAATCCTGCCTTCTCTAACTCTTCATACGCTCGCTTTGTTGTAATCACGCTGATTTGTAAATCCTTCGCCAGCTTTCGAATAGACGGCAGTGCTGCACCTTCTGCAAGCTCACCCGTTAAAATCATCGATTTGATTTGATTCGTAATTTGCTCATAGATGGGCTCCTTAGAATGGTTTGAAATCGTAATTTGCATATAAAAACCTCTTTTTTCAGTACTGGTGTTTGGAACGCAATAATGTATATATACTATATATACATTATATACAAACTAAAAGAATATTCAACTATTTTTTGATTGCAACTCAACTAAAAAAACCGCACAGCTCTTCAGCTATGCGGTCTTCTCCAACACCATTTATCTCCAATACACCCATTTTCCCATAAGCCACTCGACAGGACCTCTTCTCCATTTTTTCAAATAGAGATGGCTGATGAACAGCTGTGCTGTGTACAGTCCGACAGCAAGCAGCAACCCAAACATTGACCCCATCTGTCCAAATAGACCAAGTCCATAAGAATAAAAAATCGTTGTACAAATGATCGACTGCGCCAAATAGTTTGATAGGGACAAACGGCCAAGTCCTGCAAGCAGACGTTTGAGGCCTTGAGCTGCTTTCGAATAGTAAAAAACAATAAACGCTTGAATATACCCGATCGCCAGCACATAGCCACCGAGAATCATAACGAATTCACTCCAAGGCGCATCAATGAACGTCGCACATTTTAGCGCAAGCCCGACGACAATGACCCAGACCCAGCCTTTGCGATAGGCCATTCCTCGATCTTCTTCTGTCAGATGTCCTCGTTTACCAATCACCATGCCAAGCAATGCGAACGGACCCACCATCATCGTACCGAAAAGAAACCCTAGTATCGGCATAAGCGTAATGGTCACGATCGCCAGAATAATGGTCACAATCAACATATCGTCTTCAACCGTAACCCGGCTGAGCAAAATATCCCCATATGCACCCTTCGCATACACATCGGTTAAAAAATCATCATTCCCATAAACAAAGTTCATCATATATGGCACAACGACTAAAGACAACGCCCCTAACACACCCGACCAAATAAGCATTGTTTTGATTCGGCTGCTCAAAAACATCATCAAGAAAAACGTACAAGCTCCATAATAAAGAAGAATGTCACCATTCCAAATAAAGATGTAATGCAGCATCCCAAGCACAATAAGACCAAAGCCCCGGCGAACGACAATGGCATTCGTACTTAGTCCCTTGGCTTTCGTTGATTCAATCAGCTTGATAAAAGAATACCCAAACAAAAAGGAGAAAATCGGATAAAACGACCCTTGGAACAAAATTTCCGTCAGATAAACTCCGAATTCCTGCCCCCAAAAACTCGAATCAAACATTTTCTCAAAATCATAATCATATTGAAAATTAAGCATATTCACGATCAAAATACCTAATAAACTAAAACCACGCAAACTATCAATGAACTCAACCCTAGATCCCTTCAACACGACAGCTCCTTCGGAAAATATAAAAGCATATTTATCCTACCACACTTTCAAAAAATTGGTCTCTACACCCATGTAAAAACATGCGTTTTAAGGTAAATTTAATAAAAAAACCTAGAATATACATTCTAGGTATCTTACTGATGAATTATGAATGATGATTTTCTTCTTTCCGCATCACACGTTTCAAATAAAACAAAATCCCCAATCCAAAAAAAATCAACATCAGCTCCCAGTCTGCAGGAATCGGAAACCATTTCAATATCATTAAAATCAACAAAACCGCTCCAATCCCTGCGAAAAAAACCGCGTTTCTTTTTAATTCTTTGTTTGATAGAAACAACACTCTCTCCTCCCTTACACTTACTAACCAATTGAATGTTTTTCTAACTTTTCCTTTGATCTGAAGGATAAATCCAAGGAAGATGCCCAGGCCAATCGAGTTTTTTCGTTTCCACTATTCATCCCCCTTTTCCTTTAGCTGAAAAGCAATAATCTTCCCTAATGCTTCCTCTGCAGCAAAAGGCGTGACGCTGCCTGATGGATTTTCTTGTTCTTGTTTTAAGCACTCGTACATGTTTTTTTCAATTTTTGATGGATCAATCCAAGAGATACACCATGATGCCCAGAAACAAGTAGGTCCCTCATAACGTTTAGCCAGTGCCAGAAGGAATGGCAAGCTAGGCTGTCCAATCCTCATGAGTGACATGGCAGCGGCCATCCTTGTATCCTCTTCGTCACTTTCTAATAGCTTTGCTAGCGGCTCAGCTGCTTCTCCCGCATCTGCTCCAAATTCACCAAGTACAGCTGCTGCAATGTTCCGCAGAGATCCTCTTTCTTTTAAAGCCTCAACAAGGACGGGCACTGCATCTTTTCCAAACTTTCTCAATTCCCCTATTGCTTGAATGATCGTTACTTCATTTGTATTTGCCAATTGTTGAACTGATTGAGACAGCTTATTTTCTGGTTTCATTGACAATCAACTCCTCTTTTTAATGAACCGCACGGTATCGATAACAAAGCACATAAAATACAGCTCCAGCCACTAGGGATACAATTGCTGTCAACAAGTCATCAGTGAACAGATGAATGCTAATAATGACCACAGCACTGAACACAGACGCAAATAGCAATGATCGATAATAGGCGGCCAAAGCAAAACTTCTTTCTCGTCTCAGAGGCTGCATAAAGGCAAAGAGCCGTATGGCCAAAAACCATATATAAACTCCTCCACCAAATAAGGTCCAATACAATACATCCTGAATCTCAACCAAATAAAGTGAAATCAAGTAGAACGCATACAGCCAAAAGGTTTGAAACACTTCTAACAGAATGATTTTTTGATATAAAGCGCCTGGAAAAAGATAGAGCACTCCTGTTTGTGCGTGTCTTACAATCCCCGCATAATATGAACTAAAAAGAACGGATGCAGCGATGACGATTAAGAATAGATTCAGCCAATCTGAAAAATAAGTAAGGACGACATAGTAAGTACCAATTAACAGCATGGTAGATAACAAATGGAAGGTCGCATACTTTTTTAGCAGCAATAATTCAATCCAAAGAAAAGCCCAGCTGCCCGTTAATGACGGAAGCCCCCACCACGTCTTGCCCTTTTTTTGAACAATTGGACTTGATTGAATATGTTTCCCCTCAAATTCCTCCCAAAATACTGCCTCCTTGACTAAAGACTCCTTCATCTCTAAACGATGACTAGCCTTGTACATCATCAGGAAAGATAGGAACATTACTCCAATAAAGATGAAGAAAGAAAGAATGGAGAACTCTTCGATCATACGTCCAGCTTGAAACATCAAAGAATCAGCAATGTTCATCAAGAAGGGCTGTTTCATCATGAATTGATTCAAAACAAGCAGTGCAAAGAAGCAAAACATCAATACAAAACCGAGTATGAGCAGGCGCTTGTATACTCGAATGGTTCTAGCACAAGACACCGCAATCATCCAAGTTTCGACCAAACATAACAGCCCTGTCAGGATGAGTGATTTTCCAAGCAGAAACGGGTACTGCTGCGCCATAAAAAACAGAAGAAGATCCGCAGCCACAGCAGAGACAATGAGAAGAGCCCCTCGCCAAAAAATGTGATACAACCATACACTGATGACAACTGTCCATAGAGAAGCGCCATTTCCATATAACCAAATGATATCGTTCATTTGACTAGGCAGCCGATTTGTAAACAAGCCAAACCCCGTATAGAGAACAAACAAGCAGACAATGATCCATCCAGCTGCAACCGTATTCCAATCACCCATACTTGAAACTGCGCTTAGCTGAAAACCAATTGCCGCAATGAAAAGAAGTAAGATCACAAAAGGCATTTTCTTTTCTTGATTTTTACTGATCAAGCGCCTTTGAGATTTCATCCATAAAAGGGAGAGTGTGTTATTCACTTGACCACTCCCCCAGAAGTTGAATGACTTCTGCCCTCCACTCAATCTGTTCTTCCTTTAATTGAGGAACATCCATATTCTTCATGATGGCACCGTCTCGAATCAATACCACCCTGCTGGCCGTATCAAGAACGAACTCTAGACTATGAGTCGAGACAAAGACCGACCCACCTTGACTGCTTTTTTGTCTCAGCCAATCCGACAGCCACTGTTTTGACGGAATATCTAACCCAACAGTCGGTTCATCTAATATAAAAAGGGAGGCATCTTGAACAATGGCCCCTGCTAAGACGACACGCTGCTTTTGGCCTCTTGACAGCCTTCCGCACAGTTCGTTCATCTTCTTTTCCATATGTACTTCTTTCAACGCTTCATGTACCTTTTCCTTGATCTGTTTTAAGCCTTTATGATATCCACGAGCACGGAATTGAACATGTTCAGCAGCCGTTAAGTCTGGATACAAATACGGCTGATCAGGAATAAGAGCTACTTGTTTTTGGACATGGGAATGACCAGGCGGGAAACCCTCAATGAGAATTTCCCCTCCATCTGGTTTATATAGACCCGTTAAACACCGAATCGTTGTCGTCTTCCCGGCGCCATTAGGCCCAAGCAGTGCCACAACTTCTCCTGCTTCTATGGAAAATGACAGGCCCTCTATCCCATCACCATTACTGTATCGTTTGCTTATATTCTGAACCTCCATGAATGGCATCGAATCTCTCCCTTGTATTAGAGTGATGTATGCTTATCTATGGTGTGTTATAAGATGAAAAGCGAATGTCATTAGACCCACTAACCACTTACCCTAATATTACCATATAGAGAATAACAAGGTAATAGGAATTAGGTAATCTATTCTATGTACAACGGATTAAGAAAATATATCATGTACAAAATAAAAAAAGATTAGGCGACAGTATCCTAATCCTTTATCTATTAAACAGTTATTCCCTCAAACCGCCCCATCACCCAAACCCATCTCCTGACACGCCCAAGCATCCACCTCTACCTTCAAAGCAGGAGAAGCCAAGGCAACTACATAAATCATCGTCATACAAGGCAGATGATCACCTAAGAACTGCCCCATGATTCGTTTTCTACACTCAGCATCGAACTCTCCCACGAGATAAAATACTAGTTTCGTTATATCTTCCACGGCCATATCTGCCGCTTCTACGTTTCGTTTCACATTCTCTAACGCTAGTTCGAGCTGCTCCAACGGGCTCTCTGGGATTGTTCCATCCGCCTCCATTCCCACTTGACCTGATAGGGTTAACCACCGCTGTGGTCCAGTTGTCTCTATTTGATGGGTATATGGTGCGACTGGCGGGTGAATGGTATCAGGATTACGTGATGTTCTCATGAATAAAAACTCCTTTTCTGAAAATACAGTCAATTTTTATCCATCATATCAAACTTTCTACCGTATTCAGATTTTTATGCTCATAGTAAACCTGAAGAAGCAATCGCAACAGCATTCTATAATTCTTGTTTTCTAAAAAGAAACCATCCGATGAGAAAAAAGAAACCAATCAATACCGATACACCTAGAAAGCTTGTAAGCGCCTGATCCGAATAAGTCCCTCTATGAATCATCTCCTCGGCCGCACTTGTCACGCCTTTAGGCGCAAACTTCCCTAATGTATCCTCATAAAATGAAGGAACGGTAAATAGAATAAGGTTGATCACAAGCGATACACCGCCGGCTGTGACGGAACGCGTAAAGAACGCCGAAGCACAAATGGTCGATACCACAATCAGCAATAAATTTGGATAATAAAGAAGTGTTCCTTTTACCACATTGACCCAATTCACATGCCCAAATTGGATGTCCACATAATAAACGGAGGCAAGCACTGCCACCACCAAACTAAACAAGGTCAAACCAGCATAGGCGCATATTTTTGAGACATAATAACTCATTCGACTGATCGGCTTCACCATAATCATCGCCGTCACCCCAGAGGCACGCTCTCCCGCAATCGTCCCCATCACGATCATAATGAGAATAAAAACGCCAAGCGAATCGAACTTACTCAATGCACTCGCTAAAGCCTCACCAGCGCTAGGCTCTGGTATATAAAATGTGGACCCTTCAGGTAAATTAGCTGAGTTCGATAAAAGATCCGGCAGCATTTTGAGCGTAATAGGCTGTGTGATCATTAAAATCGTAAAAATGATCGGCACAAATAAAATTTTATAACTAGTGAATAACTCCCTAAATTCCTTTTTCAGCATCATCATGCATTCACAACCTTCATGAAAATATCTTCAAGCGTCAGCTTAGATAGTCGATAATGGAGGAGAACACCGCCAGTTTCAGTGATGAGACCAGGCAGCTCCTTCAACGCCATTTGTTGATCGTTCACTCGCACCTGATAACCGTCCCCTGCCTCAATGCATTCCTCCATCCAATCCTGCTCTTTTAACAACGCCACTAATTTCGTATTCTTTTGTTCTAATTGAAATTCAATCACTGGCTGAATATAGTCTTCTTTGATCTGTTTCATGGAAGAGGACATTTCAATTTTTCCGCTGTTGATCATGATAATATGATCCGCCACCCTTTCAATGTCATCTAAAATATGGGTCGACATAAAGATCAACATCTCATGCTTTAAACGCTCAATCAAAGTCAGGACGTCTTTTCTCCCCATCGGATCAAGTGCGGACACAGGTTCATCTAGAATAAGAACCTTTGGGCTGTTGATGAGCGCCTGTGCAATGGCGAGCCTCTGCTTCATTCCTCCACTATAGCTGCCAATGGCACGATCCTTCGCCTCATACACACGGCAAAGCTTCAACAGCTCCTCAGTTTTGGAGCGAATGATGTTTTTCTCTAATTGAAATAACCCGCCAACCCAATGCATCCACTCCTGACCTGTCATATCCTGATAAAATGCAGGCTGCTGCGGACAATAGCCAATCACATGACTAATGTCATCCATGTCCTTTGTCACATCCATACCCGCCACCTTCACGACGCCAGACGTAGGACGAGCAAGCCCCGTCAAAATCCGAATCGTCGTTGTCTTACCTGCTCCATTGGCTCCTAAAAACCCTACACATCCGACCTCCCCAACAGAAAACGAAACGTTTTTTAAAACTTCATGCCGACCATACGATTTCGTCAGCCCTTGACACTCCAGCATATTCAAGCAAATCCCCCCTACTAAGATTGTTTACGACCAAAAATGAAATACGCAATAGGACCGGCACTCGCCACAAACACAATCACCAAAGCCCAAACCCACTTCACCTCTCCTCTGACCCTAGATGGATCTCTTTTCAGCAAATCAAACAAACCAATCACCATTAAAATGGCTTGCAGCAAAACGAGAGGTAAAATCATCTTCATATCCATCCACGCCACTCCTTTTTCATACACCAATTTGTTTTGATATCACTTCTTTTGACGACATGAAGAGGGGATTCGTTCAAATGGATTTTATTTTTATTGATCGAATGGTCTATAAGATATAAAAAAGCCCAGTGAAAGTTGTTCACTGGGCTTGCTTGTGATGGTCATAACGAATCTCGCAAAATCTTTTCCATCGTCTTTCCTTTCGCTAACTCATCAATCAGCTTATCTAGATACCGAATGTTTTTCATGGTTTCTTCCTCAATGTCTTCTACTCGAACACCACAGATGACTCCTTTGATTAAGCTGCGGGAAGGATGAAGCTCAGGAGCCTCAGCAAAGAAGGTTTCAACGTCTATCTGTTTATCCACCTGTTCCTGCAGCTCTTCTGGACTGTACCCCGTTAACCAACAAATAATCGTATCAACTTCAGCCTTCGTTCGTCCCTTTCTCTCTGCCTTTGCGATATAAAGAGGATAGACTTTTGCGAAGCTCATTGTATAGATTTTAGGTTTGGTCATGTGATTTTCTCTCTTTCTTTTTTAAATATTCAAGCTGTATGGCCTTCTCTAGATGCCGCTCTCTTAGTATGCCTATTTCCTTTTTATTACCTGCATCTTTTTTGAAAGATCTATATTTAAAAAATTGAACGAAACAGAATCCTAGAAATACACAAATCGGTCCTTCGACGGTAGCAGGACCACCAATCAACAAATAAGAGCTAATAAATAATGCGATATAAATGATTAAGAAAAAAGTAATTCCCCATTTTTCCTTTTTTAAATATTCACTCATAATGATTCCGCTCCCTTGAACATGTACGATCTTATCGAATCTATCTTTCATTTTATTTAGCTCTTTAGACACAAAATACCCCTTTAGATAATTATATCTAAAGGGGTATCAAAAGTCTGAATTAATTTAAACCCTACTCCACCGTCACACTCTTCGCAAGGTTACGTGGTTTATCCACATCACACCCGCGGTGAAGGGCTGCGTAGTAAGCGATGAGCTGTAATGGGACAACAGATGCAAGTGGTGCAAGTGCTGGGTGTACAGCTGGAAGGACGAAACGGTCGCCTTCGTCTTCTAGGCCTTTTAGTGAGATGACACATGGGTTTGCTCCGCGTGCAACGACTTCTTTGACGTTACCGCGAATGCTGAGGTTCACGTGCTCTTGCGTTGCAAGGGCAATGACCGGTGTGCCTTCTTCAATTAAAGCAATCGTGCCGTGTTTGAGTTCTCCGCCAGCAAATCCTTCTGCTTGGATGTAAGAGATCTCTTTTAGTTTCAGTGAACCTTCAAGGCACACATAGTAGTCAAGTCCTCTTCCGATAAAGAATGCGTTACGTGTCACTGTGAAGAAGTCACGAGCGATTTGTTCCATTTCATCCTTTTGATCCACAAGGGCTTCCATTGCATTTGCTACAATCCCAAGTTCTTTCACAAGATCAAAGTCAAGAGATTGACCATTTAATTCGGCTGCAACTGATGCAAGTATCGCAAGAACAGCAATTTGTGCTGTGTAAGCTTTTGTTGAAGCCACTGCGATTTCTGGTCCTGCATGAAGAAGCAATGTGAAGTCCGCTTCACGAGAAAGCGTTGAACCTGGTACGTTTGTGATCGTTAATGCTTTATGACCAAGCTCTTTGACTTGAACGAGTACAGCACGGCTGTCCGCAGTCTCCCCAGATTGAGAAAGGAAGATGAACAACGGTTTTTTCGATAGAAGCGGCATGTTGTAAGAGAATTCACTTGCTACATGGACTTCTACAGGTACTTTCGTCCAGTCTTCAATATATTGTTTACCGACAAGTCCAGCATGGTAGCTCGTTCCACAAGCCACGATGTAAATGCGGTCTGCTTCTGCTACTGCGCTTGCGATATCGCCAGCGACTGACAGCTTGCCGTTTTCGTCTTGATATTCTTGGATGATTTTGCGCATGACAAGCGGCTGCTCATCCGTTTCTTTTAACATGTAGTGAGGATATGTGCCTTTCTCGATGTCGCTTGCATCTAGCTCAGCGATATAAGAAGGACGTGTCATGATATCACCGTCAAGGTTTTTGATGATCACCTCGTCTTTTGTGACAATGACCATTTCTTTATCCATTAATTCCGCATATTCGTTTGTTACTTGAAGCATCGCCATTGCGTCAGAAGCTACAACGTTGAAATCTTCTCCGAAACCAACCAATAATGGGCTTTTGTTTTTCGCCACATAGATTGTTTCTTTGTTTTCGTTATCGAAAAGGGCAATTGCGTAAGAGCCTTTTAGTTGAAGAAGCGTTTGACGGAAAGCTTCCTCTGTATCAAGACCTCTGTCCACAAATTGTTCGATAACTTGAACAACAACCTCTGTATCTGTGTCGCTTTTTAGTGTGACGTCTTGTAAATATTCGCGTGTCAATTGTACATAGTTCTCGATGACACCGTTATGAACAAGCGTAAAACGGCCAGAAGCACTTTGATGCGGATGCGCATTTAGATGGCTTGGTACACCGTGTGTTGCCCAGCGTGTATGTCCGATTCCAGCTGAAGATGCTACATTTGCATCAACAACTTCACGAAGCTCAGCGATACGTCCTTTTTCTTTGAACACATGCACGCCTTCTTCGTTTGCCACAGCGATTCCTGCTGAGTCATACCCGCGGTACTCAAGCTTCTCTAAACCCTTTAATAAGATTTCCTTCGCATCATTCTGACCAATATAACCTACGATTCCACACATAAATATTCTTCCTCCCGATCATGTGAAAGGGACAAAGAAAGCCTACTAAAATAGAAGGGACATTTCTTCGTCCCTCTCTACATGTTTAATTTGGGAGATCATGTGTATTCCCTTTGTACAAAGAGTCACCTCTTTGCTTTAAAGAAACACTTACGGCTGTGATCTCTTTTTTGATCAGCCGGGAGGCATCCGCCGAAAATTCGATAACCTCCATCCTCGTCAACTAAGCATCTTTCGTCCGATCGCTTAGTTCGGGCGCTATAATTATAAGAGAGTTGCTGAACATCTACCCTGCCTTTCCTGATAGAATAAAAATCCAGTAACACAAGGATGATTGTACTATAAGGTCTGACCTCCGTCAATCACAATTTAACGGGTGATCCCGCTCAAGAAAGTGAGACCTCCATACACTATATGCGATGAGGCTTGTCACGTTCTACCTTTGATGTGCTCTCCTATGTATGAAGGCAGCAATAAATTGCCTTCGCTTATAAGATTCGTACAAATCCATCCATTTATGACGTTTATTCGAAAAAAAAGCAAACCGCCGCTGGCGATTTGCTTTCATCTATTACTCGATACCCATTTCCTCTTTCACAACAGCGGTAATTCGAGTCACATATTCATCACACAGCTCTTTTGTTTTCGCCTCTGCCATCACGCGTACAAGCGGCTCTGTTCCAGATGGACGAACAAGAATACGGCCATCACCGTTCATCTCTTTTTCGACCTCTTGAATCACTGCTTTTACTTTTTCATTTTCTTCTACTTTATATTTATCAGACACTTTCACATTCACTAGAAGCTGCGGGAATTTTTCCATTTCAGCTGCAAGCTCTGACAATGTTTTTCCTGTTGCTTTGAGTGTATTGACAAGCATGATCGCAGAAAGCATGCCATCACCTGTCGTATTGTAATCAAGGAAAATCAAATGGCCTGATTGCTCACCGCCGACATTATAGCCATCCTTTTTCATCGCTTCAACCACATAGCGGTCACCAACAGCGGTTTGGATGCTCTTAATGCCTTGTTTCTCCAGCGCTTTATAGAAGCCTAGGTTACTCATGACCGTGGACACGACGGTGTCATCCTTTAATCGGCCTTCACCCTTCAAATAACGTGCACATATGTACATAATTTGATCGCCGTCTACAATATCACCTTTTTCATCGACAGCAATTAAACGGTCTCCGTCACCATCAAACGCAAGACCAATATCTGCACCCTTCTCCTTCACAAAAGCAGAAAGTGCCTCTGGATGAGTTGAGCCGACACCATCATTGATATTCAATCCGTTTGGTGATGTTCCCATTGTGGACACATCTGCATCTAAATCCGCAAATAAATGTGTCGCTAGAGAAGAGGTTGCACCGTGAGCACAGTCAAGCGCCACGTGAATACCTGTGAAATCCTCGTCCGCTGTCTGCTTCAAGAATTGCAAGTATTTCTGACCTCCTTCAAAGTAGTCATTCATCGTTCCAAGATCCGCTCCAACTGGGCGTGGCAATTGATCGACCGGCTGATCCATCAGCTGCTCAATTTCATTCTCCTGTTCATCAGACAGCTTAAAGCCGTCACCGCCGAAGAATTTAATTCCGTTGTCTTGAACTGGGTTGTGAGAAGCAGAAATCATGACACCCGCTTCTGCATCCATTGCCTTCGTTAAATAAGACACTCCAGGTGTTGAGATCACACCTAAACGCATCACTTCAGCGCCAATTGAAAGTAAGCCTGCAACGAGCGCTCCTTCTAGCATATGACCGGATACACGTGTGTCTCGTCCAACGAGTACCTTTGGACGTTCTTTATCCTTCGTGAGCACATAGCCGCCAAATCTCCCAATTTTAAATGCGAGCTCTGGCGTTAATTCGCTATTCGCCACACCCCTTACACCATCAGTTCCAAAGTACTTGCCCATGTTTCAATCGCTCCTTTTTTACCATTCAAGAGGACGCTTCGTCCTCTTTTTTATCTTCTTTGATCCGCTGTCTTTGACTTGATTCTTTCTTTGCTTTATCTTGCGTGGATTCTTCTTTACTCTTCTCATCCTGATCATCGTCATCAGAAGATGGATCCTTGCGATCATTCGTAGACGCTGGCTGATCTTCTGTCTCAGTAGAAGTCAGTTTCACTTTGACCTTTGATCTCGATAATGTCCACGTCACATTTTGAGGACCGTTCACTTGAATTGTGACCTCATGTGTTCCTTCGTTCAAGTCCCCAACATTGATATAGGCTTCAACATCTGAAGCCTTTAGTTTATCAATCGCACTCTTTGATCCCTTTGCTGTTAACGTGAGTCGTCCAGAAGATGGGCTCACAAAATCAGAGGTGAGATCCTTGCTCAGACCCACGACAGAAATCGGTACATTATCGATCTTTTTTTCTTGAGCTGTTGCAACCTTCACTTTGATCTTGACGGTTTCGGGCGATACCTTTTTCACACCATCTGGCAGAGGAATGTCGGCATCAATCTCCGTATCATCTTTGATCTTGCTTAGGTCCAGCTTGACGCCATCAATAAAATCAAGCGAATCCAGCACTTTTTGAGAGCCGTACACCGTGACCTCACTCGGGCTTGTCTCAATGCTTGAGATACTGATCCCGTCAGGTAAGCTGCCCGTCCGCTCAATTTTAAACGGAACCTTTTTGCTTGGACTCGAGATGGGAACTGTAATATTCACCACAGACGGACTCAATTCGACTGGCAGCTCGTTCCCGCTGCTATCATACACAGTGAGCTTCGCTTCCTTTTCAATTTGCTGATCGACATCCTCTAGGTTCACAAATGCTTTAATGACAGAAATTTTGTCGATCACGTCCTTTGAACCAGTGACTGTGACTTTTTTCGGATTCACAATAGGCTGTTCAGGTGAATAGCCGTCTTTGATTTTATTTTGATTATAAAATTCGGTTTCAACAGGAAATTCAGCTGTTGTTTTTTCTTGTATCGTCACCGTCGTCACAGACGGATTGATCGATAGTGTGAGTCCCTTTGATACATCTCTTGCCTTCAGCTCCACTTTATGTGTACCTGTCGATAAATTCTGCATATCTGCGTATATTTCAAAATTCTTTGTTTGTCTTGCTGTTTTCACAGCACTTGTTGACCCTTTAATCGTCACATTGACTGTTTGCGGTACACCAGTGACGACGTACTTCTCGTCGTCATAATACGCTTTAACAGGAATGTCGGTTAAGGTTGCTTCATCTGTCGTCGATGTTGGGAAAAAGGATTCACCGATTTTTTTCGGCGTGGGCGCTTGCGCTGAATTGACTGCACCATACAGCAATAAAGCGAAGACCAATGCAAGAAGCTTTACGGCCCAGCGATTATTCAAAATCTTATCCATTTTTCTTGCCCCTCCAATACCATTTGGTCGAGGAAGCATCTTTGCTGTTCTTACTAAATTCAGCAATCAGCATTTCTTCAAGCGCTTCTTCTGTCAATTCTCGGTGGAGATCACCATTTCTTGCGACAGAAATGCCGCCTGTCTCTTCAGAAACGATGACGGTTAAGCTGTCTGTCACTTCACTAATTCCGACTGCCGCCCGGTGACGCGTCCCCAGTTCCTTAGAGATAAAAGGACTTTCTGACAGCGGTAAATAACAAGCCGCAGCTGCAATCTCATCACGCTTCATAATGACAGCACCGTCATGAAGCGGTGTATTTGGAATGAAAATATTAATGAGCAGCTCTGAACTCACCTTTGCATTCAAAGGAATTCCAGTCTCTATGTAATCATTCATCCCAGTATCACGCTCAATTGTCAGCAGCGCGCCGATTCTGCGTTTTGCCATATATTTAATTGCTTTTGTAATTGCCTCGATCGTTTTCTGCTGCTGTTCCTCTATAGGTGTCCCGCTTCTTGAGAAGAAACGGCCGCGCCCAAGCTGCTCAAGCGCTCTCCTTAGCTCTGGCTGAAAAATAATAATGATCGCAAGGAATCCCCACGTAATCGCTTGATCCATCAGCCATTGAAGTGTGTTAAGACCGAGATACGCACTTCCCATCCTGACAAGAACAATGACCACAATTCCCTTTAAAAGCTGAACCGCTTTTGTTCCGCGGATGACCATCATTAATTTATATATCACATACCAAACAACGAGAACATCAACAGCATTACCGAGGTACTGCAAAAAAGGAATATCCCCTAAAGCCATTTCCTCGTCCTCCAGAATTTTCAGTTATTCTTCGTTTGATGCATTTTTAATAAAAAAAGAGACTATGTGTAAATACATAGCGTGGCTATTATACCACATTTTGTTTCAGCAAGGAAAACAGTTGCCATATATGGCTGGCGTGCTAGTTCGCATACATTCTGACCTATAATATAGAAAAAGAGCAGCCCCATAAAGAGACTGCTCTCGACCCGTATGATTACTTTTGCTCCTCTGGTCCAATGACCCGCATCACATTTTGTGCTGTGGATTTCATTTTGTACCAAATCCAATCAAACACTTCATTAATTTCATTAATTTGACCAGTGACTTGTCCGGCAGAAGCAGTCAGCTGTTCCCCATTGACGACGGTGACATTTCCATCAACCTTGCCTTCTACAATCAGCTTGCCATTTTTGACAGTGACATCACCTTTTACGGTTTCCCCTTTAGGTACGGTCACTGTATCATTTACAACGACGAGATTCGGCTGTTTTGACACACTGAAATTATGATCGGTATTCCAGCTTGTAAACAGACTGCCTCCCATCAAAATGAGAAAGAGGGCAGCGGCCACCATCAGCGGATGAGCTTTGATCCATCTTTGAATCGACACACGCTTTTTTTCCTTTGGAAGACCTGCCATCACCTTTGCAGTGAAATCAGATGGTGCTTCTATATGAGATGTACTCTGCACAAGCGCGATGGATTTCTCAATTTGTTGAAAATGAGTACGGCACTCCTCACACGATTGCAGATGGCTTTTTAATTCTTTTTCGTCTTGGGGCTCAATGTCCCCGTCTAAATACTGATGCATAAGCAGGACGATTTTTTCCTGACAGCTCATCAAAATCACCTCACTCAAAGGTCTCTCAACTGTTTCCGGAGAGCCTCTCTACCCCTGTGTATTCTCGTTTTCACCGTACCAACGGGTATATTCAGAATCTCGCTAATTTCTTTTAACGAGAGTTCATCAATATACTTTAATACGATGACCGAACGATATTTATCGGGTAATCTTAGAATTTTTTGCTGAATGGTACTCGATAATTCAAGAGACACCACCTCTTCCTCTGGCAAAATGCCATCAGCAGCAATTTGAGAATACATATTCAATCCTTCTGTTCCTGCCACCTCTGCATCTAAATAATAATCCGGCTTTTTTTTGCGAATACGATCGATGGTCAGGTTGGTTGCAATGCGGTACAGCCACGTAGAAAACTTACGATTCACATCAAAGCTTTCAATATTCACATAGGCACGAATAAACGCCTCCTGTGCAATATCCTCTGCTTCGTGTGCATTCCCAAGCATACGATAGCACAGCTGATAAATTTTGTCTTTATACAGGTCTACGATGTCTGCAAATGCGTTCTGGTCGCCTTTTTTCACTTGCTTAATTCTCTTTTTAATCATTGTGTCCATAGTATATTCAACCTCTGCCTTCACCGGTCTTTATGTATACGAATCTCTTTCCAAAAGGTTTCATTCTCCTCTAAAAAATAGTGTAACAAATTTTTGACAGCGTGTTACGCATATCCACCGGTAAAAACCTTAATATATCCTTAAATTTCTCCAAAACAAAAAAGAACGGGAACAAGTCCCGCTCTACAATAGCTTTTCGCCCATTAACGAGCCAATCAACGCAACAGCTGCCTCGGCTGTTTTATTTTTTTCATCCAAAACCGGATTCACCTCAACAAATTCAGCTGAAGTCAAAATACCCGCTTCCTCTAAAAGTTCCATGGCAAGATGACTCTCCCGGTAGCTAATGCCGCCCGCCACAGGAGTTCCTACACCAGGGCACTCCGCTGGATCTAGTCCATCTAAATCAAGCGACAGGTGGACACCATCTGTTCTTTCCTTTAAATATGAAATGGCTTCCTCCATCACCCTTGTCATCCCTAAACGATCTATTTCATGCATCGTATACACTTTAATGCCTTTCTCTCTAATCAATGCCCGCTCTCCTTCATCTAAGGATCGAGCACCAATTATAACAACATTCTCAGGCTTCAATTTAGGGGAATAACCACCAATGTTCGTTAAATCAGCATGCCCAAGGCCGAGACTGACTGCAAGCGGCATACCATGTATATTTCCAGAAGGAGAGGTTTCCTCTGTATTTAAATCACCGTGTGCATCATACCAAATGGCACCTAAGTTTTCATAATGCTTGGCTACCCCCGCAAGTGTTCCTATCGCAATGCTGTGATCACCGCCTAAAATGAGCGGGAATGAGCCTGATTGCACAATACTGTCAACCTTCTCAGCTAGCAGCTGATTCGCACCAGCATTCTCCGTTAAATTTTTTAGCTTTTCACTTGTATATAAACCTTTCTCATCATCTCTTTGTTCAACCAAAATATCGCCGAGATCCTCCACATCAAATGAAAGCGATTCCAATTTTTCTTTTACGCCTGCACACCGAATGGCACTCGGTCCCATATCGACGCCCCTTCTCATTTGACCCAAATCCATCGGAACTCCGACAATCGTGACCTTCTTTTGATCTCCCATATGTACATCCCCTTTCCGTTCATGCTTATATTTTACTTTCTCGATGCCTTCTGACTCAACTCAACAATATTTTGAATAGTTATACATTCCGTCTGCCAACATAAAAAAAGACACCTTTTTGAAAAAGGTGTCTTAACTGGGCTAGCTGGATTCGAACCAACGCATGACGGAGTCAAAGTCCGTTGCCTTACCGCTTGGCTATAGCCCAAAAATGGTGGAGGGGGGCGGATTCGAACCGCCGAACCCGGAGGGAGCGGATTTACAGTCCGCCGCGTTTAGCCACTTCGCTACCCCTCCACATATGGAATTGATAAAGAAAAAACAGTGCCGGCAAGAGGACTTGAACCCCCAACCTACTGATTACAAGTCAGTTGCTCTACCAGTTGAGCTACACCGGCATATGGTGGAGGATGACGGGCTCGAACCGCCGACCCTCTGCTTGTAAGGCAGATGCTCTCCCAGCTGAGCTAATCCTCCACATCATGGTGACCCGTACGGGATTCGAACCCGTGTTACCGCCGTGAAAGGGCGGTGTCTTAACCGCTTGACCAACGGGCCAGTTTGTCAAGTTTGCTGTTTCCGTGAAGCTGACAAAAGTTATTATATACAGGTTGTCCCCCTTTTGTAAAGGGGATTTTTATTTTTTTTATTTTCTGTCTATTCATCTCCAATTAGAACCACTTTTTTGTTTGAAATATAATTTCAGTATTTAAATATAATGTTGAAATTTCATATCATACTGAATATACTGAAAATGAAGAAATAAGGAGGAATGTCGCATGCAGCCATCTCAATTGCGTTCTTTGACAACAGAATCAAGAAATCCTAACACAATGGGAATATCACAAGCAGATCCACTCGAAATGCTCCAAATGATTAATGAAGAAGATATGAAGGTCGCTCAAGCAGTCAACCGTGTGCTACCACATGTCAAAACAGCAAGTGACTTCGCCTATCAATCCATCTCAAATGGAGGCAGACTCGTTTATTTAGGGGCCGGGACAAGCGGCAGACTTGGCGTGATGGATGCTGTTGAATGTCCCCCTACCTATAGCGTCTCACCTGATGTGATTATAGGCATCATGGCAGGCGGAGACTCTGCTTTTTCACATGCTGCCGAAGATGTGGAAGACAGTGAAGAAGCCGGCAAACAGGATTTAGTACACATTCACCTGACATCAAAAGATACGGTCGTCGGTATCGCCGCCAGCGGCAGGACACCCTACATCATCGGCGCTTTAAACTACGCTAAATTCATCGGCGCAAAAACAGTAGCCCTCAGCTGCAATGAACAAGCAGAAATTAGCGAGCTGGCAGACTGCGCCATTGAAGTCATTGTAGGACCAGAAGCCATCACTGGGTCAACACGAATGAAAGCCGCATCCGCTCATAAAATGATTTTAAATATGCTTTCCACCTCTGTCATGATCAGACAAGGTAAAGTATATGAAAACCTGATGGTTGATGTAAAAGTCAGCAATCATAAATTAAAAGAACGCGCCATCACCATCATTCAACATGTGACAAACGCTTCCTACGAACAAGCTGTGAAAACCCTTGAAGCGGCAGACTTAGAAGTCAAAACCGCCATCGTCATGCTTCAAACAAACACAGACAAAAAAACAGCCAAGGATTTACTCAACAAAACGAATGGTCATATCGACAAAGCCATCTCTCATCATCAATCCTAAAGGAGGCAGAGCTCATGTCAGCAGGTGGACTCACCCTACTACACACAATGAAAGCAAAGCTCCCCCAATCTGAAAAAATCATTGCAGACTATATCCTTGCCCATCCTGACAAAGTCATTAAAAGCACAGTACACGAGATCAGCCAGGCAGCCGGAGCAAGCAGCTCTGCAGTCATCCGCCTTTGTAAATCTCTCGGGCTAGATGGCTATCACGATTTAAAAATGCGAATCGCTGGAGACTTGATGCATAACGATAAACAAGGCTACCGTGATATCGAACAAGATGAACCGATTCAATCCATTATTCAAAAAACAGCAGGAAACTCGATTCAATCGATTAAGGACACCGCTTCTATTTTAAATGCAGATGCATTAGAAAAAGCTGTTCAATTACTGCTGCATGCAAACCAAATCCATTTTATCGGCGTCGGTGCATCTGGCATCGTCGCAGCGGATGCCCAGCAGAAATTTCTCAGAATCAATTATGCAGCGACTGCCTTCACTGACATGCACATCGCATCAACGGTCATCGCAAATGCAGGAAAGAATGACATCGTGTTCGGTATATCCTTTTCAGGAGAAACGTTAGACATCATTCAAGCCCTTCAGCTCGCAAAAGACAATCAAGTGAAAACCATTGCCTTAACGCATCCTGGTCAAACAAGCGTTTCTGCTTTAAGTGATGTTCACCTATCGACGTCCGGTTCCAATGAAGCACCTTTTCGCAGTGCAGCCACTTCCTCTAGAATGGCACAGCTCTACTTAATTGATGTCTTGTTCCTCAGCTTAGCTTCCCGTCAATATGAAGAGACAGCGCAATATATTGATAAGACAAGACATGCCATCCGCTCCATGAAACGAAAATCAAAGGGGGATTCAACATGAGTCATCAAAAGAAATATCAGCAGTTGGCGAAAGACATTCTTTCTCTCTGTGGTGGTTCTGAAAACATCTCTTCCCATACACATTGTATGACGCGTCTCCGAATTACACCGATTGACAATGAACAAGTTCACATCACAGCAATTAAAGAACTCGATGGCGTCATTGGTGTCGTTGAGGCAGAAACGCTTCAAATCATTTTAGGTACAGGTGTTGTCAACCAAGTATCAAGTGCGTTTGAACAGCTGCTAAATGCCTCTGGCTCTTATGATTTAAACAATGAAGCACAAAAAAACAAGCAAGCCATTTCACAAAAGAACCGCACACCGTTCAAGCTGTTCTTACGACGGATTGCCAGCATCTTTATTCCTATCATTCCGGCACTCGTTGCATCAGGTCTTATTACAGGGATTACGAAAGCAATCGTGCAAGCAGGCTGGCTCGATGAAAAGTCTCAAGCAGCGATCATTTTAACCGTTATTGGTTCAGGCTTGTTCGCATATCTCGGTATTTTAGTCGGATCAAATGCCGCAAAGGAGTTTGGAGGCTCTCCTGCATTAGGCGCATTAGCTGGTATCCTCATTATTAACCCAGCCTCCGCAGACATTATGTTATTTGGCACAAATATTCTACCAGGCAGAGGCGGGCTCATCGGTGTTCTTCTAGCCGCCATCTTTATGGCACTTGTGGAAACCCAAATTAGACGCTTCGTCCCGCAATCACTTGATATCATCGTCACACCAACCATCACACTACTCATTACAGGCATTTTTACGTACGTTGTCTTCATGCCAGTCGGCGGATTTATATCGGATGCCATCACCTCAGGATTAACTTATCTATTAAATATGGGCGGAATCTTCGCTGGATTTGTTCTTGGTGCGACCTTCCTTCCACTTGTTGTGACAGGACTTCACCAAGGACTGACACCAATTCATATGGAACTCATTAATTCCATTGGAGATGACCCGCTTTTGCCAATTCTCGCTATGGGCGGTGCAGGACAGGTAGGTGCGGCATTCGCCATTTATATGAAAACAAAAAAGAAAAAACTCAAAAGAGCCATCGCAGGTGGACTTCCTTCAGGGATGCTCGGCATTGGTGAACCACTCATTTTCGGTGTTACACTCCCTCTGGGACGGCCATTTCTCACTGCTTGTCTTGGCGCTGGAATCGGCGGCGCATTTCAAGCCTACTTCCAAATTGCAACGAAGGCGATTGGTGTATCAGGTCTCCCATTAACCTTTATTGTTCACACACATCAAATGCTTCTTTACTTAATCGGACTCTTTATTGCATATGTCGCTGGATTTATTTTCACATACTTATTTGGTTTTCATGATGATATGGCTGTTGAATTTGAGGAAAAATAAGCAATAGGAGGTCTAACTCTTGAAGAAATACTTTCTCTTAATAACAAGTCTGCTCATGCTCCTTGGATTACCCGTACAAACATTTGCAACTAGCTCCCATCCTGTATCGTCTTTGTCTAAAACAGCACCTGAAGAATATCCCGTCTTAAAAAAGGCAAAACGACCGGAACAAGCAGGTTTTTCTTCCAGGCAGCTTAGGAAGGTTGATCACATGATTCAAAACGACATCAAAGCAGGATTTCCAGGAGGCGCACTCATCATTATCAAAGACGGAAAAATCGTCCATCAAAAAGCCTATGGCTACAGGCAAAAATACGAAGGCACAACTGAACTCAAATCATATAAGAAAATGAAAAAGAATACACTGTTCGACTTAGCATCCAACACCAAAATGTATGCGACCAACTATGCCCTGCAAAAGCTCGTCTACGAGAAAAAACTGGATGTGAACGAAAAAATACAATCCATCCTGCCAGATTTTAAAGATGAACCAGATGCAAAGGTAACCGGTAAAGATCAGCTTCGTGTAAAAGATCTTCTGACCCATTCTGCCGGTCTCCCTTCCAGTGTCTTATTTTATAGCAAAGAAGCCGCCGGCTCTTTTTTCTCTCAAGATAGAAAGACAACGATGAAATGGCTGCCGAAGGTGCCGCTGCAATACAAACCAGGCACCCAGCACATTTATAGTGACATTGATTACATGCTGTTAGGCATGATCATTGAGAAAAAAACAGGTATGCCTCTTGATCAATATGTAGAGTCGACGATCTATCGGCCGCTAGGTCTCAAACATACAATGTTCAATCCACTGCAAAAAGGATTTAAACCGAAGCATTTTGCAGCAACCGAACGTTTAGGTAATTCGCGAGATGGTGTCATTGATTTTGAAAACATTCGCAGGTACACCCTGCTAGGCGAAGTCCACGATGAGAAAGCATATTACTCAATGGCAGGTATCTCTGGTCATGCCGGACTTTTCTCTAACATGTCAGATATGGGCGTGCTGCTCCAGCTCATGCTGAACAAAGGAGGCTATGGAAAAAAAACCATCTTTGATCAAGCTTCTATCGATCTCTTTACAGCCTCTTCTGATACAAACTCAACTTACGGGCTAGGCTGGCGTAAAAACGGTCATACTGACATGGAATGGATGTTTGGGAAATATGCAAGTAACGAAGCCTATGGACATACTGGCTGGACCGGAACTATGACATTGATTGATCCAAAACATAATCTAGGTATCGTCTTGCTGACAAATAAGAAACATTCGCCTGTCGTTTCACCTGAAACCAACCCAAATCAATTTGAAGGTGACCTTTTCCCAACTGGTACTTATGGAAGCATCATGACCGCAATCTACGAATCTTTTAAGTAAAAGGAGGAATTCGATGTTAAAAGCTCTTTTCCCCGCTACTCTGGTTTTGGCCCTGCTAACCTCTTCCATTCCAACGGAAAAGGTTAGCTCTGCCCCTCTTCCAACCGCAAAACAAATGGTGCAAGACATGTCCCTGGATGAAAAGATAGGTCAAATGCTCATGCCAGACTTTCGCAATTGGCAAACAAAAGATGAATCTGCACCTACAGGCTTAACAAAGATGAATAAAGAAGTGTCCCATCTTGTTGAAAAATATCATCTAGGCGGTGTCATCTTATTTGCGGAGAATGTCGTTGATACGAAACAAACCGTCAAACTCACCCATGAATTTCAAAAAGCATCACCAAAGATTCCATTACTCATTTCAATTGATCAAGAAGGTGGAATCGTCACAAGATTACAAAAGGGAACACATTTCCCAGGAAATATGTCGATTGGTGCCTCTAGAAGTAAGAAAAATGCATACGACACAGGCAAAATCATCGGCAAAGAACTAAACGCACTAGGGATCAATACAAACTTCTCTCCTGTGCTTGATGTGAATAATAATCCAAACAACCCCGTCATTGGTGTCCGTTCCTTTAGCTCTGATCCTGCTCTTGTCACTAGACTTAGCCTTCAAACCATGAAAGGACTTCAAAAGGAAAAAACTATTTCGACACTCAAGCATTTCCCGGGACATGGTGATACAGCTGTCGATAGTCACTACGGCTTGCCGCTCGTAGAACATGATCTAGATCGTTTAAAAAAGGTTGAGCTCTATCCGTTTCAACAAGCCATCAACGCTGGTGCGGATATGGTCATGACCGCTCATGTTCAATTCCCTGCCATTGATGATACAACGTATAAAAGCAAAAAAGATGGCGAGGACATTATGGTTCCAGCAACCTTATCGAAAAAAGTCATCACACACTTATTAAAAGAAGAGATGGGCTTTCAAGGAGTTGTCGTAACAGACGCCCTAAATATGAAAGCGATTGCAGATAACTTTGGGCAGGAAGAAGCCGTGGTGATGGCTATTAAGGCAGGTGTCGACATCGCCCTTATGCCAGCACCAGTCACCTCTCTAAAAACAGAAAAAAACCTAGAGAATGTGTTCAATGCTGTAAAACAGGCGATTGTAAAGAAAGAAATTCCGATGTCTCAAATCAACCAATCTGTCGAAAAAATTCTTCAATTGAAAATCAAACGCGGCATCATTTCTTCCAAGAAACCCATCACCCTTGAGAAAAAAATCAAAAAAGCCACTCAAGTCGTTGGGAAAAAGTCGCACCGGAAAGCAGAACAAAAAATGGCACGTGAAGGGATCACCCTGCTTAAAAACAACGAAAAGACCTTACCATTCAAGCCTAAAAAGAATAACAAGATCTTGGTCATGGCACCTTACGAAGATCAGACAAAAGCCATGTCTGTCACAATTGACTCTCTGATCAAACAAAAAAAGATCAAACCTGTACGTATCCAGTCATATGCGTTTGCGGATAAGACCTTCACCAAAGAAACAGCCAAACTGATTCAAGATGCTGACTATGTGATTACCGGTTCTTACGTAGTCCAAAATGACCCAGCTGTGAATGATGGAGTGATTGATGACAATGTCCAGGACCCGAAAAAGTGGGCTACTGCATTCCCGCGTGCTGTCATGAAAGAAACAGCAGCACAAAACAAAAAAATGGTCATCATGAGTCTAAGAAATCCTTACGATGCGGCAAATTTTGAGGAGGCTGATGCCTTACTAGCCGTTTACGGTTTTAAAGGCTACTCAAACGGACAATTCAATCAGCCAAATATTCCTGCTGGATTAGAAGTGATATTTGGCGCTGCATCACCTAAGGGCAAATTGCCTGTGGATATCCCATCTGTCACTCATCCAAATCAAACCCTGTATCCATTCGGCTATGGACTCAACTTGAAAGGGAAACAGATCAAATAGGAGGGATTCTCTTGAAAAAAACAGCAAGCTTGATACTCGCAAGCATTCTCATCATGAGCACATTGACCGCAGCCTCCCCTGCAGAGCAAGGACGAACAGACACAAAAGGAAAAAAAGCAACAGTCAAAACAGGGATTGAAACACTACTCTCAGGCAACCTTTCATGGTTAAAAGGGAAAAGGGTCGGCCTCATTACGAACCCAACTGGTATTGATGCAAATATGAAAAGCAGTGTCGATCTCCTATTTGAGCATCCAAATATCAAGCTTACTGCTCTATATGGACCTGAACATGGTGTGCGCGGCGATGCACAAGCAGGAGAAGGCGTCGAATCCTATACCGATGAAAAAACGGGTCTCCCTGTTTACTCTCTCTATGGAAAAACAAGAAAACCAACGCCTGATATGCTTAAAGATGTAGATGTTTTGCTGTTTGATATCCAAGATGTTGGCGCTCGTTATTACACCTATATTTACACGATGGCTTATGCGATGGAAGCCGCTAAAGAAAACAACATTCCCTTTGTTGTCCTAGACCGTCCAAACCCCATTGGCGGACTAAAAGTAGAAGGCCCTGTCTTAGAACCTGAGCACGCTTCATTTGTAGGGCTCTATCCAATACCATTAAGACATGGGATGACCACTGGTGAACTAGCAAAACTCTTTAACAAAGAGTTTCATATCAATGCTGATGTCACAGTCATCAAAATGAAAAATTGGAAGCGTTCTATGACGTTTGATGACACGAAGCTGCCGTTCGTCCTTCCTTCACCTAACATGCCGACAGTGGATAGTACCTTTGTATATCCCGCCACAGGATTAATTGAAGGAACAAATGTCTCTGAAGGCAGAGGAACAACAAAACCGTTCGAGCTCATTGGCGCTCCATATATCAATAGCAGCGAGCTAGCAGATCATTTAAATCAGTTAAAACTAAAGGGTGTACAATTTAGACCAGTATCATTCACCCCCACTTTTTCTAAACATTCAGGTAAGCTATCACACGGTGTGCAGCTATACGTCACAGACCGCTCTTCATTCGAAGCGGTAAAAACAGGGTTATCCATCATCAAAGCAATACATGATTTATATCCAAAAGACTTTCAGTTCCTTCAAACAGGCAGCTTTGATAAACTCATCGGAAATGGTTGGATGAAAGAAGAAATCAATCAAGGTACTTCCGTCAAACAAATCATGAAGCGCTATCATCACGACCTCAAAACGTTCGAAAAGAAACGCAAGAAATATCTCATCTATTAATTCGCAAAAAGACCTCCATCTCATAAGATGGAGGTCTTTTCATGATAAAGATTTAGTCACAGCAGGCGCCTTCAGCTCAAAACGATTGAGTAAGAAACCAAACAAGGCAGCAAGCACTTGCTGAAATAGCATGCCAATCACAACAGGGACAGCAACAGCAGGCGGGAAAAAGCTAATAGCAAGCACAGCTCCGGCACTAATATTTCTCATTCCGCCCGTATACACAATGGCCACAATCTCCCCTTGAGTACATTTCATCACCTTTCCAATCAACCATGCAAAAGCATACCCACTCATCGCAATGAAAAAGACAGTCGCTGCTTTGCTAAAAAATGCAGCATCCAGTTCACGCAAATATGGGGCGACAACAGAACTGTTAATCGATACGACAACAAACAAGCCTAATTTTGAAAAAGGAGACAGGGTCTGACCAATTATTTTCGTCACCGATGGCTTTGCATACTGACGAACGAGCATCCCTAAAATAGAGGGCAGCACCACCATACCAAACAGCCCTTTCATGATTGCGACCATGTCCATATGGACCTGTGTACCGACGAAGAGTGACAAGCTGGCTGGCACAATCAATGGCGAAAGCAATGTATCAATTAAAATGATGGATAACGTTAACCCGACATTCCCTTTATACATCGCCGCCCATATTAAACTAGAAACACCTGTTGGAATCACCATCGCAAGCGTCAAACCGGTGATCGTCATGGAATCACCCGCAAATATCAAATGCCCTGCTGACCAGGCATAAAGGGGCATCAGCACATGTAAAATCATAAACGATAAAATCAAAGGCAATGGGTGCATCACCGTATGCTTTAAAGCTGAAAAAGTAGATGACAAGCTCCCTGAAAATGTCATCATGGCAAATACCCAGGGCACCATAAACGTAAAATCCTTTAAATAGGCCGACAATAATACACCGAGTAACACACTAATGGGCGTAATAAGCGGCATCATCCGGCCGAGCACTTGGTTCAAACGCACAAGCATGCCGGCCACCTCCATCCTTCACTTTCTTACCTTTTCTATTGTAACAAACAGAAAGATCTTTTTAAGAACCATTCACCTGTTTCACAAGCTTTCGACTCGAGGTATCCATTCCAACTACGTCTACCTGTACACCAGCTGCTTGATACTTTTCCTTTACACGTTCTATCGCTGCCACGCCTGATTCATCCCATATACGCGCTTCAGACAAATCAATCACAACGGCTTGGAGATCTTTCTCCTGATGGAACGCTTGGATGAAATCAGTGACAGAAGCAAAGAAAATTTGCCCTTTAATTCGATACACCCAAATACCCGCTTGGCTTTCTGTAGAGGTAATATGAAGCTTTGATATTTTTGCTACAAAGAATATCGCACTAAGCAGCACACCTGCAAACACACCTTTTGATAAATCATGAGTCAACACCACAGTCACGACCGTGACAATCATGACAATAGAATCTGTTTTCGGATTCTTTTTTAGCTGCTGAAAGGAACTCCAATCAAATGTCCCAACGGAGACCATAATCATCACAGCCACAAGAGCAGCCATCGGAATTTGAACCACCACATCTCCGAGTACAAAAATCAGCACCATTAGAAATGCACCCGCTACAAAGGTAGAAAGACGGCCACGCCCGCCTGCCTTCGTATTAATCACTGATTGACCAATCATCGCACAGCCAGCCATACCACCAAAGAATCCTGCAACCACATTAGCAATCCCTTGACCTCTCGCTTCCTTGTTCTTACGACTAGACGTCTCCGTCATATCATCGACAATCTGTGCAGTTAAAAGAGACTCAAGTAAACCAACCATCGCAAGTGCTAAAGAATAAGGAAAAATGATAGTAAGTGTCTCCCAGCTAAACGGTACTTGAGGAATCAGAAAAGCAGGCAAAGAACTAGGAAGCTCTCCCATATCTCCAACCGTTCTAACATCAATATGTCCAAATACAGCAATGATCGTCATGACAATAATCGCAATGAGTGGGGAAGGTATCACTTTTACCACCATCGGCAATAAATAAATAATCAACAAGGCGCTACCTGTCATGATATACATGGCCATTGATTCTCCGACGAAATGTGGAAGCTGAGCCATGAAGATCATAATAGCCAACGCATTCACAAAACCAACCATCACGGACCTCGGAATAAATTTCATCAGACGAGACACTCGGCAGAGTCCAAACACTATTTGAATCAGACCTGTTAAAATCGTAGCTGCAAACAAATATTGCAATCCATGATCGGCAACCAAATTAACCATGACCAGAGCCATAGCCCCTGTAGCGGCCGAAATCATACCTGGCCGTCCACCAACAAACGAAATCACAATTGCAATACAAAACGAAGCATACAACCCGATCTTCGGATCAACGCCCGCAATAATTGAAAACGCAATCGCCTCAGGAATTAAAGCCAGAGCCACTAAAATACCCGCAAGCACATCCTGACGCACATGCCCAAACCATTCTTGCTTTACAAATAAATCTTTCAAACCATCTACTCCTTTTTATATACATACCGAACATGGAAAAAGAAGATCAACCAAACCTGGAGATGAAGAAAGGAAAAATAAATAATGCTTCACTTTCGGGGGGAAGAGGGACGTACAGAGTCTTTTGTTAGAGAGGATATCATCACTTTAGTAAGAATATAAGAAAGGCACTAAAGAATCAAGCACAAAAAGAAGGAATGTGTAGAAAATTGATACAAAGCTTCCTTATCAATCGATTTATTCCATTTTCATGAGTCTATTTGTCACTGAGCAAGTCCAACATTTTAAAACAAACAAAAAAAGCCCCTATATAAAAGAGGCTTTTGGTTTATTAACGTAATAATTGAAGTACGTTTTGTGGCTGTTGATTCGCTTGTGCAAGCATAGCTTGAGAAGCTTGAGAAAGAATGTTGTTCTTAGTGAACTCACTCATTTCTTTTGCCATGTCAACGTCACGAATACGAGACTCAGCAGCAGTTAAGTTTTCAGCAGATGCACCCAAGTTGTTAATAGTGTGCTCTAGACGGTTTTGGACTGCACCAAGTTTTCCACGTTGAGCAGATACTTGGTTAATAGCTGCATCAACAATACTTAGTTGAGTATCAAAACCAACATCAGTAGCATCTGCTGCATTATCAGCAAATTTTCTAACATCGATGTCTTTAATAGCTTGATTCGCTACAATCCCATTAGCACCTTTCACTCCCAATGCATCTGTACTCATTTTATCAATATGAACTGAAATTTGTTGAGTTGCGTTAGCACCGATTTGGAACACTAAAGCATTACCACTTGCTGGGACTGCAGGTGTACCTGTATCTGGATCATCTGGATCTGTCGGCGGAATTGCTGGTGTTCCTGGGGTTCCTTTAAACGAACCATCTAATAATTTTTTACCGTTAAACTCTGTACGATTTGAAATTCCATCTACTTCTTCTTGTAAAGCTTTAATTTCATCTTGGATAGATTGAAGGTCAGACTCTTTATCCTGTGTACCAGTATTTCCAGCTTGAACGACTAGTTCACGAACACGTTGAAGGATTGAATGAGTTTCAGTCAATGCACCTTCAGCTGTTTGGATAAGTGAGATACCGTCTTGTGCGTTTTTAGACGCCATTTCTAATCCGCGGATTTGTCCACGCATTTTTTCAGAGATCGCTAGACCTGCTGCGTCATCTCCTGCGCGGTTGATTTTAAGACCAGAAGAAAGTTTCTCCATGTTCTTTTGGCTCGCACCGTTGTTTGCAGATAAACGGTTCAGTGTGTTAAGGGCTGCGATATTGTGGTTAATTCTCATTTCCTATTACCTCCATGTAATTTTTTTTGAGCTTGTCTGTAAAGTCCATTTAGATGAGAAGCTCTTCCTTAGAATTTCCGATTTCTAAGGCATGTGTATAGTAATAATGCAGAGCACCTTTTGGCTCTCTAACTTTACTACCATATGTAACATCAGTTATGGCAATAATCATGAAATCTCCTTCTATTAATGCTCACCATAACAAAGAGTATTATGTTACCTACTATAGACAGACCTACCACATATTTTAGTTTGTGGAAATTGTCAATTTCACAAATTAGACACATTTAACAAGCACATAGGGAAGATGAAATTTAATGAACTGCTTTTTATGGAATATTAAGTAAAATAAAAAGGGCATATTACGAAAACAGGAGGAGAAACATGATTAGTGTAAAACCGTGTGGAAACAACACTTTTTCGTATACCCTAGAATCACTCGATAAAGTAACAGAGAAAAGAAAAAGGTTTTTGAGAGAAGGATTCACTTCAAAAGAAGAACAATGAAAGTTGCGACAGCAAAAGAATTGCAGCTTCACAGATTTTCAAACGTTGAAAAATAAACATCAAAAAAGCCCCTGTTCTCTATGGCCAGGGACTTTACTTCTTTCATTTTTTCAATGCTTTTTGAAGAGCTGCTTTTGTCTTCGTTCCGTTCCATTTCTTATGTGGCACAACGTTGGCCAATAGAATTCCTTGCTAATTCGTCAGCTGACAAATTAGCATTGTACGTTCTCAACTGCCTTTTCAAATTTAAATACATGGTGGATCGATTCGCAAAAAGGCACGATATAAAGAAAATTCATTTGCATGTCATGCGTCTTACTCATGCTACTAAATCAAATCGGAATATACCTGTGGGTTTAATATCAAATCTGTCTCTCAGCGTTTAGGTCATGCGGATGTTAAAACAACTCTTAATACGTATACATATACGGTCAGAGAAGCAGACACTTTAGTGGCGGAGCTTAATTGGTCCCAAGCAAATAAAAAGGACATAAAAAAAAGCCTTCTCACCATCGAGAAACCCTGTCAGATCAACATTTAGAGGAAAGCTTCCAAGCGGGCTCGAACCGCTGACCTCTTCCTTACCATGGAAGTGCTCTACCTACTGAGCTATGGAAGCATGGCTCCGCAGGTAGGACTCGAACCTACGACCGATCGGTTAACAGCCGATAGCTCTACCACTGAGCTACTGCGGAATGATAAAGTAACTTCTTCCATTGGAAGGATATAAATAAAAAGCTTGGCGGCGTCCTACTCTCACAGGGGGAGACCCCCAACTACCATCGGCGCTGAAGAGCTTAACTTCCGTGTTCGGTATGGGAACGGGTGTGACCTCTTCGCTATCGCCACCAAACCTGATGGAGAGAATGTTCTCTCAAAACTAGATAACAATGTTCAAGCTTCACATTAGAATATAGGTTAAGTCCTCGATCTATTAGTATCTGTCAGCTCCACGTGTCACCACGCTTCCACCTCAGACCTATCAACCTGATCATCTTTCAGGGATCTTACTTCCTTGCGGAATGGGAAATCTCATCTTGAGGGGGGCTTCATGCTTAGATGCTTTCAGCACTTATCCCGTCCGCACATAGCTACCCAGCGATGCCCTTGGCAGAACAACTGGTACACCAGCGGTGCGTCCATCCCGGTCCTCTCGTACTAAGGACAGCTCCTCTCAAATTTCCTGCGCCCGCGACGGATAGGGACCGAACTGTCTCACGACGTTCTGAACCCAGCTCGCGTACCGCTTTAATGGGCGAACAGCCCAACCCTTGGGACCGACTACAGCCCCAGGATGCGATGAGCCGACATCGAGGTGCCAAACCTCCCCGTCGATGTGGACTCTTGGGGGAGATAAGCCTGTTATCCCCGGGGTAGCTTTTATCCGTTGAGCGATGGCCCTTCCATGCGGAACCACCGGATCACTAAGCCCGACTTTCGTCCCTGCTCGACTTGTAGGTCTCGCAGTCAAGCTCCCTTGTGCCTTTACACTCTGCGAATGATTTCCAACCATTCTGAGGGAACCTTTGGGCGCCTCCGTTACATTTTAGGAGGCGACCGCCCCAGTCAAACTGCCCACCTGACACTGTCTCCCTGCCCGATAAGGGCAGCGGGTTAGAAGGTCAATACAGCCAGGGTAGTATCCCACCGATGCCTCCACCGAAGCTAGCGCTCCGGTTTCCAAGGCTCCTACCTATCCTGTACAAGCTGTACCAACATTCAATATCAGGCTGCAGTAAAGCTCCACGGGGTCTTTCCGTCCTGTCGCGGGTAACCTGCATCTTCACAGGTACTATAATTTCACCGAGTCTCTCGTTGAGACAGTGCCCAGATCGTTGCGCCTTTCGTGCGGGTCGGAACTTACCCGACAAGGAATTTCGCTACCTTAGGACCGTTATAGTTACGGCCGCCGTTTACTGGGGCTTCAATTCGCACCTTCGCTTACGCTAAGCGCTCCTCTTAACCTTCCAGCACCGGGCAGGCGTCAGCCCCTATACTTCGCCTTACGGCTTCGCAGAGACCTGTGTTTTTGCTAAACAGTCGCCTGGGCCTATTCACTGCGGCTTCTCGGGGCTTTAACACCCTAAGAAGCACCCCTTCTCCCGAAGTTACGGGGTCATTTTGCCGAGTTCCTTAACGAGAGTTCTCTCGATCACCTTAGGATTCTCTCCTCGCCTACCTGTGTCGGTTTGCGGTACGGGCACCTCTCACCTCGCTAGAGGCTTTTCTTGGCAGTGTGGAATCAGGAACTTCGCTACTAAATTTCGCTCGCCATCACAGCTCAGCCTTTACGGGAAACGGATTTGCCTATTTCCCAGCCTAACTGCTTGGACGCGGATATCCAATACCGCGCTTACCCTATCCTCCTGCGTCCCCCCATTGCTCAAATGGTGAGGAGGTGGTACAGGAATATCAACCTGTTGTCCATCGCCTACGCCTTTCGGCCTCGGCTTAGGTCCCGACTAACCCTGAGCGGACGAGCCTTCCTCAGGAAACCTTAGGCATTCGGTGGACGGGATTCTCACCCGTCTTTCGCTACTCATACCGGCATTCTCACTTCTAAGCGCTCCACCAGTCCTTCCGGTCTGACTTCACAGCACTTAGAACGCTCTCCTACCACTGTTCGTAAGAACAGTCCGCAGCTTCGGTGATACGTTTAGCCCCGGTACATTTTCGGCGCAGAGTCACTCGACCAGTGAGCTATTACGCACTCTTTAAATGGTGGCTGCTTCTAAGCCAACATCCTGGTTGTCTAAGCAACTCCACATCCTTTTCCACTTAACGTATACTTTGGGACCTTAGCTGGCGGTCTGGGCTGTTTCCCTTTCGACTACGGATCTTATCACTCGCAGTCTGACTCCCAAGGATAAGTCATCGGCATTCGGAGTTTGACTGAATTCGGTAACCCGGTAGGGGCCCCTAGTCCAATCAGTGCTCTACCTCCGAGACTCTTACCTTGAGGCTAGCCCTAAAGCTATTTCGGAGAGAACCAGCTATCTCCAGGTTCGATTGGCATTTCACCCCTACCCACACCTCATCCCCGCACTTTTCAACGTGCGTGGGTTCGGGCCTCCATTCAGTGTTACCTGAACTTCACCCTGGACATGGGTAGATCACCTGGTTTCGGGTCTACGACCACGTACTCATGCGCCCTATTCAGACTCGCTTTCGCTGCGGCTCCGCATCTTCTGCTTAACCTTGCACGGGATCGTAACTCGCCGGTTCATTCTACAAAAGGCACGCCATCACCCATTAACGGGCTCTGACTACTTGTAGGCACACGGTTTCAGGATCTATTTCACTCCCCTTCCGGGGTGCTTTTCACCTTTCCCTCACGGTACTGGTTCACTATCGGTCACTAGGGAGTATTTAGCCTTGGGAGATGGTCCTCCCGGATTCCGACGGAATTTCACGTGTTCCGCCGTACTCAGGATCCACTCTGGAGAGAACAACATTTCAGTTACAGGGCTGTTACCTTCTTTGGCGGGCCTTTCCAGACCTCTTCGCTTATATCGTTCCTTTGTAACTCCGTATAGAGTGTCCTACAACCCCAAGAGGCAAGCCTCTTGGTTTGGGCTGTTCCCGTTTCGCTCGCCGCTACTCAGGGAATCGCATTTGCTTTCTCTTCCTCCGGGTACTTAGATGTTTCAGTTCCCCGGGTATGCCTTCTCATACTCTATGTATTCAAGTATGGATACTACTCCATTACGAGCAGTGGGTTTCCCCATTCGGAAATCTCCGGATCAACGCTTGCTTACAGCTCCCCGAAGCATATCGGTGTTCGTCCCGTCCTTCATCGGCTCCTAGTGCCAAGGCATCCACCGTGCGCCCTTTCTAACTTAACCATTTCTTACTTTAGAAAGAATCACTATGTGTGATGAACTTTGCATTGCATTCAATGTGAATGTATTACTTATTGTTATCTAGTTTTCAAAGAACAATCCTGTCTCGCTAGAGACATATCTTGAAGGAATGATCCTTCAAAACTAAACAAGACGAAAACGTACGCTGCTCCATATATCCTTAGAAAGGAGGTGATCCAGCCGCACCTTCCGATACGGCTACCTTGTTACGACTTCACCCCAATCATCTGCCCCACCTTCGGCGGCTGGCTCCATAAAGGTTACCTCACCGACTTCGGGTGTTGCAAACTCTCGTGGTGTGACGGGCGGTGTGTACAAGGCCCGGGAACGTATTCACCGCGGCATGCTGATCCGCGATTACTAGCGATTCCAGCTTCACGCAGTCGAGTTGCAGACTGCGATCCGAACTGAGAACAGATTTATGGGATTGGCTAAACCTTGCGGTCTCGCAGCCCTTTGTTCTGTCCATTGTAGCACGTGTGTAGCCCAGGTCATAAGGGGCATGATGATTTGACGTCATCCCCACCTTCCTCCGGTTTGTCACCGGCAGTCACCTTAGAGTGCCCAACTAAATGCTGGCAACTAAGATCAAGGGTTGCGCTCGTTGCGGGACTTAACCCAACATCTCACGACACGAGCTGACGACAACCATGCACCACCTGTCACTCTGTCCCCGAAGGGAAAGCCCTATCTCTAGGGTTGTCAGAGGATGTCAAGACCTGGTAAGGTTCTTCGCGTTGCTTCGAATTAAACCACATGCTCCACCGCTTGTGCGGGCCCCCGTCAATTCCTTTGAGTTTCAGTCTTGCGACCGTACTCCCCAGGCGGAGTGCTTAATGCGTTAGCTGCAGCACTAAGGGGCGGAAACCCCCTAACACTTAGCACTCATCGTTTACGGCGTGGACTACCAGGGTATCTAATCCTGTTCGCTCCCCACGCTTTCGCTCCTCAGCGTCAGTTACAGACCAGAGAGTCGCCTTCGCCACTGGTGTTCCTCCACATCTCTACGCATTTCACCGCTACACGTGGAATTCCACTCTCCTCTTCTGCACTCAAGTTTCCCAGTTTCCAATGACCCTCCCCGGTTGAGCCGGGGGCTTTCACATCAGACTTAAGAAACCGCCTGCGAGCCCTTTACGCCCAATAATTCCGGACAACGCTTGCCACCTACGTATTACCGCGGCTGCTGGCACGTAGTTAGCCGTGGCTTTCTGGTTAGGTACCGTCAAGGTGCGAGCAGTTACTCTCGCACTTGTTCTTCCCTAACAACAGAGCTTTACGATCCGAAAACCTTCATCACTCACGCGGCGTTGCTCCGTCAGACTTTCGTCCATTGCGGAAGATTCCCTACTGCTGCCTCCCGTAGGAGTCTGGGCCGTGTCTCAGTCCCAGTGTGGCCGATCACCCTCTCAGGTCGGCTACGCATCGTCGCCTTGGTGAGCCATTACCCCACCAACTAGCTAATGCGCCGCGGGTCCATCTGTAAGTGACAGCCGAAACCGTCTTTCATCCTTGAACCATGCGGTTCAAGGAACTATCCGGTATTAGCTCCGGTTTCCCGGAGTTATCCCAGTCTTACAGGCAGGTTACCCACGTGTTACTCACCCGTCCGCCGCTAACATCCGGGAGCAAGCTCCCTTCTGTCCGCTCGACTTGCATGTATTAGGCACGCCGCCAGCGTTCGTCCTGAGCCAGGATCAAACTCTCCGAAAAAGTACAAAACCGAAGTTTTGTTTTTCGCCAGTTTGACTGACTACCTATGATGTTTCATAGGATTTTTTTATAAAAACTCGAATTAACAGGTACGTTTTGTCTTGTTTAGTTTTCAAAGATCATCTTCGCCGTTCTTAGCGGCTTTAATAATATAACATTTCGCTTCATCTTATGTCAACAACTTTTTTCAAGTTTATTTCCCGAAGCGTTTTGTGTTTGTCACTGTGTGTCAGCGACGATTAATAATATATCACGAAAATATTCTATCGGTCAACGCCTTTTCAAAACTTTTTTTAAAATAGTTTTATTGTGCATCTCAAACCCTTGTCCTGCATACAATCAAGTAACAATCTTGGACAAGGCAGGAGTGTTTGAATTGAGTCAACTATATGTGTTGCCTATTAAACGGCTGAAGCAAATTGTCATTATTCTTGTAGCAGCCCTTGCAGCTGCAACCTTTTTTTATGTACAAAAGGCACCGCCGCTGTCGGTATTTAAAACAGAACACGGACCCCGAGCCATTTATAAAGGCGAGACTTCCTCAAAACATGTCTCCCTCACTTTTAATATTGGCTGGGGAGATGAGAAGGCAGTCCCTATTTTAAATGTCCTTCGAGAGTACGATATAAAGAACGCTACTTTCTTTCTGTCTGCTTCTTGGGCCGAGCGTCATCCTGATATCGTCAAACAAATTAGAGAGGACGGTCACCAAATCGGCAGCCTTGGCTATGCTTATAAAAATTATAGCCAGCTTGAAGACAGTGAAATCAAGCGAGATCTTGTCCGGGCACAAAATTCATTTCAAAAGCTTGGACTAGATGACATTCAACTATTAAGACCGCCAACTGGGCAATTTAACGAAAAAGCATTGAAAATTGCCACACAGTACGGTTATACAGTTGTCCATTACAGCGTCAATTCACAGGATTGGCTGAATCCGGGCGTCGACCAGATTGTTCAGAATGTAAATGATCGAATGAAAAGCGGAGACATTGTTCTTCTGCACGCTTCAGATTCAGCAACCCAAACCGCTCAAGCCTTACCAGCTATTTTGAAACAAATCAAAGAAAAGAATTTAAAAAATGTGACGGTTGGCGAACTGATCTCCAATACCAAAACAAAGTCATCGGAAGTTAAGTAGCTTTCGCCTTTGAAAAACGCGGCATAGCTAATAACTGAAACGCATTACAGCCTAATAGCGGAAATAGCATCAAATACAGCCAGTCCTCTTCATTGACTCTGAGCGCCGGGAACCATTCTAACGACGTGATGACGACCATGAGAAACATTGCGGAAACAAATGTTTTCTTAGAGGACTGCTGCTGTTTAAAGTAAGCCACGATCAATGCGAACACACCGATAAAGACAGGCAGCCATAGGTATGGAAGAAATGATTCATTCTCCCCGAAAAACAAAAACCGCAAGTAAGCTAAATCAAACAGCACAAAGATCACTAGAAACAATTGAATGGTATTCCATAAAGAATGTGACCGGAATATCTCTAGCGCAAACCGGTGCACCGTCAAAAAGACAACAAACCCCATCTGGCTAATGACACTAAAAATCATCCCCACACCAATGAACCAAAACAACACAGATGCGATCTCTAGAATGTCAAACGATATAAAAAGCTTCTGATATTTCCCCCACTCCAGCGCAAAGCCTACCACGCTTGTAATGACCGCTCCAACAGCTAGCACAAAGAAGAAAAAACGAACTAAATCCCGACTTTTCATTGAATTGATCCAACCCCTATTTTTGTTATGTATAAATTTACGTGAAACATTCATATTAAAAGTAAGACATGTAACGAAAGGAGCCACAGTATGTCAAAAGGCATCTTGCGTATATTGAGCTGTTTTCTTCTTTTATCTTTAACAGCTTGTGCTCCCAAAACCCAATCCTCATCTAATATGGACTATGACGAAACAAAGAAAATGGTCGTCGATATATTGAAGACAGATGACGGTAAAAAGGCCATTCAACAGTTATTAAATGACGAGGCAATGAATGAAGCTTTGGTAATGGATGAACAAACTGTGAAACAAACGATAGAGAAAACACTAACTTCTGATAAAGGCAAAGAGTTCTGGAAGAAGGTCTTTGAGGATTCTAAATTTGCCGAGACTTTCGCTAAATCCATGCAGCAACAGCATGAAAAGATGTTAAAACAGTTAATGAAGGACCCTGACTATCAGCAATTGATGATGGATATTCTCAAGGATCCCGAAATGGAAAAGAAATACGGTGAACTGGTGAAAAGCAAAGAGTTCAGAAAGCACTTAGAAAAAGTCATTACAGAAACATTAAGCAGTCCTCTTTATAAGAAGAAATTCGAAGATGAGCTCAAAAAAGCAGCATCTGAAAGCAGCAGTGATACTGGTTCAAAAGGCAGCGAAGAAAGCGGCAGTTAAACATCACCCGAGTGGAACTACATCCACTCGGGCTTTCATTATGCTTTTACTGCTAATTGTTCAATGACTTTATTCGCAATGTGTTGATACACTTCTCCTGTTGGATGGCTCGCATCATAGACGGATGGAGCAAAATCATCTTCATTCCAATCAGGCTGCCTTAGAGGAATTTGACCAAGGACCGATACTCGCAGCTCTTCCGCCAGCTTATCCCCGCCTCCTTTTCCAAAGACATATTCTTTCTCACCTGTTTTTTTGCTTTCATAATAGCTCATATTCTCAACGACACCCAGCACCTCGTGATCTGTTTGCAGTGCCATTGCGCCCGCTCTAGCAGCAACGAAAGCAGCTGTTGGATGCGGTGTTGTGACAATGATTTCTTTACAGCTTGGAAGCATTGTATGAATATCAAGCGCCACATCTCCCGTTCCAGGCGGAAGGTCTAATAGTAAGTAATCTAATTCTCCCCACTCGACTTCGTGGAAGAAGTTATTCAGCATTTTACCAAGCATCGGTCCTCTCCAAATGACCGGTGCATTTTCTTCAACAAAAAAGCCCATTGAAATCACTTTGACACCAAAGCGTTCCACAGGAATAATTTTTTCCCCTTTAACAGTTGGTCTGACGGTGATTCCCATCATATCCGGTACACTAAAGCCATAAATATCTGCATCAATCAGTCCGACTTTTTTCCCTAGACGAGCCAGTGCTACAGCAAGGTTAACAGACACGGTGGATTTACCAACGCCGCCCTTTCCACTCGCAATCGCTAAGAACTCAGGCGGATTTTTAGAGTTGAGCAAATTTTCTTCCTCATCTTGTGAAGGCATAAACCTTTCAAGTGTTTCCTGAGGCAATTCTTCAAAACGTAGCCCTACTGTGTTAGCGCCAGCTGATTTCAAGGCTTGTACGATGTCTTGCTGCAGCTTCATCTGCTCAGCAGTACCCGTTTTGGCAATGGCCACCTTTAAGCTCACATGCTCTTTTTCAGGCTTTAGGCTGATTTCCTTGATGGCATCCAGCTCACCAAGCGGTATATGAAGGAAAGGTTCGTCCATCTTCCCAATTAATTTTCTCACATCGTCTTGTCCGATCATAGCAGAACCTCACCCCTTATTGAATTCGTTTACAATCCAAGTATATCATACATATCCTTACAATGTCTGTCCTGTTTGCCTGCGATCAAAAGGAAAAAGCCCCTTATTCAGGCGGCTCTTTTTGCTCTGTTAAATATCTGAGAATGCCTTTATAAATGGAGGCAGCAATTTGATCCTGATATTTAGGTGTTGCCAGCTGACCTGCCTCTTTCGGGTTGGAGAGAAAGCCAATTTCCACAAGGGCTCCTGGCTTTGTGACATTTTGCATTAAATAAATGCCATTGATCCGCTTCGCCTTTCGATCTGTGTTTTCAAGATTCCTGCGTAATTCATCTTGGATGAACTTCGCTGCCTTTTCATTCTCTTCATATTTTCCGTAAAAAAACGTCTGCGCTCCGCTCCATTTGTTCGATGGGATCGCATTTAAATGAATACTTAAGTAGAAATCCGCTTCAGACTCATTAATGACTTTTACGCGGTTCCTCAAATCCTCCGCTTTCTTCCGGGCATATCCCTTTGTATTCTTTGATGATAAATCAGAATCATCCTCTCGGGTCATAAGAACAAGCGCTCCCTGCTCCTGTAAATAGTCACGTATCTTCATGGATACATCCAGTGCAATCTCTTTTTCAAGCAGCTCTCCTCCTACGGCCCCGCCATCTGGACCACCATGACCCGGATCTAGATAGATGATCTTCCCGCTTAGAGGCAAATTCCACGATTTCCACGAATCATCATTTAGAAATTGAAACCTGAATAAGAATAAGAGGACAATAAACCCGATTAAAAACCCTGTCCATTTCAGCTTTCTTTTCATCCCTGTCCCTCCCATACACCATTATTTTATAGATATGGGACAAGGGCTGGAAATATGCTTAGTGCAGCCGAAGCTTATGCCTTTTTTCTGATTCTCGAAAGCCTTCCTGCCACCACATGCTTAAAAAATCCCTCGCAAATGGATAAAAACATGACATCTCCCGCTCCATTCGGAACATATTTCCCCACGATTGCAAACACCCTGCCAGCTCTTCAACCAGCTCCTCTTCCTCATGAATTGACCGCTTCTTCATATCATCGAACGATTCACTGTACTTGCTCGACTCACCGTATTTCCCACCTGCTAAAAAAGCTTCAATGGCGAAATCGATGCAGCCATCACTCATAATACCGGCTGGATCATCTGCAAATGGGAACAGCTTCTTCGTGAATTTCTCGGAAGCGACCGTCACTTGTTGAAGAGACAATGTACGCAACAGCTTCTTTTCAAGCGTGACATCTCGTTTTGTTTTCAATTGATAAAATGAAAGAATTTCTGCCATGGACTGAACTCCTTTTTTCTTTGTATTGTTCGTTGGTTTGAACAAAACATGCAGTTCAGTAAATGGAAATCAATGATCTATCGTAATGGAAAATTGTGATAAAATAAACACTTATATAGAAAGAATGGAAAAGGGGCAAAATCAATGAAGAAATGGATGTATATCCTGCTGCTATTAACAATCGTCCTATCTGCATGCAGCAGTCAAGCTACCGAGCAGAAGAGCGACATGAAAGGAATAGAAGACATATCCTTAAAACAGCTTTCCAAGCATAAAAGCACGTATCTAGGTAACAACTCAGCCATTCGTGACATCTTATCAGAGCTTCCTGGAGGCATGATTCGAGAATTTGAAATCGTTGATGGGAAATCATTAGACGTCACGTACGGCGTAAAAGAAAATGCCGGCTACACAGAAGAACAATTTGACGCCTTCTGGTTTGATCAAAAGGACACGATTGAGAAAACGTATTTATACAACGCAATTGCACTTTTTATCCTTGTCGATAACGTAGAGCAAGTGACACTTAACATGAGCTCTAAAGACGAGCCATCCGTCACGTTTAAAAGACAACTGCTAGAAAAGAAGCTGCCTCACTCTTTTAAAGAGCACAAAGATGATGCAGTTCTTTGGCAAAAGGAGATTGTAGATGGAGTTGTGAAGTCAAAAGAAAAACGCCAAGATGTATACAAAGCGTTTCCCATGCAGAATTAATAAAACAGAGGGGTGTCTCCCTCTGTTTTTTTGATGATTATTTAGTAAAAGCTTGAATCAATCTTTGTCGGAAGTTTTGATCCACTGCTGCAGTAAGCATAAATTCATTGAATGCTCCCCCAATCCAATGAGAATTGTTCGCTTTCGGATCATTGATAAAAAGAGAGATGGACATAGATGATGTATCTGTTTTTCGATATAAAGCAGCTGTGAAAACAAACAATGTTGAACCGCCTTTATACCAAATATATTGATCTTTTTCCGTCTTCAATGTTTCTCCCAGTACGATTTGGCTAAAAAGACTTTTTTCTTCTATTGTTAATAGCTCATCATGTAGACGTTTCATAAATTGTGCATACTGATTGGTTGTAGACTTTGTCATCTTTTGCGTCAGTAATGATTGAATACGAAAGCTTAATAAGTTCTTTTTCGTCATTTTTTCTTCTAACGCCTTTTTATGCTCTGGGTCATTTTTCATGATATTGAAAATCTCATTCATCAAAGATTTGTATTGCTCATCAGTTACACCGCTCATTTGCTTTAATGCATCCCGCCGATGATCAGAAACATAGGATGACCACAAAAGCTTTGGGGTGACCGGCATGAGTTCATCATGTTCTGTAAGACCTGCTTGTTTCATCCGATCATTGATCTTTTCTAAGCCGAGCCGGTCAATTAAATAATCGGTACAAGCATTCGAACTGACTTGCATCATCCCTTTGGCGATATCTAATAAAGTCGCATGCTCAGAAAAATCGTTGACCTCGAGCCAGTACGTGTGTGCACCACCGTCTGTTCTATCAATATAAAACCGCTCTATATCAGACAATGCCACTTTTTCATCTAGCTTGATGCCGCCACTGGAGACAGATTTGACAAAATGAAATAAAACCATTAATTTCACCGTACTTGCAAGTGGTGTTTTTTGATCACCATTCCAATCTAACACCACGTCATCATTTTCAATGATTGTCACTGATACGTCCTTTTTGTTTTTTGCGACAAATGTCAAAAGATCTTCCTTCGTTTTCTTCATATCTCTTTTATACAGCAAGATTTGAACCATTACGTAAAGTATGACCACACCAATAACAACGAGACCGATTTTGAGTAACATGTTTCTCCTTTCCAAATAACAGAGGATTTACATATTCAATATAACAAATATTTCAAATAAAGGCGCAAAAAAGCAGAGGTTCGCGAATCCCTCCACTTCTTGATGTTCTTATTGATGGGGCAGATGCAGTTTCATCCCATCATGCGTAGCTTCAAACCCTAATTTTTCATAAAAACGGTGTGCATCTGGTCTCTGTTTGTCTGTTGTTAGCTGAATCATATGACAGCCGCGGTCGCTTGCGTGTTGAATAGCCCTTTTTATCAACATCGTGCCAATTCCTTTTCCTCTATGAGTCGAGGCTGTACGAACTCCTTCTATTGAAGCTCTCCATCCTCCTTGATGTGTAAGAAATGGCGTCATGGTCAATTGGAGAACACCTACAGCTTCTTCCTGATCACACGCAACCATGAGTTCAATATTTGGATCAGCATCTATTGAGTGAAAGGCTTTGATATAGCTTTCTAATAATGGTTGAGTGTAGCGCTCTCTTTTTTGACCTAACATATCATCAGCGAGCATGAAGACGATCTTGTCGAGATCTTCCAGCGTGGCTTCTCTGCACGTCAGTTGACTTAAATCCAAAGAAAACACCTCCTATGAAATGAAGTGAAACAATTTCATCATTGACCAAAATACCATTGAAGTGCGTTCTTATATAAGATGTGATCAGCAGCTTTTTCATCAAAAAGCTGTTGAATCAACTCAACATCACCGTATTCAAATGGACGCTTTGCCCTTGTGGATGGAAGGTCTGTACCAAACATCAGTGCATTAGGATTCGTTTGATAAATAGACGTCAGCGCATGTTCAACGTTTAAATCGACACGTCCAAAACCTGTTGCTTTCACACGAACTCCTTTTTCAACCAGCTTTAGCAAATGCGGCAAGCCTTCTTCCGATAAGCCTAAATGATCAATTGAAACGGCCGGCAGCTTTTCAAGCATAGATGAGATGTCAGGGAGATGCCTAGCGTCTATGTAAATCTCACTATGCCATCCCGCCAGCTCATACACCCTTCTCGCAAAATAATCGAGCTTCGAAATAGCCTCCGAACCACCCCGCTTCACATTAAAACGTAAAGCTTTTACCCCATGTTGATCCAAATGAACAATCTCATCATCAGTTGCTGTAAAAGGTAATTGAGTCACACCGCAAAAAGCTGGGCCCAGTTCATCTAGCGCTTTCAACAAATAGCCTTGGTCAAAGCCTTGAAATGACCCTGACACGATTGTCCCACCTAAAATCCCAAAATCAGCCGTCTCTTTCCTATAATCATTCACCACATAACTATGCGGTGTATATCCTTGGTTTTCTTGAATGGGAAAATCAAAATCAATGATATGAAAATGTGCATCAAAGATCCTCATGCCCGCGCCCCTCTTCTGCTTATTTGACCTGATTATATCAATAGTGAAAGCGAAGGGATATTTGGAATGACGAATTACTTCATATCATGAAAACTTATCAAGTCTTCTTCATGAACCATTCATCTTGTAAAATGGCATAGTAAAACTCATCCCACCACTCGTTTCCTTGTGGTATACACTTTTTAAAATACCCTTCTCTTCTCATCCCCATTTTCTCCATCACTCTCCACGATGGCACATTTTCAGGCTGACAAGTGGCAATGATTCGATGTAAATTCATTGTGTGAAAGCCATAATTTAGTACAGCATAAGCCGCTTCTGATGCATAGCCTTTGTTTTGATATGCAGGATTGAAGACCCACCCAATTTCATATGTGTGCTCACCAAAGTACGGATGAAACGCGATATGCCCAATGCATGTATGATCTTCTTTTAATAGGACAGCGACATACTTAGCATTTTCATGACGATTATTTTTGATAAATTCCTTCGCATCTTCTTTAGAAAATACATCTTCCGGAATATACTTCATCACTGCCGGATCAGATGTATATGCATAAACATCCTGCCAATCATCATCAGTAAATGGTCGAATGAGACACCTTTCTGTCGTTAGATTCATAGGACAACCTCCATAAATAATCTTCTTTTAAACAGAAAACTTTCTATACTCATATTTTATACGTATCCAAAAGGAAGTGACCAGTCATTATTTATTAAATAAAAAGCACAAAAAAAAGCACCAGCAGGATGCTGATGCTTTTAATATATGGTTTGTCTGTAACAAACCTTTGTAAAACGTCCATACAATATAAAATTGATTAACGTTTTGAGAACTGAGGAGCTCTACGTGCGCCTTTAAGACCGTATTTCTTACGCTCTTTCATACGAGGGTCACGAGTAAGAAGTCCAGCACGTTTAAGTGATGTACGGTACTCAGGATCTACTTCTAGAAGAGCACGAGAGATACCGTGACGAATTGCTCCAGCTTGACCAGAGAATCCACCACCGTGAACAGTTACAAGAACATCGTAGCTGTTAGCTGTTTCTGTGATGTTCAAAGGCTGTTTCACGTCTTCGATTAAAGCAGCGAATGGAATGTATTCAGTAATTTCACGATTATTAACGACGATACGGCCTTCACCTGGAACTAAGCGAACGCGCGCTACAGAACTTTTACGACGACCTGTACCGTAATATTGAACCTGTGCCAAATTGTTAACCTCCCTTATAATTAACCGCGAAGTTCGTAAACTTCAGGTTGTTGTGCTTGATGTGGATGCTCAGAACCACGGTACACATTTAATTTTTTGAACATTTGACGGCCTAATGGACCCTTTGGAAGCATACCTTTGATAGCAAGCTCCAACATTTTTTCAGGGTAGTTTGTACGCATCTCAAGAGCAGTTCTTTGTTTCAAACCACCTGGGTGCATTGTGTGACGGTAGTAAATTTTGTCCGTCAATTTCTTACCTGTTAATTCAATTTTCTCAGCATTGATGATGATGACGTGATCACCTGTATCAACGTGTGGTGTATAAGTTGGTTTGTGCTTACCGCGCAAAAGTGATGCTACTTCAGTAGAAAGACGACCTAGAGTCTTGCCTGCCGCATCAACAACTAGCCATTTGCGCTCAATTGTGCTTGCGTTCGCCATTGGTGTTGTACGCATGAGTTTCCCTCCTAAATAAATCAATGATTTTTCCTTGAATCAAATGCTACGTTCTATTTCAAAACACAAGATAAGTCTTCCGGGGCTTATTTGTGGGGTTGAAATACATACCATATGATATCTTATAACTTTCTGCTTCCTGTGTCAAGAACATGTTACACCTGGTTTAGTTGTCATAGAAAACTTCCCATAAATACAGTCCGTGACTAGGCGCAGTCTTGCCTGCCGCTTCGCGATTTCGGGCGGCAAGCATGGCTTTTATCTCCTCAGGGTGAAATTTACCAGATCCGATTTCAAGTAACGTTCCAGCGATAATTCGCACCATGTTGTATAAAAAGCCATTTCCTCTCACACGCATTTCAAGCCCGTCTGAGACGTTTTCCCACTCAAGGGTGTAAATATCCCTCACCTTGTCCTGAACCTCTGTATTAGCCGCACAAAAGCTTGTGAAATCATGTGTGCCAATGAGGTGCCCAGCGGCTTCTCTCATTTTGCCTGCATCCAGCCGGTAAGGATAGTGGCAGGCATACTGTCTCGTGAACACATTTTGGTGCGTTTCCGTTGAGACCTTATAACGGTACTCCTTCGAAACGACACTAAAACGTGCATGAAACGAGTCATCCACTTCCTCAGCCTTTAGAACCCGGATATCATCCGGCAGGAGACTGTTGAGGGCAAAAGGCCATCTCTCCATCGGGATCGAGAGCGGGGTATCAAAATGGATGACCTGCCCTTTCGCATGCACACCGCTGTCCGTGCGGCCAGAAGCCACAATCGGAATCGGTTCATCCTGTTTGTGCATTCTTGCAAGAGCAGACTCGATCTCCGTCTGAACAGTCCGCTGCCCAGGCTGCACCTGATAGCCTTTAAAATGTGTCCCATCGTAGGATACGGTACATTTGACCTTCATCTAGGAATCACCTAATTTCTCAGAAGCACAAGGAGTGCTGTTAACAGGATGAATAGAAGCAGCGTGAACGTGTCTTTCATGCCCCAGACAAGCTGACGGTATTTCGTCCGCCCTTCTCCCCCGCGGTAGCCTCTCGCTTCCATTGCTGTCGCCAGTTCCTCTGCACGCTTAAACGCACTGACGAAAAGCGGAACAAGCAAAGGAACAATTGCTTTCATGCGGTCCTTTAGAGGTCCGCTTGTAAAATCAACACCTCTTGCCATTTGTGCCTTCATGATTTTGTCCGTCTCTTCTAGTAAAGTTGGAATAAACCGAAGAGAGATGGACATCATGAGAGCAAGCTCGTGAACAGGCAGTTTGATTTTACGGAATGGATGAAGCAATTTTTCCATACCGTCTGTCACTTCTATAGGCGTTGTGGTTAACGTCAGAAGTGTCGTCATCATGATGAGATAGACAAAACGGAGTGAAATGAAAATCCCCTGCTTTAGACCTTCTTCATAAATATTTAAAAAACCAAAGTGAAATAGCAAGGCGCCATCCTTTGTCATGAAGATATGCAGAATGAAGGTAAACAGGACAATCCATAGGATCGGCTTCATTCCCTTGAGAATAAAGTATAGCGGCACCTGAGAAACCATCACCACAAGGAGGGTAAAGACACCTAAAAGCCCGTAAGTGATGTAATTATTAGCAAAAAAGACAATAAAGACAAAAAAGAAAATTGATAACAGCTTTGTCCTTGGATCAAGACGATGGACAAAGGATGAACCTGGCACATATTTGCCGATAATCATACTATCCATCATGATGTCGTGTCCTCCTGATAAAGAGCTGTTAAGGCTTCTGCCATTTCATCCATGGTCATAAGCGGCCTTGGAAACGTAATGCCCAGCTTTTCTTCTACAGTCTGCTGGAATTTAATCGTTTCTGGGAGGTCGAGACCAAATGAAGACATGTCTGTACGATTAGCAAACAATTCTCTCGGCGTACCTGTCGCCTTCACTGTTCCTTTATGCATCACAATCATTTGATCCGCATAATGAGCGGCGTCCTCCATACTGTGTGTAACCAGAATCGTGGTGAGGTTTGCCTTTTGATGAAGTTCATAGAACATGTCCATGATTTCCTTCCGTCCGCGTGGATCTAACCCTGCAGTCGGTTCATCCAGCACAAGCACTTCTGGCTCCATCGCTAGAACACCTGCAATCGCCACACGTCTCATTTGACCGCCGCTTAGTTCAAAGGGAGATCGAGATAATAGAGATTCAGGAAGACCAACCAGCTTCAGCATTTCCTTTGCCTTCGCTTCTGCCTTCTCCTGAGGAACGCCAAAATTCATCGGACCAAAGCAGATATCCTTTAGGATCGTTTCTTCAAAGAGCTGATGCTCAGGAAACTGAAACACGATGCCTACTTTTTTCCGAAGGGATTTTAAACCCTTCTGCTTTTTATTGGCTTGTAAGACGATATCTCCAAGCGCAATGCTCCCCTTCGTTGGTTTGAGCAATCCATTTAAGTGCTGCAGCAATGTGGACTTGCCAGAGCCTGTATGACCAATGACAGCGACATAACTGCCCTCTTGGATGGAAGCATTGACATCATACAAAGCGAGACGCTCAAACGGCGTTTTCATTTGATAACGATGCTCTAGTTCTTTGATCGTAATGTCCATAGCTCTTTCACCAATCCTTCTTGTGTCAAATGGGCATTTGCAAGCGGCACACCTTGCTGCTTCAATTGTTTGCTCAACCGATAGGAGAATGGCAGATCAAGTCCAATCTGAACCAGCTGTTCATCTAGTTCAAATACTTCCTCTGGGGTTCCCTCGGCAAATTTTTTCCCGCCATTCATTACAATGACCCGGTCTGCCTTAGCGGCCTCGTCTAAATCATGTGTGATGGAAATGACTGTGACCGTTCCTTGTTCCTTCAATAGTCTAACAGTCTCTAACACTTCTTCACGGCCAATCGGATCAAGCATCGATGTTGCTTCATCCAAAATCATGATGTCAGGGCTTGCGGCAAGTACACCTGCAATGGCGACTCTCTGCTTTTGCCCGCCTGATAGATGGTGCGGCTCTTGATCAAGAAACTCCTGCATATTGACCTGTTTAACAGCCCAATCTACACGTTCTATCATCAATTCCCGCTCAACCCCGTTATTTTCTAAACCAAAAGCCACATCATCACGAACCGTTGAGCCAACGAATTGGTTATCTGGGTTTTGAAAGACCATTCCGACCTTTTTGCGAACATCCCAAACACTCTCTTCTTTGAGCTCAATCTCTCCAACCTTGACCGTTCCAGCATCCGGTAAAATGAGCCCATTCAGTACACGGGCAAGTGTGGATTTACCTGAACCGTTATGGCCAACAATGGCGAGCCATTCATTTTGGTTCACATGCAATGACACTTGATCTAAAGCGGGCTTGTCCGCATCCTTGTGATAACGAAATACAATGTCCTTTACGTCAATTAATGTCTTCCCCATCTCTACCGGACCTCCTCTCAGCTCAATCTCTTCTTTGCTTATTGCTAAAAAGCCGTAGTATCTAAAAAAGGGCATAGATCCAGTTATGAACTGTCCCGCCCTTTCTTAGATACACGCTATGTGATTAAACTAATTCAATGACAGCCATTGGTGCGCCATCGCCGCGACGAGGTCCAAGCTTCATGATACGAGTGTATCCACCTTGGCGATCTTCGTAGCGAGTTGCAACGTCAGCGAATAATTTTTGAAGTGCATCTTGGTTTGTTTCAGCATTAGCTACTTCATTACGAATGTAAGCTGCAGCTTGACGGCGAGCATGAAGATCTCCGCGTTTGCCAAGAGTGATCATTTTTTCAACTACAGAGCGAAGTTCTTTCGCACGTGTTTCAGTTGTTTCGATGCGTTCGTTGATGATCAAATCAGTCGTTAGGTCACGAAGCATTGCTTTACGTTGTGCACTAGTGCGTCCTAGCTTTCTGTATGCCATGTGATGTCCCCTCCTTAGTTAGAGATGCTGTATGAATAAAAAACACACGAAAATCCTAGTTCACAATGAAACTAGTCAATCGTCTTTACGAAGACCCAGTCCAAGTTCTTCTAGTTTCGCTTTCACTTCTTCAAGAGATTTACGTCCAAGGTTACGAACTTTCATCATATCCTCTTCTGTCTTGTTAGCAAGCTCTTGAACAGTGTTAATACCCGCACGCTTCAAACAGTTGTAAGAACGAACAGAAAGATCAAGCTCTTCAATTGTCATTTCAAGCACTTTTTCTTTTTGGTCTTCTTCTTTCTCAACCATGATTTCAGCATGCTGAGCTTCGTCAGTTAACCCAACGAAAATATTCAGGTGTTCAGTTAAAATCTTAGAACCTAGAGCGATCGCTTCTTTCGGTCCTGTGCTTCCATCAGTCCATACATCTAGTGTTAATTTATCATAGTTTGTGATTTGCCCAACACGGGTGTTCTCCACTTGATAAGTCACACGAGATACAGGTGTATAGATTGAGTCGATCGGAATCACACCGATTGGCTGATCGTCTCTTTTGTTTGCATCAGCAGGATTATACCCGCGACCTCTTTGTGCAGTTAAGCGAACACGGAAGCTCGCATTCTTGCCAAGAGTTGCGATGTGGAGATCTGGATTTAAGATTTCAATATCGCTGTCGTGTGTAATATCAGCAGCTGTTACAGTACCTTCATCTTGTACATCAATTTCAAGCGTCTTCTCTTCTTCAGAGTAGATTTTGAGTGCAAGCTTTTTAATGTTTAAGATAATCGTTGTAACATCTTCAACCACGCCTTCGATCGTTGAGAATTCGTGTAAGACACCATCTATCTGGATCGATGTTACAGCTGCACCAGGAAGTGAGGATAAAAGGATACGACGAAGGGAGTTCCCTAAAGTGGTACCATATCCACGCTCAAGTGGCTCTACGACAAACTTGCCATACTTGGCATCGTCGCTGATTTCAACCGTTTCGATTTTTGGTTTTTCAATTTCGATCATCTAATAAAACCCTCCTTCAAAACGTCGAAACCTCGAATAGAATCATATGAGATTCCATCCGAAATTCCTCATTGTTTAGTCCCGTATGTGCTCAGGCAACGAGTCGTGTATTCGTCTCATAAATAACTGTATCATAACCCATTATTGACAGGGACACAAAATCTATACAAACAAATTACACGCGGCGACGTTTTGGTGGACGGCATCCGTTATGAGGAACTGGAGTTACGTCTCTGATTGCAGTAACTTCAAGACCTGCAGCTTGAAGCGCACGAATTGCAGCTTCACGACCAGAACCAGGACCTTTAACAGTTACTTCAAGTGTTTTAAGACCATGTTCGATAGAACCTTTAGCAGCAGTTTCAGCAGCCATTTGTGCAGCGAAAGGAGTAGATTTACGAGAACCTCTGAATCCTAATGCACCAGCACTTGACCAAGAAATTGCGTTTCCATGAACATCAGTAATCGTTACAATCGTGTTGTTGAAAGTGGAACGGATATGAGCGATTCCAGCTTCAATATTCTTTTTCACGCGACGTTTACGCGTATTTTGTTTACGAGCAGCAGCCATTCTTTAACTACCTCCTTTACTTATTTTTTCTTGTTAGCTACAGTACGACGCGGACCTTTACGAGTACGCGCGTTGTTTTTTGTGTTTTGTCCACGAACAGGAAGTCCTCTACGATGACGGATTCCGCGGTAGCTTCCGATTTCAATTAGACGCTTAATGTTAAGTGAAACTTCACGACGAAGGTCACCTTCTACTTTAAGTTTGTCAATGATATCACGGATTTTACCAAGTTCGTCTTCAGTTAGATCGCGAACGCGAGTGTCTTCAGAAACACCTGCTTCTTTAAGGACTTGTTGCGCAGTCGTACGACCAATTCCAAAAACATATGTTAAAGAAATGACAACACGTTTATCACGTGGAATATCTACACCAGCAATACGAGCCATGATTTGGGCACCTCCTTGTTATTAGCCTTGTTTTTGTTTATGTTTTGGGTTTTCACAGATCACCATTACTTTTCCTTTTCTGCGAATAACTTTACATTTTTCACAGATAGGTTTAACAGATGGTCTCACTTTCATGTGTTTCCAACCTCCTTCTTCCGGAGTTGCTTTATTTGTAACGGTACGTAATTCTACCACGAGTTAAGTCATATGGAGATAATTCTACCGTAACTTTGTCTCCAGGTAAAATGCGAATGAAGTGCATACGGATTTTTCCTGATACATGAGCCAAAACTGTATGACCATTCTCTAGTTCAACTTTGAACATTGCATTTGGCAAAGTTTCTGCTACAGTACCTTCCACTTCAATTACATCGTCTTTCGCCATTCAAGTGTTCTCCCTTCTTCAAATCAGTAACTTGCTCTCTGACAAATGTCCAAATGAGTTCATCTCAATTGTCCATCTATCACCCGACCTGTTTTGAATATACTGTTCTGAACTTCCGGAGATACGCAACCATAAAAGGTTATATGATTGATATTTTTTCTTAGGAGAATGAAATTTACGCTTTTCTCCGTCTGCGATTAGTACATGGCAGCCACCGAACATGCCGATGACACCTGTATACTGATCTTGTTCTTTCCTTTGGACTATACAGACAACCTGCCCGATTTGGGCCTGAAAGGCTTCAGTGAAGACCTAAATCTTAGTCAGTATATCAAAACCTGTATCTGTAATCGCAATCGTATGCTCAAAGTGAGCACACTTTTTCCCATCAACCGTTACAACCGTCCAGTTATCAGCCAATGTTTTCACATATCGGCTGCCTGCGTTCACCATCGGTTCGATGGCCAACACCATTCCAGGTTTTAGCCGCGGGCCTTTGTTGGGCGGACCATAATGAGGAATTTGAGGGTCCTCATGAAGATCCTGTCCGACCCCATGTCCAACATATTCTCTAACAACTGAGAAATTCTCGTTTTCTACATACGTTTGTATGGCATGGGAAATGTTCGACAGACGTTCGCCTGGCTTTGCTTCCTGTAAGCCTTTATATAGAGATTCCTCTGTGACTTCCAGTAGTTTGCGGTCTTCATCACTGATTACCCCAACTGGATAAGTCCAAGCAGAGTCACCATGATAGCCATTTAACTTTGCACCAATATCGATACTAATGATGTCGCCATCACGTAAAACCCGTTTACCAGGAATACCGTGAACGAGTTCTTCATTCACCGAAACGCAAATGCTCCCGCGAAAACCATTATACCCTTTAAAAGATGGGATTGCACCCTGCTTTGTAATAAAACGTTCGGCAATTTGATCCAATTCTTTTGTCGAAATACCTGGTTTTATGTGTTTCTTCAGCTCTTCATGAGTCAGTGCGACAATGCGTCCAGCTTCTCTCATAATCTCAAGCTCGCGAGGAGTTTTACAGATAATCATTTATTTAATCCCCCAAGCAGGTTCTTGATATCTGCATATACATCGTTAATGTGCTTCGCACCATCAATGTTTGCAAGATACCCTTTTTCTGAATAGAAGTTCAGTAAAGGTTCAGTCTGCTTTAAGTTTACTTCAAGTCTAGTCGAAACGGTTTCTGCATTATCATCTGCACGTTGATAAAGCTCGCCTCCACACTTATCGCAAACATTTTCTTTCGCAGGTGGATTGAATACTAAATGATATGTCGCTCCGCAATTTTTGCAAATTCTTCGGCCAGTCAGACGCTCCATCAAAGCATCTTTATCAACTTTAATATTAATGACATAATCAATCGTTCTGCCAAGGTCCTTTAGAATTTCTTCTAAAGCTTCAGCCTGAGCGACTGTTCGCGGAAATCCGTCCAGAAGAAAACCTTGTTCACAATCATTTTTGCCAAGTCTTTCTCTAACAATACCGATTGTGACCTCATCAGGAACAAGCTCTCCTTTATCGATAAAGGATTTTGCTTCGAGCCCAAGTTGTGTCTCCTCTTTCATAGCAGCGCGGAACATATCTCCTGTTGAGATATGAGGGATCCCATAATCATCAACAATTCGTTCTGCCTGAGTGCCTTTACCAGCACCCGGAAGCCCCATTAAGACTAAGTTCATTTCGGATTTCCCCTTCCTTACTTAGAGAGGTTGGGCAGAAGCCCAGCCCTCTGTTTTATTTCATAAATCCACGGTAGTTTCGTTTCACTAATTGGCTTTCAAGCTGTTTCATTGTTTCAAGTGCAACACCTACAACAATGAGAAGACTTGTGCCGCCAATTTGTGCAGCGGAAGGTAATCCAGCGAATTGAATGAAAAAGATAGGAAGTATTGAAATCACGGCTAAGAAAATGGCGCCCACAAACGTGAGTCGGTACAAAATGCTCGTAATTCTATCTTGAGTCATTTTCCCTGGACGAACTCCCGGGATATAGCCACCCTGCTTTTGCAGATTTTCAGCCATTTGTTCAGGATTCACTTGGACAAAGGCATAAAAATATGTGAAAGCAACAATCAGTGCTACATAAATCGTCATACCGATTGGCTTAGTATAGTCAAAGTTGTTGGTTATCCAAGTTGTCACATTATTGGTTCCGAAGAACGATGCAACCGTCTGCGGAGTAATAATGAAAGAAACGGCAAAGATGACTGGAATCACCCCTGCTGGATTCACTTTCAATGGAAGGTGCGTTGCTTGACTAGCAGACATTTGTGCACGGCCAGTTCCTTTTGAATATTGAATCGCAATCTTTCTCACTGCCATTTGAATGTAAATAACACCGATAACAATGACAAGGATAGCAATAACAATAAGGGCAATTTTCAGGATTTGCATGAACAGCTGTCCATCTCCACCCACAAATTGCTGAGCGTACACTTGTTTTAATGTTTGAGGGATACCTGCGATGATACCGGCAAAGATAATAATCGAAATACCGTTACCAACACCGTGAGCAGTAATCTGCTCTCCTAGCCACATTAAAAATGCTGTTCCCGCAGTGAGTACGACCGCAATTAAGAGGTACGTTGAAACACCTGGGTTTTCAATCAGCATGCCTCCTGCCATATTGTTGAATCCATATGACATTCCTAACGCCTGGATAAAACCTAGAACAATTGTAAAATACCTTGTGAATTGTGCTAATTTTCGGCGGCCAACCTCTCCTTGCTTTGACCACTCAGTGAACTTCGGAACAACATCCATCTGCAAGAGCTGAATGATGATCGAAGCAGTGATATACGGCATAATCCCCATTGCAAGAATGGAGAATTGGAAAAGTGCCCCGCCCCCAAACGTGTTGAGGATCCCGAAAACACTCATTTGATCCTGTGCCTGGAGAACTTCGGCGTTCACATTAGGCACAGGGATGAAAGCACCTATACGAAAGACGATTAACATTAAAAGAGTGAATATAATCTTATTCCGTATATCTTTCACGCGCATAAAATTGGAGATTGTCTTAAACAAGTTAGATCACCTCGGCTGTACCGCCAGCAGCTTCAATAGCTTCTTTCGCAGAAGCAGAGAATTTATTGGCTTTTACAGTTAATTTTTTTTCTAATTTACCGTTGCCAAGAATTTTTACTCCTGCTTTTAACTTGCTTATTGCACCAGTCTCTAGAAGAAGTTCAGGAGTTACTTCCGTTCCTTCGTCAAAACTGTTTAATCTGTCTAAGTTGATAACCGCGTAATCTTTACGGTTGATGTTTGTAAAACCACGTTTTGGAAGACGTTGGAATAAAGGCATCTGACCACCTTCGAAACCAGGGCGTACACCGCCGCCAGAACGAGCGTTTTGACCTTTATGACCTTTACCAGAAGTTTTACCGTTACCTGATCCAATACCACGACCAACACGGTTGCGTACTTTACGTGAACCTTCTGAAGGCTTCAATTCATGAAGTTTCATTTGGGCACCTCCTTATCGATTAAAAATGTTTTATTGTTCTTTAACAGAAACTAAATGAGACACCTTGTTAATCATGCCGCGGATCGCTGCATTGTCTTCATGTACGACTGTTTGGTTTGTTTTCTTAAGACCAAGAGTACGAACAGTGACACGCTGATCTTCTGGGCGACCGATTACACTGCGTTTGAGGGTAATTTCTAATTTATTTGCCATTAATGTTCCCTCCTTATCCTAACAGGTCTTCTACAGATTTTCCACGAAGCTTCGCAACGTCTTCAGCACGTTTAAGTTCACTTAAACCCTGAAGTGTTGCGCGGATCATGTTGATCGGTGTATTAGAACCTAGAGATTTAGAAAGGATATCAGCTAGACCAGCAAGCTCAAGAACCGCACGCACTGGGCCTCCAGCGATAACTCCTGTACCTTCTGAAGCAGGCTTCAATAGAACGTTTCCTGCACCGAATCGACCGATGATTTCATGTGGAATTGTAGTTCCAACCATTGGTACTTCAATTAAATTCTTTTTCGCATCTTCAACAGCTTTGCGGATCGCTTCTGGTACTTCTTGTGCTTTACCAGTACCGAATCCTACATGACCGTTTTTGTCACCGACAACAACTAAAGCTGCAAAACGGAAACGACGTCCACCTTTAACAACTTTCGCTACGCGGTTAACCGTAACTAAGCGTTCTTCTAACTCTAATTTGCTTTGGTCAATACGACTCATTCGGATGTGTCCCTCCTTCTTTTATTAAAATTTAAGTCCAGCCTCACGAGCAGCTTCAGCTAGAGCTTTTACACGTCCATGATATAAGTATCCTCCGCGGTCAAATACCACGTTAGAGATTCCTTTTTCAACAGCACGTTTTGCAACAAGTTCGCCAACTTTAGTAGCAGCTGCAGCGTCAGAACTATTCTCGATCTTTAACTCTTTATCAAGAGTAGAAGCACTTACAAGTGTTACACCGTTAACATCATCAATTACTTGAGCGTAGATGTTCTTGTTAGAACGGAAAACGTTAAGGCGAGGTCTTTCAGCAGTACCTGAAAGTTTCGCACGAACACGAGCGTGTCTTTTAAGACGAGTAGCGTTTTTGCTAGTTTTCGTAATCATCCGAGTCACTCCTTTCTTCACATTAAGCGATCTTACTTACCAGTTTTTCCTTCTTTACGGCGAACGAATTCACCTTCGTAACGAATTCCTTTACCTTTGTAAGGCTCTGGAGAACGGACAGCGCGGATGTTAGAAGCTAGAGCTCCCACACGCTCTTTATCGATACCTTTAATGACTACTTTCGTTTGAGATGGAACTTCGATTTCAACTCCAGCCTCAGGAACGATTTCAACTGGATGAGAGTATCCAACGTTAAGAACAAGTTTGTTTCCAGATTTAGCTGCACGGTAACCGACACCGATAAGTTCTAAACCTCTTTCGAAACCTTTAGATACACCTTCAACCATGTTTGCAATCAAGCTACGTGTTGTACCATGTAATGCACGGTGTTCTTTATGTTCAGACGGGCGGCTTACAGTTAAGACGCTGTCCTCAATTTTAATTTCCATATCAGGGTGAAATGTACGAGTTAGTTCACCTTTTGGTCCCTTTACTGTCACTGTGTTATCGTTGTTTGTCACAGTAACTCCTGAAGGGATCTCGATTAGTTTTTTACCTATACGAGACATACCAAGCACCTCCATTCATCTTAAACTTTTTTTACCATACGTAAGCAAGTACTTCTCCACCAGCTTGTTTAGCACGGGCTTCTTTGTCCGATAAAACACCTTGTGATGTAGAAATAATTGCGATTCCAAGTCCGTTAAGTACACGTGGTACTTCATTTGATTTCGCATATACACGTAAACCAGGTTTACTGATTCTTTTTAGACCAGTGATAACACGCTCGTTGTTTTGGCCATATTTAAGGAACATACGGATAATTCCTTGTTTGCTGTCTTCAACATATTCAACGTCACGGATAAAACCTTCACGCTTTAAGATTTCAGCAATTTCTCTTTTGATTTTTGAAGCCGGTACTTCTAGCTTCTCATGACGTACCATGTTCGCATTGCGAATACGAGTCAGCAAATCTGCAATCGGATCTGTCATAACCATTATTTAATAACCTCCTTCCCATTTATGGGGATTACCAGCTGGCTTTTTTAACGCCAGGAATTTGTCCTTTATATGCAAGTTCGCGGAAACAAATACGGCAAAGTTTAAACTTGCGAATTACTGAATGTGGACGTCCACAACGTTCGCAGCGCGTATACTCTTGAACTTTAAACTTTTGTTTGCGTTGTTGTTTCGCAATCATAGACTTTTTAGCCACGATTTCGCCTCCCTTTCATTGATTATTTCTGGAACGGCATACCTACTTGAGTTAATAACTCACGTGCTTCTTCGTCCGTATTGGCAGTCGTAACGATAACGATATCCATACCGCGGACTTTTGTTACTTTATCGTAATCAATTTCTGGGAAGATTAACTGTTCTTTAATACCAAGCGTGTAGTTTCCACGACCGTCGAAAGATTTCTTAGAAATCCCGCGGAAGTCACGTACACGTGGTAAAGATACAGAAATAAGTTTATCAAGGAAATCGTACATGCGCTCTCCGCGAAGTGTTACTTTCGCACCGATTGGCATTCCTTCACGTAGACGGAATCCAGCAATAGACTTCTTCGCACGAGTAACGACAGGTTTTTGACCAGCGATAAACGTTAATTCTTCAACAGCAGTATCGATTGCTTTAGCGTTTTGAACAGCGTCACCAACACCCATGTTGATCACGATTTTTTCGATTTTTGGCACTTGCATTACTGATTTGTATTCAAACTTAGAAACTAATGCAGGTGTAATTTCTTTTACATACTTTTCTTTAAGGCGGTTCATGAGAAAGACCTCCCTTCCTTATTTACTATTTATCTAGAACTTGCCCAGATTTTTTCGCTACACGGACTTTCTTTCCGTCCTCAACTTTATACCCAACACGTGTCACTTCACCCGTTTTAGGATCAAGCGGCATTACGTTTGATACGTGGATCGGCGCTTCTTGTTCAGAAATTCCGCCCTGAGGGTTAGCTTGGGTTGGTTTAGAGTGTTTTTTCACAAGGTTAATACCTTCTACTAAAACACGGTCATTCTTAGGGAAAGCAGCAAGGATGACTCCTTGTTTACCTTTATCTTTACCAGAGATAACCACTACTTTATCGCCCTTTTTAACATGCATTTAATCGCACCTCCTTGAGTCGCGGATTGTATTCATTAAAGTACTTCTGGTGCTAGAGAAACAATTTTCATATAGTTGTTTTCACGAAGTTCACGTGCTACTGGTCCGAAGATACGAGTTCCACGTGGGCTCTTGTCGTCACGGATAATGACACATGCATTTTCATCGAAACTGATGTAAGATCCATCGTTTCTGCGAGCTCCGCTCTTTGTACGAACGATAACTGCTTTCACAACTTCACCTTTTTTGACAACGCCTCCTGGTGTTGCTTGTTTAACCGTACAAACAATGACATCACCGATGTTAGCCGTCTTACGTCCAGAGCCACCAAGAACTTTAATCGTTAGTACTTCGCGTGCGCCAGAGTTGTCAGCTACTTTTAAACGAGTCTCCTGTTGAATCATTAATGTTACCTCCTTTCGGAAAAAGAAATCCGAACTTTATTAGATAATAACGGCTTCTTCGACAACTTCAACTAGACGAAAGCGTTTAGTCGCAGATAAAGGACGAGTTTCCATGACCTTTACGATGTCTCCGATTTTTGCTTGGTTGTTTTCATCATGTGCTTTGAACTTCTTAGAGTATCTTACACGTTTGCCATAAAGTGAATGCTTTTTGTATGTTTCAACTACAACAGTGATGGTTTTATCCATTTTGTCAGAAACAACACGACCTTGATACACTTTACGTTGGTTACGTTCGCTCATGTTTGCGGGGCCTCCCCTCTAATTATTATTTATTAGCAGCGATTTCTCTTTGACGAATCACAGTTTTCATGCGTGCGATTGATTTACGCACTTCACGAATGCGAGCAGTGTTTTCAAGCTGCCCAGTCGCTAATTGGAAACGAAGATTGAAAAGTTCTTCTTTAAGAGACTTTACTTTTTGTTCAATTTCAGCAGTGGTAAGGTCACGAATTTCATTAGCTTTCATTTGATTCACCACCAATTTCTTCACGTTTTACGAACTTCGTTTTAATTGGCAATTTGTGAGATGCAAGACGAAGAGCTTCACGAGCAACTTCTTCAGACACACCAGAAATTTCAAATAAAACTTTGCCCGGTTTTACTACAGCTACCCATCCTTCTGGAGCACCTTTACCGGAACCCATGCGGACTTCTAGAGGTTTAGCTGTGTATGGCTTAGAAGGGAAAATTTTAATCCAAACTTTACCGCCACGTTTCATGTAACGAGTCATAGCAATACGAGCAGCTTCGATTTGACGGTTCGTGATCCAAGAAGCTTCAAGAGCTTGGATACCGTACTCACCGAAATGTACTTCAGTGCCACCTTTTGCACGACCACGCATTTTCCCACGATGTTCTCTGCGATACTTCACGCGTTTTGGCAATAACATATTATTTTCCTCCTTCCGCAGTATTCTTCTTAGTTGGAAGGACTTCTCCACGATAGATCCATACTTTTACGCCAAGCTTACCATAAGTAGTGTCAGCTTCAGCAGTAGCATAGTCGATGTCAGCACGAAGTGTGTGCAACGGAACAGTACCTTCACTGTAATATTCAGAACGAGCAATATCTGCACCGCCAAGACGACCAGAAACCATTGTTTTGATTCCTTGTGCTCCAGCACGCATTGTGCGTTGGATTGTTTGTTTTTGTGCACGACGGAATGAAATACGATTTTCAAGTTGACGAGCGATGTTTTCAGCAACTAGCTGAGCATCAAGATCTGCTCTCTTGATTTCAAGAATGTTGATGTGTACACGTTTGCCAGTTAGGCTGTTAAGAGCTTTACGAAGTGCTTCAACTTCAGATCCGCCTTTACCAATTACCATACCTGGTTTAGCCGTGTGGATTGTGATATTTACGCGGTTTGCAGCACGTTCGATTTCTACTTTAGAAACAGACGCGTCAGACAAACGCTTGCTGATGAATTCACGGATTTTCAAGTCTTCATGTAAGAAGTCAGCGTAATCTTTTCCTGCGAACCATTTAGATTCCCAATCACGAATGACGCCAATACGAAGACCTACTGGATTTACCTTTTGACCCACGGATTATCCCTCCTTCTTTTCTGATACAACGATTGTAATGTGGCTAGTACGTTTGTTAATTGCGCTCGCACGACCCATAGCACGTGGACGGAATCTCTTAAGTGTTGGACCTTCGTCAACGAATGCTTGAGTAATCACTAGGCTGTTAGCGTCCAACTCGTAGTTGTGCTCAGCGTTTGCGATAGCAGATTTTAATACTTTTTCAATAATTGGTGAAGCAGCCTTAGGTGTAAGGTTTAAGATAGAAACTGCTTCTCCTACTTGCTTACCTCGGATCAGGTCCATTACTAGACGTGCTTTACGAGGAGCAATACGGACTGTTCTTGCGACAGCTTTAGCTTGCATTTAAAAGCCTCCTCTCATTAGCGTCTTGTTTTTTTATCGTCACTAGCATGACCTTTGTAAGTACGGCTTGGTGCGAATTCGCCCAATTTGTGACCTACCATATCTTCAGAAATGAAAACAGGTACATGTTTGCGTCCGTCATAGACAGCGATTGTGTGACCGATGAATTGTGGGAAAATTGTAGAACGACGAGACCAAGTTTTTACGACTTGCTTTTTGTCAGTTTCATTCAATTTCTCGACTTTAGCCATCAAATGATCATCAACAAATGGTCCTTTTTTTAAGCTGCGAGCCATTGTGGAACCTCCCTTCGTGATTGAACTACGGCCCTAAATGAACCGTAGACAACCCCGTTACTTGTTTTTACGACGACGTACAATGAATTTATCAGACTTGTTGGTTTTCTTACGAGTCTTGAATCCAAGAGTCGGTTTACCCCATGGAGACATTGGTGATTTACGTCCGATTGGAGCGCGTCCTTCACCACCACCGTGTGGGTGATCGTTAGGGTTCATTACAGAACCACGAACTGTTGGGCGTACGCCTTTCCAGCGAGAACGTCCAGCTTTACCGATGTTAATTAATTCGTGTTGCTCGTTTCCAACTTGACCGATAGTCGCACGGCAAGCAGAAAGAATCATGCGAACTTCTCCTGAGTTCAAACGTACAAGAACGTATTTACCTTCTTTACCAAGAACTTGAGCAGAAGTACCAGCAGAACGAACTAATTGTCCACCTTTACCTGGTTTTAATTCAATGTTATGCACAACTGTACCAACTGGGATGTTGATAAGTGGAAGAGCATTACCTGGTTTGATGTCAGCTTCTGGTCCAGAAGTAACTTCAGTACCAACTTGGATTCCTTTCGGAGCAAGAATGTAACGTTTCTCACCATCTGCATAGTTTACAAGAGCGATGTTCGCTGAACGGTTTGGATCATACTCGATTGTAGCAACGCGTCCAGGTATACCGTCTTTATCACGCTTAAAGTCGATGATACGGTATTGACGTTTATGACCGCCACCTTGATGACGAACAGTCAATCTACCTTGGTTGTTACGTCCGCCTTTTCTGTGAAGCGGTGCAAGCAACGATTTTTCTGGTTTGTCAGTCGTGATTTCAGCAAAATCTGAAGTAGTCATGCCACGACGACCATTACTGGTTGGTTTATACTTTTTAATCGCCATTTTGAATTTCCCTCCTTCTTTTTAAGATTTACGCTTCAAAAATTTCGATTTCTTTGCTGTCAGCAGTTAATTTCACGATCGCTTTTCTGCGACGGCTAGTCATACCAGTGTAGCGTCCAACGCGTTTAGATTTTCCTTTGTAGTTTTGAACGTTGACTTTCTCAACTTTCACTCCAAAGATTTCTTCAACAGCGTCTTTCACTTCTGTTTTGTTAGCTCTGACATCAACTTCGAACGTGTACTTCTTCTCTGTCATTAGATCAGCAGAACGTTCAGTAATGATAGGGCGCTTTAGAACATCACGAGGATCTTTCATTATGCAAGTCCCTCCTCTACTTTTTCAACCGCTGCTTTAGTGATCAGAAGTTTGTCGTGGTTGACAACGTCAAGAACGTTGATACCGTTAGCTTCAACAACTGTTACTCCAGGGATGTTACGAGCAGATAAAGCAACTGTTTCGTTTGCATCCGCAGTGACGATCAACGCTTTCTTCTCAACAGATAATCCTTTAAGGATGCCTGCGAATTCTTTCGTTTTCACTGCATCAAGAGTCAAATCTTCAAGAACGATGATGTTGTTGTCGATTACTTTAGAAGACAATACTGACTTGATAGCCAAGCGGCGAACTTTTTTAGGTAATTTATATGAATAACTGCGTGGTGTTGGACCGAATACGATACCGCCTCCGCGCCATTGTGGTGAACGAATAGAACCTTGACGAGCACGACCTGTACCCTTCTGTCTCCAAGGCTTACGACCTCCGCCACGTACTTCAGAACGAGTTTTTACTTTATGAGTTCCTTGACGTAAGGAAGCTCTTTGCATAAGAATAGCATCGAATACTACGCTTTCGTTTGGCTCGATTCCAAACACAGAAGCGTTTAATTCGATTTCACCGTTAGTAGAACCGTTTTGGTTAAATAATGCTACTTTTGGCATGACTTGTTTCCTCCTTTCCTAAGAGAGTTATTTAGATTTAACTGCACTCTTTACAGTTACTAGAGATTTTTTAGCTCCTGGTACATTTCCTTTGATCAATAGTAGATTGCGTTCTGCATCAACTTTAACGATCTCAAGGTTTTGGACAGTGATTTGCTCTCCGCCCATACGACCTGGAAGAAGTTTACCTTTGAATACTCGGTTTGGATCAACAGGTCCCATTGAACCAGGACGACGGTGGTAACGTGAACCGTGAGTCATTGGTCCGCGTGATTGTCCGTGGCGCTTGATAGCCCCTTGGAATCCTTTACCTTTTGATGTTCCTGTTACATCTACGATATCTCCATTTGCGAAAATATCAACTTTGACTTCCTGACCAACTTCATACGCATCTAACTCCGCACCGCGTAATTCTTTTACGAAGCGCTTAGGAGCAGTTTCCGCTTTAGCAACGTGGCCCTTCTCTGGTTTGTTAGAAAGCTTTTCACGTTTGTCGTCAAAACCGATTTGGATTGCTTCATAGCCATCCGTGTCAGTAGTCTTCTTTTGAAGAACAACGTTAGCAGCAGCCTCAACAACAGTTACAGGGATAAGATCACCGTTTTCTGCGAATACTTGCGTCATACCAATTTTTCTACCTAAGATTCCTTTGGTCATTAGTCACACCTCCTATAATATGTGTTTTCTATTTGAATTAAAGTTTGATTTCGATATCTACACCAGATGGTAAATCTAAACGCATAAGTGCATCAACTGTTTGTGGAGTTGGATTCACGATGTCGATTAGACGTTTGTGAGTACGCATCTCAAATTGCTCACGAGAATCTTTGTACTTATGCACCGCACGAAGGATTGTGTAAACTGATTTTTCAGTTGGAAGCGGGATTGGACCAGATACACTAGCACCAGAACGCTTAGCCGTTTCAACAATCTTCTCAGCAGATTGATCAAGAATTCTATGATCATATGCTTTTAAACGAATACGAATTTTTTGTTTTGCCATTATTTTCCCTCCTTTTCGCCTACTTACGTTAGACAGTTCTCCGTGAGAAAAACCTGATCACCTTGCCATGGCAAAGCGGCCGGGTGTGTCAGCAACCTCTCACTTCATCGCAGTCAAAGACCAACATGCACTATTGTACCAAATTGGCCTGCGTGTTGCAATAATAAATCGGATAAATTTATGATTTGCACACTTCTCATATTATACAGGGGTTCAGCCTATAAATCAAGCTTTCCCTGAAGATGATGTACAGCAGTCTTTTTTATGGTACGGATAAATTCTTCTGGTTCTTCTAGATGCGGGGAATGTGCAGATTCTTTAAAGGTGAACCATTCTTTGATTGGTGCTGTTAATTGATCAACATATGGTTTTGATACAGCAGCTGGTGTAATCATGTCATATGCGCCAATGATAAAGTAGCAAGGTATTAATATAGTAGAAACTCGGTATTCAATGCTCTCATTCATCAATTCATCCCATAGCATGTCCTGACTAAACTTCTGTCCTTTAAGGAACTTCCACTTATCTTTCAGCTGATATTCCTTACTAAAAAGAAATCCGCGCAGCATTTGAATAAGCGGCCTCCACCTATGTGTGAGACCTACGCTTCCGACCTCTTTATAGAGAGAGAACAGAGCATGAGCTGATAATCGTTTCCACGGAGGAGGCGTCAGTAATCGCAGGCACCAAGTAAACAACCGATTCCGATGGTGTTTCTCCAAAAGGAGCTCGTACGACACAATATCTTCTTTTAATACATCTACTACCTGACTAATTCCATAAAAAGCATGATATAGATCTGGACGCTTATGTACTGCTTGTATGGCGATTAATGATCCCCATGAATATCCTGCGATGTACAATTTTGATTGACCTAGATATGAAAGGACTTTCTCTGTCAGTTCAATCGTATCTTCAATAAATTGCTGAATGGTCATGGAAGTATCGGGAAGATTCTTTTGATAGGAAAGTCCCGCGCCTCGCTGATCCCAATGAACTACTGTAAAATCTTGATTAAGTTCCTCATGAAACGAGTCGATATAGCTGATTTGAGCGGAGCCGGGCCCACCGTGTAAAAATAAAAGAACAGGCTTTGCTTCATTTGTGTGATCTTCTTTGATCATAATCCATTGGTCAACCCCGCCGATTAACCATTTCTTCAAATATATCTTCGCCATTCCAGTGATCCTCTCGGTTCCAATTAGATTCTATAGCTTATAGTAGCCGTTCTGATCTGGAAAAGCAAAAAAAGAGACCCTTTTGCAAGGAGTCTCTTTTATATGTTTTATTACTTAATGATAGTTGAAACGACGCCAGAACCTACAGTACGTCCACCCTCACGGATAGAGAAACGAGTTCCTTCTTCGATAGCGATAGTAGAGATAAGTTCAACTTCCATCTCAGTGTTATCGCCAGGCATTACCATTTCAGTACCTTCTGGAAGATGTACGATACCAGTTACGTCAGTTGTACGGAAGTAGAACTGCGGACGGTAGTTAGCGAAGAATGGAGTATGACGTCCACCCTCTTCTTTAGAAAGTACATAAACTTCAGCTTTGAAACGGCTATGTGGAGTGATTGTACCTGGTTTAGCAAGTACTTGACCACGTTGGATATCTTCACGAGATACACCACGAAGTAGTGCACCGATGTTGTCACCAGCTTCAGCATAGTCAAGAAGCTTACGGAACATTTCAACACCTGTAACAGTTGTTTTACCGTTTTCTTCTTGAAGACCGATGATTTCAACTTCGTCACCGACTTTAACTTGTCCACGCTCAACACGACCAGTAGCAACTGTTCCACGACCAGTGATTGAGAATACGTCCTCAACTGGCATCATGAATGGCTTCTCAGTGTCACGCTCTGGAGTTGGGATGTACTCATCAACCGCATCCATAAGTTCAAAGATTTTTGCTTCGTAATCAGCATCACCTTCAAGAGCTTTAAGAGCAGAACCTTTGATAACAGGTACATCGTCACCAGGGAAATCATAGTCAGAAAGAAGGTCACGAACTTCCATTTCAACAAGTTCAAGTAACTCTTCATCGTCAACCATGTCACATTTGTTAAGGAATACTACGATGTATGGTACACCTACGTTACGAGAAAGTAGGATGTGCTCACGTGTTTGTGGCATTGGACCATCAGCAGCAGATACTACTAAGATCGCGCCGTCCATTTGAGCAGCACCAGTGATCATGTTTTTAACATAGTCAGCGTGTCCTGGGCAGTCTACGTGTGCATAGTGACGAGTTTCAGTTTCATACTCAACGTGTGCTGTTGAGATTGTGATTCCACGCTCGCGCTCTTCTGGAGCACCATCGATTTGGTCATAAGCCATAGCCGTACCTTTACCAGATTTCTTATGAAGAACTGTTGAGATAGCAGCAGTTAGAGTTGTTTTACCATGGTCAACGTGTCCAATTGTACCAATGTTAGCATGCGATTTGGAACGGTCGAATTTTTCTTTAGCCATTCTAAAAATCCTCCTTAAAGGTTCATTGTATTTGGTATAGAGTGATAGAAAGTGAAGAGTTACCTCTCACTTTCTGATCTTCAATAGTAGTTATACTTTAGTTTAAAGGCAAAATCAATTATTCACCTTTATTTTTTTTGATGATTTCTTCACTGATGCTCTTAGGCACTTCTTCGTAGTGATCCATGTGCATAGTGAAAGTACCGCGTCCTTGTGTATTAGAACGGAGTGCAGTTGCATATCCGAACATTTCAGAAAGTGGAACCATCGCGCGAACAACTTGAGCGTTACCGCGAGCTTCCATACCTTCTACACGTCCACGACGAGATGTGATATCACCCATGATGTCTCCCATGTATTCTTCTGGGATAACGACTTCCACTTTCATCATTGGCTCAAGTAGAACTGGGTTACATTTGCTGACAGCATTTTTCAATGCCATAGATGCAGCAATTTTAAACGCCATTTCGTTAGAGTCAACATCGTGGTAAGATCCATCAAATAATTTTGCTTTGATGTCGATTAATGGGAATCCAGCTAATACACCATTTTCAAGTGAATCTTCAAGACCTGCTTGAATAGCTGGAATGTATTCACGAGGAACAACCCCACCGACGATTGCATTTTGGAATTCGAAGCCTGCGCCTTCTTCGTTTGGTTCGAATTCGATCCAAACGTGTCCGAACTGACCGCGTCCACCAGACTGACGTACGAATTTACCTTCAACTTTTGCACCAGAACGGAATGTTTCACGGTACGCAACTTGAGGAGCTCCTACGTTAGCTTCAACCTTGAACTCACGCTTCATACGGTCAACAATGATATCAAGGTGAAGCTCACCCATACCAGAGATGATCGTTTGACCAGTTTCAGTGTTTGTTTGTGTACGGAATGTTGGATCCTCTTCAGCTAGTTTAGCTAAAGCGATACCCATTTTATCTTGGTCAGCCTTAGACTTAGGCTCGATTGCTACATCGATAACTGGCTCTGGGAATTCCATAGACTCAAGGATAACAAGACTTTTCTCGTCACAAAGAGTGTCACCAGTTGATGTATCTTTAAGACCTACAGCTGCTGCGATATCCCCTGCATATACAGTAGAGATTTCTTCACGGCTGTTTGCGTGCATTTGAAGGATACGTCCAACACGTTCACGCTTGTTCTTAGAAGAGTTCTTCACGTAAGAACCAGAATCAAGTGTTCCAGAGTATACACGGAAGAAAGTTAGTTTCCCAACATAAGGGTCAGTCATTACTTTAAAAGCAAGGGCTGCGAATGGTGCGTCATCAGTAGACTCACGTACAACCTCTTCATTTGAATCTGGCAAGGTACCTTTGATTGCAGCAACATCAGTTGGTGCAGGAAGGTAATCAAGCACAGCGTCAAGTACAAGCTGAACACCTTTGTTTTTGAAAGCAGATCCAACAAGAACTGGATAGAATTCAACATTCAACGTTCCTTTACGGATTGCAGCTTTCAATTCAGGAATTGTAATTTCTTCACCCTCAAGGTATTTTTCCATAAGCTCTTCGTCAAGCTCAGCGACAGCTTCAATTAGGCTGTTGCGAAGCTCTTCAGCTTTGTCTTTATACTCAGCAGGGATTTCTTGTGCATCAGAGCGAGTTCCAAGGTCATCTTCGTAGAAGTATGCTACGTTATCTACAAGGTCGATGATTCCTTCGAATTGATCTTCAGCGCCGATCGGCAATTGAATTGCATGAGCGTTCGCTTGAAGACGATCTCTTAATGTGCTTACAGAGTAAAGGAAGTCCGCACCGGTTTTATCCATTTTGTTAACGAATACGATACGAGGTACTCCGTAAGTTGTTGCTTGGCGCCAAACTGTTTCAGTTTGTGGCTCTACACCTGATTGTGCATCAAGAACAGCAACCGCACCATCAAGTACACGTAAAGAACGTTCAACTTCAACAGTGAAGTCTACGTGTCCTGGTGTATCGATGATGTTTACACGGTAACCTTTCCATTGTGCTGTAGTAGCAGCAGAAGTGATTGTAATACCACGTTCTTGCTCCTGCTCCATCCAGTCCATTTGGGAAGCTCCTTCGTGAGTTTCGCCAATTTTATGGATACGACCAGTGTAGTATAAGATACGCTCAGTCGTTGTCGTTTTACCGGCATCGATGTGAGCCATGATACCAATATTACGAGTTTTGTCTAAGGAGAACTCTCTTGCCATTGGGTAATTTCTCCTTCCTTATTAGGGAATAGTTTTTTTAGTTTGGTATAAATCCTACCAGCGGTAGTGAGCGAATGCTTTGTTCGCTTCTGCCATTTTGTGTGTATCTTCACGTTTCTTAACAGCAGCACCAGTGTTGTTAGCTGCGTCAAGGATTTCGTTAGCAAGACGCTCTTCCATCGTTTTTTCTCCACGAAGACGAGCGTAGTTTACTAACCAGCGAAGACCTAAAGTAGTACGACGGTCTGGGCGAACTTCTACAGGAACTTGGTAGTTGGCTCCACCTACACGACGTGCTTTAACTTCAAGAACTGGCATGATGTTTTTCAAGGCTTGTTCGAAAACCTCCATCGCTTCATTACCAGTACGTTCTTTGATGATATCAAATGACTTGTAGAGAATTGTTTGTGACTTTCCTCTTTTACCGTCGATCATCATTTTGTTGATCAAACGAGATACAAGTTTAGAATTGTAAATTGGATCTGGCAATACGTCTCTTTTTGCTACAGGACCTTTACGTGGCATCTGATAGCCTCCCTTCTCATTTAAAAGGATTTCTATCTGTCTCTCATCTCAATATCATTGTCAGTTGCCTGACTCCACTGATCTGATATCAACTTCTAAAAACCCTTATGTTTGTTTGTATTATTTGCTTTGTTTAGGGCGTTTTGTTCCGTATTTAGAACGTCCTTGCATACGACCGTCAACTCCGGCAGTATCAAGCGCACCACGAACGATGTGGTAACGTACACCCGGTAAGTCTTTTACACGTCCGCCACGGATAAGTACTACACTGTGCTCTTGTAGATTATGTCCGATACCAGGAATGTAAGCTGTTACCTCAATCAGGTTAGACAAACGTACACGAGCATATTTACGTAGTGCTGAGTTTGGTTTTTTCGGTGTCATTGTACCGACACGAGTACAAACCCCGCGCTTCTGTGGAGATGTTACGTTAGTGTGCTCTTTTTTGAAACTGTTGTATCCTTTGTTAAGTGCAGGAGACTTTGAGTTTTCAACTTTACTCACGCGTCCTTTGCGTATTAGCTGATTAATTGTAGGCATGTTGTTATTCCTCCCTTCGTTGCTTTTTTTATAACCCACATACCCAGGTGGTTCATCAAAAGGCAAAAAACAATGCTTTTGCATTTACACATGCAAAAACAAAACAAGTACGCTATAACATAATGGCAACAGCTGCTGCCCCAACTTCAATTCCGCAGGCTTTGCCGAGCTTTTTCATGGAATCTACCACTAAAATGTCTACACCCTTCTCTTGCGCTAGTTTTATTACACTAGCTGTTAAAGCAGGATCAGCATCTTTCGCTACGACGATTTCCTTTACTGAATCTCGTTTCAGAGCTTTTACTGTTTGCTTCGTACCAATAATAATGGATTGAGCCTGTGATACTTTATCATAAGACATCGAATATCCTCCAAAGTAACAGGTTTTATTTTGAGCACCTTGGTTATATTATCATCATGGCAGAAGGATGTCAATATCATATGACAGATTATCTTGACATCCTTCACCATTTTTTGATGATTTTATAGGAATCTCACGAGAAAGATTACTCTACAGGAACCATATCGTCAGACGGCTGCACTTGTGAAACCGGCTTAACTTTACGGTAGTTTGGCATTCCTGTTCCAGCTGGAACAAGTTTACCGATGATAACATTCTCTTTCAAGCCAAGCAGTTCATCACGTTTTCCTTTGATCGCCGCATCTGTTAGGACACGAGTCGTTTCTTGGAAGGATGCCGCAGACAAGAATGAGTCTGTTTCAAGCGATGCTTTTGTAATACCAAGAAGAACTGGACGGCCTGTTGCAGGACGTTTGCCTTCGAATAGTACTTTTTTGTTCGCTTCAGTGAATTGATGTACATCAAGAAGTGTGCCTGGTAATACATCTGTATCCCCTGCATCAGCGACACGCACTTTACGAAGCATTTGGCGAACCATTACCTCAACGTGCTTATCTCCGATTTCTACCCCTTGCATACGGTATACTTTTTGTACTTCATGAAGCAGATATTCTTGAACAGCTGTCATGTCAGTCACTTTAAGAAGTTCTTTCGGATCGATCGAACCTTCTGTCAGTACTTGACCACGAGTGACTTTGTCACCTTCAACAACTTTCAGACGCGCATTGTAAGGAGCTGTGTAAGAACGAGTTTCAACGTCGCCTTGAACCACAATTTCCTGCTGCTTGTCACGAACATCGTTAATTTCAGCAACGACACCATCAATTTCAGAAATGGTCGCTTGCCCTTTCGGATTACGAGCTTCAAATAGCTCTTGGATACGAGGTAAACCTTGTGTGATATCGTCTCCTGCTACCCCACCGGTGTGGAACGTACGCATTGTAAGCTGTGTTCCTGGCTCACCGATTGATTGAGCAGCGATGATTCCAACTGCTTCACCGACTTCAACGTCAGTACCAGTTGCAAGGTTACGGCCGTAGCATCGTTTACATACACCATGAGGCGTGTTACATGTAAATGCAGAACGGATCCATACTTCCTCAATTCCTGCTTCAACTACTTCAAGTGCTTTATCTTCATCAATTAGTTCGTTTTCGTCCACAATGACTTCGCCCGTTTCAGGATGAACAATTGGTTTTCTTGCAAAACGTCCGATCAGACGTTCTTCAAGCTTCTCAATAATTTCATTTCCTTCTCTAATGGACTTCGCCAAGATACCACGGTCTGTACCGCAATCTGTTTCACGGATGATAACATCCTGTGCAACATCGACGAGACGACGCGTGAGGTAACCTGAGTCAGCTGTTTTAAGGGCTGTATCGGCAAGACCTTTACGCGCTCCGTGAGTGGAAATAAAGTATTCCAATACGGTTAAACCTTCACGGAAACTAGATTTAATCGGAAGTTCAATGATACGTCCAGCCGGGTTGGCCATCAGACCACGCATACCAGCCAACTGAGTGAAGTTAGATGCGTTACCACGCGCTCCAGAGTCACTCATCATGTAGATTGGGTTGACTTCATCAAGGGACTTCATCAGTTTACCTTGGATGACATCTTTAGAAGAACTCCAGATCGAAATGACTCTCTCGTAACGCTCTTCTTCAGTAATCAAACCACGTCTGAATTGCTTCAAGACGTTATCTACTTTTGCTTGTGCTTCTTCGAGGATCTTCTGCTTATCATCTAATACGACGATGTCAGACACACCAACCGTAATACCCGCTTTAGTAGAGTATTTGAAACCAAGATTTTTCATGCGATCAAGCATTTTAGATGTCTCAGTGATATGGAATCTCTTAAAGATTTCCGCAATGATTTTACCTAAAATACCTTTTTTGAACGGCGCATTGATTTCTTGTTTCTCGATCGCAGCTTTGACATCCTCACCTTTTTCAAGGAAGAAGCGGTCAGGCGTTTTTTCTTCAATATTGCTCTTTGTCGGCTCATTCATGTAAGGGAATGATTCCGGTAAGATTTCGTTAAAGATCAGTTTTCCAACTGTTGTGATCAACAATTTAGAACGCTGTTCATCAGTAAATGTCACATTCTTCAACGAGCTAGCTGCAACAGCTACACGTGTATGAAGATGCACATACCCATTTTGATAAGCTAGAAGGGCTTCGTCAGTATCTTTGAAGACCATACCTTCTCCGATAGCACCTTTACGCTCAAGTGTAAGGTAGTAGTTACCAAGCACCATATCCTGAGATGGCGTAACAACAGGTTTTCCATCTTTCGGGTTCAAAATGTTTTGAGCAGCAAGCATTAAGATACGAGCTTCAGCTTGAGCCTCAGCAGATAATGGTACGTGAACCGCCATTTGGTCACCGTCAAAGTCAGCGTTGTAGGCTGTACATACAAGTGGATGCAGACGAATTGCGCGTCCTTCCACAAGTGTAGGTTCAAACGCTTGAATACCAAGTCTGTGAAGAGTCGGTGCACGGTTTAGTAAGACTGGGTGCTCACGAATAACTGATTCTAAAACATCCCATACTTCCGGCTGCACGCGCTCAATTTTACGCTTCGCACTCTTGATGTTGTGAGCTAAACCTTTTTCAACAAGCTCCTTCATCACGAATGGTTTGAATAATTCAAGAGCCATTTCTTTCGGAAGTCCACACTGATACATTTTCAAATGTGGTCCTACGACGATAACGGAACGTCCAGAATAGTCAACACGTTTACCGAGCAAGTTTTGACGGAAACGTCCTTGTTTCCCTTTCAGCATATGAGAAAGAGATTTCAATGGTCTATTTCCTGGTCCTGTTACTGGTCGGCCTCTACGTCCATTATCAATCAAGGCATCGACAGCTTCTTGAAGCATACGCTTCTCGTTCTGAACGATGATGCTTGGCGCACCAAGATCTAATAAACGTTTCAGACGATTGTTACGGTTGATAACACGACGATAAAGGTCGTTTAAGTCAGAAGTAGCAAAACGTCCACCATCAAGCTGGACCATTGGACGTAATTCTGGCGGAATAACCGGAAGTACATCAAGAATCATCCATGATGGTTTGTTTCCTGAGTTACGGAAGGCTTCTAGCACTTCAAGGCGTTTAATCGCACGTGTACGACGCTGTCCTTGAGCAGTTTTCAGCTCTTCTTTCAGTGTATCTACTTCTTTTACAAGATCGATATCTTGAAGAAGTTTATTGATTGCTTCTGCACCCATAGCTGCTTGGAACGTATTACCGTATTTATCTAAATAAGCACGGAATTCCTTCTCAGAAAGAAGTTGTTTCTTCTCAAGCGGTGTGTTGCCCGGATCTGTTACAACGTAAGAAGCGAAGTAAATCACTTCTTCTAACGCACGTGGTGACATATCAAGAACAAGACCCATACGGCTTGGGATACCTTTGAAATACCAAATGTGGGAAACTGGGGCAGCCAGTTCGATATGCCCCATTCTCTCACGACGGACTTTTGCCCGTGTTACTTCTACACCACAACGGTCACATACAACACCCTTATAACGAACGCGTTTATACTTTCCACAATGACATTCCCAGTCTTTTTGCGGTCCGAAGATACGTTCACAAAAGAGACCATCTTTTTCAGGTTTCAGTGTACGATAGTTAATCGTTTCAGGCTTTTTCACTTCACCAAAAGACCAAGAACGGATTTTATCAGGTGATGCGAGACCGATGTTCATATACTCAAAATTGTTCACATCTAGCAAGGGGCCTACCTCCCTTTTAATCTTCGGGTTATACCCTAGTCACTTGCTCTAATCGTTTCTGCTATTCTTTTGTGACTGCGTCACGTTCAAGATCGACAGGTGCGAGGTCTGCAGCATCTTCGTCATTAGATAACGCTAATCCGTCTGCTTTCTTCGTTTCCTCATCGTCTTCTAAATCTCTCATTTCTATCTCTTCTTCATCGCCAGATAGGATTTTGACATCCATACCTAAACTTTGAAGTTCTTTAATTAACACTTTGAATGATTCAGGGACACCTGGTTCAGGGACGTTATCCCCTTTGACGATGGCCTCGTATGTTTTCACACGACCTACAACGTCATCCGATTTAACTGTTAAGATCTCTTGAAGTGTGTATGCTGCACCGTAAGCTTCAAGCGCCCATACTTCCATCTCTCCGAAACGCTGACCACCAAACTGGGCTTTACCGCCAAGTGGCTGCTGCGTAACAAGTGAGTATGGTCCAGTTGAACGAGCGTGAAGTTTATCGTCAACCATGTGAGCCAGTTTGATCATGTACATGATTCCGACTGATACACGGTTATCGAATGGTTCACCAGTTCGACCGTCATAAAGGACTGTTTTTGCATCACGGGACATACCTGCTTCTTCAAGCGTTTCCCAAACATCTTCCTCGCGCGCACCATCAAATACTGGTGACGCAATGTGGATGCCAAGGTAACGTGCAGCCATACCCATATGAAGCTCAAGTACCTGACCGATGTTCATACGAGATGGTACCCCTAGAGGGTTTAACATGATATCAATCGGTGTTCCATCTGGAAGATACGGCATATCTTCTTCTGGAAGGATTTTAGAGATAACCCCTTTGTTACCATGTCGTCCGGCCATTTTGTCACCTTCAGAAATTTTACGCTTCTGAACGATGTATACGCGGACTAACTGGTTTACACCTGGAGGTAATTCATCTCCATCTTCACGGTTAAAGACTTTGACGTCGTGGATAATTCCGCCGCCGCCGTGTGGAACACGTAGAGACGTATCACGCACTTCACGAGCCTTTTCACCGAAGATTGCATGTAATAGACGTTCTTCAGCTGTTAGTTCTGTTACACCTTTAGGCGTTACTTTCCCTACAAGAAGGTCTCCGTCTTTTACTTCTGCACCAATACGGATGATTCCGCGCTCGTCAAGGTTGCGTAAAGCATCTTCCCCAACGTTTGGAATATCACGAGTGATTTCTTCCGGTCCAAGCTTTGTATCACGAGCTTCTGATTCATATTCTTCAATATGAATAGACGTGTAGACGTCATCTTTTACAAGGCGCTCACTCATGATGATCGCATCCTCGTAGTTATAACCGTCCCAAGTCATGAAGCCGACCATGACGTTACGTCCTAGAGCCAATTCACCTTTTTCCATTGAAGGACCGTCTGCAAGGATTTCTCCTTTTACGACTTCATCTCCAACACTTACGATTGGACGCTGGTTGTAGCAAGTCCCTTGGTTAGAGCGGACAAATTTCAGCAAGCTGTATTTGTCTAGATTTCCTTTGACTTGTTGTCCGTCAACGTCTTCATAGCGACGAACCCAAATATTTTTCGCTTCAACACGTTCTACAACACCAGGGTAGCGGCAGATAACAGCAGCACCAGAGTCTTTCCCTGATACATACTCCATACCTGTACCAACAATCGGTGATTCCGGCTGCATCAAAGGCACAGCCTGACGTTGCATGTTCGCTCCCATTAGAGCACGGTTAGAGTCATCGTTTTCTAAGAATGGGATACATGCTGTCGCTGCAGAAACAACCTGCTTTGGCGAAACGTCCATGTAGTCAACGCGGTTTCGAGGAACAACTGTGTTTTCCCCTCTGAAACGAGCAATGATATTATCATCGATAAACGAACCATCTTCACCTAATATAGCATTCGCTTGTGCTACAACGTAGTTATCCTCTTCATCAGCAGTTAAGTAATCGATTCTCGGTGTCACTTTACCTGTTTCAGGGTCAACCCGGCGGTAAGGTGTTTCAATAAAGCCGAAGCGATTCACTTTTGCAAATGAAGATAGAGAGTTGATCAAACCGATGTTTGGACCCTCTGGTGTTTCAATCGGACACATACGGCCATAGTGAGAGTAGTGAACGTCACGAACTTCCATTCCTGCACGCTCACGTGTCAAACCACCCGGTCCAAGCGCCGACAGACGACGTTTGTGCGTCAATTCAGCAAGCGGGTTTGTTTGATCCATGAACTGAGAAAGCTGAGAGCTACCAAAGAACTCTTTGATAGAAGCGATCACAGGACGGATGTTGATCAGTTGCTGAGGTGTGATCGTGTTTGTGTCTTGGATCGACATTCTTTCACGAACAACACGCTCCATTCTGCTTAAACCAATACGGAATTGGTTTTGCAGAAGCTCACCTACAGAACGCAGGCGACGGTTACCAAGGTGATCGATATCATCTGTGTCACCTACACCATGAAGAAGGTTGAAGAAGTAACTGATCGATGCAATGATGTCAGAAGGCGTGATGTTTTTCACAGCTTCCTCTACGTATGCATTCCCGATCACGTTGATCACTTGCTCGCCTTCTTGATCAGACGGTGCATAAATCTTAATAGATTGAAGTTCTACTTCATCTTCTACTACGCCACCATTTGGATAAAGCTTTCTAAATCCAATGCCGTTTTCTAAGTATGGAAGAACTTTATCAAGAACTCTTCTGTCTAAAATTTGACCTTTTTCTGCTAGAATTTCACCTGTTTCAGGGTCAACTAACGTTTCAGCCAATTTTTGATTGAACAGTCTATTTTTAATATGAAGCTTTTTATTAATCTTGTAGCGTCCAACATTAGCTAGGTCATATCTCTTCGGATCGAAGAAGCGAGAGTCTAGCAGGCTTTTCGCATTTTCAACAGTTGGCGGCTCTCCAGGACGGAGGCGCTCGTAGATTTCGAGAAGTGCTTTATCCGCATTCTCTGTATTGTCTTTTTCCAGCGTGTTGCGTAAGTATTCATTCTCGCCAATGAGGTCAAGAATCTCTTGATCAGAGCTGAAGCCGAGAGCACGCAAAAGAACCGTAACCGGCAACTTACGTGTGCGATCGATGCGTACATAGACTACATCCTTCGCATCAGTTTCGTATTCTAACCATGCGCCACGGTTTGGAATGACAGTCGCAGTAAAACCTTTTTTACCGTTTTTGTCTACTTTACCACTGAAATATACACTTGGAGAACGCACTAACTGAGAAACGATTACACGTTCCGCACCGTTAATGATAAAAGTACCTGTGTCTGTCATGATTGGGAAATCACCCATGAACACATCTTGGTCTTTTACTTCTCCAGTTTCTTTGTTAATTAAACGAACTTTTACTCTTAGTGGAGCAGAGTAAGTTACATCACGTTCTTTTGATTCTGCTACAGGATACTTAGGATCCCCTAGGCTGTAATCAATGAATTCAAGAGAAAGGTTACCAGTAAAATCCTCAATTGGGGATATATCTTGAAACATCTCTCTAAGACCCTCATCAAGAAACCACTGATAAGAAGAGGTTTGAATTTCAATGAGATTTGGTAATTCTAACACTTCGCTTATGCGTGCGTAGCTTCTGCGCTGGCGGTGTCGTCCATACTGAACTAGTTGACCTGTCAACTGATTCACCCCTCAAATCATGCGTATTATATGTGTAAAAAGTATTTCAGCCTTTCAAATGTCAGTAAAGAAATACTTTTACAAGACAAAAGAAAAAAGGGTTTCTAAAATAAGAAAACCACATCCAAAAACAAATACCGATTTTATTAGTTTTCCCAAGTATGCATAATTTATACAAAATAGTTGTTTTTTAAGCCTATCAAGCAAAATATACACATTGGCATTTTATAATGTTAACACAGCTAGGAAACTGCGTCAAACTTTTTTAGCTTTGATAATATAGTAGCCCTTTTTTTTCAATACAACCTCGACTTCTCCAAAGAGCTGTTCTAATTTTTCAATCGCAGATGGTCCGCCCTGCTTTTTCTGAATAACCACCCACAACTCACCTTCCGGCAATAAATGATCAGCACTTTTTTCAAAGATCGCATGTACAACTTTCTTCCCTGCCCGTATTGGGGGATTGGTCAGTATAGAGGCAAAAGCAGCTGATGAATGAACATTCGAGAACAAATCACTTTGATAGATGCGGACATTATCAATGCGATTATGTTTAGCGTTTTCCTTTGAAAGTTCGACTGCTCTTTCGTTCACATCAATCATATGAATGGTGCGGCTCGTCATTTCGTTTGCTAACGATAAGCCAATCGGTCCATAACCGCAACCGACATCTAAGACATCGCCATCCACGTCAGGTTCTTCAAAAGCTTCAATTAAAAGCCTTGAACCAAAGTCGACTTCTTTCTTAGAAAACACTCCACTGTCACTTGTAAAAGTAAAGGTACGGTTTCTCAAGGTGAAGCCCCATGTCTGTTTATTGCTTTTCACTGATGGCTTTTCCGTATAATAGTGGTCACTCATGATGAATGGACCTCCTCTGGATTCAATCGTTTCAGGAGAATAGAAAAGAAAAAGCCCGCCAGTAAAAGCGAGCTTTCCCAAAAGATTAGGCGAAGATTACTTAACTTCTACAGAAGCGCCAACTTCTTCAAGCTTAGCTTTAAGTTCTTCAGCTTCTTCTTTAGCAATACCTTCTTTAAGTGGTTTTGGAGTGTTGTCAACAAGTTCTTTAGCTTCTTTCAAGCCAAGACCAGTGATTTCACGAACCACTTTGATAACTTTGATTTTTTGATCTCCAGCACCAGCAAGTACTAGATCAAAATCAGTTTTCTCTTCAGCAGCGGCACCACCAGCTGCAGCTACAGCTACAGGAGCAGCAGCAGTTACGCCAAATTCTTCTTCGATTGCTTTTACTAAGTCGTTTAACTCAAGTACAGTTGCTTCTTTAACTGAAGCAATGATTTCTTCGATATTTAAAGCCATTTGTAATTCCTCCATTTTAAGTTTTTTACGTTAAGTACGCATTAAGCGCCTTGTTCTTCTTTTTGTTCTGCAACTGCTTTAGTAGCAAGAGCAAGGTTACGAACTGGAGCTTGAAGAACGCTAAGCAACATAGAAAGTAAGCCTTCGCGAGACGGAAGTTCCGCAAGAGCCTTCACTTCTTCTACAGTCGCTACGTTTCCTTCGATGACACCAGCTTTGATTTCTAAAGCTTCGTGGCTTTTCGCAAATTCGTTGATGATTTTCGCAGGTGCGATAACATCTTCGTTACTGAATGCGATAGCGTTTGGACCTGTTAAGAAATCGTTTAAACCCGTTAGTTCAACTTGTTCAACTGCACGGCGAGTCAAAGTATTTTTGTAAACTTTGAATTCTACGCCAGCATCACGAAGCTGTTTACGAAGTTCAGTCACTTCAGAAACTGAAAGACCACGGTAATCTACAATTACAGTAGACATACTGTCTTTAAATTTAGAAGTAATTTCATCAACGACAACTTTTTTAGTATCGATTGCATTGCTCATGGTTACACCTCCTGTACATTCTTTGTGTAACACTTATACCGATCAGGCCATCACGTTCCTAACGAACGGTTCTCCATATAAAAAGCCTCCATTAAGACATGGAGGCTGTATATACAAGCATACGTTAACGTAAGACTGTGACATATACACCTCGGCGGGTTAATTAAGCCATAAGGCCCCTGCTGTCTACGGTATAAATGGACATATTCTATTTTACAACATTTTGATATTATCAAAACGATTGTGATAAGTCAAGATTTATTTTGCAGAGAAAGAAGATGGATCCACTTTCACGCCAGGGCCCATAGTAGTTGTAACAGAAACGTTTTTCACGTATACACCTTTAGCCGCTGCAGGTTTTGCTTTAAGGATTGTATCATAGATTGTTGCAAAGTTCTCAACAAGCTTTTCGTCCTCGAAAGAAACCTTTCCGATTGGCGCGTGGATGTTACCAGCTTTATCAACGCGGTATTCTACTTTACCAGCTTTGATTTCATTGATTGCTTTTTCTACTTCGAATGTAACAGTTCCTGTTTTAGGGTTTGGCATAAGACCTTTTGGTCCAAGTACACGACCGATCTTACCAACTTCACCCATCATGTCAGGTGTTGCAACGATTACATCGAATTCGAACCAGCCTTGTTGGATTTTAGTGATGTAATCAGAATCTCCAACGTAGTCTGCTCCAGCAGCTTCTGCTTCTTTTGCTTTTTCGCCTTTAGCGAACACAAGAACGCGTTGAGTTTTACCAGTTCCGTTAGGAAGTACAACTGCACCGCGGATTTGTTGATCGTTTTTACGAGGGTCTACGCCCAAACGAAAAGCAACTTCTACAGTCGCATCAAATTTCGCTGTATTTGCTTTTTTTGTAAGAGAAACAGCTTCAGCTACATCATACGCTTTAGTACGTTCGATCAGCTTAGCAGCTTCTACATACTTTTTACCTTTTTTAGCCATTATAAAAATCCTCCTTATGTGGTTTTAGCGGAATAACCTCCCACGAATAAGGGTTGCGAACTTGTCAAAACCAAACTCGCAACCCAACAAGACAATAAATTAATCTTCGATGACAATACCCATACTGCGTGCAGTACCTTCAACCATGCGCATAGCTGATTCAACGCTAGCAGCGTTTAAGTCAGGCATTTTTGTTTCCGCGATTTCGCGTACTTTATCACGCTTAACAGTTGCCACTTTATTACGGTTAGGTTCACCAGAACCAGACTCAATACCAGCTGCTTTTTTAAGTAAAACTGCAGCAGGTGGAGTTTTAGTAATAAATGTAAATGAACGGTCTTCAAAAACCGAAATTTCAACAGGAATGATAAGACCAGCTTGGTCAGCTGTACGAGCATTAAACTCCTTACAGAATCCCATGATATTAACACCGGCTTGACCTAGTGCAGGTCCAACTGGTGGAGCTGGGTTAGCTTTTCCAGCAGGAATTTGCAATTTAACAACTTTAACTACTTTTTTAGCCACGAGACACACCTCCTTAAAGTCCGTGATGTGGTAATAGGGGAATCCCCCTCCCACTCAACAACTTCATTCTTTATATGAATGACGAAATAACTAGCTAGCGATCTTGAGCGAACTCAAGACGTACCTTTGCTATATTACCACTTCTATACACTCATTTCAAGCTCTTTTGAATTACAATTTATCGATCTGCGTGAACTCAAGTTCCACGGGTGTTTCTCTACCAAACATATTAACGAATACTTTGACTTTGCTTTTATCGTAATCAATCTCTTCGATAGAGCCTGTGAAGTTAGCAAATGGTCCGTCGATTACCTTGACTGTTTCTTTCAATTCAAAGTCGATTTCTGTTTTGCGTTCTTCAAGACCCATTCTCTTCAGAATGGTTTCAGCTTCGCCTGGCAGCAGCGCTGTCGGCTTTGATCCTGATCCAGCTGATCCAACGAATCCTGTGACACCTGGTGTATTACGAACAACATACCAAGAGTCGTCAGTCATCACGATTTCCACTAGGACATAGCCAGGGAATACTTTCTTTTTGACAACTTTTTTCTTACCATTTTTAATATCTGTTTCTTCTTCTTCTGGTACGACAACGCGGAAGATCTTATCTTGCATGCCCATTGATTCAACACGCTTTTCCAAGTTCGCTTTTACTTTGTTTTCATAGCCAGAGTACGTATGCACAACATACCAATTCTTTTCCATTTCGTTCAGGACTATTCAGTCCTTCCCTCCCCACATTTCGTAATGTCTATTTGACGAATCTCGAGTACCGGTAAATATTTTCAAGCAATTGAAAAAACCCGTAAAACGGGTTTTTTGGCAAGTCATATTATGATCTATTATAGCACGTTCAGCAGACCATTATTCAAGTATTAATGAATTAATTCGATTAATTGTGAGATTCCTATATCAAGAAAAGAGAAAAAGATTGCAAAGAATACGACTGTTAAAATAACAGTGATTGTGTAACGAATCATTTCGTTTTTCTTTGGCCAGCTGACCTTCTTCATTTCTTTCCCGACACTTTTTAAGAAACTGATAATACGCATTGTAAAAGACCTCCACAGATTAAAGAACGCAAATCTTACTTCGTTTCTAAATGTGTTTTATGTGAATTACAAGTCTTGCAATATTTCTTAACTTCTAATCTTTCAGCTGCTGAAGCATCACTTTTCATTGTCGTATAATTGCGGCTTCCGCAGTCTTTACAGGCTAGAGTAATCTTTTTCCTCATATTTACACCTATTTTCTCGACATCATTTCCTTAGTACCTTATCACAGTGTCGAAAAAGCTGTCAATATAGGTTTGATTAGAGACTAATCTCGCGAAGCTCTAAATATTTCTCTAATTTTCTCTTTACTCTTTGGAGTGCGTTATCAATTGATTTCACATGACGGTTTAAATCTTCAGAAATCTCTTGATAGGATCTGCCATCAAGGTAAAGCACAAGAACCTTTCTTTCCAGCTCGCTTAGTAGTTCACCCATCTTCATTTCAATATCATCAAATTCTTCTTTGCTAATGATTAAATCTTCTGGGTTAAGCGCTTTAGCACCGGAAATGACATCCAACAATGTTCTGTCTGATTCTTCATCATATATTGGCTTATCTAATGATACATAGGAATTTAATGGGATATGTTTTTGGCGAGTAGCTGTTTTAATTGCGGTGATAATTTGGCGGGTAATACATAATTCTGCAAAAGCCTTAAATGAAGTAAGCTTGTCCTCTCTGAAATCGCGGATAGACTTATAAAGTCCGATCATCCCCTCTTGGACAATGTCCTCTCGATCCGCTCCAATCAAGAAATAAGATCTTGCTTTTGCACGTACAAAATTTCGGTATTTCGTTATCAAGTAATCTAGCGCATCACTATCTCCGACATGAACCTTTTCAATGACTTGTTCATCTTCCAACTGGCAAAATTGCTCTCTGATGGATTTACCCTTGCTGTTGTTTAGATTCACTTCGATCCCCCCGACCGCACCTAGATAGAAATATTATACATTAATGGTTGAAATATCGTCAAGCTATTCCAGATTCCCACGCCGCCATTTTTCAAACGTTTTCAATACATCTTCTGACAATTCAATCTTGGATACTGGTTTATCAGAAGTAATCTTTTTGACTCTCGTCTCTATCTTTCGTTCGATCACTTCAATCTCTCTCAAAAGCTCTCGAGCCGACTTCCGAAGAGCTCCTTGCCCAAAAATTGCCCATTGTTCTGTGAAGTCTGAGGTCGCCACATGAATTTGCGTCCGAACATTATTCAAATCCTGGGCCAGCTTTTCAATCCGCTCATCAGCTGTTTCATTCTCTCTCGTAAAGATGACCTCTACTCGGTGGTTGATCCGCTTTTTTTCGATTCCTTTGACCATATGGGCATCGAATACGACAATGACTCGATACCCTGTGTATGCTTGATATTCTGCTAAATTTTGAATCAGCACGTCTCTGGCTTCTTCAAAGCTGTTTTCCTTTAAGTGCTGCAGCCGAGGCCATGCACCTATCATGTTGTATCCATCGACTAAGAGGATGTCCATCTCTATTCTCCTAACGGATAACGTTTTCGATACACTTCATACATCAATAGACTAGCAGCAACTGATGCGTTTAACGAAGTGACCTTCCCGGCCATAGGCAGCTTAATCAGAAAATCACACTTTTCTTTGATCAATCGGCCAATCCCTTTTCCTTCACTGCCAATCACAAGAGCAAGCGGCATCGTACCATCAAATTGTCTGTAATCCTGTTTGGCAGACGCATCTGTTCCCGCGACCCAGATTCCTCTTTCTTTCATCTCATCAAGAGCTCTTGAAAGATTGGTGACCTTGGCAACAGGAATATGTTCAATCGCCCCAGTAGATGCTTTGGCAACGGTTGTCGTTAAGCCGACCGCTCTCCTTTTCGGAATGACAATCCCGTGTGCACCTACAGCATCTGCTGTACGCATAATGGATCCTAAATTATGCGGGTCTTCAATTTCATCTAAGATAAGAAAAAACGGCTGTTCATTCCGCTTTTCGGCGATTTGATACAGATCGTCCAATTCCGCATATTCATATGCTGCTACTTGTGCAACGATTCCCTGGTGCTGACCTGTTACCATTTGATCAAGCTTTTTCCTCGGAACATACTGAATGGTGATATTTTGTTTTTTAGCGAGTTCAATGACCTGCTGGGCTTGTCCTTTTACAGTGTTTTCTGCCATCCAGAGCTTGTATAACTCCCGATCTGACTTCAGTGTTTCAATCACTGCATTTTTCCCAATCACATAATCATGTTGCTGACTCATTTGTCTTCCTCCCTGAAGTTCCGATTTCAATCGCCTGACTAATCAGCTCTTCTAAGCGTTCGTCCTGCTTTTCAATAAATAAATAACCCATGAGCGCTTCAAGCGCCGTACTATAACGATACGTTTGAACGTCTGTGTTTTTAGGCACTGTGCCTGATTTTGCATTTCTCCCTCTTTTCAGCACTGCTTCTTCTGCTTCAGTGAAAAAGCCTTGCTGCTGAAGCGTAAATAAAATAGCTGCCTGAGATTTAGCTGAAACAATCTTGCTTGCTCGTTTGTGCAGCTCATTTGGTTTTGTCGCCCCCGTTTGGAGGAGGTGATGCCTCACATAGACTTCAAAAATGGCATCACCCATATAAGCAAGCGCAAGTCCGTTCAACTGTTTACCGTCTTTCAGCTTTTCAAAATTCAACATGACCTATTCTCCTCTTTTCCAGCGAGTACCTTGAGGAGTGTCCTCCAATACAATATTCATGCTCTTTAACTGGTCACGAATTTGATCAGATAGCGCAAAGTCACGATTTCTTCTAGCCTCATTGCGTTTTTCAATTAACGCTTCTACTTCTTCGTCAAGCGTGTGCTTTTCTTCTAATGAGAAGCCAAGAACAGACGTGATTTCTTGGAATAAGCCGATAAATGCCTTGATCACTTCCTCCGAAGTATGATCATTTTCCATATAATAATTCGCCTGTTTCGCAAGTTCGAATAAAACAGAAATTGCATTTGCCGTATTAAAGTCATCATTCATTTCAGAAATAAATGTCGCACGCTGCTCCTCAACCTTCGCCAGCCATTCAGCATTGTCTTCTGTGATATTCGTGCTGCTCTCGAGGCGATGATGTAAATTAGCATACGACGTTTTGAGTCGGTTAAACGCACTCTTTGTACTCTCTAGTAAATCCATTGAGTAGTTAATTGGATGACGGTAGTGAACCGACAACATAAAGAAGCGTAGCACATCAGGATCTTGTTCTTTCACAATGTCATGCACGAGCACAAAGTTTCCAAGTGATTTTGACATTTTTTCATTCTCAATATTAATATATCCGTTATGCATCCAATACTTCGCAAAAGGTTTCCCTGTCAAAGCCTCGGATTGAGCGATTTCATTTTCATGGTGAGGGAAGGTTAAATCCTGTCCGCCAGCATGAATGTCGATCGTATCACCTAAATATTTTTTAACCATGGCCGAGCATTCGATGTGCCAGCCTGGGCGTCCTTCGCCCCACGGGCTATCCCATGAGATTTCTTGATCCTTTGCAGCCTTCCATAAAGCAAAGTCCAGTGCATCTCGTTTCTTCTCACCTACACGAATACGAGCACCTGTCTTCAGTTCATCAATCGACTGGTGAGAAAGCTTTCCGTAGCCTTCAAATGAGCGTGTGCTGTAATACACGTCGCCATCCGCTTCATAGGCGTAGCCTTTTTCAATCAATGTCGCAATAAATGCAATGATATCATCCATATTTTCTGTCACTCGCGGGTGAAGGTCAGCTTTTTTGCAGCCTAGTGCACTGACGTCTTCAAAGTAGGCTTGGATAAAGCGGTCAGCAATCGTCGGAACATCTTCTCCGAGTTCATTGGCTGCTTTGATGAGTTTATCATCCACATCTGTAAAGTTTGAGACAAAGTTCACATCATAGCCGCTGTATTCTAAATACTTACGTACAGTGTCATAAACAATAGCAGGTCTGGCATTCCCGATATGAATGTAGTTATAAACGGTTGGTCCGCACACATACATCTTGACCTTTCCTGGTTCAAGCGGGACAAATTCTTCTTTCTTACGTGTCAATGTATTATAAATATTGATTGTCATGATTGTTCTTCCTTTCTGCTCAATGAAGCCAGCTCACCTTTTAGCTTTTCCATTTCTCGTTCCAATTCTTTGAAACGATCGGAAATCGGATCTGGCAAATCTTGATGATTGAGATCACGATTGATTTTCTTCCCATTTTGAACGACGACTCGCCCAGGTATACCGACAACGGTGGAATGGTCTGGTACGTCCTTTAACACAACTGACCCCGCACCAATCTTGGCCCCTTTTCCGACTGTAATGGAACCAAGCACCTTTGCACCTGTCGCAATGAGGGCATCGTCTAAAATGGTCGGGTGCCGCTTTCCCTTTTCTTTCCCTGTTCCCCCTAGTGTCACGCCTTGGAAAACAGTGACGTTGTCTCCAATTTCACATGTTTCCCCAATCACCACTCCCATGCCGTGGTCAATGAAGAAGCGCCTGCCAATGGTTGCCGCAGGGTGAATTTCCACCCCTGTGAAAAACCGGCTGACCTGAGAAATGATCCGCGCAAGAAAGTACAGCTTACGCTTATAAAATGCGTGCGCGATACGATGAGCCCAAATCGCATGAAGCCCTGAATAGGTTAGCACTACTTCAATATAGCTTCTAGCAGCAGGATCTTGATCAAACACAGTATCAATATCTTCTTTCAGCATTTTGAAAAACACATGCTCCCCCCGTTCTTCCCCATCAATCTCTCTTAGGACTTGCTCTTTTTTTTGGACAAATAAAAAACGCCTCTGCCAAATGACAGAGACGTTTTGAAAACGCGGTTCCACTCTGTTTAGAAAGCCATCATTTTGCAGCCTTCTCAACTTAATCCCATAACGGAGGGTACCGCCCTTGCATACTAACGTACTCGTGTTCCTCAAGGGTCTTGAGGGTGCATTTCCAACGTCTGCCCATAAGTCTCTTTCAGCCGGTGAAGACTCTTTCTGTGATGGACGAAAACATTGTACTTCTCCCTCGCAACGATTTCCTTATATTTGCTTAATGCGGTTTAATACCGTTTCTTTACCTAGTAGTTCAATACTTTGCGGAAGTTCTGGGCCATGCGTTTGTCCTGTGACAGCCACACGAATTGGCATGAATAGTTTCTTGCCTTTATGCCCTGTTTCTTTTTGTACCGCTTTAATAGCAGCCTTGATTTCATCAGGTGTGAAAGATTCAAGTCGTTCAAGCTGACCAGCAAAAGATGCCATAACTTCTGGTACTTGCTCCTCTGCTAAAACTTCCTTCGCCTCTTGATTATACTCAATTTGCTCCTTAAAGAACAACTCTGTTAACTCAACAATTTCTGCTCCATAGCTTAATTGTTCGTGATACAGAGAAATAAGCTTGCGCACCCACGTGTTTTCTTCTTCTGTCAGCTGCTCGCTTACCTTGCCTGCCTTTTGAAGATGCGGAAGTGTTAACGCAACAACCTGATCAAGATCAAGTGCCTTCACGTATTGGTTATTTACCCATTTTAGTTTATGCATATCGAATAGAGCTGGTGACTTAGAAAGTCGGTTTACATCGAAAATGTCGATGAATTGCTCTTTTGTAAACAGTTCTTCTTCGCCCACCGGAGACCATCCAAGTAGTGCAATGAAGTTGAACAGGGCTTCTGGTAAATAGCCCAAGTTTTTATATTGCTCGATGAATTGAATAATGGATTCATCACGCTTACTTAATTTTTTGCGGTTCTCGTTCACAATCAGCGTCATATGTCCGAATAGCGGAACATCCCAGCCAAATGCGTTGAAGATCATGATTTGTTTAGGCGTATTCGAAATGTGATCCTCTCCGCGGAGAATGTGAGTCATTTTCATCAAATGATCATCCACTGCTACAGCGAAGTTATAAGTTGGCGTGCCGTCTTTCTTCACAATGACAAAATCACCGATGCCGTCTGTTTCAAATGAAATATCGCCTTTGACCATGTCGTCAAATTTGATGATTTCTCCTTTTGGCACTCGGAAGCGGATACTTGGCTCTCTTCCTTCAGCGATCAGCTTGTCCTCTTCTTCTTTTGATAAATGGCTGCATTTACCAGAATATCGAGGCATTTCACTGCGGGCGATTTGTGCTTCACGCTCTTCCTCTAGCTCTTCAGCCGTACAATAGCACTTATACGCCAAGTCTTTCTCTAGCAGCTCATCATAATATTTTTTGTAAATCTCATTACGCTCTGATTGTCTGTAAGGACCATAGCCGCCATTTTTATCAATGCTCTCATCCCAATCAATACCGAGCCATTGCAGGTGGCGAAGCTGGCTTTCTTCTCCGCCTTCTACATTACGCTTTTGATCCGTATCTTCGATTCGAATAATAAATTTGCCGCCTTGACTGCGTGCGAACAAATAGTTGAAAAGAGCCGTTCTAGCATTCCCAATATGTAAATGACCAGTTGGACTCGGTGCATAACGAACACGCACTTCATTTCCCATGAGTTTAACTTCCTTTCATCTGCATCATGTTGTCTGACACCAATTTTTTATAAACGTATTTTATCATCAAATCCCATTCTCATCAAAATGGATTTCACTTTTTCTGAAGAAGCACTGTTGCCTGAGAGGCAACTCCTTCGCCTCTTCCTGTAAATCCAAGTTTCTCTGTCGTTGTTGCTTTCACATTCACCTGTGTGACATCTGCCTCAAGCGCTTCTGCAATCTTCTCACACATTGGTTGAATGTAAGGTGCCATTTTGGGCTTTTGCGCCATGATTGTGCAATCAATATTCACAAGTGTGTAGCCTTTTTCCTTTACTAGTGCCCACACATGCTGCAGTAATTTAAAAGAATCCGCATCCTTAAACTCAGGATCTGTGTCTGGGAAATGTCTGCCGATATCTCCTTCAGCAATCGCACCTAGGCAGGCATCTGCCACTGTGTGAAGCAGTACATCAGCGTCTGAATGCCCAAGCAGCCCCTTTTCATAAGGGATGGTGACCCCGCCGATAATCAAAGGTCTTCCCTCTGTTAATTGATGTACATCAAAGCCTTGTCCTATTCTCAACATGATCTAGTACCCTCTTTCCGCATCCATAATTGCCTTGGCAACCAATAAATCATCCGGTGTCGTCAGCTTAATATTGGTGTAATCTCCTTGGACAATATACACGTTTTCACCATGTAATTGTTCCACAAGACTGGCGTCGTCTGTTCCAAGAAAGCCGGTCCGCTCCGCATATTCATGCGCCTCTTTTAAAATAGAATGACGAAAAGCTTGTGGGGTCTGGACTGCCCACAAGCTCTGACGTTCAATGGTTTGTTCCACTTTGCCTTCTTGAACGCGTTTGATTGTGTCTTTCACTGGTACCGCTACAACTGCGGAGCCTTTTTCAATCGCTGCTTTAACGAGCAAGTCAATCTGTGTATGCTTAATAAAAGGCCTTGCCCCATCATGAACAAGCACGATGTCTGCATCTTTCACAGCCTTTAATCCTTCGTATACACTTTGCTGACGTTCTTCACCGCCAGTGACAAGTGAAACAGGCGTTTGAAAAGCGTGTACCTTGAGTAGCCTTTCAAAGTCTTGACGCTCCTCTTCATTGATCGCTAGGATCATGCGTTTGCATTGCGAATGAGCGTCAAACACCTTTAGTGTATGAATAATGACCGGCATTCTTTTCAGCTCAATAAAAAGCTTATTGCGGCCGGCCTTCATTCGTTTCCCCTGCCCCGCAGCCGGAATAACTACTTCATAATACATGTTCGTTCTCCCTTTAGAGCGCCTTCTCCAGAAGTTTTGGCTTCGCAAAAATCATTCTTCCAGCAGCAGTCTGCAGCACACTTGTGACGAGCACATCGATGTCTTTTCCAATGTAATTGCGTCCTTCTTCGACCACAATCATCGTACCGTCATCTAAGTAAGCAACACCTTGGTTATGCTCTTTCCCATCTTTAATGACCTGTACCTTCATTTCTTCCCCAGGTAGCACAACCGGTTTCACCGCATTGGCTAGATCATTGATGTTTAACACTGCTACTTTTTGAAGTTCGCATACTTTATTTAAATTAAAATCATTTGTCACAACAACACCTGAAGTTAATTTAGCGAGCTTCACAAGCTTGCTATCAACCTCTTGAATGTCTTCAAAGTCACCTTCGTAAATTTCAACTTTGATATCTAATTCTTTTTGAATACGATTTAAAATATCAAGACCTCTTCGGCCTCTATTTCTCTTTAATACATCAGAAGAGTCTGCAATATGCTGTAATTCCTCGAGCACAAATTGAGGAATGACCATGACACCTTCTAAGAATCCAGTTTGACAAATATCTGCGATTCTTCCATCAATGATAACACTTGTGTCTAAAATTTTCAGCTTTTTATCTTCTATTTCAGGTTCATCATCAGCTGCTCCTTTTTTCTTGGTGACCTTTGCAGATCGGGAGAACAGCCCCATCATTTCATCCTTCTTCTTAAACCCTACCTGAAATCCAAGGTATCCTAAAAAGAAAGCCAGGAAAATCGGAATAATGGTACCAAAAATATGATATGGGATATTGTTTAGCGGGATCACGTTTACAATAAGATATGCTAGAATAAGTCCAAATACTAATCCGAAACTTCCAGATATAAGATCAGGAAGAGGCGCCTTTAATAGAGAATCCTCGATCCATTTCACCCAATTAACCACATAGCCTGTGCACCATTTGCCGATGATAAAGAACACAGCGGCTCCTATTAGTGCTGAAGAGTAAGCATTTGTTATGAAAGGTATGTCCTTTACATTTAACAGCAGAAATAACTCTGGAATGATAAAAATCCCTACAACTGCACCAAAAATGATAAAAAACGCCTGAACGATTCTTTTTAACATACCTTCACCTCCTTTATTTTTCATCTGTCAATCCACCCTCACCTGACATTGATATATGTTTAAGTTTCCTATCATAATCAACAGAAAACAAAAGCATCATTAATATACCCATATTCATCCATTTTTAACCGTGTTTAAGAAAAATTTCTCTCCTTATAGCTGGCGGTCGATATAATGTTTTTCTTGCAGTCTTTTTAATCCTTTTTTTATCTTTTTCGCTCTTACTTCTCCAATTCCTTCTACTTCATCCAAATCTTGTACATCCGCTTCCATAATTCGATCTAACACACCGAACGCTTCAACCACGTTTTCGACGATTGGCATAGGCAGTCTAGGGATTTTGTGAAGCAATCTGTAGCCTCTTGTGTACACATATTCGTCAATATTTGTAGAAGCTGGATAGCCAAGTAACTTGTACAGAATGGAGTCATCTAAAAGCTCAAAGCTAGACATATCTTGGAGCTGTTTAAGCAGAACATATGGATCTTTAATCTTTTCTTTCACATAATCTTTAATAAATAAAGCCGCTTCCTGCTCCATATCCGTAATCAGTTCATTGACTTGCAGACGGATCAAATGTCCTTCTGTTCCGAGCTCTTTGATATACATATTGATTTCATTTTTGATTCTAAGCACCATCTCGTAACGATGCAGCACGGATAAAACATCACCAAAGGTCACAAGCTCTTCAAATTCTAGGGCGCTTAGCGCAGAAATGGCGTGATCTAAAATGGTTTTATATTTCTCAAGTGTTTGTATGGCTTGGTTGGCCTTCGTTAAAATAAAGCCAATATCTTTCAGCGTATAACGACGATTCCCTTGGTATAAGGTAATGACGTTCCTCCGTTCAGAAATCGCAATGATTAAGCAGCCTGTCTGCTTCGCTACACGTTCAGCAGTACGGTGCCTCATGCCCGTTTCCGATGAATGGATGGTTGCATCTGGCATGAGCTGTGTGTTCGCATACAAGATCTTTTGACCAGAATCGCTTAAAATAATAGCACCATCCATCTTAGCCAATTCATATAAGTGTGCTGGGGAGAAGGCAGAGTTAATATGAAACCCTCCATCTACAACACTCTTGACTTTGTCGTTATAACCAACAACAATGAGCCCGCCAGTATTGGCCCTCAGGACATTTTCGATCCCAGCCCGAAGAGGTGTCCCTGGTGCCACAAACTGTACGATATCTAAGAGATCGAGTTCTCTCGCTCCTTTTTTCTCTTTTTCCATTTCTATGATCCCCCTAGTGAAATTCGAAGTGCCTCCGCTACATTTTCTACACCGACTAACTCAATCCCTCTCGGCTTTTTCCATCCATCTATATTCGCCTGAGGAATAAACATTCGCTTAAATCCTAGTTTCGCAGCTTCCTGCACACGCTGTTCAATTCTTGATACTCTTCTGACTTCTCCCGTCAGACCGACCTCTCCTATAAAGCAATCCGCTTGATGCGGCGCTGCGTCTTTAAAGCTTGAAGCAATACTGACCGCAATGGCCAAATCAATCGCCGGTTCGTCAAGCTTCACACCGCCTGCGACCTTTAAATACGCATCTTGGTTTTGCAGCAGCAGTCCGACACGTTTTTCTAAAACGGCCATTAGCAATGACACACGATTATGATCAAGGCCAGTGGCCATTCTCCGTGGATTCCCAAAGCTTGTCGGTGAAATTAATGCTTGTATCTCGACAAGAACGGGTCTTGTTCCTTCCATTGAGGCAACAACACACGAACCAGATACACCTGCCGAACGTTCTTCTAAGAAAATTTCGGATGGGTTTAATACTTCCGTGAGCCCTTCCTCTCTCATTTCAAAAATCCCTAATTCATTCGTTGAACCAAATCGGTTTTTCACCGCACGCAAGATACGAAACGTATGATGACGCTCGCCTTCAAAATAAAGAACCGTGTCCACCATATGCTCTAAAAGGCGTGGACCTGCGATCGAGCCTTCTTTGGTCACGTGACCAACGATAAATATTGGAATACCATTTGTCTTGGCAATTTTCATCAGCTGTGCTGTACATTCTCTCACTTGAGATACAGACCCAGGAGCTGACGTAATATCGCTTTGATAAACGGTTTGAATCGAATCCACCACGACAAAAGCGGGTTTCATCTCTTGTATAGCAGACGTTATATACTCCATATCGGTTTCAGCCAAAACATGTAAAGAGGTGCTTTTTATGCCGAGGCGGTCAGCTCTTAGCTTCGTTTGTTTAATGGACTCCTCACCAGATATGTATAATACATTCTGATTTTTGTCTGAGAGCTGTGCTGATACTTGTAATAATAATGTGGACTTCCCAATCCCAGGATCTCCGCCAATGAGAACAAGAGAGCCTTTGACAATTCCACTTCCTAATACTCGGTTAAATTCTTCTAAATTCGTTTTGATTCGGGGTTCATCTGATGTTTCAATTGCAGATATAGGTGAAGGTTTTTGAATGGTTTGAACAGAATGATTAAAAGCGCTTCGACGGTTTGCCGGCTCTTTGCGAACGACCTCTTCTGTCATACTGTTCCACGTGCCGCAGCCTGGACATTTCCCCATCCATTTGGCTGACTCATAACCGCACGATTGGCATATAAATTTTGATTTTGTCTTAGCCATAGATTGAAGAATACAACTCCTTATACTGGTCAGAAAATAAGTAAAGGGAGGCATACACTTTACTGGTATGCCTCACACTTTTTTCTTACTATATTAGTTCGTAGCAGCCGTCGTTTTTACGACAATTTCTCCATCTTCCACATCTAATACGATATGTTGACCTTTTTCAATATTACCCTTCAGAAGCTCCTCAGAAAGTCGATCCTCCACATGCTTTTGAATCGCTCTTCTTAACGGGCGCGCACCGTACTCAAGATCTACACCTTCGTCGGCAATCTTCGCTTTTGCTGCTTCCGTCAATTCGATTGAAAGGTCTTGTTCTTTTAATCGTTTCGTCAATTGATCAGACATGAGAGACACGATCTCTTTTAGATGTTTCTTTTCAAGTGAATGGAAGACAATGATTTCATCAATACGGTTGATGAATTCTGGTCTAAATGCACGCTTCAACTCGCCCATCACTTTGCCTTTCATATCCTTGTAATTTTGTCCTTCATCCTGCACATTAAAGCCAACATATTTATTTCGCTTCAGTTCACTAGCTCCAACGTTGGATGTCATGATCAAAATCGTATTTCTAAAGTCAACGGTACGCCCTTTAGAATCAGTCAGACGGCCATCTTCTAACACTTGCAGCAAAATGTTGAATACATCTGGATGTGCCTTTTCAATCTCGTCTAAAAGCACAACAGAATAAGGTTTTCTTCTCACTTTTTCAGTCAGTTGACCGCCTTCTTCATAGCCAACATAGCCTGGAGGTGACCCAACAAGTCTAGATGTAGAGTGTTTTTCCATGTATTCAGACATATCAATACGGATCATCGCTTCTTCATCACCGAAAATAGACTCTGCGAGTGCTCTTGCAAGCTCCGTTTTACCAACCCCTGTTGGGCCTAAGAAGATAAAGGAGCCGATTGGACGTTTTGGATCTTTTAGGCCAGCACGCGCACGTCTCACAGCTTTTGCTACAGCGACAACCGCTTCATCCTGCCCGATCACACGAGAATGGAGCAATTGTTCCATATTGAGAAGCTTATCTGTTTCTGTTTGTGCAATTTTTGAAACAGGCACTCCCGTCCAGCTAGAGACAACCATTGCGATATCATCCACTGATACCTCTGAATTCTCCTGTCCTTGTTTTTCTTTCCAAGATTTCTTTGTGACTTCTACTTTTTCACGCAAACGCTGTTCCGTATCTCGAAGAGAAGCTGCTTTTTCAAATTCCTGACTTTGAACAGCAGCATCCTTTTCCTTGCGTACTTCATCGAGCTTTTGCTCTAGTTCTTTTAGGTTAGGCGGTGTTGTGAAAGAACGTAAGCGGACTTTCGAACCTGCCTCATCAATTAAATCAATCGCCTTATCTGGAAGGAAACGATCAGAAATATAACGGTCAGACAGCTTCACCGCCGCCTCAATCGCTTCATCTGTAATGGACACACGGTGATGCGCCTCATAACGATCTCTAAGTCCTCTTAAGATTTGAATACTTTCATCAACAGATGGCTGATCCACTTGAATTGGCTGGAAACGTCGTTCAAGCGCAGCATCCTTTTCAATATATTTACGGTACTCATCTAACGTTGTCGCCCCGATACATTGAAGCTCTCCACGTGCTAAGGATGGCTTGAGAATATTAGATGCGTCAATCGCACCCTCTGCTCCACCAGCACCAATGAGTGTATGAAGCTCATCAATGAAGAGAATGATATTTCCTGCCTGACGAATTTCGTCCATGACTTTTTTCAAACGATCCTCAAATTCACCACGATATTTCGTTCCCGCTACAACGGTTCCCATATCAAGTGTCATCACTCGTTTATCGCGCAGGATTTCAGGCACTTCATTATGAATAATTTGCTGCGCAAGACCTTCAGCGATGGCTGTTTTACCAACGCCAGGCTCACCAATCAGCACAGGGTTATTTTTTGTTCTTCTGCTTAGGACCTCAATGACACGCTGAATTTCTTTGCTTCGTCCAATGACAGGGTCCAAGCTGTCTTCTTTCGCAATAGCTGTTAAATCTCTTGCCAAGCTATCTAATGTTGGTGTATTTGCATTGCTGTTAGAGCCAGCGGCAGATGCACCTGTTTCATTGCTGCCAAGCAGCTGCAGAACTTGCTGACGTGCTTTATTTAAGCTCACTCCGAGGTTATTTAAAACGCGGGCAGCTACACCCTCTCCCTCGCGAATAAGACCTAATAGAATATGTTCTGTCCCTACATAGGAATGACCTAGCTTTCTTGCTTCATCCATTGAAAGCTCAGTGACCTTCTTCGCTCTAGGCGTATAATGAGGAATAGCTTGAGACACCTCTTGCCCTCTTCCAATTAAGCTTTCGACTTCTTTTTGGATTTTATCTGAAACAAGGCCCAGTGCTTCTAACGCTTTTGCGGCGATGCCCTCACCCTCACGTACTAGACCAAGTAAAATGTGCTCAGTACCAATGTTCTTATGGCCTAGGCGAATGGCTTCTTCTTGTGCAAGTGCTAATACCTTTTGAGCTCTTTCAGTGAATCTTCCAAACATCATATCGTTTCATCCTCCTGTCCATTCCTATGCATTTCTAAACGCAGCCTTTCTCTAATAATCGCTGCTCGTTTTATATCTCGTTCATTTGGCTCCAAAGCTCCTCCTGAGTACTGTTGAAGAAAGCCAGGCTGAGTCAAAATCATGAGTTCATTCAGTATATTACTTGAAAGCCCCTTAATGATACCTAAATCAATTCCAAGGCGCACATCTGACAAACACTTTGCTGTTTCCTTTGATTCAATCATGCGACAATTGGCCAAAATCCCTAAGGAACGGTACACTCTGTCCTCAAGTTCAATTTGAGATGTTTGATATAACGCCTTTCGTGCAGATCGCTCTTGTTCAATGAGCTGAGCGGTCACACTATTTAAGTCGTCTACAATATCTTCTTCTGATTGACCAAGTGTCATTTGATTTGAAATTTGAAAGATGTTCCCTATTGCTTCGCTGCCTTCACCATAAATTCCTCTGACTACAAGACCTAATTGATTAATGGCCGGAATAATCCGATTCATTTGTCTTGTGAGGGCTAAAGCTGGTAAATGCATCATGACCGATGCCCTAATACCTGTACCTACATTAGTTGGACAGCTTGTTAAGTATCCCCGCTTTTCCGAAAACGCATAATCCACTTGCTCTTCAATCCAGTCATCTATCTGATTAGCCGCTTTTAATGCATTGGCTAGTTGGAATCCTGGGAATAAGCATTGGATCCGAATATGGTCTTCTTCATTCAGCATCACACTGATTTCCTCATTTTCAGAAAGCAAACAACCGCCAAATCTTGATTCAGCTAAGTTTGGGCTGATCAAATGTTTTTCAACAAGTACTCTCTTTGCTAAAGGCTGCGTTTCATTCATACGAATCAGAACAAAGTTTCCGATGTCCTTCACTTCCTGGCTAGCAAACTTTTGCTCGAATTGCTGGAGGACAGCTTCAGCCTCTTCTTGAGAAAACTGAGTTGGGAAACGAACATGCTCTAGGTTGCGTGCTAGCCGGATTCGACTGCTTAGAACAATGTCACTTTCTGGTCCTTTTTGTTTCATCCATTGACTTAAAGCGTCTTGAATAAAATGCTGGAGCGACATGTTGTTAATCTCCCTCCCTCTGCTGAGATTGCTCGTGCTCTAATGCACGAATTTGATCTCGAACTTCCGCTGCTTTTTCAAACTCTTCTTGTTCAATCAACTGCTTCAGCTCTTGCTGCATTAACTCAAGTTTCCGGCGGACATGAAGACTGCCGGCAATCCGTTTAGGCACTTTTCCATTATGGACTGTATTTCCACTATGGACTTTCCGTAAAACAGGGTTCAGATACTGATCAAATGAACGATAGCATTCTGCACAGCCAAAACGGCCTGTTTTTCTGAATTGTTGAAAGGTTAAGCCACACTTAGGACATTGATCCACTTCTCTCGCTTCTTGAAAAATGGATGATTCCTTATTAGCACTTGTGGTGAAGCTAGGATCAATATTCAATAAGCCTGATAATAAGTTGTGAATCGAGAAACCTTGGTTTCCACTCATAGCATATGAATCACTGTTTTCTTTTGCACATTGTTCACATATGTGCATTTCTTGTTTTTCTCCATTTATAACTTTCGTAAAGTGAAAAGTGGCTGGTCTCTCATTGCATTCTTGACAAATCAATCTTTTCACCCGCTTTACTTTAATTTCAAAGCATTTAACATCGCTTTCATCATCCGAGCCCGCAATTCATCTCGTTCAGGTAAATCAATGTGCAAAACAGAACGGTCCATGACACTGATCATCATCTTAGCTTCTCTTTCAGATAAAATGTTATTTTCTACAAGACGCATGATGATATGATCAGAGGCAGCCTGTGATAAACGATGATATATTTGGGAAATAATGTTGTTCAATAAGTCGACTTCATCATTCATTTTGACTTTAATGATGCGGATATAGCCACCGCCGCCACGCTTACTTTCAACGATATAGCCTCTCTCGCTCGTAAAGCGTGTATTGATAACATAGTTAATTTGTGAAGGTACGCATTGAAACTTATCTGCAATTTCATTGCGCTTAATTTCTAATATTTCTCGACCATTCTGATCCAAGACTTCCTTCAAATACTGCTCGATGATATCAGAAATATTTTGTGCCACTCCGCCTCCTCCTCCATTGACTTTGACTATATTTGACTTTAACCTTACTATAAATTTTTTCGATCGATTTTTCAAGATAATCGCTCAACTAAGAATATTATTTCCACATTTATATGGTGTCAAACCTCTCAAAAACACAAAAAAGACCAGTTCCGTATGGAACTGATCCTTAGAAAAGCTTGGCGGCGTCCTACTCTCACAGGGGGAGACCCCCAACTACCATCGGCGCTGAAGAGCTTAACTTCCGTGTTCGGTATGGGAACGGGTGTGACCTCTTCGCTATCGCCACCAAACCTGATGGAGAGAATGTTCTCTCAAAACTAGATAACAATGTTCAAGCTTCACATTAGAATATAGGTTAAGTCCTCGATCTATTAGTATCTGTCAGCTCCACGTGTCACCACGCTTCCACCTCAGACCTATCAACCTGATCATCTTTCAGGGATCTTACTTCCTTGCGGAATGGGAAATCTCATCTTGAGGGGGGCTTCATGCTTAGATGCTTTCAGCACTTATCCCGTCCGCACATAGCTACCCAGCGATGCCCTTGGCAGAACAACTGGTACACCAGCGGTGCGTCCATCCCGGTCCTCTCGTACTAAGGACAGCTCCTCTCAAATTTCCTGCGCCCGCGACGGATAGGGACCGAACTGTCTCACGACGTTCTGAACCCAGCTCGCGTACCGCTTTAATGGGCGAACAGCCCAACCCTTGGGACCGACTACAGCCCCAGGATGCGATGAGCCGACATCGAGGTGCCAAACCTCCCCGTCGATGTGGACTCTTGGGGGAGATAAGCCTGTTATCCCCGGGGTAGCTTTTATCCGTTGAGCGATGGCCCTTCCATGCGGAACCACCGGATCACTAAGCCCGACTTTCGTCCCTGCTCGACTTGTAGGTCTCGCAGTCAAGCTCCCTTGTGCCTTTACACTCTGCGAATGATTTCCAACCATTCTGAGGGAACCTTTGGGCGCCTCCGTTACATTTTAGGAGGCGACCGCCCCAGTCAAACTGCCCACCTGACACTGTCTCCCTGCCCGATAAGGGCAGCGGGTTAGAAGGTCAATACAGCCAGGGTAGTATCCCACCGATGCCTCCACCGAAGCTAGCGCTCCGGTTTCCAAGGCTCCTACCTATCCTGTACAAGCTGTACCAACATTCAATATCAGGCTGCAGTAAAGCTCCACGGGGTCTTTCCGTCCTGTCGCGGGTAACCTGCATCTTCACAGGTACTATAATTTCACCGAGTCTCTCGTTGAGACAGTGCCCAGATCGTTGCGCCTTTCGTGCGGGTCGGAACTTACCCGACAAGGAATTTCGCTACCTTAGGACCGTTATAGTTACGGCCGCCGTTTACTGGGGCTTCAATTCGCACCTTCGCTTACGCTAAGCGCTCCTCTTAACCTTCCAGCACCGGGCAGGCGTCAGCCCCTATACTTCGCCTTACGGCTTCGCAGAGACCTGTGTTTTTGCTAAACAGTCGCCTGGGCCTATTCACTGCGGCTTCTCGGGGCTTTAACACCCTAAGAAGCACCCCTTCTCCCGAAGTTACGGGGTCATTTTGCCGAGTTCCTTAACGAGAGTTCTCTCGATCACCTTAGGATTCTCTCCTCGCCTACCTGTGTCGGTTTGCGGTACGGGCACCTCTCACCTCGCTAGAGGCTTTTCTTGGCAGTGTGGAATCAGGAACTTCGCTACTAAATTTCGCTCGCCATCACAGCTCAGCCTTTACGGGAAACGGATTTGCCTATTTCCCAGCCTAACTGCTTGGACGCGGATATCCAATACCGCGCTTACCCTATCCTCCTGCGTCCCCCCATTGCTCAAATGGTGAGGAGGTGGTACAGGAATATCAACCTGTTGTCCATCGCCTACGCCTTTCGGCCTCGGCTTAGGTCCCGACTAACCCTGAGCGGACGAGCCTTCCTCAGGAAACCTTAGGCATTCGGTGGACGGGATTCTCACCCGTCTTTCGCTACTCATACCGGCATTCTCACTTCTAAGCGCTCCACCAGTCCTTCCGGTCTGACTTCACAGCACTTAGAACGCTCTCCTACCACTGTTCGTAAGAACAGTCCGCAGCTTCGGTGATACGTTTAGCCCCGGTACATTTTCGGCGCAGAGTCACTCGACCAGTGAGCTATTACGCACTCTTTAAATGGTGGCTGCTTCTAAGCCAACATCCTGGTTGTCTAAGCAACTCCACATCCTTTTCCACTTAACGTATACTTTGGGACCTTAGCTGGCGGTCTGGGCTGTTTCCCTTTCGACTACGGATCTTATCACTCGCAGTCTGACTCCCAAGGATAAGTCATCGGCATTCGGAGTTTGACTGAATTCGGTAACCCGGTAGGGGCCCCTAGTCCAATCAGTGCTCTACCTCCGAGACTCTTACCTTGAGGCTAGCCCTAAAGCTATTTCGGAGAGAACCAGCTATCTCCAGGTTCGATTGGCATTTCACCCCTACCCACACCTCATCCCCGCACTTTTCAACGTGCGTGGGTTCGGGCCTCCATTCAGTGTTACCTGAACTTCACCCTGGACATGGGTAGATCACCTGGTTTCGGGTCTACGACCACGTACTCATGCGCCCTATTCAGACTCGCTTTCGCTGCGGCTCCGCATCTTCTGCTTAACCTTGCACGGGATCGTAACTCGCCGGTTCATTCTACAAAAGGCACGCCATCACCCATTAACGGGCTCTGACTACTTGTAGGCACACGGTTTCAGGATCTATTTCACTCCCCTTCCGGGGTGCTTTTCACCTTTCCCTCACGGTACTGGTTCACTATCGGTCACTAGGGAGTATTTAGCCTTGGGAGATGGTCCTCCCGGATTCCGACGGAATTTCACGTGTTCCGCCGTACTCAGGATCCACTCTGGAGAGAACAACATTTCAGTTACAGGGCTGTTACCTTCTTTGGCGGGCCTTTCCAGACCTCTTCGCTTATATCGTTCCTTTGTAACTCCGTATAGAGTGTCCTACAACCCCAAGAGGCAAGCCTCTTGGTTTGGGCTGTTCCCGTTTCGCTCGCCGCTACTCAGGGAATCGCATTTGCTTTCTCTTCCTCCGGGTACTTAGATGTTTCAGTTCCCCGGGTATGCCTTCTCATACTCTATGTATTCAAGTATGGATACTACTCCATTACGAGCAGTGGGTTTCCCCATTCGGAAATCTCCGGATCAACGCTTGCTTACAGCTCCCCGAAGCATATCGGTGTTCGTCCCGTCCTTCATCGGCTCCTAGTGCCAAGGCATCCACCGTGCGCCCTTTCTAACTTAACCATTTCTTACTTTAGAAAGAATCACTATGTGTGATGAACTTTGCATTGCATTCAATGTGAATGTATTACTTATTGTTATCTAGTTTTCAAAGAACAATCCTGTCTCGCTAGAGACATATCTTGAAGGAATGATCCTTCAAAACTAAACAAGACGAAAACGTACGCTGCTCCATATATCCTTAGAAAGGAGGTGATCCAGCCGCACCTTCCGATACGGCTACCTTGTTACGACTTCACCCCAATCATCTGCCCCACCTTCGGCGGCTGGCTCCATAAAGGTTACCTCACCGACTTCGGGTGTTGCAAACTCTCGTGGTGTGACGGGCGGTGTGTACAAGGCCCGGGAACGTATTCACCGCGGCATGCTGATCCGCGATTACTAGCGATTCCAGCTTCACGCAGTCGAGTTGCAGACTGCGATCCGAACTGAGAACAGATTTATGGGATTGGCTAAACCTTGCGGTCTCGCAGCCCTTTGTTCTGTCCATTGTAGCACGTGTGTAGCCCAGGTCATAAGGGGCATGATGATTTGACGTCATCCCCACCTTCCTCCGGTTTGTCACCGGCAGTCACCTTAGAGTGCCCAACTAAATGCTGGCAACTAAGATCAAGGGTTGCGCTCGTTGCGGGACTTAACCCAACATCTCACGACACGAGCTGACGACAACCATGCACCACCTGTCACTCTGTCCCCGAAGGGAAAGCCCTATCTCTAGGGTTGTCAGAGGATGTCAAGACCTGGTAAGGTTCTTCGCGTTGCTTCGAATTAAACCACATGCTCCACCGCTTGTGCGGGCCCCCGTCAATTCCTTTGAGTTTCAGTCTTGCGACCGTACTCCCCAGGCGGAGTGCTTAATGCGTTAGCTGCAGCACTAAGGGGCGGAAACCCCCTAACACTTAGCACTCATCGTTTACGGCGTGGACTACCAGGGTATCTAATCCTGTTCGCTCCCCACGCTTTCGCTCCTCAGCGTCAGTTACAGACCAGAGAGTCGCCTTCGCCACTGGTGTTCCTCCACATCTCTACGCATTTCACCGCTACACGTGGAATTCCACTCTCCTCTTCTGCACTCAAGTTTCCCAGTTTCCAATGACCCTCCCCGGTTGAGCCGGGGGCTTTCACATCAGACTTAAGAAACCGCCTGCGAGCCCTTTACGCCCAATAATTCCGGACAACGCTTGCCACCTACGTATTACCGCGGCTGCTGGCACGTAGTTAGCCGTGGCTTTCTGGTTAGGTACCGTCAAGGTGCGAGCAGTTACTCTCGCACTTGTTCTTCCCTAACAACAGAGCTTTACGATCCGAAAACCTTCATCACTCACGCGGCGTTGCTCCGTCAGACTTTCGTCCATTGCGGAAGATTCCCTACTGCTGCCTCCCGTAGGAGTCTGGGCCGTGTCTCAGTCCCAGTGTGGCCGATCACCCTCTCAGGTCGGCTACGCATCGTCGCCTTGGTGAGCCATTACCCCACCAACTAGCTAATGCGCCGCGGGTCCATCTGTAAGTGACAGCCGAAACCGTCTTTCATCCTTGAACCATGCGGTTCAAGGAACTATCCGGTATTAGCTCCGGTTTCCCGGAGTTATCCCAGTCTTACAGGCAGGTTACCCACGTGTTACTCACCCGTCCGCCGCTAACATCCGGGAGCAAGCTCCCTTCTGTCCGCTCGACTTGCATGTATTAGGCACGCCGCCAGCGTTCGTCCTGAGCCAGGATCAAACTCTCCGAAAAAGTACAAAACCGAAGTTTTGTTTTTCGCCAGTTTGACTGACTACCTATGATGTATCATAGGATTTTTTTATAAAAACTCGAATTAACAGGTACGTTTTGTCTTGTTTAGTTTTCAAAGATCATATTGGTGGAGCCTAGCGGGATCGAACCGCTGACCTCCTGCGTGCAAGGCAGGCGCTCTCCCAGCTGAGCTAAGGCCCCATAAAAGATGGTCGGGAAGACAGGATTCGAACCTGCGACCCCTTGGTCCCAAACCAAGTGCTCTACCAAGCTGAGCTACTTCCCGATCTTAATGGCGCGCCCGAGAGGAGTCGAACCCCTAACCTTTTGATCCGTAGTCAAACGCTCTATCCAATTGAGCTACGGGCGCTTATTTTTATAATGCCGAGGGCCGGACTTGAACCGGCACGGTAGTCACCTACCGCAGGATTTTAAGTCCTGTGTGTCTGCCAATTCCACCACCCCGGCGTGGATGGTATAAGCGGAAGACGGGATTCGAACCCGCGACCCCCACCTTGGCAAGGTGGTGTTCTACCACTGAACTACTTCCGCATTACAGGATTTCTTTATTTTATTTGGCAATGCGGGTGAAGGGACTTGAACCCCCACGTCATAAAGACACTAGATCCTAAGTCTAGCGCGTCTGCCAATTCCGCCACACCCGCATGAAACATGGTGAGCCATGAAGGACTCGAACCTTCGACCCTCTGATTAAAAGTCAGATGCTCTACCAACTGAGCTAATGGCTCTCTTTAAAAGCGACTTGTCTATCTTACCATATGAAAGTGGTGCCGGCAAGAGGACTTGAACCCCCAACCTACTGATTACAAGTCAGTTGCTCTACCAGTTGAGCTACACCGGCTTTATCTATCCTAACATTATGTAAGAATAAATATGGTGGAGGATGACGGGCTCGAACCGCCGACCCTCTGCTTGTAAGGCAGATGCTCTCCCAGCTGAGCTAATCCTCCATATTGTGTTGTCATTTCGAATGTCTCTCGATCCGACAAATAGTATTATATAACGATAAGATATTGTTTGTAAAGACTTTTTTAAAATAATTTTTGAATTTATTTTAAAGTTGTTTTTTCGTCTTTTCGTTAAGGCACCTAAAGAATTCTACCACTTGTCTCATCATTTTAAAAGTCTTTTTTTCATCTTTTTATATTTTTTTCTTAAAAAGGGCTCTAATAAAGCTTTGTTGATGTGAAATTACCCTTTTCAAGCTTTTTATATGCTTGTTTTATTCAATATATCTTCTCATACAAATCATCTAGAGAAGGAATTCTTTTATTATTTTATTTTTCTGAGAAATCATTTTCATGTAAAAATGTCCTTAAATGATGCTGTTCTTTACTATCTTCAATATTAAAGTGTTACTAGGGTATCAAGTTAGTGTTGATTCTTTCTTATTCTTACTTAGAGCGAGCGAAAAATTCAACTGTAAGTGTTGCGATACTCAGTCATCTAGTGTGTCTCTAAACAGTCCTCTGTATCTGGCTGCCAAAGAAAATTCTTATTAGCTGCTTTCTATGCTTTTGATCTTCATCCTAAACGAATTGAACGGCCGACCCACAACAACAGCTGCGTTGTTCAATGAAAATACATGAAAGTGAGACGGACGGAAAGATCAACTTATCGATGAGGCATTTACTAAATCATCACTTCTCACTTTACAAAGTGATTTAATAGAAGTAATTTTTTCAAAAAACACAAAAAAGACCAGTTCCGTATGGAACTGATCCTTAGAAAAGCTTGGCGGCGTCCTACTCTCACAGGGGGAGACCCCCAACTACCATCGGCGCTGAAGAGCTTAACTTCCGTGTTCGGTATGGGAACGGGTGTGACCTCTTCGCTATCGCCACCAAACCTGATGGAGAGAATGTTCTCTCAAAACTAGATAACAATGTTCAAGCTTCACATTAGAATATAGGTTAAGTCCTCGATCTATTAGTATCTGTCAGCTCCACGTGTCACCACGCTTCCACCTCAGACCTATCAACCTGATCATCTTTCAGGGATCTTACTTCCTTGCGGAATGGGAAATCTCATCTTGAGGGGGGCTTCATGCTTAGATGCTTTCAGCACTTATCCCGTCCGCACATAGCTACCCAGCGATGCCCTTGGCAGAACAACTGGTACACCAGCGGTGCGTCCATCCCGGTCCTCTCGTACTAAGGACAGCTCCTCTCAAATTTCCTGCGCCCGCGACGGATAGGGACCGAACTGTCTCACGACGTTCTGAACCCAGCTCGCGTACCGCTTTAATGGGCGAACAGCCCAACCCTTGGGACCGACTACAGCCCCAGGATGCGATGAGCCGACATCGAGGTGCCAAACCTCCCCGTCGATGTGGACTCTTGGGGGAGATAAGCCTGTTATCCCCGGGGTAGCTTTTATCCGTTGAGCGATGGCCCTTCCATGCGGAACCACCGGATCACTAAGCCCGACTTTCGTCCCTGCTCGACTTGTAGGTCTCGCAGTCAAGCTCCCTTGTGCCTTTACACTCTGCGAATGATTTCCAACCATTCTGAGGGAACCTTTGGGCGCCTCCGTTACATTTTAGGAGGCGACCGCCCCAGTCAAACTGCCCACCTGACACTGTCTCCCTGCCCGATAAGGGCAGCGGGTTAGAAGGTCAATACAGCCAGGGTAGTATCCCACCGATGCCTCCACCGAAGCTAGCGCTCCGGTTTCCAAGGCTCCTACCTATCCTGTACAAGCTGTACCAACATTCAATATCAGGCTGCAGTAAAGCTCCACGGGGTCTTTCCGTCCTGTCGCGGGTAACCTGCATCTTCACAGGTACTATAATTTCACCGAGTCTCTCGTTGAGACAGTGCCCAGATCGTTGCGCCTTTCGTGCGGGTCGGAACTTACCCGACAAGGAATTTCGCTACCTTAGGACCGTTATAGTTACGGCCGCCGTTTACTGGGGCTTCAATTCGCACCTTCGCTTACGCTAAGCGCTCCTCTTAACCTTCCAGCACCGGGCAGGCGTCAGCCCCTATACTTCGCCTTACGGCTTCGCAGAGACCTGTGTTTTTGCTAAACAGTCGCCTGGGCCTATTCACTGCGGCTTCTCGGGGCTTTAACACCCTAAGAAGCACCCCTTCTCCCGAAGTTACGGGGTCATTTTGCCGAGTTCCTTAACGAGAGTTCTCTCGATCACCTTAGGATTCTCTCCTCGCCTACCTGTGTCGGTTTGCGGTACGGGCACCTCTCACCTCGCTAGAGGCTTTTCTTGGCAGTGTGGAATCAGGAACTTCGCTACTAAATTTCGCTCGCCATCACAGCTCAGCCTTTACGGGAAACGGATTTGCCTATTTCCCAGCCTAACTGCTTGGACGCGGATATCCAATACCGCGCTTACCCTATCCTCCTGCGTCCCCCCATTGCTCAAATGGTGAGGAGGTGGTACAGGAATATCAACCTGTTGTCCATCGCCTACGCCTTTCGGCCTCGGCTTAGGTCCCGACTAACCCTGAGCGGACGAGCCTTCCTCAGGAAACCTTAGGCATTCGGTGGACGGGATTCTCACCCGTCTTTCGCTACTCATACCGGCATTCTCACTTCTAAGCGCTCCACCAGTCCTTCCGGTCTGACTTCACAGCACTTAGAACGCTCTCCTACCACTGTTCGTAAGAACAGTCCGCAGCTTCGGTGATACGTTTAGCCCCGGTACATTTTCGGCGCAGAGTCACTCGACCAGTGAGCTATTACGCACTCTTTAAATGGTGGCTGCTTCTAAGCCAACATCCTGGTTGTCTAAGCAACTCCACATCCTTTTCCACTTAACGTATACTTTGGGACCTTAGCTGGCGGTCTGGGCTGTTTCCCTTTCGACTACGGATCTTATCACTCGCAGTCTGACTCCCAAGGATAAGTCATCGGCATTCGGAGTTTGACTGAATTCGGTAACCCGGTAGGGGCCCCTAGTCCAATCAGTGCTCTACCTCCGAGACTCTTACCTTGAGGCTAGCCCTAAAGCTATTTCGGAGAGAACCAGCTATCTCCAGGTTCGATTGGCATTTCACCCCTACCCACACCTCATCCCCGCACTTTTCAACGTGCGTGGGTTCGGGCCTCCATTCAGTGTTACCTGAACTTCACCCTGGACATGGGTAGATCACCTGGTTTCGGGTCTACGACCACGTACTCATGCGCCCTATTCAGACTCGCTTTCGCTGCGGCTCCGCATCTTCTGCTTAACCTTGCACGGGATCGTAACTCGCCGGTTCATTCTACAAAAGGCACGCCATCACCCATTAACGGGCTCTGACTACTTGTAGGCACACGGTTTCAGGATCTATTTCACTCCCCTTCCGGGGTGCTTTTCACCTTTCCCTCACGGTACTGGTTCACTATCGGTCACTAGGGAGTATTTAGCCTTGGGAGATGGTCCTCCCGGATTCCGACGGAATTTCACGTGTTCCGCCGTACTCAGGATCCACTCTGGAGAGAACAACATTTCAGTTACAGGGCTGTTACCTTCTTTGGCGGGCCTTTCCAGACCTCTTCGCTTATATCGTTCCTTTGTAACTCCGTATAGAGTGTCCTACAACCCCAAGAGGCAAGCCTCTTGGTTTGGGCTGTTCCCGTTTCGCTCGCCGCTACTCAGGGAATCGCATTTGCTTTCTCTTCCTCCGGGTACTTAGATGTTTCAGTTCCCCGGGTATGCCTTCTCATACTCTATGTATTCAAGTATGGATACTACTCCATTACGAGCAGTGGGTTTCCCCATTCGGAAATCTCCGGATCAACGCTTGCTTACAGCTCCCCGAAGCATATCGGTGTTCGTCCCGTCCTTCATCGGCTCCTAGTGCCAAGGCATCCACCGTGCGCCCTTTCTAACTTAACCATTTCTTACTTTAGAAAGAATCACTATGTGTGATGAACTTTGCATTGCATTCAATGTGAATGTATTACTTATTGTTATCTAGTTTTCAAAGAACAATCCTGTCTCGCTAGAGACATATCTTGAAGGAATGATCCTTCAAAACTAAACAAGACGAAAACGTACGCTGCTCCATATATCCTTAGAAAGGAGGTGATCCAGCCGCACCTTCCGATACGGCTACCTTGTTACGACTTCACCCCAATCATCTGCCCCACCTTCGGCGGCTGGCTCCATAAAGGTTACCTCACCGACTTCGGGTGTTGCAAACTCTCGTGGTGTGACGGGCGGTGTGTACAAGGCCCGGGAACGTATTCACCGCGGCATGCTGATCCGCGATTACTAGCGATTCCAGCTTCACGCAGTCGAGTTGCAGACTGCGATCCGAACTGAGAACAGATTTATGGGATTGGCTAAACCTTGCGGTCTCGCAGCCCTTTGTTCTGTCCATTGTAGCACGTGTGTAGCCCAGGTCATAAGGGGCATGATGATTTGACGTCATCCCCACCTTCCTCCGGTTTGTCACCGGCAGTCACCTTAGAGTGCCCAACTAAATGCTGGCAACTAAGATCAAGGGTTGCGCTCGTTGCGGGACTTAACCCAACATCTCACGACACGAGCTGACGACAACCATGCACCACCTGTCACTCTGTCCCCGAAGGGAAAGCCCTATCTCTAGGGTTGTCAGAGGATGTCAAGACCTGGTAAGGTTCTTCGCGTTGCTTCGAATTAAACCACATGCTCCACCGCTTGTGCGGGCCCCCGTCAATTCCTTTGAGTTTCAGTCTTGCGACCGTACTCCCCAGGCGGAGTGCTTAATGCGTTAGCTGCAGCACTAAGGGGCGGAAACCCCCTAACACTTAGCACTCATCGTTTACGGCGTGGACTACCAGGGTATCTAATCCTGTTCGCTCCCCACGCTTTCGCTCCTCAGCGTCAGTTACAGACCAGAGAGTCGCCTTCGCCACTGGTGTTCCTCCACATCTCTACGCATTTCACCGCTACACGTGGAATTCCACTCTCCTCTTCTGCACTCAAGTTTCCCAGTTTCCAATGACCCTCCCCGGTTGAGCCGGGGGCTTTCACATCAGACTTAAGAAACCGCCTGCGAGCCCTTTACGCCCAATAATTCCGGACAACGCTTGCCACCTACGTATTACCGCGGCTGCTGGCACGTAGTTAGCCGTGGCTTTCTGGTTAGGTACCGTCAAGGTGCGAGCAGTTACTCTCGCACTTGTTCTTCCCTAACAACAGAGCTTTACGATCCGAAAACCTTCATCACTCACGCGGCGTTGCTCCGTCAGACTTTCGTCCATTGCGGAAGATTCCCTACTGCTGCCTCCCGTAGGAGTCTGGGCCGTGTCTCAGTCCCAGTGTGGCCGATCACCCTCTCAGGTCGGCTACGCATCGTCGCCTTGGTGAGCCATTACCCCACCAACTAGCTAATGCGCCGCGGGTCCATCTGTAAGTGACAGCCGAAACCGTCTTTCATCCTTGAACCATGCGGTTCAAGGAACTATCCGGTATTAGCTCCGGTTTCCCGGAGTTATCCCAGTCTTACAGGCAGGTTACCCACGTGTTACTCACCCGTCCGCCGCTAACATCCGGGAGCAAGCTCCCTTCTGTCCGCTCGACTTGCATGTATTAGGCACGCCGCCAGCGTTCGTCCTGAGCCAGGATCAAACTCTCCGAGGTATGCAGGATGCATATCACACATGCGTTGCTACACGATGTAGCGAACTTAGCATGTGATCATTTCCTGCCTCGCCAGTTTGACTGACTACCTATGATGTATCATAGGATTTTTTTATAAAAACTCGAATTAACAGGTACGTTTTGTCTTGTTTAGTTTTCAAAGATCATTTTCGTTATCGCTCGTAAGCGACTTTAATATCTTAACATTTCGTATCGGTTAAAGTCAAGAACTTTTTTCAATTTCTTTTTTAACCTCGTTGCTGTTTTGCGGCAACGAATAATAATATACCATCTTGATTCTTTCCTTGCAATAGTTTTTTTAAAAAAAGTTTCATTTTATGAAAAATAAAAAGCGCCATAGTTAAAATGGCGCTTTGATTGATGTATTAACGGTTTCTCATTTGTGGGAAAAGCAGTACATCTCTGATTGATGGAGAATTTGTTAATAGCATGATTAACCGGTCGATACCGATTCCTAGTCCGCCTGTTGGAGGCATACCATATTCTAATGCTTCAACAAAATCGTCATCCATTAGATGCGCTTCGTCATTCCCTTCTTCACGTTCTTTTAATTGAGCTTCGAATCGTTCTCTTTGATCGATTGGATCGTTTAGCTCTGTGAATGCATTAGCATGCTCGCGGCGTACGATAAATAGTTCAAAGCGATCAGTGAAGCGAGGATCTTCAGGATTTTTCTTAGCTAATGGAGAAATCTCCACTGGGTGTCCGTAAATAAATGTAGGCTGAACCAATGTTTCTTCTACTTTTTGCTCGAAGAACTCATTGATGATATGACCTACTGTCATGTTTTTCGTGATTTCAATTCCGTGATCAGCGGCATGCTGCTTCGCTTCTTCAACAGACATCTCCTGCCAGAAGTCTACACCAGTTGCTTCTTTGACCGCTTCAACCATATGGAGTCTCTTCCATTCAGGCTTGAGATCAATTTCGTCTTCTCCATATTGAATAGTGGTTGTTCCTAGTACCTCTTCAGCAATATGAGCAATCAGATTTTCAGTTAGGTTCATGATGTCTTTGTAATCTGCGTAAGCTTCGTACAGCTCGATCATAGTGAATTCTGGGTTATGACGAGTCGATACACCTTCGTTACGGAATACACGGCCAATCTCGTATACTTTCTCTAGGCCACCGACAATCAGGCGTTTTAAGTGCAGTTCAATCGCAATACGCATATAAAGCGGCATATCCAGTGCATTGTGATGAGTAATGAAAGGACGTGCTGATGCACCACCAGGGATGCTGTGCATTGTTGGTGTTTCAACTTCTAGGTATCCTTTAGAATCTAAGTATCTTCTCATGGATTGAATAATCTTGCTTCGCATGATGAACGTCTGCTTACTTTCTGGATTTACAATCAGGTCAAGGTAGCGCTGACGATAACGTTGTTCAACATCTTTGAGTCCATGATATTTATCAGGAAGCGGACGAAGTGCTTTTGTGAGAACCTCAAAGCTAGTCGCTTTAATTGAAAGTTCTCCTACGTTCGTTTTAAATACCATTCCTGTTACACCGATGATATCGCCTAGGTCTGAGCTTTTGAATAATTCGTAAGCTTCTTCTCCTACACTATCTTTACGAACGTATATTTGAATTTGTCCTTCTAAGTCTTGTATATGCGCAAAGCCAGCTTTTCCTTTTCCTCGCTTTGTCATCATACGTCCAGCGATTGTCACTTGGGCAGACTTTTCTTCTAAGTCTTCTTTAGAAAACTCATCATATTCAGCGATAATTTGTGCGGATTGATGAGAGCGGTCATATCGTTCGCCGAATGGATCGATACCCTCTTCTCTCATTTTATTCATTTTGTCACGTCTGACCTGGAATTGGTCATTTAATTCTTCGTTATTAAGCCCTTCATTACTCATTTATATCACTCCAATAATGTATTTTGCAGAGAAAAGCAGAAAAACTGCCAGTACATGCACTAGCAGTGAGCTACAAAAAGTTAGATAGTCTTATCCTACTTTTATACTTTGAAGCTCTTTTGCCTCGGCTTCGATCGTAAAGTCATCAAGAACTTGTACAAGCTCCGCTCTCGTTTCACTTTGATTGATTTGATTTCTTACGTCCGCATTGCCTCGGACACCTTTTAAGTACCATGCTGCGTGCTTTCTCATTTCTCTGACAGCCACGTGTTCGCCTTTTAGGTCAATGAGTCTGTCTAAGTGAAGTTTGCACACTGACATCTTCTCACGTACATTTGGCTCTTCTTTTAGTTCACCCGTTTCTAAATAATGAACCGTTCGATAGATCATCCACGGGTTTCCTAGTGCGGCTCTTCCGATCATGACAGCATCTACACCTGTTTCATCAAGCATACGTTTTGCATCTTGAGGGGTTTTGACATCTCCATTGCCGATGACAGGAATGGAAACAGATTGTTTGACCTCTTTTATAATATCCCAATTCGCTGTTCCTTCGTACATCTGCACACGTGTCCGTCCGTGAAGCGCAACCGCTTGTCCGCCTGCTCGTTCAACAGCACGGGCATTGTCGATAGCGAAGATATGATCTTCGTCCCAGCCCATTCTCATTTTCACCGTAACAGGTTTTTCTACAGCTTCTACGACAGCAGAGACCATTTCATAAATCTTGTTTGGATCAAGCAGCCATTTCGCTCCTGCATCACATTTCGTAATCTTCGGTACAGGACAGCCCATGTTGATATCAATAATGTCTGCTGTTGTGTTCTGGTCTACAAACTTTGCCGCTTCGACGAGTGTGTCTTTTTCACCTCCAAATATCTGAAGGCTCAAAGGCTTTTCCCGTTCATCAATGTATAGCATACCCATTGTTCTTGCATTGTTGATCAGGATCGCCTTGTCACTGACCATTTCAGCGCAGACTAAACCCGCTCCAAACTCTTTAACTGTCAGTCTGAAGGCAGAGTTGCACACACCAGCCATAGGCGCGAGCACCACTTTGTTTTTAATGTCGATATCTCCGATTTTAAACATCATTTCCCCTCCTTCCTTCTTCAAGAATTGGCGAAAGTTCTTCCACCGTTATATTTAAAGCATCTGCTATTTGACCAACCAATTGGTTTGTTGGTAATCGATTGCCTCGCTCAATTTCTCCTAAGACAGAGACAGAGATGCCTAGTCTTTTCGCGAACCCTTCCTGAGTATACCCTTTTAGCTTTCGGTATGCACGAATTCTTCTACCCCACATGTCTTTTTCCATATGCTTACACCTTCTTGGTCTGTTACGGCATTTATTTGTACTTCGCCGATTTCTGGGCAAATCTCACTCATCGGAACAAGAACGAATAAACGTTCGTACATTCTAGGATGTGGTACTACAAGCTGTTCTGTTTCAATATTTTCACGATTATAAAGTAAAATGTCAAGGTCAGCCGTTCGCGGTCCCCATCTCACTTCTCTTGTTCTGCCTAACTCTTGCTCGATTTTCTGAGTAAGTACCAGTAGTTCATTTGGACGAAGCGAAGTGGAAATTTTCACAGCCATATTTAAAAAGTCATCTTGGTTTTCGTAACCTACAGGTGTTGTTTCATATATAGAGGAGATCAATTCTACTTGAACCTCTGGATGTTCGTGCAGTTTTTTGACAGCTTCTTTTAAATAGGTTTCCTTTTTACCTATGTTCGAACCTAAAGCGATGTATGCGGTATTGTTCATGTGCGTGATCTCGTCATTTCAATTGCAACGGACTGATAGTGTCCTGGAATTGGCGGATCTGGTTTAATTACCTTTACTGTACATTCCTGAACTGTCGGAAAGTCCTTTAACACTTGGTTCGCAATTCTTTCTGTCAGTGTTTCAACGAGGTTGACTGATTCACCTTCTACAATGCTTTTGCAGATTTGGTAGAGCTCTGCATAATTAATGGTCTCATTGAGGTCATCAGTTTGCCCGGCTTTACTTAAATCAAGTGAAGCTGTTAAATCCACACGGAATCGCTGTCCTAATTTATTTTCTTCTGCAAATACGCCGTGGTAGCCGTAAAATTCCATTCCATTTACATATACTTTATCGATGATAAGCGCCTCCCTTATTCAGCATGGCATCCATCATTTTTGCCATTCTTGCGATTTCTTTTACATCATGTACGCGAACCATCGCACTGCCTTTTTGAATCCCAAGGCAGACCGTAGCCCCCGTTCCTTCCGTACGTTCTTCAGGCGGCAGGTCTAAGACAGCTCCAATGAATCGTTTTCGAGATGTAGCTAAGAGCAGTGGATAACCAAGGTGACAAAAATGTTCGAGCTCATTCATGACCATCAGGTTGTCCTCTTTATTTTTCGCAAAACCTACACCTGGATCTAATATGATCATGTCATCACGGACACCCGCTTGTTTCGCAATTTGAACACTTTCTTTCAAATCTGCGATCATATCTGAAATCAGATGTGTGTAGTTTCGCTCTGGTCGATTGTGCATTAAAATAATCGGCACATTGTGTTTCGCTGCCACATGCGCCATTTGAGGATCTGCCTTCGCTCCCCATACATCATTAATGATGGAAGCTCCAGCTTTCACCGCTTCATCTGCAACATGGGCTTTATACGTATCAATGGAAATCGGTACATCCAATTCTTTAGTGATCTTTTCAATGACGGGAATGACTCTTGAAAGCTCCTCTTGTTCTGAGACAAGTGCCGCTCCTGGGCGAGTCGATTCTCCGCCAATATCAATCATATGCGCCCCGTCTTCTATCAGCTGTGCTGCATGAGCCAGCGCTTTATCCACTTGATTAAACTTTCCTCCATCTGAAAAAGAGTCAGGTGTGACATTTAAAATGCCCATGACCAATGTCTTTTCTTCATAACTAAGGGTGTGGTGCTTGGCTTGTATGATTTTAGGCTGTTTTATCACTTGTTGTGTCATTGTGTCCACCTACTCTTTATGATCTAGACGTTCTTTTGTATATTGCGTTCTCAACTTTGTTGAGATGATCCGGCTGTTTTGAGGCAAGGAAATTTCTCCTATACTTCTGAAGGGCACAATCCCCTGAACAGAATTGGTCATCCATGCCTCATCAGCTGATAGCAATTGCGAGACTGGGTATCGCCCTACTTTTAGTGAAGCCCCCATAGCTTGAAGCGTTTCAATACAATATCGACGAGTGACTCCATTTAAAATTCCTGTATCAAGTGACGATGTATAGATCACATCATCTTTTCGCCAAAATATATTGGAGGTAATTCCTTCTGCCACATCATTTTCTTTTGTTAAAAAGATGCCTTCTAACGACGCATCATTTCCCACTTCTCTTTTAGCCAGCAGGTTGTTCATATAATGATGAGACTTGAGGCGCCTTGGACCTTCCGGCGTATTTCTCCTCGTTTGAAGAATGACTCCCTGCTTCTCATCTAAAACAGATTCGGGCCGGAATGGAGAGATCATGACAAAAACGACAGGCTCTTCATAAGGATCTGCAGAAAATCCATTGCCTCTGCCCGCAGAAACATTGAAGCGAATTCTCGCATGACCACCGGCTATTTCGTTTTTATTCAGTAAGGTATGAATGATGTCGAGTACAAATGGTTTCTCTATTGTGGATTCGATGCAAAGGTCACGCAATGATTCATTGAGCCTTTCAAGGTGCCAATCTAACAGAAAGACTTGTCCTGCCAGGCTGGTAAATGTTTCGAATACACCGATGCCATATAGAAAACCATGATCAAAAGGAGAAAGAGTCGCGTCTTTCTCCTCTATATACTGACCGTTCAGATAAATGATCATGCGTTTACTTCATGCCCCTTTTTCCGATAGGTTTCAATGAAATTTTTAAGCATTTCTTTTCCGAAGGACGTCATAATCGATTCAGGATGAAACTGTACACTTTCAATTGGCAGCTCTTTATGGCGAATGGCCATGAGCTCGCCTTCCTTTGTGCTGGCTGTTGCGTCAAAGCATTCCGGCAGCGTCTCGTTTTTGACAATTAATGAATGATATCTCGTTGCGACAAGCGGATTTTGGAGTCCAGTGAAGACGCCTTTTCCGTCATGTGCAATCTCTGACGTTTTACCGTGCATTAAGCGCTCTGCACGAACGACATCCCCGCCAAAGACTTGCGCAATGGATTGATGACCTAGACACACACCGAAGATCGGAATACTTCCCGCAAAGTGCTTGATCGCCTCCATACTAATTCCCGCTTCATCAGGACTGCATGGCCCTGGAGAAATCATGAGAAAATCTGGTTTAAGCTCTTCGATTTCTTGAATGGTTACTTGATCATTCCGTTTCACGATCAATTCTTCTCCAAGCTCACCTAAATACTGAACCAGGTTGTACGTAAATGAATCATAATTATCAATCATTAATATCATGCTCTGCTCACCTCTAACTCAAAATAGTCTCTTCTTTGCTCAACTGTAATGCTTTTTTCACTGCATAGGCTTTTTTAATCGATTCTTTGTATTCGTGCTTTGGTACAGAATCGATGACGATTCCAGCACCCGACTGCATAAAGGCTTTGCCTTCAGTACAATACGCCGTACGAATGACGATGTTAAAGTGCATATCTTGATTGAATCCAAACCAGCCTATAGATCCAGTATAAAGCCCACGCCTTGTCGGCTCAAGCTCTTCTATGATTTCCATTGTTCTCACCTTTGGAGCACCTGTAATTGTTCCGCCTGGGAATACAGCTCTCATGACATCTACTGCATCACAATCATCACGCAGTTCCCCTTGTACGTTGGATACAATGTGCATCACGTGTGAATATTTCTCAATCGCCATAAATTCGTTCACTTTTACTGAGCCATAAGTAGACACACGTCCAAGGTCATTCCGCTCAAGATCCACGAGCATCACATGCTCTGCGCGTTCTTTTTCATTTTCAATGAGCTCTTTTGCCAGCGCTTGATCCTCAGCGTCGTCTTTGCCTCTTGATCTTGTACCCGCAATCGGTCTTGTTTCTAATTGATTCCCCTTTTTCTTAATAAGCAGCTCTGGAGATCCACAAACAATCTGGAAATCAGGCGTGTGCAGATAAGACATATACGGAGATGGATTGACTTGACGTAACGTTTTGTATAAATCATACGGATGTGTGTGGAGCTGTTCATCTTGTCTGATGGATAAATTCACTTGGAACACATCACCGCTTGCGATATATTGCTTAATTTTCTCTACTGCTTCTCCAAAGGTTTCTTCGGTAAACGGTGCTGCTGATACAAATTCTGCAGAAGATTCATGAACAGGAGATTGCGCTGATTCATCTGAAGAGCTTGTCCACTTTCGCTTCAAATCTTCGAGTCTTTGATGAGTGTCACTCACAGGTTCCGCTCCCTCTGTGTGAGTGATCAGCCACAGCACGTTTTCTTCATGATCAAAGACCGCAACATCATTAAACACGAGAAAATAAAGATCAGGTGTTTTCAGGTCATCAATGGACAGCATCTTAAAATGCTCAATATATCTAGCATAATCATAGCTTAAAAATCCAATCGCCCCGCCTTGAAAATCAGGGTATTCCTCATTCGTTTCGGTTTGAAGGGTTTGGAACCAATCCGTAAACGCTCTGAATGGATCGCCTTCTTTGAACAGCACCTCATCTTGATAATGGATGGTTGTCATCCCGTCTTTCCCCTTCGCTTTAGCAACCGGGTGAATGCCAGCAATGCTGTATGAACCGCCGCGAGCACTTTCAAGAAGAACATGGTGTGTTTCGCCAGCAGTTAATTGTTCGTATCTTTTCAGGAAAGCATCTTTCGTAAAAGGAATTTTGATGCCCATCGGCCTGCGTTGTGTCATGTTATCATCCTTTTTCATTTTCATTAATCTTATTGTAATGCAATCCAATTTATTTAGAAAATAGTATTTGCTTTCCATCTACAGATTTCATAAAAAAACCCCAGCAAATGCTGGGGTAATTGGTTTAATCGAATTGATAAAGAGGTGTACTGAGGTAACGCTCCCCATTACTTGGGATGATTGCCAGAACCTTTTTCCCTTTACCAAGCTTCTTCGCTGTTTGAAGTGCTGCGTAAATAGCTGCTCCTGAAGAAATACCGCCAAGGATCCCTTCCTCTTTCGCTGCTTTTCTTGCAAGCTCAAATGCATCTTCGTTTTTCACTTGGATAATACCGTCATATACTTCCGTGTTCAAGATTGAAGGGATAAAACCTGCTCCTATCCCTTGGATTTTATGCGGGCCTGGCTTTCCGCCTGATAATACAGGAGAATCTGTCGGCTCTACCGCATAAAGCTGAATCGATGGGATGGCTTCTTTTAGGACTTCACCAGCACCCGTAATCGTGCCGCCCGTACCAACACCTGCAATAAATGCATCAAGCTCGCCGTCAAACTGTTCAAGAATTTCTTTTCCTGTAGTACGACGGTGAATCTCCGCATTGGCTTCGTTGCTAAATTGCTGAGGCATGAAGTAACCATGCTCTTCTGCCAATTCTTCTGCCTTTTTGATGGCACCTTTCATTCCTTCTGCACCTGGTGTTAATACAAGCTCTGCTCCATAAGCGCGTAAAAGGTTGCGGCGCTCCTGACTCATTGTGTCTGGCATCACTAGAATTGAGTTAATTCCTTTCGCTGCCGCTACCATCGCAAGACCGATCCCTGTGTTTCCGCTTGTTGGTTCGATGAGCGTGTCGCCGGCTTTTAAAGTACCTTTCGCTTCAGCATCTTCGATCATCGCTAACGCAATACGATCTTTTACACTGCTGCCCGGGTTCATATATTCAAGTTTCAAGTAGACATCCGCACTGTCTTCATCTACTAAACGGTTTAATTTAACGACTGGTGTATTTCCTATTAGTTCAAAAACTGAATTTGCAATACGAGCCATCACTAACACCTCTATCTCCGAGTAATTTTATTGTATTAATATTAAATTATCAATTTCAAAAAATTTTGTCAATGCTTTTAGTCCTGCTCGCCATCGTAAAACCATGTGACTTTTGCTTCTTTCCACAGGGTTTTGACATTCGCCTTTTCACCTAGGTCTTCCATGGCAATCTGCCTTTTGATCTGATCTTTGACTTCTTCATAAGAGAAGGAGCGGCCATCTAATTTTTCTTTTAGTTGAATAATGGCATACCCGTTTTTGGTCTCGATCGGTTCTTTTGTCCATTCGTCTGGCTGAAGCTTTTGAGCTTCCTGTATGTAGAGGGCTGGGATACTTTCTTGTTCTTCTGTCACAAACCCAAGATCTCCGCCATATGGAGAGGTGTAGCGGTCAATGGAGCGTTCAGCTGCCACCGCTTCGAAGCTAGATCCGCCTTTAAGATCCTTCAATACATTTTCAGCTTCGCCTTTTGTCTTCACGACGATATGACGAATACGGTATGAATCATCATATTGATATAAGTCCTTGTTTTTTTCATAAAAGGATTTCGCTTCTTTTTCAGAAACGACAGCATCTCTCGTTAAAAGCTGCTCTAATAAAATTTGATAACGAATCTGTTCTTTCCATTCCTTTTCACTCGTATGTCCATCTTCGTAGAAATTATTAGATACCGCTTTAAGCATGAGCAATTCACGATTGATCTCTTTTGAAGACACCTCAAGCTTGTTTTCTTTCGCAAGCTGATTGACCACCTTCTGATTAATCATTTGCTCAAGTGTTGCCTTGCCATAGCGGTCTTCCATCTTCTTTAACCATTCTTGACGCGTCACCTTCTCTTTTCCAATCGACGCAATTTCTTCACCGCTCTTCCCATTTGAAGAAGCCTGTGACATTTGCGACTTTGTTAATACATATGCAATGACAACGGCATTGATCATAAGCAACACGAGGATAAATGTCCATACCACTCTTGCTTTTAGTCTCATTTTTCGTCTCCTTTCCATTCTAAAAAGAAAACCCGCTGCTTAGAGCTTAGCGGGTTATTTCTTCACGTAGCTCTTCTAGCTCTTCTTTTGTAAATACATACGTTTCGTTACAAAAATGGCATTGAGCTTCTGCTTGTCCGTCTTGTTCAATCATGTCGTCAATTTCGGCTTTCCCTAGGCTGATAATGCCATTAGCAAAACGTTCTTTTGAGCAGTTACAAGAGAATTCGACAGGTACAGTTTCTAAAATTTGAGGTTTTTCTCCGAGTACTTCTTCTAAAATTTCTTCTGGTGTCATCCCTTTTTCAATGAGTTTAGAAATAGGTTCAATGGTTGAGAGCCGCTTTTCTAATCTTTCAATGACAGCATCTTCTGTTCCAGGCAGCAATTGAATGATGAAACCGCCTGCTGCAAGGATCGAGTTATCTGGATTGACCAGAACCCCTACGCCTACAGAGGAAGGCACTTGCTCAGAAGAGACAAGATAATAAGTGAAGTCATCTCCAATTTCACCTGAGACGATCTCCGTTTGTCCTGTAAAGTGATCTTTCAGTCCGATATCTTTGACAACACTCAACGTTCCAGATGTCCCGACTGCACGTCTGACATCCAGCTTGCCATGTTCATTTAAGTCAAAGTGGACTTGTGGGTTTGAGACATATCCGCGCACCTGACCTTTTGCGTTTCCATCAGCAATGATGGCACCGATTGGTCCACCGCCTTCAATTTTGACCGTTAGCTTATTTTCGCCTTTCAGCATAGCACCCATCATGACTGTAGCTGTCATTGTTCTGCCAATCGCTGCTGATGCTGTTGGCCATGTATGGTGTCTTCTTTGTGCTTCATTGATTGTATCTGTTGTGTTTGCAGCATATGCTCGGACTTTTCCGTCATATGCTAACGCTTTAACTAAGTAATCCATTCGATTTTAAACCTCCTATAGTACACCGACACGATTACGCTCATAAATGAGTTGAAGTCCTTTTAATGTTAAGAACGGATCGACAATATCAATGCAGTCTGATTCATTTCCAATCAATGTCGACAAGCCGCCTGTTGCAATGACTTTCGGTGTTTGTTTCGCTTGCTGCTTCATCCGTTTCACTATTCCCTCGACTTGCCCAACATATCCATAAAGGATGCCGGATTGCATCGCACTAATGGTGTTTTTTCCAACAATGTGATCTGGACGGACAATTTCAATTCTCGGCAGCTTCGCCGCTCTTGTATATAAAGCCTCTGTTGAGATGGTAATACCAGGTGCAATTGCCCCACCCATGTATTGTTTTTGTTCATTGATATAGCAGTAGGTTGTCGCTGTGCCAAAGTCTACCACAATGAGAGGTGCCCCATATAGGTGAATCGCCGCTACTGCATTCACAATTCGATCAGCCCCGACTTCCTTTGGATTGTCACACATAATGTTTAATCCAGTCTTCATTCCAGGCCCTACAATTTGGGGTGTTAAGTGAAAGTACTTCTCGCACATTCTTTCTAGTGCAAACATCATTGGCGGGACAACAGACGAGATGATAATTCCTTCTATTTGATCAAACATCAGCCCCACATAATCAAATAAAGACCTGATGGCCATACCAAATTCGTCTTCTGTTTTATGACGGCTTGTTTCAATTCGCCAATGGTAGTTTAGATCGCCGTTATGATAAACACCTAAAACGGTATTTGTGTTTCCTACATCTATCACGAGTAACAACTTCATCACCACTTTGAATAGTTTCTCAAAAAGAGCATTTTTCGACTTTCTATCATACCATACACGAATTGAGTTCCATTTGTAAACAATTCGAAACCGATCCATTCATGAATCGAAAAAAAAGCTGCCGGTGATCCCGGCAGCTTTCATAGAAGGAGATTAGATCTCCTCATCTTCTTCTTTTTTCTTGATGTTCACTTTCACATCATCGTTTTTCTCTTCGTCATCTGCGTATATACGCTCTGGAAGCTTTCCAGTTTCGTAAAGAGATTTAATTTGCTCAGCATCTAATGTTTCAACTTCTAGAAGGGCTTGTGCGATAATTTCTAGCTTATCTTTGTTCTCAGTGAGAATTTGTTTCGCACGTTCGTAGCTGTCCTTGATGAAACGCTGAATTTCTTGGTCAATCTCGTAAGCAATGGCTTCACTATAATTCGGCTCGTTGTTAAAGTCACGGCCTAGGAACACTTGACCACCTTGTGCTTGACCGAACTGAAGCGGACCAAGCTTATCAGACATACCGAACTCAGTAACCATTTTTCTTGCAATGCCTGTTGCACGCTGGAAGTCGTTGTGAGCGCCTGTGCTTACTTCACCAAACGTAATTTCCTCTGCAACACGACCGCCGAGCAAGCCGACAATTTTATCAAGAAGCTCTGGCTTCGTTTGGAAATAACGGTCTTCTCTTGGAAGCATGACCGCATATCCGCCTGCCTGACCACGAGGAACGATCGTTACTTTATGCACCATGTCCGCTTCGTCTAGGATAAGTCCAATCACAGTATGACCTGCTTCATGGTAAGCCACGATATTACGTTCTTTCTTCGAAATGACGCGGCTTTTCTTCGCCGGTCCAGCGATGACACGGTCAGTCGCTTCGTCGATATCACGCATATCGATTTTCTTTTTGTTATGACGGGCAGCAACTAGCGCTGCTTCGTTTAGTAAGTTCTCAAGATCTGCTCCAGAGAACCCAGGTGTTCTGCTTGCAATGGCTTTCAAGTTCACTGTATCATCAAGCGGTTTGTTTTTCGCATGAACCTTCAGTACTTCTTCACGGCCAATGACATCTGGTCGGTCAACCGTAATTTGACGGTCAAAACGTCCCGGACGCAGCAATGCAGGATCTAGGATATCTGCACGGTTCGTCGCAGCAATGATAATAATACCTTCGTTCGCACTAAAACCATCCATTTCAACAAGAAGCTGGTTAAGCGTTTGTTCACGCTCGTCATGACCACCGCCAAGACCGGCTCCACGCTGACGACCCACTGCATCAATCTCATCAATAAAGATTAAGCAAGGTGCATTCTTTTTCGCATTTTCGAATAAATCACGTACACGTGATGCACCGACACCGACGAACATCTCGACGAAGTCAGAACCACTGATGCTGAAGAAAGGAACGCCTGCTTCTCCTGCAGATGCTCTCGCAAGCAAAGTTTTACCTGTACCTGGAGGCCCTACTAGTAAAACCCCTTTAGGTATTCTTGCGCCAAGCTCCGCAAATTTCCGTGGGTCCTTTAGGAATTCAACCACTTCTACAAGCTCTTGCTTTTCTTCATCTGCACCGGCAACATCTTTAAATTTCACACGTTTCTTCTCTTCTGTGTAAAGCTTCGCCTTACTCTTACCAAAGTTCATCACACGGCTTCCACCGCCCTGAGCTTGGTTCAATAAGAAGAAGAACAGGATAAAGATGATGATAAACGGAATGATGGTTGTCAGAACTTGCAGCCATCCATTTGTTTCAGGTGCTGGTTCTACTTTTACATCTGTATTCTTCAGTGCACTGTAAATCTGGTCAACACCTTGACCATCTGGAACATGGGTAATGAAGTATTGATCTTTCTTCGCGCCATCTAATTGACCACGAATTTCATAAACCCCTCTTACAGGCTGAATGGAGATACTCTCCACTTTTCCCGCACTTAGATTTTGCGAAAATTTGCTGTAAGACATGTTCTCAGGCTTTTGATTAGGGGATCCTAACCAACTGACTACCCCTATCACAAGTAATAAAATAAGTATATAAAAAATCGTATTACGAAAAACCCGATTCATTCCTTACCTCCTCCCACAGTAAGCACAACTATGTTCAATAGTATCATAGAAAATCATTCCAATACAACCAATAACCTCATGTATACGTATGCTGATTAGCCTTCGTAAACAGATGGTTTTAACACTCCAATATACGGGAGGTTTCGGTAACGTTCAGCGAAATCCAATCCATAGCCGACAACAAATGCATCTGGCACTTCAAACCCAACATAATCTGCTTTGATGTCTGCTTTACGACCGCTTGGTTTATCAAGCAATGTCACAATTTTTATGGAGTTTGCTTTACGGTATCGGAAAAGCTCTACCAGATAGCTCAAAGTTAACCCACTGTCGATGATATCTTCCATAATTAAAATATCTCTTCCTTCAACAGAAGTATCAAGATCCTTAATGATCTTTACTTCTCCTGAAGATACGGTAGATTTTCCGTAGCTAGATACATCCATAAAATCAAGTTCTAAATATGTATCAATGTGTTTGATCAGGTCTGCCATGAATGGAAGAGCCCCTTTCAAAACACCAATAGCCAGGGGAAATTTACCATCATAATCGCTGGTTAATGTTGCACCCAGTTCCTTCACTTTTTGCTGGATCTCTTCTTCTGAGATCAAAACCTTTTCAATATCTTGTTTCATGCTTTTGCTTGCCCCCTACAAATTTTCATGCTGTCTATATTGTAATACAATGAGATCGCTGTTTGTCATATCAATTTCTTCAAAAACGGATTTTTTCAGACCTGGGATCCAGATGATTTGATGATCCGAGTCAGTGACGATCGGCCAGCTGTCTCTTTCTGCAAGAGGCACTTTTTTATCAATAAATATATCCTTCACCTTTTTTGATCCATTCATCCCTTTAAGTTTGATTCGATCACCATTTTTTCGTGAGCGAATGATCAAAGGGAGACGAACATGATCTTTTTGAAGCAAGAAAAAATGGTTTCCGTTCCGTGCATCCTTCGGAACATGATTTGATACCACGATAGACTGCCCATTCGGAAGGATAAGCTCCTCTCCAAGCTCACCCTTTAAGTGAAGAGCATAAGACTGGTCTAGTACAAGCGATCGTTCAAAGGTAAACATACAGTAATCATAAGACTTGACAGCTTGTAAACCTTTTGGCAAATCTAATGATCCAGACGGTTGTTCGGTATGAGATAACCAGTCCAAAGTCCCTAGAATATGCTGGTTTGAAAACGCTGATTGAGTGTTTTCATAAAGATAGTTTAATATTAGTTGAATGCCTCTTCTTTGTAAAGGCAAAGGCAGGTCAAGCAAAGGCTTCGTTTTGATCTTAATTTGCTTAGGCGATTGATTCGTTATCACTTGGTTCATTTGTTCCTTTGTTAATGCCTGCAAGTATTGCTCATCCTCAGTCAGCATGTCACTTACAAACTGAAAGCTTTCATGTACATGAGGTGCCTCTTCTTTTAACACGGGAAGAATGTGTCTTCTTATCCGGTTTCTCAAGTAGTCATCAGTGTGATTGCTTTGATCAATGACATAGGGAATATGTTCTTTTTCACAAGCTGTCAGCACGTCGTCCTTGGAATATCCAATGAGCGGCCGAATCAGCCATCCATCTTGAAAAGGACGTTTTGCTTGGATACCGGCGAGTCCTATTCCAACAGTCCCTCTCGCAAGCCTCATCATCATTGTTTCTACTTGGTCGTCTCCATGATGTGCAAGCGCTATAAATTGAGCGTTGTATTGCTCCATCAATTGACGAAAGAAAGCATATCTGCACTCCCTTGCAGCTGCCTGTTTGTTTAAGCGGTTTTCTTTTGCATATTGGGTGACCTGTATGCGGGCCGATTCAAAAGGAATCTCTTGCTCCTTGCAGTAAGCCTCAACAAATGCCAAATCAGCTAAGGATTCTTCTCCTCTGAACATGTGATCTACATGGGCTGCAATCAGCTGATAGGAACCTTTTCGACGTTTGTTTAGTTCGTGCAGTAAAAGCATGGAATCTGGTCCGCCAGAAACCCCGACAATGACTGTCGTATTTTCAAGGTAAACATCATGTTTTTTCAAAAATGATTCAATTCTATTCACAACTTCCTCCTCACAAAGAGCAGGTAATTTAAAGATATACATATCCTATCACTTTCAGTAGCTCCAAGCAAAGATGAAGCCTGCTTTTTTACAGGTCTATAGCAGGAACAAAACCACATATGCACAGTAAAGAGCAAGTACACTGCAAACGATCAGAACAGTTTCAAAAAGCCCGCCTGATTTTTTGCGTACTGGTGTTCTTTTTGCTGCTGCAACTCTCGATCGTGAAGTCACCTGTTGATTTTGTTGAACAGCGGGCTTTTGCCCGTTTTTTTGCTGCTGCTTCTTTTGACTCGCTTTTCTTGAAGCGATCAGCTGTCCTTCTTTCAGCATCGCACTCTTCATAGCCGCCGCTGATTGATATTTACCTTGTAGAGCAGCCTTTAACACCCTTTCATAACGCTTTAATAAAGGATGTCCTTCAATCGCTCTGTAAAGCTGCTTTTCCGGTTCTGCTCCTTTTTTGAATTCTTTCTTATACGCACAATTCACCATCACCATACTTAAGGCAAACAGATCATAGGATGGCTCTGCCTTTCTTGTGCCGAATCCCCAATAGCCTCGATCAAAAAACTCTGTATACTCCTTGATCGCCCTGCCTGCTTTTGTCGTTCCTCCTACATCAATGCACCGGATCGCGGCTGGGGGACCTGACACGATGAGATTATCTGGCTTCAAGTCACCAAAAATCCAGCCTTCCTGATGTAAATGAGCCAGGTTAGATAAAAGCTGAACCATTAAAACGACGATCCACTCATCACCTTTTTGTTTTACAAATTCAAGCAGTAACGGGCCTCTGACATACTCCATCACATAAAAGGAACGCTTTTGAAGCATACCGGGATAAATCGCATCATCCATATCATAAAAAGAAGGCCCCATGGTTTTCACAGGAGCCTTAGAAAAGGATTTTAATACATTGACTTCAGATGCAATGAGCATACTGTCATCACTCACTTTAAGGGCTACTTGACCATTTGGCGATTCGGCTAGATAGACAATACCGTTCGCCCCTTTTCCCAGCTCTTTTACAATGCGGTAATGATGGTGATGCCATTTTCCTTGAATCAACGTGCCTAACGGAATGTTAGAAGCCGAATTCATTATCATGCTCTTCCTTTGCTTCAAGCAGCCCTTTACGCGAACGAACTGATTTGAAATGCTGGAGTGCTTCTCGAAGCGCTGGTCCAGTTGGAGTAATTCCTCCCGTGGTCAGTTTCGGGAAAATAGATGATAACGAATCGAATCGAGGCGTCCAATTCAACACAATTTCAGCATCTGAGTTTTTCCCGGGAAATATACACATCCCAAACTGATTTTCACCAATTCTTGAATTTAAACTAATAGAGAGATCGATGAGTGCTTCTTTAACGGTCGGCAGCTTCGGTTTCATACTTGCACTTGTATCAACAAGCACAAGTACTTGAAGATGAACCGTCTCTCCTAACTCATCGACTACTTCCATCACTTCCCCACGCTTATCAGGCGGAAGCTCTTCAATTTCAGTGTCTTTGCCAAGTATTTGCTGCAATTCTTTATTCACAACACCTTGTAAGGTTTGTGTCATCGCTTTTTTTGTGACCATTTGTACCGTTTGAGATAACTGCTGGACGTAGACAACCTGATGGATGCCTCCGCCTGCGAGGGCAATCCCCTCGACTTCTTTCATCGCTTCATGATCGTGTCTGTTTTCCTCCATAATGCCAATGACATTGACTGTAATCCCTTGTTCTTTTGCCAATGAGGCAATCGCAAGTGGATCTTCCCCGTGATTTGAGCAGCCATCTGTAATCAATAAGATTTGGTTTACGTGACCTTTTCGCATCTTCATTCCTCCTGGGATCGTAACTGAATGCTTTATATCCCCATCATCGCCAGAAGAAATTCATATTATACGATATTTTAAGAAATCTCTTGTTTCTCAAGATAGAATGTACCAGTCGGAATGGATGCCCATTTTGGTGTGTTGTGATCAAGCCTGATGACAACAACCGTCATATCGTCGTCAATTTGACCCGCTCTTGTTCGAATGACCTCTTCCATTAATAAATCAGCAATCTCTTGCGGATCTTCTGTTTTAAAGCTTTTCATTTTGCGCTTCACCCACAGATCATGATTTTCAATATGCTTTGGTCCTTCGAAAATGCCATCACTCATCATAATCAGCAGATCTCCTGCCTTCATCTGTTCACTCACTACCTCCACTTCAAATTCATCAATAATCCCAATCGGTAAGTTGCTCGCTTGTACCTTCATCACCTGATCACCCCGTTTAATAAAGCTGGGTGTTGAACCAATCTTGAGGAACTTACAGCTCGCATCCTGTAAATCAATAATTGATAAATCTAATGTAGAATAGATTTCATCCGTCGTTCGTAAAGATAAAATACTATTAATGGTTTTGATTGCCACTTTTTCATTGATACCTGACGCCAATATTTTTTCTAACAGCTTAATCGTTTCATTGCTTTCAAAATGAGCCCTTGCTCCATTGCCCATTCCATCACTAATAGCTGCGGCATATTTGCCCGCACCCAGCTCCATCATGCTGTAGCTATCCCCAGACACTAACCCTCCGCCTTTCGCTGCATGCGCTACGCCTGTAGCCACTCGATATGATTTTGCAGAGCCAAATACAACGTGGCAATAGCCTGTTGGGTGCTCTGCACACTGCTCTGCTTTGACTAAAATCTGTTCTTCTAAAATATCTGAGAGCATGGGAGCGATGATTTTTTCACATTCACCATGTCCTTGGCAATATGGGATTCTCATTTCAATATCGACATTCCCCTGCTCCAAGCTATAAATTTCTACTTGCTGAATTTCAATCCCAAAGTGCTGAAGTGCTTCTATCATCTGCTCTTCTTGAATAAAATGCTGTTCTCTTTCTCGTTTTATTTCCCGGGAAAAATCCTCCATCACTTGTGAGACCCCCATCAGCTGTTCGGCTACAAGTCGTCTGCTGTCTTGGACCTTTTTCTTCAGGGTCTGGTTGGCTTTATAGTAAGCGATCTCCTCTTCAATCAATTCCTCGACATGTTTTGATTTTGAGCAGTGCTGGCTAAATTTCTTCTTCAATTTCCGGTTATGCTCGTAGGTTTTTTCATCAGATTCATGCATAACTTGTTTCATCAGTTCATAGGTTGTATCAAAGTTCTGCACCCAGCATTTATTTTTCTTATAGCACGTTTGACAGGATCGTTCTGTGATCGTACTTAAAAAAAGATCTACATCCTCTTCCTGCTTCTTTTCTTCAGGAATGGATTCGTAAAATGTCGCAAAACTCTCAGACAGCGCATGAAATACATTAGAAAATTGGTCTACCTTTTTTGCTGTCACATCTCGTACTTTCCGGGCGTATTGCTGCTGTTCCTGTACATGCTCTACCGTACCAGGAATATATTTCGCTACCTTAGAGGTCACTGATTGTGGCGTGAGTAAGAAGAGCGCAACTGCAATAAGTGATTCATACAGCGTGGTCACGAGACCTGCTGATCCTTCTCCGTATAGGGAAATAAGTAAGGAACCCACAATTAAGCCAATGGCTGCGCCTGCTTTCTTCCCCTCTTTCAGCAGTCCCCCTAATAAGCCTGAAAAGGCAAGAAGACTCATCTGATAAAGGTTTCCGATGTTAGCGAGACCGAGAATTAATCCTGTCACGACACCCACCGTACAACCAATACTGGCTCCTCCAATAAAAGCAAAGCTCAGCACTACATAACGTGACAAAATATGCTCTGCCTGCATCCCTTGAAATGTGATGCCAGCCAGACCTGTTAAAACTGAGGCAATTAAAATCATAAAGCAAATAATTTCTTCAACCTTTAAGGAGTGTTTGATTTTCCTGACTGTAAAAATCGGCAGGCTTTGAAGGAAAATCAGTGTCAAAATGAAGGCAAGTCCTGCTTCAACACCCGCCATGACGTAATCGTAGCTTTGCACAGCACCTTGCTCTAGGTAAACAAATGCTCCTCGGGTGATCAGCATCGACAGCACAATGACAACCGGCAATGTTTTCACTGGGTCTTTGATGATGAAAGAAACCACCTTGGACATAAGGAGAAACACGATTAACGACGCAAACACAAACAATGCGTTTTGAGGTGATATCGTCATGGCTCCAGCGAGTAAAGCGAGACAAGCAAGCATGGCCTTATCTCTTTTGATAAGCAGCATGGAGCCAAAGAAAGGCAGAGCAAACGGCATAATTTCAGATAAAATAAAGGCTCGTCCTAATAAAAAACCAAGAACAACATAAATAAACCCTTTATAGAAAAAAAGAGAATGCGTGTGATGAAGAAACAGGTTTTTCATCTTTTTTAACCCTGCACTGATTCTTTCAAACCCCGCTCCTGTTAAATCAGTTCTTCTTTCTAGTTTTTCCATCTTTTCATCCCCCACCTGATATTCGTTGCTTGTCATTATAGCGAAGGTGAAAAAGAAATTTTGTCAAAAGAAGTTGTCGTTTCCATAAAACGTTCGACGCTTTATTCGTCAAAGAGGCATACTTTCATGAAAGTCGATGTCTTTCATCAGAATTTTACGAAGACACAAAAAAACAGCCTTCCTAAAGAAAGCTGTTTTGAAGATGACCCGTACGGGATTCGAACCCGTGTTACCGCCGTGAAAGGGCGGTGTCTTAACCGCTTGACCAACGGGCCTTGCTTTTATGTTCTACTAAAAAGGATAGCGGCGGAGGGGATCGAACCCCCGACCTCACGGGTATGAACCGTACGCTCTAGCCAGCTGAGCTACACCGCCATAATAAAAATGCGCTAAGAAGCACAAGATCTATAATACAAAGGAATCGCTTGTCCGTCAATAGAAAGTTTTAAATTAAATGACGAAATCTCAAAAAATGTCGTATGGATCAAGAAAAAAAGCACCTGCGGACAGCAGGTGCTTTGTTGTGAAAGATATATAGAAAGCAGCAACAAGTTAACCTCTTCTTGCTCCGCGTCCCCCACGTTTTGATTCCGTGTTACGTTTTAAAGATGTTAAGCGGTCTTCACTATCTTTTAAGAATTTGTTCATTTTTTGCTCAAACGATTCCTTCGGACGGAAATCATTTCTGCTCGGTCTTGATTGTTGTTGTTGAGGACGATCTTTTGCTTTTTTAATGGACAAGCCGATTTTACCGTCTTTTTCAACGTTAATCACTTTCACTTCAACTTGTTCACCGACTTTTAAATGCTCATTAATATCTTTTACATAGTTATCGGCTACCTCACTGATATGAACGAGACCAGTTGAACCGCCTGGCAACTCCACAAAAGCTCCAAAATTTGTAATGCCCGTAACTTTCCCTTGTAACTTGCTGCCAACTTCAATCGACATAAAAAAAGTGCTCCTCCTTAGACTTATAAAAAAATCTCATTTGTTCAATTATACATAAACTGAATTTTAAGTGTCAACAAGGCTAATCGCTCTTATTGCCCACATCAAAGATTTTTTCGCCTTTTTTGGACATATAATAGTCTCGTCGTGCCAGTTCGAGTACGTATTCTTTGCTTTTCAGCTTTTTAATTTCATCAGAAATATCTTCCTGCTTTGTTTGTAATTGCTTCAATTCTTTTTCAAGCGCAACCTTCTTCTCTTCTTTTTCCTTTAATGAGGACGATTGCGACCAGAGGGCACTTGTCACCAAGACAGCAAACATGAGCACAATCACACCAAACACGGTAAGCCTTCTAAGGAGTCCACGGCGTTTGCGTTTTAAGCGCTGTGCTTGCTGTTCCATTTGTTTTTGGTAATCATTTTGAATTTGTGCGATATTTCTTTTTCTCTTATTCAAGGTTGAAGGCCTCCTCTCTTACTTTGTCCAGAATTGTTTCCATTTCGTTTTGATGGTACCAGATAATTTCTTGGTGCCTTGTAAAATTCCTGCTCCTTTTGAGAAAAACAATCTCATTGATGTTCGCCATTTTTCGGGAATCCGATGAATAATGGTCACATTGAGTAACCAGATGAGCGGATAACAAACAATCGACAGCACCTTCCACACGAGCCGAAACGTAAAATGAACAAGACGTAAGAGCAAGTGGAGCAAGAACATAATAGCACTTATGATTAAGGTCAGCAGCCAGCGGATTGGCTGGAAGACGATGGACATAACCAGCCGTTTAAGGACGAGAGCGGTCTGATACACACACATCATCATAAACTTGAGAATGTTCATATACAGCTGTTTCATCAATGCCTGATACATCGAAAAACCTAGTGCAACGGCTAGAAAGATATAAAGCCTGAATTCTCCTTCATTTGTCAGCAGCAGGACATAAAAGAATAAGAGGCCCTGTACCAGCCAAAAAAGGAGATCGTGTATGACCAAAAGCCATTTTGCTGTCTTTTCCCGATTCACAAACAGCTTGTACGTATCAAGCGATGCGCCCAGCCAGATGCCCATCGCTACCATCGAAAGCATCGTATAAAACTGGACTGTCAGCGTCATTTAAACAGCTTGCTAAAAAACCCTTTAGCTTTCTCCCCGTGCTGCTCATCTACATAAATTAAGTCAAAGACACGTCCTTTAATCGACACAACACCTTTTTCGACGTCTAGGTTTTTCATTTGCAGATTTTCTCCACGGATAGCGAGAATCCCCATGACTGTCTCAAGCAGAAATTCTTCATTATCAAAGCTTTCCACCTGTTTGACGCCGGTAATATCTAAATGCTTTCTGTTTCGCATTGTGATATTGTGCTCCGCTTCTGATGACAGCTTCGTGCCTTGAGGTTGATTATAATATTGATTCATTTATACATCCCCCATATCTCATACTTGCATTGTTACTGCATTGTATGTGACAGGAGGATCATTTAGAACAAGCCCTATTCTGCTGTTTTTTCTTCTTTTAGCACAGTATACATGCCAGCGGCTTCTTCTTTTTTCGTCGTGTCCTTTAACTCGTTGACTTGAACCGTCACAAGTTTTTGACCAAAACGGATTTGAAGCTCGTCTCCTTCTTTCACGTCAGAGCTAGCTTTCGCCTGTGTGCCGTTAATAGAAATTCTGCCTTGATCAGCTACTTCTTTTGCCAATGTTCTTCTTTTAATTAAACGGGACACTTTTAAAAATTTATCTAGTCTCATGTATGCTCACCTCTTTCTATACGTTTGGCATCGTTCCATAGATCGTCCATTTCCTCTAGCGTTAAGTCCTCTAATGAACGTCCCATGTCCTTTGCTTTTTGTTCGATATGCAGAAAGCGACGCATGAATTTTGTGTTGGCGGAAGCGAGTGCCGTTTCAGGCTCTAGCTGATAGAACCTTCCAATGTTGACGAGAACAAACAAAAGATCTCCAAATTCATCTTTCATCTGCTTCGTTGCACTTTCGTCCGGCTTCTCTGCCACTTCAACGAGAAATTCCTGCTTCTCTTCTTCGTATTTGTTCCAAATATCTTTCACATCTGTCCAATCAAAGCCTACTTTGGCGGCTTTCTTTTGGAGCTTATATGCCTTTGTTAGTGCTGGAAGCGTCGCCGGGATGGATTGCAAAATGGAGGCTGCCCGCTCCGGCTTCTCCTGCTGCTTGATTTTTTCCCAGTTGGCGACCACATCTGCTGCTTCAGAAACATTTGTGTCACCAAACACATGGGGATGTCTACGAATCATTTTTTCTGTGACATGCTGGATGACGTCATCAATTGAGAAAAAGCCGTCATCTTCACCAATTTGGGCGTGAAGTAACACCTGCAGCAGCACATCTCCGAGCTCTTCCACCATATGGTCTGGATCATCTTCATCGATCGCTTCAAGCAGTTCATAGCATTCTTCAATTAAATATGGTTTAAGTGACTCATTGGTTTGTTTTTGATCCCATGGACAGCCGCCCGGACCTCTTAATGTACGTATGACGTCACGGAAAGTGTCAAATTGTTGATAAAGCAGCTTTTCATCTTGAATCGGAGGTACATAAACACTCGTTAAGTTATTTATCGACACATCTCGATCAAGTTCAAATAAAGGAACGGCAGTAATCTGTTCCTGACTGCTTCCAGCCGCAGTCACAATATAGACTTCATAATCGTCAGGAAGCTTTTCCATCAGCGTGAGTTTCACATTCGAAGCGGTCAGCTGATCATATACCTGACAAATGAGGACATGCTGGGTCAATTTCAGATCGTCCGCTCTCATATCTCCTGCATCAACGAATTGTAATCCCTCGATTGGGTCAATCTGCAAGGAGTTAAACGTCGCATCCAAAAAGCTTTGTCCACCAGCAACAGACACCTCAATCCCGCGCTCTTGCTGCTGAGAAACTAATAGCTGGACGGTCTTTTCTGCGACAAATGGGTGTCCTGGTACTGCGTACACAATATCCTTTTCCGCAGCCTCTGTAAATAAAATTTCAGTGATTTCCTGATATACCGAATCAAACTGATCGTGCTTTTCATAAATCTCATCAAAAAAGGTCAGCGATGAGACCTCCTGCATCAACTCTGCGGTAAGCGGATGATCCTGCGTTCTCATAAATACTTCTTTCGCCTGCTTCAGCTGCTTGTATACACCGAGCGTCAGCTGATCCATGTCGCCTGCCCCGAGACCGACAACGGTAATCTTACCTGCCATTTCGATTCCCTCTCATCTGTTTAAAATATAAAATCTTTTCTCCTAATGGAATGAGTCTCCATTCCTTGTCCGTAAATACTTCTAGCTTAAGAATACTATATAAAAAGGCGAAACCACCAATAAAAACTGACGTCAGGCTCTCTAAAACGAAAAAAGGACGTTTTTCAAAGGGAATGACCCAAGAAAACAGTGCCTGATACCCTATTAAGACAATGGCCATGAAAGCAGCCGATAAAAGAATTTTCACTGGGAACAGCTCTCTCAACGAAATCCATCCTTTATGCCTCAAATAAACGGCATTGAGCAGAGCCGCAGCGAGAAAACCACATACGGTTGACCATGCGGCACCGTAGATGCCAAATAGCGGGACAAGTGCAAGCGTTAGTATCCATTTCACCAGCACACTGAGAATCACCACAACAGCCGGATACACAGTATGCCCGAGCCCTTGAAGTAAAGATGCTTGCGTAATCGCAATCGATGTAAATGCGATGGAAATACAGAATATTTGCAGCGCATCGGTGCCTAAGTCATTACGAAAAAGCATGGTATTGACTGACGCTAGAATACAAATCAGCCCAACTGCTGAACCAATCCCTAAAACCGACGTGGTCTTAAACGATGTATGCACTTTTTGCCTTATCGCTTCATGCTCTCCATTCCTCATGGCCGCCGATAAAAATGGCACAAGAGAGGTTCCGATGCTAATGGCAAACACCGTCCCTAGCTGTAAGAACGGCTGTCCTCGGTCATACACACCTTTTGCCGCTTTTGCCGCGGCTTCACTCAGACCCTCACTGCACAGCAACGCATACAGATGAAAGGCATCAACCATTTGCATCCATAAAATGAGCAGTCCGCTGACACAAATCGTGAATGTATACAGCACCAAACTCTTCAAAACATCCTTTTTCCGAAGTGTCGCCTGTTTGCTTGTCATACTTGCAGCAGGCTGTTTTCGGTATGTCAGCCAAAGAAAAAGAAGTAGTATAAGCGAGGCCGCACTCCCCGCTATGGAGGAGAAGACCGCACCCGCCCCTGTTTCATAAAGCGAATAGCCGCGCCTCACGAAATAGAAGGATAAAACAAGCAGGACGCCTACCCTGATGAGTTGCTCCACCAATTGAGAAATAGCCGTTGGAAGCATCATACCGTCACTCTGAAAAACTCCCCTCAGCATCACGGTAAGCGGAAGAAATAAAAACACGAAAGCACTCATTTGGATGAGCAGGATTAATTGACTGTCCGCCATAAGGCTCGCAATTCTGCCTGCTCCTATGTAAAGACAAAGAAATAAGACCAAGCTCAGTAAAGTGATATAGACCAAGGATACCCTTGTAATGATCCTTCGATTCTCTTCCCCATGCTCACTCAGAAGCTTGGACACCATGACAGGAAACCCTGTGGTGCCAAGCATGATGGCAATGCCAAGGAAGGGATACACTTGCTGATAAATATAAAACCCTGTGTCCCCTACGATGTTCTGGAACGGAACACGATAAACGGCACTTAGTACCTTTGATAACAAGCCTGCGATGGTCAAAATCACCGCACCCTGGAAAAGCCAATGCGGCTGATTCACAGCATTTTTCATGGATGACTCCTTTAAAAATAGATCTACAGTTAAACGCACTCATTATATCATACGTGAATGAAAAGCCGTTTCTTTCTAAAAAGTAGACGGCACATTCCTCGTTTTGTTTCATCCCATATAAAAAACGCCGACAAAATCAAATGATTTCATCGGCATTCTTTCGTTTTATCTATATGATATAGAATTATTAGACCTAATGTTCCATTTGACGGGCTAAGAAGCCAGCTGCCGTTTCTGCCGCTTTATGCTCCACTTCTCCCATTGAACGCTCTTTAGAAAATAAGACGACGGCGCCAATCGGATCTCCGTTTGCAACAATAGGTGCAATGGTATAAGCAGATACGTCATCATCAATACCATCGACAAGTTGAATTTCTTTTTTGCTTTCTTCTAATACAGAATTACGCTGGTCCATTGTTCGTTCAAGTAAATCACTGATGGATTTGTTTAAGTACTCTTTTTTCGAACTGCCGGATACAGCAATATACGTATCTCGATCACAGATCAGGATGGAATGACCCAAACTGTCGAATAATGCATCAGCATATTCCTTCGCAAAGTCTCCTAGCTCACTAATCGGCGAATATTTCTTCAAAATCACTTCTCCATCGCGGTCGACGAAAATCTCAAGCGGATCTCCTTCCCGGATGCGCAATGTTCTGCGAATCTCCTTCGGAATAACCACTCTACCTAGATCATCGATGCGGCGTACAATTCCAGTTGCTTTCATTCACTGCTGCCTCTCTTTCGTTTGATGATGTGTTGGGTGAATGGAACAAAAGCGTCCACTTTATGCAACATTCACCACTTGACCCTGAGTTTAGTATCCGTCACATCAAACGTAATATACACGAGAGACAAACAAAATTTTATGAAGATGGAATGGTTTCTTTTTTCACTTCTTGAAGGCCTCGAAGCATATTCAGAACGATCTCAAGCCATTCCTCGGTCTTCTTGCCTTTCGTTTGGACAGAAATAATCAGCTTGCTGCCTTCCATTCCCAAGCCTATATCACGGCCATATTTACTGCTGAGCGCAAATAATTTTTGACCGTCGATTTCACTGCTTGCTTGCTCTTCAAGAGTAAGCCTGACAATGCCTTTCTCCATCTTGATCAGTTCGACACGTTCCTGCACTGCGTATACTTTCATCGTCGCAATCGTGAACAAGTCCGCCACTTCTTGCGGATATTCACCAAATCGGTCGATCATTTCATCTTGAAGCTCTTTTCGCTCTTCAATTGATCCAATCGCTCTGAACTGTTTATACATCTCGATCTTTTGCTTCCCATCCGAAATGTAAGTGTCCGGGATGTAGGCATCGATTTGCAGATCGATTTCCGGTTCGAATTTATCTTGAGCCGTTGTATCGCCTCTTCTTTCCTCAATGGCTTCTTTCAGCATTTGAGAATAGAGGTCGAATCCAACAGAATCAATGAATCCATGCTGCTGTGCACCAAGTAAATTTCCTGCTCCTCGAATCGTTAAATCACGCATCGCAATTTTAAATCCTGATCCGAGCTCTGTGAATTCTTTAATAGCTTGAAGTCTCTTCTCTGCTACTTCAGACAGAACTTTATCTTTTCGATACGTGAAATAAGCATATGCGACACGATTCGAACGTCCTACTCGTCCTCTTAGCTGGTACAGCTGAGAAAGCCCCATTTTATCCGCATCGTGGACGATGAGCGTGTTCACATTTGGAATGTCGACTCCCGTTTCAATGATGGTGGTACTGACCAATACATCTGATTCACCTTCAAGGAAATTGATCATCACTGATTCCAGCTCGTTCTCACTCATTTTCCCATGTGCATAGCTGACTTTCGCGTCTGGGACTAGCATGGAGATTTCATCTGCTTTGCGTTCAATATCTTCAACACGGTTGTAAAGAAAGTACACTTGACCGCCGCGTGCTAGTTCTCGCTCAATCGCTTCTCTGACTAAAGCGCCATTGTACTCGACCACATAGGTTTGAACAGGGAAACGGTTTTCAGGCGGTGTCTCAATAACCGATAAATCCCGTACGCCAAGCATAGACATATGCAGCGTACGCGGAATTGGCGTAGCCGTTAATGTCAGTACATCGATATTGGCTTTCATCTGTTTAATTTTCTCTTTATGCGTCACACCAAAACGCTGCTCTTCGTCAATGATCAACAAACCTAAGTCTTTATAGACAATATCTTTAGAAAGCAAACGGTGTGTGCCGATGACCATATCAATCGTTCCGTTTTTCAGCCCTTTTAACGTTTCGGTTGTTTCTTTTCTTGTACGGAAACGGCTCAGCTGAGCGATTTTGACAGGGTAGTCTTGGAATCGGTCCATAATCGTGTCAAAATGCTGCTGCGCTAAGATTGTTGTCGGTACAAGCAGAGCAACCTGTTTTCCGTCAGCAATGGCTTTGAAGGCCGCTCGAATCGCCACTTCTGTTTTTCCATATCCCACATCTCCACAAAGCAGGCGGTCCATTGGACGCTCCCGCTCCATGTCTTGTTTGATTTCGTGAATCGAACGGATTTGATCATCTGTTTCCTGGTAAGGGAACGCTGATTCAAACTGGCGCTGCATCTCATGATCAGGCGAGAAGGCATACCCTTTGCTTGCCTCACGTTCCGCATACAGCTTAATGAGATCATCTGCGATGTCCTGTACAGATGTTTCCACTTTTTTCTTCACACGTTTCCAATCGCTGCCGCCTAGTTTGTACAGCTTTGGTTCTTTACCTTCTGATCCGACATACTTCTGCACCTGATCAATTTGTTCAACCGGTACATAAAGCTTGTCGCTTCCTTGATAATGAATATTTAAATAATCTTTATGAATGCCGCCGATTTCAAGCGTTTCAATTCCTAAATACTTACCGATTCCGTGGTTAATGTGCACCACATAATCGCCGACTTGAAGCTCTGAATAGCTCTTAATTCGCTCTGCATTGGTCAGCTTTTGCTTACGTGCCTGCTTCTTCACACGTTTCTTGAAGAGCTCGCCTTCTGTGATCACGGCAATTTTCGATAACGGCAGTTCAAAGCCTGTTTGCAGCTCACCTTGTAAAATATACACCTGTCCTCTTACAAGCTCGGCGTCCGGCTTGGCAAGAGCGGCTTCAATGTCATAATCATGTAAGACAGAAGATAGTTTATCTGTCCGCTCTTCATCCGCACCTAAGAAGACAACTGTGTATTGTTGTTTTTTGTAGCGTTCAATTTCACTCGCAAGCACATTCATCTGCCCGTGGAAATTCTGCATTTGCTTACTAGATACATTGACGATATTTTGCGGATTTGTCTGCTGGACATGTCTCAGAAACAAGGAGTAGTACAGAATAGACCGCGATTGCTGATTGATCAGTTGTTGGAACGGGAAAGAAAGGGATAAATCATGAAGGATATTACCTTCTTCAAGCAGGCTAATTGTCCAATCAGCTTCTTCCTGTTCAAGCTGTTCTTCCATCTCCTGAATTCTGCTAATTTCATCTAAAATAATAATCGTATCCTGTGATGTGTAATCTAGCAAACTAGCAGGCTTTTCATAGAAATAGGACAGGTACTTCGTCATTTCCTGTGTCACGATACCTTCTAGCAGCTTCTCTCGATCAGCAGAAATATGTTGATGAAGCAGTTCTTTTTGCTGGTCTGAGTTAAATTTCTTTAAGCTCTTCGCAAGTCCTTGATCAAGCTGTTCAATGGCTCTCACTCGTTCAGAACCTCTCACAATCAGCTCTTTTGCGGGACCGATTTTAATCTCTTGAAGTGTTTCTAATGAACGCTGTGTATCTGAGTGGAACGTTCGAATCGAGTCTACTTCTGTATCAAACAGCTCAATACGGATCGGATGATCTTCCGTTAACGAATAAATATCAATGATTCCTCCGCGCACACTAAAATCTCCGGGCGCAGCAACCATCGACGTCCGGTCATAACCGATTTGTACAAGTTGTTTTGAAAACGCCTCCAAATCAATTTCTTCACCGAGCTTTAAATGGATCTGACTCTCCTTCCAGAGCTCAACTGGCGGAAGCATTCTGCGCACCGCTGCAGCCGGTGTGACGATAATGGGGTTTTCTCCATTCGCCAGCCGGTTCAGAACATCTAGACGCTGTGCTCTGAGCTCAGGGCTGGCAACGGCAATTTCTGAAGCAATGAGTTCATTAACAGGATAAAGAAGGACCGAGCGATCTGAAATCACACTGGCAAGATCATCTGTTACCTTCTGCGCTTGATACAAGTTGTGAGTCACAATAAACATCGGCCGCTTAAGTTCGTCTGATATAGCGGCTGTAAATAAAGATCTGACGGAGCCTGATAGTCCGGCGAGCAGCTGTTCTTTTAACCCTTCCTTTAGCCCATTAAAAATGGACTGAAAATCATCACTTTGTTTGATAAATGATTGTATATTTTTCATTTGGCTCCTCCTCCCTGCTTGTTTAAAACAGAAAAACGCTTTGGTCTATTATCTACACCAAAGCTTTTTATTGAATAAAGGTATGATACTGATGGTAATCAGGATTTCTTTCGAGCGCCTCTTGGCAATCCTCACAAATGGTTTGTACATGTAAATCACCATTTTCTCTATAAGAAATCATATCGTTTCTTTCCTCATTTGTTAAGTGATGAAATCCAAGTGCTTCACTTTGAACAGCGGATTCATCTAGACTGCCAACCTTTACACCACAGTGCCGGCAGTAATAATGCAAAGCCATACGTGATCCTCCCATGCTGAGATTTTATAATCAGTATGTGCTTTGCTTATCATTCTTATACCTTCTTGTTAAAATCATTCATCACTTCTAAAAATGGCTTTGTTAAAGCCGCCTCGCAAGCTTCGACAGACGCCTGAATGGCTGATGCAATGTCAGGCTGCTCCTCTTCAGAAAAGCGTCCTAGCACGTAATCGACGACCTTCATGCCATTTTGAGGACGTCCAATGCCGATACGGAATCGGTCAAACTCAGGTGACCCTAAATGCTGAATCAACGATTTGATTCCATTATGTCCGCCTGCACTTCCTTTTGTACGCAAACGAATCCGCCCAGTTGGCAAATCAAGATCATCATAGATGACTTTCAAATGTTCAAGGGGAATATCATAGTAATCCATTAGCGGACGCACGCATTCTCCTGATAAGTTCATATATGTAAGCGGCTTTACAAGTAGAACCTTTTGCCCTGAAACAAACCCTGTTCCAAATTGTCCATGGAATTTTGATTGATTTAAGGGGATGTCCCATTTTTTCGATAATTCATCTATTGTCATAAACCCGACATTATGTCTTGTTTTTTCATATTCTTTTCCTGGATTACCCAATCCAACGAATGCAATCATGAAACCAATAACCTCCTTTGTCACAAAGCACACGCCTAAAAAATGAGCCAATAGGATTGCCTCATGTAAAAACGTATGAATTCTTTTCATTCTAGCACAAAAGACGCAACCGCGGGAGGGTTACGTCTCTAATTGACCAGTTATTCTCCATCGTTATCCTTTTCTTTAATGGCCTCAGGTTCTTTTGGTTCCTCTTCGCTATCTGGCTCAGGAACCTCTGATTGCTGAGGCGGCAAAATGGATGCCACGACTTCTTCTGGATCGTTATTCACTTGAAATGATGATTGAACAGGCAAATCAGCGACTGTTAGGACATCATTCACTTCTAAGTTTGTAATATCGGCTTCAATATGCTGCGGGATATCTTTTGGTTTCGCTGTAATGGATAGTTCAAATAGTGGCTGCTGAAGCACACCGCCATCTTTTACCCCTTTGGATTCGCCAATCAGCTGGACAGGTACATCTGCTTCAATTTCACGCTGTAAGTCGACCACTTGGAAATCTGCATGGACAAGCTCATTTTTCAGCGGATCTGTTTGTAATTCTGTGACCATCACGGATTTTGTTTCACCGTTCACGTCTAATGTGATGATTGTATTCTTTCCTTCATCACGTAAGGTCTTTAATAAATCGATGCTGTCTAGTGAAACAGCCAGGTTGTCTGTATTTTTTCCGTATATGACACCAGGAACGTGTCCTGAATGACGGATTTTTTGCAGTGTGGAACGTTTGAAATCAGTTCTTTTATTTGCTTTTAAAGTTGCCATATTCAGCACCATCCTATTTCATTTTTGTCACTACTCTCATAATTACCCATAAGCGAATCATTTTAAACCTATTTGCTATGAATGATGACAGCAAAAAGACCCCAAGCTGATGCCTAGGGCCTTTTTTAATCAGAAAATTAGCTAAAAAGGTAGCTCACAGATTCTTCTTCATGTACACGGATGATGGCTTCTGCAAGCAAAGGCCCAACTGAAAGCGGAATGAATTTTTCAACTTTCTTGTCATCTGTTAAGTGAATACTGTTTGTCACAACCAATTCTTTTATTTTAGAATTTGTGATACGTTCTACTGCTGGTCCAGACAATACTGGGTGAGTACAGCAAGCATATACTTCAGCCGCTCCATTTTCCACAAGTGCATTTGCAGCAAGTGTAATGGTACCAGCCGTATCAATGATATCATCGATGAGAATCGCCGTTTTGCCTTCAATGTTACCAATGATGTTCATCACTTCAGCAACATTTGGCTTCGGACGACGTTTGTCGATAATAGCGATTGGCGCTTTCAGGCGGTCTGCCATTTTACGCGCACGTGTCACACCACCGTGGTCTGGAGACACAACGACGATATCCTTCAAATTTTTCTGTTCGAAATAGTTTGTTAAGATTGGCACAGCCATTAAGTTATCGATTGGAATATCAAAGAAACCTTGGATCTGCGGCGCATGAAGATCAAGTGCAATGACACGAGTAGCACCTGCTGTTTCAAGCAAGTTCGCAAAAAGCTTCGCAGTGATTGGCTCACGAGGTTTTGCCTTACGATCTTGACGTGCATATCCGTAATAAGGGATCACAATATTGACCGTTTTCGCAGAAGCGCGTTTTAGTGCATCCACCATAATGAGCAGTTCCATAATGTGCTCATTGACTGGCGCACTCGTTGATTGAATGACATAACAATCACAGCCGCGAATACTTTCTTCAATATTGATTTGGACTTCACCGTCACTAAAGCGTTTAACAGAGCTCTTTCCTACATCAACTCCGATACGATCGGCAATTTCTTTAGCAAGTTCAGGGTTTGAATTCAAAGAGAATATCTTTAAATTCGCATCAGCATAACGATTAGACATGGTAAACCTCCGGGTATTTGGATTATTTTTTATGAATATTTTTCACATAATCTTCTTTATTGACTTGTCTTGCTCTAGCAATAGACAATGCATCCTGCGGTACATCTTCTGTAACCGTTGAACCAGCTGCAACATATGCCCCTTTTCCGACAGTGACTGGTGCTACTAGATTTGAATTACAGCCAATAAAAGCGCCATCTTCAATCTTCGTTAAGAATTTGTTCTTCCCATCATAGTTGACTGTAATAGATCCACAGCCAAGGTTTACATCAGTTCCGACCTCTGCATCTCCAATATAGCTTAGATGAGATGCTTTGCTGCGGTCACCGAAAACCGTTTTCTTGATTTCGACAAAATTCCCGATCTTCACTTCATCGCCAATTTTCGACAACGGGCGAATATGAGCAAACGGCCCAATTGTCACATCGACTCCAACCTCACTATCGCAGACGACAGATTGCTTAATCACTGTGCGATCTCCGACGATGCTGTCAACAATTTCAGTGTTTGGCCCAATAGTAGCGTCTGCACCGATTTTTACATTCCCTTTGATGACCGTCCCAGGATAAATGATTGTATCTTCACCGATGACAGCATCTGGTGAAATATACGTGTTCTCAGGATCAATCAAGGTCACACCATTCTTCATATGCTGATGATTAATACGTCGCTTCATGAATTGCTCTGCTTGTGATAGAGCGATACGATCATTGACTCCAAGTGTTTCTTCAAAATGCGGTGTTTGATATGCTGCAACCGTTTGCCCTTCATTCTTTAAAATTTCAATGACGTCTGGCAAATAGTATTCACCCTGTGCATTTTCATTCGATACTTGCTCAATCACACGGAAGAGATCTTCATTTGAAAAACAATAGGTCCCTGTATTAATTTCATTCACTTGACGTTCCGCATCATTCGCATCTTTATGCTCCACAATTTTCACGACAGCACCGGTTTCGTCACGAATAATACGACCATAACCTGTCGGGTCATCCGCATGTGCTGTTAAAATAGTGACTTTCGCTTGATGTTTTTGATGCTCGCTCAACATAGCTTCCATTGTTTCCGCTGTCAATAATGGCGTATCACCACAAATGACAATGGTTGTTCCCTTTTCCTGCGCAAGGAACGACTTTGCTTGTTTGACGGCATGTGCTGTTCCCAGCTGTTCTTCTTGAAGTGCATACTCACTTCTGTCTCCAAGCTGCTCTTTGACGTTCTCTGCTCCATGACCGACGATCGTCACTAGCTTGGCTAAAGAAAGCTTTAACGCTTCATCTGCCACATGCTCGACCATTGGCTTTCCGCAAACTGGATGAAGTACCTTGTATAGCTTTGACTTCATTCTCGTTCCTTTTCCCGCTGCTAAAATCACTGCGAACCGCTTATCCATTGATTGGCCTCCAATATCCCTATTATCCATAGAAAAATATATCCTAAATAAGGACTGATTTCAAGGATACAAGAGGAAGTGCAATAATTTTCTAATGGATGGAAGACAAAAGAAACAAGAGTAAAAACGCAAAAAAGACAGCATTTAAAAGAAAACATTCCATTTTCTCTTAAATCTGTCTTTTTGGATTCACATATGATTAAGAAGCTCCAGCTTCTTCATATTCAATTGTTTCTTCCTCTTCGCCTAAGCGATGATATTCATTTAATACAGCATCTTGGATTTTACCCCGAGTACCTGAATTAATTGGGTGTGCAATATCGCGAAACTCTCCATCAGGCGTGCGTTTGCTAGGCATTGCCACAAACAACCCATTGTTTCCATCAATCACACGAATATCATGAACAACAAATTCGTGGTCCAGCGTGATGGATGCAATCGCCCTCATGCGACCATCGGTATTCACGCGGCGTAATCTTACGTCAGTAACTTCCACAGTAGTTCACCACCTTTTCCCAATATAAAAGCATTACTTAGGTATTCAACGATTGTGGTGATTCTCCTGCTCTTTTTTTAAACTTTTTTTGAAATATCGGGATATTTATACATTATTTGTCATTTTGGTGACGACGCTTACATTCTCTGCGTGAAAAAAAGACATCATGATGATGTCTTTTCCTGCATATGATGAAACCAAACGGCTTTCGTTGAGACTGCCTGTTTACTTTACTAATGCAATCACTTCAATTTCTATGAGTGCATCCTTAGGAAGTCTTGCTACTTCCACACATGAACGAGCTGGCTTATGTGTATGGAAATACTCACCGTACACTTCATTTACTTCTGCGAATTGTTCCATATCTTTGATAAAAACTGTTGCTTTCACGACTGTCTCAAAGGAAGCACCTGCTGCTTCAAGTACGGCCTCAAGATTACGGAAGACTTGATGTGTTTGTTCTTTAATATCTCCATTTACAAAGTCTCCAGCTGGCGTTAATGGAATCTGCCCTGAGCTGTAAAACATGTTATTGACAATAATCCCTTGAGAGTAAGGTCCAATGGCTGCTGGTGCATGTTTGGTTTGAACAACTTTTGTCATATCAATCTCTCCCATTCAACTACATGTTTGATCAAAGCTTAAGCTTTCGAATGAAAAAACTCGTGGAAATTGCCTTCATTGATCTCAATGATCTTCTGCTTCATATCAATGGTTGAAAGCTTTAAAAGCGATACATATTCATCAACGAGACGTTCATTTACGCCTTCATCTTCTAAAAGAACACCGATCCCTGCAACATTTGCATTAAATTCCTCAAGCAAATTCATCATGCCGTTAATGGTTCCGCCCGCTTTCATAAAGTCATCAATGATTAGGACATTGGATCCTTTATCTAAACTCCGCTTTGCAAGTGACATGGTTTGAATTCGGTTAGACGAACCTGACGCGTAGTTAATACTTACAGTTGATCCTTCGGTTACCTTATTATCTTTTCTAACGATCACAACAGGCACATTTAAATAACCCGCAACAGAATAGGCAATTGGAATACCCTTTGTCGCAACGGTCATGACGACATCAATCGCACGGTCTGCAAAGATGGTCGCAAACAGCTTACCGATTTTCGCAAGAATTGATGGATTACCTAAAACATCGGTTAAATATAAATAACCGCCAGGAAGTACACGTTCAGGAGTCGATAGAGCCTCTCCGATATCGTTTACTACGTCGTCTGCTTCTTTTAGGTGAATCTTTGGAATATATTTCACTCCGCCAGCAGCACCAGGTACAGTAAGCAATGTGCCTATTCCCTGCTGTTCGAAGGTCTGTTTGATAATCGTTAAGTCTTCACTAATGGAGGACTTCGCAGATTGATATCTTTCTGCAAAAAAAGTTAACGGTACTAGTACGTGCGGGTGGGCTAACAAATAATTTGTTAAGTCCACCAATCTGCCGCTTCGACGAAACTTCATGAACTTACCCCCAGAACCCGAATAATTTATGATAAATATAACTTAATATACGGATTTAATCAAGGGCATTTTGTTCGCCGATCATGCGGACAGCGTATACTTGATCACAAAATCCTCTCAGTCCGTTATATATTCTTTGTACCTTCGATTCATATTGAATCAAGCCAAATACTGTAGGGCCGCTTCCACTCATTAAAACAGCGTCAGCACCGAAACGCTTCATCTGTCTTTTGATCATATCTACTTCTGGGTACATCTTTAATGTCACAGACTCTAGAACGTTGCCGAGTGAGCCGCACATCTCTTTATAATCTTTCGCTTCAATCGCTTCAATCATACGCTTTACATTTGGGTGTTCTACTTTGCTTGCGTCATATTGTCTATAGACTTCAGCTGTAGATACCCCAATCACCGGCTTCGCTAAAATCACCCAGCAATGCGGCGGTGTCGCAATATGCTTCAGCTTTTCTCCACGTCCTGTCGCTAGTGCTGTGCCTCCGTGTACACAAAAAGACACATCTGAGCCGATCTCCGCTCCAAGATCAGCTAGTTCATCTAACGTGAGGTTTAATTTCCACAAACGATTTAAGCCGCGAAGAGCTGCTGCCGCATCACTGCTGCCCCCAGCTAAACCTGCTGCGACTGGAATTGCTTTTGTGATGACAATTGATACACCTTTTTGAATACCGAACCTTGTTTTGAGTAATTTAGCCGCCTGATAAGCCAAATTACGCTGATCATCTGGCACGAATCGATTATGAGATGATACACGGATTTCATCCTTGTCCAGCTCCGTCAGCTCTAGTCGATCTGCAAGGTCTATTGTTGTCATCACCATCTCCACTTCATGATATCCATCCGGTCTTTTTCCATGAACATCAAGTGAGAGATTAATTTTTGCCGGTGCTTTTTCTAAAATACGCAAACATTTCACCTACTTCTCCATCTAAACATAAGTATCAATATTGTATCACATTTGATGGATCTGATGAATATAGGCTTTTACGCCGAGCACACTGACTTTTTCATCAAAAAAAGCCAGAGACACCCGAGGTATCCCTGACCGTTTTTCTATCGTTGATTCTCATCCTGAGCCATGTGCTGTTGAGCTAATTCAATGGCACGTTTGACCATATTACCTGCGTCACGCGCACGAATCTCTCCCCAGCCTCCATTTTTGACGGTATCATAAAATCCAAGATCCTTCGCCAGCTCGTATTTGAACTCATCTGACATAATGCCTCGGCGTCTACCCAAACGAAACAGCCCCTTTAGTCGAGAATTCGAATCAGTGCCACTGCTTTTGTGGCTTTCTTATTTTGTATCGATTCCTTCCTTTTACCCCTTTCAAAAAATGGACAGACTCCCATTCAGAAAAAAAGGCAAAACAAAAAGCAGTAAACAAGAAGTTCACTGCCCATTAATAGGCGACTGAGCTAGCGGTATCATCGAACGTTAATTCGACCGTCTCAGTCAGTATATCTGCATAACTATAAGAAACTCTTTCAAACGAATTCTCATCTTGATCTAATTGAATCACAAATACAGAAGGGTACGTTTCAGCTAAAATGCCCGAACGCTCAATTGTTTTACGGCGGCCCCCGTTAGCCTTTAACGTCAAACGTTTACCTAAGTTACCATCAAGCGATCTTTTGATGTCGGACAAAGTCTTCGCCATTGCATCCACCTCACTGAGATAATTATACAACAACGGCCCGTTTTTGTCAAATAAAAATTAAATTATATCAACGAACACGAGCCATTGTCAACAAAATAATTTTGACAAACTTCTACCTTTTCTTCTCCCTATTTTTCTCAAATTCCGGTGAATTATGTATCCTTTTGCAATTTCTTTTTGAACATAAAAAAAACCAGACTGAAATCAGTCGGGTTGTGTCGATTCATGGTCTCTTTTATATGGCATACCTACCCTTAGAACGCCCTTCGTCTCGATGCCTCCGAGGCCTTTTTCTCTTGTTAATGTATTTCGGAGCACATCCCACACGTTGATTCGATCTACAAATGGAGTGAAGCTGATCTTCGCAACGATATAGACGGGGTCGAGCGCATGGATATTCACACGGGAAGGCGAGCTCGCAAAATTGGCACCTGCTTGGATCAATGATTCGAAATGAGATTGACAGGCACCTGCAAAGATCACAAGCTGATCTAAATGAGGAATTTTCCGTCTTGCTTTTTGAACCGTTTCAACGAAATGACGAGAATGGCGATAGGCACTGATATCATGTACGCCGCCCTTTTGCTTGGAATACGCATCATGTCCTGTGATAACCAAGATATCTGGTCGATATTGATCAATTAACGAGTCAATCATGCTTGGCATTTTCTTCTCATGGCAATGCACACCGTACACAGGTACACCAATTCGTTCATATACATCCAAGCATTTCTTTAAGTATGAAGCATCTCCATCTAAATGAAGGACCTTTCCAGGCATGTGAAAATACTGCTCCTGATGCTGATATTGTCCAGAAGTATAATACTCTTGTTTTTCCCGCAGCAGCTGATAATCCTGTCTAAGTAAGTCAAGCGATTCATTGATTTTTCGTTCGTCATTTTTCTCTCTAGTCAGCTGTTCCTCTTTTTGAACCTTGACGAGATCTGACAACTTGGCATCAGCAATCAGCCTCACTTCATTCCCATGCAATATGGCGGTAGCTTCGTGCTGATCGGTCTCATCAATTCGAATGATTCGAAACAAAATATCCATTTGATAGGATGCCCTTGTCACCATATCTCCTATTTGAAATTGCATGCTTTTCACTCCACAATCAGGCTCATATCCTGTTGGTATCGTCTTACGCTAAAATATGTTCTTCTTTCATGTGTGCTGTTCTTTCTAGCCTATGCCCGAACGAACAAAGTGGTGAAAAACAAAAGAAAAAAGCCCTTAAGACAGGGCTTTTTGTAAAACGTTCGACAAACGGGCAAATTCCTCAATGGATAATGACTCGCCGCGGCGCTTTCCATCAATGTCTGCTGTTTGAAGTGCTTCTTCGATGATGGCTTTATGTTTTTTTCCATCAGGTAAATTGTTCATAAGATTATTCATCAATGTTTTTCGGCGCTGACCAAAGCTCGCACGGATCAATTGAAAGAAAAACGCATCATTTTCTACTGAGACAGCAGGCGTTTCACGAACGGTTAGTTTAATCACAGCCGAATCCACATTAGGCTGTGGAACAAAAACGGTTTTAGGCACAACCATTACTGTTTTCGCTTCCGTATAGAATTGAACTGCGATAGACAGCGAATTGTATTCCTTTGATGAAGGGACTGCTGCCATACGATCTGCTACTTCTTTTTGCAGCATGACCACAATCCCTTTCAATGGAAGGTTTTCTTCAAGCAGCTTCATAATAATCGGTGTCGTCACGTAATATGGAAGGTTGGCGACAACCATCACTTCTTTACAGTCAGCAAAATTTTCCTCGATGACCTTCCTCACATCCGCCTTTAATACGTCTTGATGAATGATCGTGACATTATCATATGGAGAGAGTGTATCGTTTAAAATGGGCAATAAACGCTGATCGATTTCAAAAGCGGTGACTTTCTTTGCACGCTTAGCGAGCTGCTCGGTCAATGCACCGATACCAGGCCCAATCTCAATCACGCCGGTCTCATCCGTCACCTCTGCGTGATCGACAATACGATCGAGTATATTTGTATCAATTAAAAAGTTCTGCCCTAAGCTCTTTTTAAAAGAGAAACCGTATTTCTTCAGTATTTCCTTCGTTCTGATGGGTGTCGCAATATCTTTATTCATCGACTTCCTCCTGCATGACGGTCTTTAAGGCCGCAATAAAATCATGTTTGGTTATTTGGAACATGTGAAGGCGCTTTTGCAGCTGCTTCGCATTGGTATATCCTATATTTAAAAGCACACCTAGTCGTTCGCGGCGGCGTTTCGATGCTTCGCCTCCGATAAGGCCTGCGTCAAATAAGTCATCTAATGTAATGTCACTTTCCGATTCTTCCATTTCCTCATGGACATGGGCAAGGCATTCCCGAATACTGTCCACGGAAGCATGCTCGACACCAATTCCTTTGTCCCTCTTCGCCTTCGCAAGATGTTTTGGCAAAAATGCGTGCTTACAGCCAGGAACCGCTTCTGCGATGGTTTTTCGGATCTTCTCACCAGGGAAATCAGGATCAGTTAAAATAATGACCCCTCTCGTCTCCTGAGCAAGACGCACTTGTTGAATAACTGTATCACCAATGGCTGATCCGTTTGTTTCGATCGTATCTGCATCAACTGCCATCTTCACTCTGGCAGTGTCATCACGACCTTCCACCACAATGATTTCTTTGATTTTCATGTATTCCTCCGCTTGCAAAAACAATAAACAATTTTTGGTTAAAAAATGAAACCTTTCATGCTGTTTTTGCGTCTAATTAATTAGAAAACAGTGCTTCTATTATAACCAAAAAAACAGAGGGTGCGCAAAGCCCTCTGTTCATATAAATGATTTGATGTGTTTATTTGAGTACTCTAATTTTCACTCGTTTATTTCCCCATTGATAAGCTGCCGACTTATTTGGGACGAACACATCGATTTTATTCCCTTTTATAGCAGATCCAGTGTCTGATGCAACGGCATATCCATAGCCTTCCACATACACTTTAGAGCCTAGCGGAATGACACTCGGATCTACTGCTATGACCTTTGCACCCGGATTTGCTTTTAAATCAAAGCCTGTTGACGTTCTGCCCGTACATCCAGCACAGCTCGCTGTATAGGCTGTCGACGCCACATAAAATTCTTTTCCAGACGATTCATTGCTTCTTGAAACGGCAGGTGTCGCTTTAGGCTCTTTTTTGGATACTTGTGTACCAATAGCCACTAAACGATCCTTGCTATCTTTTTCAGTCACTTCTTTAATCAGTTCTTTAGACACCACTTTGCCGTTTTCTTTCACAATGGCATAGTGCTTCTTCAATTTACCTTCTTCACCTTTTTTAAGCACCTTCTCTTTTCCTTTTTCAAGAGAACGATCCTTTTTATGTTTGGTATCAAAAGCAATTTTCTCTTCCACTACATCGGTGACTTTTTCCACCCGAGTGATCTGGATATCTGCGCTTTTTTTAGAAATATGACTATGTAACGCAGGCTTGATCTTATCGTGCTTCTTGAGCCTCAGCTCTTGTTGCTTTAAAAAGTCAGCGACCGTAGTCGAAGTGGTCCACACCTTTTTATCTTTGCCTCCATCATTTACGCTGACCTGGAAGGCCTGCTGAACCACAAGATTCATATCCTTTCTAATCTTGTCATTCTTTCCTGGAGTTACTTGATCGTGCTTCCCAATATCTATCTTCTCATTCTTCAATAATGCTCCAACCGTCTGATCTGTTGTCCATATCGTTTTCTCTTTCCCATCTAGGGTCAGATGAACCGGTATAGCCGCATCATACACAATGTTCATGTTGTCTTCAATTTTTGTATTTAGACTTGGAGAGATATGATCCTCCGCCCTGGTCTTTATTCCAAGGTCTGAAAGCAGCTGTGCTACTGTCTCTTCATGTGTACGAATTGTCTTCTCTTTACCATTGATTGAAATGGTAATAGACTGCTTAGTGAGCTCATGCGCACCGTAAGCCGTCCCAGTTCCAGCTAAAAGCAAGCAAACAACTAGTAATAAAACCTTGCCTTTTCCTAGCTTAACAGAAAACAGATTTTTCATTTTTTGTACGATGAAAAACGCCTCCTTCTCCTCGGAGAGATTATATAGAGTATCTCAAAACCTGTCAACCCTTCCTCCCACTGTACAAAAATGCTCGATTGTAACCCTATTATGGGAGATTGATGGAAGGAAGGGAAGAAAGACTTATCGACAACTTATCCTATGAGGAGGCGCAAACGTGTAGAACATTTTCGTTATGTTTCACAATTGGACAAGCTTAAACAAGGATTGACATCATATACTGTCAGTTTATACCGAAAACTTTTTTCGCATTTTTTGTGGTCAATTCAGCAAGCTCTTCAAAGCTTGTTTCTCGTAACTCCGCGATCTGTTCTGCGATATATTTCACATAACTTGGCTCGTTACGTTTCCCTCTAAATGGCGCTGGCGTTAAGTATGGGCAGTCTGTTTCAATTAAAAGCCGGTCACTTGGTATGTCCTTGACAACTTCCTTCGGTTTTTTGGCATTTTTAAATGTCACGGGTCCACCGAATGAAATATAAAAGTTCATATCCATACACGCTTTTGCGATTTCTAGGCTGCCCGTAAAGCAATGCATAATCCCTCCAACATCAGCCGCTCCCTCTTCCTTTAAGATCGTCACGACATCTTCCGTTGCGTCACGATTATGAATAATGATTGGAAGATTCACTTCCTTCGCAAGAGCAATTTGACGTCTAAAGACTTCCTTTTGTACATCTTTTGGCGACTTCTCCCAATAGTAATCCAGACCCATTTCTCCAATCGCAACGACTTTTTCATGTTGAGATAATTCTTTGATCCACAGCAAATCCTCATCTGTCATATCAATGGCATCGACTGGGTGCCAGCCAATGGCTGCATAGATGAAATCATACTCTTCAATTAATTCCATTGCTCTCGTAATTGTCGGGCGGTCAAACCCCACCACCACAATTTTTTCGACTTTTTCACTTTTCGCTCTTTCGATCACCTGCTCTAAGTCTTCATTATATTGTTCAGCATTTAAATGGGCATGTGTATCAAATAACATCGTTGATTGCTCCTTTCGACAATTCTTCTAAAAAACAAAAGGTGTTCGACGAAATGTTACACGTGGAACACCTTTTGTTGATTTATAAAATTTTTGTTCCATTTGCTAGAGATCGGTCTACTTCAAGAACCTGCAATTTCCCATCAGTTTCTCCAGTTAAAATCATTCCCTGGGAAATTTCCCCTCTGAGTTTGACTGGTGTCAGATTCGCTACGCAAACGAGCTTTTTCCCTACTAATTCCTCAGGTTGATAATGCTTGGCAATCCCTGAAACAATTTGTCTTTTTTCAAATCCAAAATCAAGCTGAAGCTTTAAGAGACGATCCGCTTTTTTCACTGGGGCTGCTTCCAGTACCTGTGCTACTCGAAGATCAACTTTTGAGAAATCATCAAATGCAATTTCTGCTCCAAGCTCAGGTAATTCCGTTTCTTCTATTTCTACTTTCTCTTCTTCCTTTGGTGCACTTCCCTGCATTTTCTCTTTAATATACGCTACTTCTTCTTCAACCTCTAAACGAGGGAACAAAGGCTCTCCTTTTTGTACCGTCGCTTGTTGAATGGCACCAAAAGATAGAATGCTATCCCAGCTTTTAAGCTTCTCTTCTTCAATGCCAAGCTGGAAGAAGATTTTCTCAGGTGTTTTCGTTAGGAATGGCGTTAAGAGAACCGCTGTGATGCGCAGTGATTCTGCTAAATGATACATGACAGAATGCAGCTCTTTTCGTTTTGTTTCATCCTTTGCCAGCACCCATGGAGCTGTCTGGTCAATATATTTATTGGTTCTGCTGATTAATGTCCAAACATTTGAAAGAGCCACCGAGAATTCAAGGTTTTCCATCGCTTCTTCATAGGCTTTGACTGTTTGCTCAGCTACCGCTTTCAGCTCCTCATCAAACTCATTAACTGGACCCTTATAGCTGCTTAATGTACCGTCAAAATATTTTTGTACCATCGCAACTGTACGGTTAAGCAAGTTACCTAAATCATTGGCAAGGTCATAGTTTACACGTTCCACGAATCCTTCTGGTGTAAACACACCATCCGCACCAAATGGTACTTCACGAAGGAGGTAATAACGAAGGGCATCAAGGCCATAGCGATCAATTAATGTGACGGGATCTACTACGTTCCCTTTTGATTTAGACATCTTACCATCTTTCATCAGCAGCCAGCCGTGTGCGAAAATTTGTTTCGGCAGCGGCAGATCTAGTGCCATCAGCATAATTGGCCAATAAATCGTATGGAAGCGTACAATTTCTTTCCCTACGAGATGCACGTTAGCAGGCCAATATTTTTTATATTTTTCATCCTGATCAGTTCCGTAGCCAATCGCAGTTAAATAGTTGAATAACGCATCAATCCATACATAGATGACGTGTTTTGGATTGTTAGGAACTTTAATTCCCCAATCAAAGGTTGTTCTTGATACAGCCAAATCCTCTAAACCTGGTTTAATGAAGTTATTGATCATTTCATTTTTTCTTGATTCAGGCTGAATGAACGTTGGATTCTTTTCGTAATAGTCTAGTAAACGATCCGCGTACTTACTCATACGGAAGAAATATGATTCCTCCTTAATTAATTCGACAGGATGTCCGCTGTCAGGGCTCTTCCCGCCAATGACTTCTCCTTTTTCATTCCGCTCAACATCCACAAGCTGTGTTTCCGTATAGAATGTCTCATCAGGAATACTGTACCAGCCTTCATATTGATCTAAATAAATATCACCTTGATCAAGCAGCTTTTGAAACACTTGCTCAATGATTTTCGTATGTCTTTTTTCTGTTGTACGGATGAAATCATCATTCGAAATGTCGAGTTTCTTCCATAATGATTGAATGTCTGCTACGACCGGATCTAAATACTCGATCGGTGTAATATTTTGTTCTTCAGCTTTTTGCTGAATTTTTTGTCCGTGCTCATCTGTACCCGTTAAATACATCACATCATAGCCTTGAAGACGTTTATAACGAGCCATAGCATCCCCTGCTACTGTCGTATAAGCATGTCCAATATGTAATTTTCCGCTCGGATAGTAAATAGGTGTTGTCAGATAAAACGTTTTTTTCTTTTCCGGCATGTCGGAACCTCCTGCGTGTGTGTAAATGTCAAAAACTCCCGCCCAATGGACGAGAGCGGTTATCATCATTACATGAAAATGTGTTAGATCAATTCATTAAATTTTGCACTTGTGCTTTCTCTATGATACCATCTTAGCCTTTAAGATCAAGCATATATACATAGAACAAGATGAAATGATCGAAAAAGATGAGTTTTTCGAAAAAAACGACAAACCTGTCGACATTTTGTCGAATATTGTCGTATGAAATCTATTTCCAGATTTACAATTGTCTAATTTAGGGCAAAAGTCTTGTTAATCTGAACTCGTCATTTCTCATATTTTCATAGAAAAAACCCGAGAAATCCTTATAAATCAATAGTTTCAAGGTCTTTTGACTTTAAGAGTCATATTTTACAAACAATAGTAAACAAAATGATTGACGATTTATGGAAACCTTGTTATGCTATGAATGTAAGGAATTTGTCGAATAATGACGAAGATAATATTATATTAAGAATAAGAACTCTTTGGGAGGAGAATGAAGATGAAATCTACAGGTATTGTACGTAAAGTTGACGAATTAGGACGCGTGGTGATTCCAATCGAACTTCGCCGTACTCTAGGAATCGCTGAAAAAGACGCTTTGGAAATTTATGTTGATGATGAAAAAATTATCCTAAAAAAATATAAACCAAACATGACTTGCCAAGTTACAGGTGAAGTATCAGACGATAACCTTAAACTTGCTAATGGTAAATTAGTTCTTAGCCGTGAAGGTGCAGAGCAAATCATTAACGAAATCCAAAACCAACTTCAATCACAAAAATAAGTTTGATATAAAAAAGGTTCTTGCACCGTTTGCAAGAACCTTTCTTTATTGTTCAATATGATAGGCATCGTATATCATGCGCTTTGGTACACCACGTTCGACGGCTGTACGTTTAATGGCTTCCTTCGACGTTAACCCTTCTTCTATGTAATGGATCACGTGTTCCTTTTCAGATAAGGGCTTCCACCAGACATCTTCATTTAGCTCTTCTTCATCTTGATCATTACCTTGTACGACAAGACAGAATTCACCCCGGATTTGATGCTCTGCGGCCCATGTCAGCACAGACTCTAAATCTCCACGAATAAACTCTTCAAATTTTTTCGTCAGTTCTCTCGTAATGGCGATATTCCGGTTGCCCCACACTTCCTTCATCAAAGTCAGCGTTTCTTTTAATCGATGGGGCGCTTCATAGAAAATGATTGTTTCTTGACGCTTCTTCAAAGCTTCGAGCTGTTTTTTCTTTTCCTTTTTTTGTCGGTCAAGAAAACCATAAAAGAAAAATGGCTGAGGTGTAATCCCTGATGCAATGAGTGCTGTAAGTGCAGCATTTGCTCCAGGTAACGGAACGACATAGCCGCCGATATTAGTAAAGTCTCGAACCACTTCAGCACCTGGATCTGAGATCGTCGGTAAACCAGCATCGCTCACGAGCGCGATGTTTTTTCCTTCTTTTAACCATTCGATTAACTTGTGGCCGCTGCTGTCTTTGTTATGCTCATGATAACTCGTTAATGGCGTATCAATTTCATAGACATGACAAAGTTTTTTCGTTTGTCTTGTATCTTCTGCGGCAATATAGTCTACATCTTTTAATGTTTGTATGGCTCGAAACGTCATATCTTCTAAATTGCCAATTGGGGTTGGGACGAGATACAGAATGCCCATATCTGATTGACCATCAAAGCTTTTCTGTGTTTTCATGTGCCGCCTCCTTTTCTATTCGCATTTCTTCTATATAAAGGTCTTTCTTTTTCCGCGTCCACGTTTTAAAACGGTATTCTTGCTGCATGGCTTCTCTTTTGGTTGCAAAACATTCATGATAATACAGCTCAACCGGCCGTCTTGCTCTTGTATACTTTGCTCCCTTTCCACTATTGTGGATCGTCAGTCTTTTTTGCAAATCATTTGTATAACCTGCATACAGGCTGCCATCTGCACATTTCAATACATAGAAGTAATGATTATGCTTCTCCATACAGTATCGTCCTGATTTCTTCTGTATACTCTTGATCATCTCCATAAACAAAAAGAGGCGGGAGGATTTTCAGATCTGGTTTTCCATCTTTTATACCCTCTACTAAGATGGTATTGGCTTCTTTCCCCTGTTTGGGATAAACAAATTGAATTCGTTTTGGCTCAATTCGGTACTTCTTCATCAATTCCACAATCTCAAGCAGCCGACCCGGCCGATGAACCATCGCCAGTTTACCCCCCTGCTTCAGCAGCGTGGAAGAAACGCGAATGACATCTTCTAATGTACAATGGATTTCATGCCGAGCAATTGCCAAGTATTCATTTTCATTGATTTCTTCCTTAGAAGGTGTCTTAAAATATGGCGGATTACATGTGATGACATCTACTTTGTGGTTGCCGTAGCGTGCTGGCATATCATTCAAATCACCATGAATCAATTTAATCTGCTTTTCAAGTTGATTATACGCCATACTTCTTTTTGCCATATCAAACAGCCGTTCTTGAATTTCGACCCCAGTAATGGAGGCTTTAGATCGAGTCGAAAGCAGCAATGGCACAATGCCATTTCCCGTACAAAGATCAATGATCTCTCCTTTTTGGATTGGCACATACGCAAATTTCGCTAATAATACTGCGTCCAATGAAAAGGCGAAAACCGTTTTACTTTGAATAATCTTCATATCTTCGGCGAGCAAGTAATCTAATCGTTCATCTTCTCTTAACGAAACCATGATGTATCCTTTCTTTTCCTGTGAAAAAGGCTTCCGATTCAGCGGAAGCCTTTTCTCATTTTTTATTTAAAAATGACAGACAGAACAAACAGTCTCCCTCTTTACGAATGCTCCCATAATGTACATTACAAATATGGAAGCCCTCCTGATATAACCGAGCCAGGTTATCATGACCTTCTCCTATATCAGAATGACCTGGCTTCTGAGCAGAATCATTCTCTGTCTCAGACGATTTGTCCCGATCAGACTGATCCAGACGTTCACGCAAGTGCTGATTCTCCATCTGCAGCTGATGATTTTCTTCAATCACTTCACCGATATGATTTTTCAAATCACCTAACTGGCGATAAAGAGAACCGATTTGTTCTTCTAAATTGATCACCGTATCAAATAGTTCCTTTTTATCCAAGGTGGCACACCTCGTTACTCAGTTGTTTGTGCAGATACAACGCCTTCTTGTAATAATTCTTCCCAAGTATATTCTATCACTTTTTCTTGCCCGGTTAATTCAACTTGCAAAATTCGTTCTAAAATATTGAGCCCTACTACCTTTGCAGAGCCACTAGATGTCTGAATCGTTTCACCGATATCGGGCAATTGTTCTTTCGCTGTTTCATACTCATCATTCTCATATTTCAAGCAGCACATCAAACGGCCGCAAAGCCCTGAAATTTTTGTAGGATTTAGCGACAGGTTTTGATCTTTTGCCATCTTAATGGATACTGGTTCAAAGTCTCCTAAGAATGTCGAACAGCAAAGCATTCGCCCGCAAGGACCTATGCCGCCCAGCATTTTTGCCTCGTCTCTTACACCAATCTGGCGAAGTTCAATTCTCGTCTTGAAAATTGAAGCAAGATCTTTCACTAGCTCGCGGAAATCTACTCTTCCATCCGCTGTGAAGTAGAAGATGACCTTGTTTCGGTCAAATGTAAATTCAACATCGACCAGCTTCATTTCTAGCCCGTGTTCACTTACCTTCTGAAGACATGTATCAAAGGCTGTCATCGCTGCTTCTTTGTTTTCCTCAACGATGAGCCGGTCTCGTTCGTCTGCTACACGAATCACCTTACGCAGAGGAAGAACGACATCGTGTTCATCTACTTTTTTATTAGCGATGACCACTTGTCCGTACTCAACTCCTCTGACCGTCTCTACAATGACACAACTATCATTTTCTATATGAAATCCATTAGGATCGAAATAATAGATTTTGCCCGCTTTTTTAAAACGAACACCAATTACGTTGTACAAACTTATCCCTCCTGCAACATCAACACCAATTGCTCCATCAGCCCTTGGGCATTCACGTTGGATTGAAGTCTCTTTTTCGCTTCTAATACAGCAAGGATCTGGTTCGTCACCATCTGCTGTGTGGAATGCAGCGCGTGCTGCTTCATTGTCTGGAATAAGTCTTGATAAATGACTTTATCTTCATTTCCTATTTGAATCGACAATACATCACGATATATAAATAAAAGCATATCCAGACCTGTTTCTTGAAGGTCTTTCTCTTTGAAAAAAGGCATCCATTGATCCTGTATATAAAAAAATGCATGTTCTTTTCGCTGGTGTAAGACTTCATACAATTTTATCACTTTCGCTCTAGACTCTGCAAACTGATCATTTCGACTTAATTCGAGTGCTTCTGCTAAATTGTTGGTTAAATTCGACAAAAGCCTTGCAAGATGCTGAGATACGCCTTCTTGTAATAGCTGCTGCTCCAAGGATTGCGGCTGCAGCGGCTGAAAGCTAAGCATCTGACATCTTGAAATAATCGTATCCAGCATTTTATGCGATTGCTCAGTGATTAAAATTGCCATCGTTTCCCGGTTAGGCTCCTCTAGGAACTTCAATAAACTGTTCGCGGCATTGACTGTCATTTTGTCCGCATGAAGAATGATATACATTTTTCGGTGAGATTCCACACCTGCTTTTGTAAATTCCTCTTGCAATGCCTGCACTTGCGCTTTCTTAATCGATTGACCATCAGGCTGCACGAGATGTAAATCGGGATGGTTCCCTGACTCAATCCTTTTGCAGTTTTGGCAGGATTCACATGGTTTCACTCCTGCTTTCAAGCAAAAAAAGCTCTTAGCCAAAAGCATCGCAGCATCCAGCTTTCCCGTCCCTTTTTTTCCTTCAAATAAGTAGGCATGCGCAAGTCGGTCTTTATCAATACTATTAAAAATCAGCCGCATGACGCGCGGCTGCAAATCATTCATGTCATCCCAGCTAATTGCCATGTTATCACTCTCTATGTGTAAAGGTTAATCAATAAACCTTTTATTTCTCCAATACGTTCAAGCAAATCAATAGAAGGTTTCTCTTGGTCCATCATATCCTCTGTTAATTCAATCAGCTTTTCATCTAATGCTTTGACTAAAGCGAGTGTACGCGTGTTGCCATAAATGTCAAAGCTCCTTGATGTTTCTATATTGAATCCATTATCGACTGTCTCTTTTACAAAGCGCTTCACAAGCCCTTTAAACCTAGCCAAGTCCTTTAGGTTTCGTGACTTTGTCAGCTTTTTACCGAACACTTCGATATCACTCAGCATGACCGTCAGCTGCTCTAAGCGCATTTTGCCGCTTTGCGTCTCCATCGATGCTTTAAAGGAGGCAGATGTTTGGCTTCCTTTAATGCCTTGGAGTTCACGCTTTTCTAAAAGCAGCCGCATATCTTGATTAATTTTCACAGCAACCCATCCTTAGAATTGATGAAATTGTTCAACTGGCAGAATAAAGACAGTAGCTCCACCAACTTCAACCTCAACAGGGTATGGTACATATGAATCTGCGTTACCACCCATTGGAGATACAGGTGCAATCATTTGATCACGTTTGCGGCAATTTTCTTTTATAAGCTGTAATGCTTTATCCACTCGGACATCTTCACAACCAATGATAAAAGTCGTATTCCCAGACTTTAAAAACCCACCAGTTGAAGCTAATTTTGTCACTCCGAAATGATGTTCAGTCAATATTTTCAACAACTTGCTGCTATCTTGGTCCTGTACAACGGCAACAATTAATTTCATTTGATTGGCCTCCTTTGTTTTAGGCACAGGTGACATGCCGATGTCTTCCTCTATATTATAACAACGATTGGGAATGAGGTCATATTTGATTTTTCTTTAATGTGTCCTGAATCACCCGAAGTACTTCTTCATAGACATCCTGCATCGGCTGAGACGCATCTACTACACGGAATCGTTCTGGCGATTGCGCAATAAGCAGTTCATAGCCTTCTCTGACCAACTGGTGGAAATTCAGCGTCTCCATGTCTAATCTGTTTTTTTCTCTTCCTTGATTGGCGTGAATTCGTTTTAACCCTTCTTCAGGTGTAATGGAAAAATAAATGGTCATTTGCGGCATCGTGCCATCAATAGCAAAGTCGTTAATTGATCTGACTTGGTCAATTCCAAGCCCTCTCGCATAGCCTTGATAAGCGAGAGAGCTATCAACAAAACGATCACATAAGACTGTGTCTCCGCGCTGTAATGCCGGTTCTACCTTTTCAGCCAAATGCTGCCTTCTCGCTGCTGCATACAGCAATGCCTCTGTTTTCGCATCCATTTTCGTGTTTTTTTCATTTAAAATGACTTCACGAATCTGCTCAGCAATCTCAATGCCTCCCGGCTCACGTGTCGCCATGACTGCATATCCTTGACGTTCCATTTCTTCGTACACTTTTCGAATCACTGTCGTTTTTCCGGCGCCCTCTGGCCCTTCAAACGTAATAAACATACCGCTCATAGTGTCTCCTCTTCTATATAAACATATAATTTTCTCTGATGAATGACCTGACTTGCTTGAACATGAACCTGATGTCCAAGCAAACGGCTTAACGCCTCAATTTGATCTATCTCAATACGCTCTCCCTTAATCATCAAAGGAATACCAGGCGGATAGGGAATAATTGATTCTGCACTCATCCGGCCTGCTGCATGTTCAAATGGGACAGCCTCTATGTCTTGATTTTGCTCATCAGTCTCAATAGATAACGTCTCATTTTGGATATGTTTTTTTCCTTTGAGCAATGAATCACTTTGCTTAAGAGCCTGCTCGATCCGCTTGAAAGGAACGTCCTTCCTCTGTTCTAAGCTAAGAATAAGTAAAATCTGATGTTCGTCCGCAAGCTCTGGATGAACATCCACTGATTCAAGCACCCGTTTTAGTTCGTAACCAGTCAGTCCTTTTGTTGATCGAATGACGCATTTTAATGGATCGGAAAGCAGCGAGTCAGGCTCAACCACTTCAAGATGAGTCATACGGTTGAACTGATCTTTCAGCTCTGTCAGTTCTTTCATGATTACATCCAATGTCCCTTTTCCTTTGATCTCCTCGACATAAGCTCTCGCCACATCTAATGAGGCCATAATTGGATAAGACGGCGAACTGCTTTGAAGCATCGTGAGCAATGTTTTCAATCGCTTCGCATCGATTCGGCCCCCTTGAAGATGAAGATAGGAACCCATCGTCATTGCCGGAAGGGTTTTATGTGCTGATTGTACCACCACGTCCGCTCCATAGGAAAGAGCAGATGGAGGAAATGCGCCGCCTAATACAAAATGCGCGCCATGAGCCTCATCAACCAAAACAACCACATCTGCTTCATGACACATGTGAATCAGCTTTGATAAATCAGCTGCATGTCCATAGTAGTTCGGATAAGTCAAAACGATTGCTCGGCAATTAGGATGTCTTGCTATGGCTTTTCTGACTGTATCATCCGTCACATGTGTTGGAACATGCAAGTGTGGGTCTATCTCAGCATCTACCAGAATAGGCGTTGCCCCTGCAAGCTCGATCGCATGGAAGACAGACTTATGGCAATTACGCTGGACAAAAATCTCGTCTCCCGTGCGGCATGCCGCCATCACCATCGCCAAATTTCCGACTGTTGTGCCATTTACAAGGAAAAAGCTTTGATCTGAACCATATAGCTTAGTCAATAAATTTTCTGCCTCTTGAATCACACCAGTCGGGTGATGGAGGTCATCTAGACCTTCAAGCTCCGTCACATCCAGCTGAAGGATTGAAGCATAGTGGGACCGTGCCTCATCAAAAAAGACATCTCCATTGTGATGTCCTGGAACGTGAAAAGAATAAGGCTTCTTTTCCGCATGCTGTGCTAATGCTGTATATAAAGGTGTTCTCAAACAAATCGACCCTTTTCACTTTAACGATATCTTAAGTCTATTATAACGTTCAAACAAGTGAACCGAAAGATGGTTTCTCATTCCTTTATTGGATTCGCCAACTGCTGCTCTGCCTCATACATACTGCTTTTCAATTGAGCTCGCTCTTGGCTTCCATGCTCTTTCACCTGTAACGTTTCCTGTAATGTTTCAGCTAATTGACGTTGGACCTTTTTCAACGTATCTATAGGAGCAAAAGATGCCTCTTCAAGAAGCTGTTCCTGTTGCTTCGATACCTTTTCATATGTTTTTTGGATTCGGTTCTCAAGAGCTGAATTGGCCCGTTGCTGAATATGCGTTAACGCAATCGACATTTGGTTGATCCATAGAGGAATAGACGCAGAAACAGTTGATTGAATATGATTGGCCAATGTATGATTCGTATGCTGGATCATCCGAATTTGTGCATTACATTGCAATGCAATTTGCCGGCTTAACAGCAAATCATACTTTCGTTCCTTTAGTCTCTCCACATACTCTTCTTCATTGACTTCTTGACTCATCAATTGCTCCTCTATTGTCCGGTCAACAGAAAGTTGCGTTTCTGAAATAGGCCGTTGCTCTAACGTTGTCATTTTCGCTTCAACTGCTGCGACCTGCAGCGTCATCTCTTGAAAATAAGTTTGATTTTCTTCAAATAAACGCTCTAATAACATATGATCCGAGATTAATACGCCTCTTGCATAACGAAGCCTTGCTGACAATCTCTCGATCTGTGATTTTGCATGTTGAAAACGCGATATGATCTCCTGAGTAGATCGTTTATCCCGTTGAAACCATTTTAAAAAAAAGCCTTGTTTCTTTGGCAGTAAATCCTCAGGCTCCACTACATGCAGCTGCTGCAAAAAGGTCTCAAGCACGTCTCCTATTTGATCAATATCTTTTTTCTCAACATATTTCATCATCTGTTGTGATTGTTCCAATAGTCGTTCCTGCACACGTGTACCATAGAAAAGCAGTTTTTGCGGATTGTCAGGGATCTGCTTAGCACGCTGCACGGCTTCTTTTTTCTCCTCATCAGATAAGGTATCAAACACCCGAAACTGAAGATCTGTAGTGGAGGCAGGTGATGGTGTGGCGTGATCTTCCGGTTTCATCGAGTTTGACTCCTTTCATCTATTTCTTCATCATTTTATCTGCTACTTCAAGCTCAATATGAAGAGCTTCTATGTCTCTTCCTAAAACTTGCTGCAAATCATTGGTCAATTGCTTTTGCAGCTCTGTCAATGTCACTCGGGTTTGGCTCAATGTCATTTCCAGCTCATGACTACGATTAGGCTGATTATACAATAGTGCATATTTCTCAGTTAGTTCAACGACAGAATCCAAGCTTTCGAAATAAAAACGCTGTGCATCATAAAATCGATTTGGCTCTTTTTTTGTTATTGTATAGATTCGTCGTGCAAGCCGAAGAACTTCATAATTATGTTTGATCGTTTGTACGTTTTTCACAGCAAATAAAGCTTTTTTTAAACGCACAAGTTTTTGCCCTGCTTCTTTTAAATGCTGTTTGATATATACATAATCACTACGAGACAGTCCGTGTTTCTTTAAAAACAATTGGAAAGCAGCCCATCTGCCCCCTGCAAACATCACACCCCACCCAATCATCGCATACAGTATCGATAATCCAGCATGATGATGGAAAACCCCAATACTGACGGTTAAAATCACAAGCGAAAAAAAAGTAGAGAGGATGGCCCATATAAATGTATAAAAGATTAATTTCATGTTTATCGACTCCTATGAATAATCAGGCTCTCTGTTTATCTTATTATGAATTACGGGTGATGTCCAAACTAAGTTCCCAAAAAACAAGCCCAATCCTTCATAGCTCATAAAAAAAGACCATCTAATGGTCTATGAATACAAAGGCGGCGTATGAAGATTTTTAAGCTTTCTCACATAATCGGCATAGCTAGGATCCGAGGTCGATGTAGAAATTAACTTTCGCTCACAGTCTCGGCACAAAAACTGATGATATAAATAAATTCCCTTTGTCTTTTTCTCTTCACAAATCAAACAAATCGCTTCTCGCTCTTTTTTGCTCATTGTGACACCTCCACTTATAGCTTCAGTATGCCCTAGCGCTTTCAATTGTATACAAAATTAAGAATGTTTTAGATGGTAGTTTAGTATATGTATCCATGTCAGATCGGGTGTTTGTTCCTTTTCTTAAAAAACAAAAAAGACCAGTTCGTATGGAACTGATCCTTAGAAAAGCTTGGCGGCGTCCTACTCTCACAGGGGGAGACCCCCAACTACCATCGGCGCTGAAGAGCTTAACTTCCGTGTTCGGTATGGGAACGGGTGTGACCTCTTCGCTATCGCCACCAAACCTGATGGAGAGAATGTTCTCTCAAAACTAGATAACAATGTTCAAGCTTCACATTAGAATATAGGTTAAGTCCTCGATCTATTAGTATCTGTCAGCTCCACGTGTCACCACGCTTCCACCTCAGACCTATCAACCTGATCATCTTTCAGGGATCTTACTTCCTTGCGGAATGGGAAATCTCATCTTGAGGGGGGCTTCATGCTTAGATGCTTTCAGCACTTATCCCGTCCGCACATAGCTACCCAGCGATGCCCTTGGCAGAACAACTGGTACACCAGCGGTGCGTCCATCCCGGTCCTCTCGTACTAAGGACAGCTCCTCTCAAATTTCCTGCGCCCGCGACGGATAGGGACCGAACTGTCTCACGACGTTCTGAACCCAGCTCGCGTACCGCTTTAATGGGCGAACAGCCCAACCCTTGGGACCGACTACAGCCCCAGGATGCGATGAGCCGACATCGAGGTGCCAAACCTCCCCGTCGATGTGGACTCTTGGGGGAGATAAGCCTGTTATCCCCGGGGTAGCTTTTATCCGTTGAGCGATGGCCCTTCCATGCGGAACCACCGGATCACTAAGCCCGACTTTCGTCCCTGCTCGACTTGTAGGTCTCGCAGTCAAGCTCCCTTGTGCCTTTACACTCTGCGAATGATTTCCAACCATTCTGAGGGAACCTTTGGGCGCCTCCGTTACATTTTAGGAGGCGACCGCCCCAGTCAAACTGCCCACCTGACACTGTCTCCCTGCCCGATAAGGGCAGCGGGTTAGAAGGTCAATACAGCCAGGGTAGTATCCCACCGATGCCTCCACCGAAGCTAGCGCTCCGGTTTCCAAGGCTCCTACCTATCCTGTACAAGCTGTACCAACATTCAATATCAGGCTGCAGTAAAGCTCCACGGGGTCTTTCCGTCCTGTCGCGGGTAACCTGCATCTTCACAGGTACTATAATTTCACCGAGTCTCTCGTTGAGACAGTGCCCAGATCGTTGCGCCTTTCGTGCGGGTCGGAACTTACCCGACAAGGAATTTCGCTACCTTAGGACCGTTATAGTTACGGCCGCCGTTTACTGGGGCTTCAATTCGCACCTTCGCTTACGCTAAGCGCTCCTCTTAACCTTCCAGCACCGGGCAGGCGTCAGCCCCTATACTTCGCCTTACGGCTTCGCAGAGACCTGTGTTTTTGCTAAACAGTCGCCTGGGCCTATTCACTGCGGCTTCTCGGGGCTTTAACACCCTAAGAAGCACCCCTTCTCCCGAAGTTACGGGGTCATTTTGCCGAGTTCCTTAACGAGAGTTCTCTCGATCACCTTAGGATTCTCTCCTCGCCTACCTGTGTCGGTTTGCGGTACGGGCACCTCTCACCTCGCTAGAGGCTTTTCTTGGCAGTGTGGAATCAGGAACTTCGCTACTAAATTTCGCTCGCCATCACAGCTCAGCCTTTACGGGAAACGGATTTGCCTATTTCCCAGCCTAACTGCTTGGACGCGGATATCCAATACCGCGCTTACCCTATCCTCCTGCGTCCCCCCATTGCTCAAATGGTGAGGAGGTGGTACAGGAATATCAACCTGTTGTCCATCGCCTACGCCTTTCGGCCTCGGCTTAGGTCCCGACTAACCCTGAGCGGACGAGCCTTCCTCAGGAAACCTTAGGCATTCGGTGGACGGGATTCTCACCCGTCTTTCGCTACTCATACCGGCATTCTCACTTCTAAGCGCTCCACCAGTCCTTCCGGTCTGACTTCACAGCACTTAGAACGCTCTCCTACCACTGTTCGTAAGAACAGTCCGCAGCTTCGGTGATACGTTTAGCCCCGGTACATTTTCGGCGCAGAGTCACTCGACCAGTGAGCTATTACGCACTCTTTAAATGGTGGCTGCTTCTAAGCCAACATCCTGGTTGTCTAAGCAACTCCACATCCTTTTCCACTTAACGTATACTTTGGGACCTTAGCTGGCGGTCTGGGCTGTTTCCCTTTCGACTACGGATCTTATCACTCGCAGTCTGACTCCCAAGGATAAGTCATCGGCATTCGGAGTTTGACTGAATTCGGTAACCCGGTAGGGGCCCCTAGTCCAATCAGTGCTCTACCTCCGAGACTCTTACCTTGAGGCTAGCCCTAAAGCTATTTCGGAGAGAACCAGCTATCTCCAGGTTCGATTGGCATTTCACCCCTACCCACACCTCATCCCCGCACTTTTCAACGTGCGTGGGTTCGGGCCTCCATTCAGTGTTACCTGAACTTCACCCTGGACATGGGTAGATCACCTGGTTTCGGGTCTACGACCACGTACTCATGCGCCCTATTCAGACTCGCTTTCGCTGCGGCTCCGCATCTTCTGCTTAACCTTGCACGGGATCGTAACTCGCCGGTTCATTCTACAAAAGGCACGCCATCACCCATTAACGGGCTCTGACTACTTGTAGGCACACGGTTTCAGGATCTATTTCACTCCCCTTCCGGGGTGCTTTTCACCTTTCCCTCACGGTACTGGTTCACTATCGGTCACTAGGGAGTATTTAGCCTTGGGAGATGGTCCTCCCGGATTCCGACGGAATTTCACGTGTTCCGCCGTACTCAGGATCCACTCTGGAGAGAACAACATTTCAGTTACAGGGCTGTTACCTTCTTTGGCGGGCCTTTCCAGACCTCTTCGCTTATATCGTTCCTTTGTAACTCCGTATAGAGTGTCCTACAACCCCAAGAGGCAAGCCTCTTGGTTTGGGCTGTTCCCGTTTCGCTCGCCGCTACTCAGGGAATCGCATTTGCTTTCTCTTCCTCCGGGTACTTAGATGTTTCAGTTCCCCGGGTATGCCTTCTCATACTCTATGTATTCAAGTATGGATACTACTCCATTACGAGCAGTGGGTTTCCCCATTCGGAAATCTCCGGATCAAAGCTTGCTTACAGCTCCCCGAAGCATATCGGTGTTCGTCCCGTCCTTCATCGGCTCCTAGTGCCAAGGCATCCACCGTGCGCCCTTTCTAACTTAACCATTTCTTACTTTAGAAAGAATCACTATGTGTGATGAACTTTGCATTGCATTCAATGTGAATGTATTACTTATTGTTATCTAGTTTTCAAAGAACACGTTGGTGGAGCCTAGCGGGATCGAACCGCTGACCTCCTGCGTGCAAGGCAGGCGCTCTCCCAGCTGAGCTAAGGCCCCGATTTAATAGAAGATGGTGGGCCTGAGTGGACTCGAACCACCGACCTCACGCTTATCAGGCGTGCGCTCTAACCAGCTGAGCTACAGGCCCATCTTTCATATCGAAGATATGATGTTGTAGGATCTTTTGCAAGTTCCTTCAAAACTAAACAAGACGAAAACGCACGCTGCTCCATATATCCTTAGAAAGGAGGTGATCCAGCCGCACCTTCCGATACGGCTACCTTGTTACGACTTCACCCCAATCATCTGCCCCACCTTCGGCGGCTGGCTCCATAAAGGTTACCTCACCGACTTCGGGTGTTGCAAACTCTCGTGGTGTGACGGGCGGTGTGTACAAGGCCCGGGAACGTATTCACCGCGGCATGCTGATCCGCGATTACTAGCGATTCCAGCTTCACGCAGTCGAGTTGCAGACTGCGATCCGAACTGAGAACAGATTTATGGGATTGGCTAAACCTTGCGGTCTCGCAGCCCTTTGTTCTGTCCATTGTAGCACGTGTGTAGCCCAGGTCATAAGGGGCATGATGATTTGACGTCATCCCCACCTTCCTCCGGTTTGTCACCGGCAGTCACCTTAGAGTGCCCAACTAAATGCTGGCAACTAAGATCAAGGGTTGCGCTCGTTGCGGGACTTAACCCAACATCTCACGACACGAGCTGACGACAACCATGCACCACCTGTCACTCTGTCCCCGAAGGGAAAGCCCTATCTCTAGGGTTGTCAGAGGATGTCAAGACCTGGTAAGGTTCTTCGCGTTGCTTCGAATTAAACCACATGCTCCACCGCTTGTGCGGGCCCCCGTCAATTCCTTTGAGTTTCAGTCTTGCGACCGTACTCCCCAGGCGGAGTGCTTAATGCGTTAGCTGCAGCACTAAGGGGCGGAAACCCCCTAACACTTAGCACTCATCGTTTACGGCGTGGACTACCAGGGTATCTAATCCTGTTCGCTCCCCACGCTTTCGCTCCTCAGCGTCAGTTACAGACCAGAGAGTCGCCTTCGCCACTGGTGTTCCTCCACATCTCTACGCATTTCACCGCTACACGTGGAATTCCACTCTCCTCTTCTGCACTCAAGTTTCCCAGTTTCCAATGACCCTCCCCGGTTGAGCCGGGGGCTTTCACATCAGACTTAAGAAACCGCCTGCGAGCCCTTTACGCCCAATAATTCCGGACAACGCTTGCCACCTACGTATTACCGCGGCTGCTGGCACGTAGTTAGCCGTGGCTTTCTGGTTAGGTACCGTCAAGGTGCGAGCAGTTACTCTCGCACTTGTTCTTCCCTAACAACAGAGCTTTACGATCCGAAAACCTTCATCACTCACGCGGCGTTGCTCCGTCAGACTTTCGTCCATTGCGGAAGATTCCCTACTGCTGCCTCCCGTAGGAGTCTGGGCCGTGTCTCAGTCCCAGTGTGGCCGATCACCCTCTCAGGTCGGCTACGCATCGTCGCCTTGGTGAGCCATTACCCCACCAACTAGCTAATGCGCCGCGGGTCCATCTGTAAGTGACAGCCGAAACCGTCTTTCATCCTTGAACCATGCGGTTCAAGGAACTATCCGGTATTAGCTCCGGTTTCCCGGAGTTATCCCAGTCTTACAGGCAGGTTACCCACGTGTTACTCACCCGTCCGCCGCTAACATCCGGGAGCAAGCTCCCTTCTGTCCGCTCGACTTGCATGTATTAGGCACGCCGCCAGCGTTCGTCCTGAGCCAGGATCAAACTCTCCGAAAAAGTACAAAACCGAAGTTTTGTTTTTCGTCAGTGTTTGACTGACTACCTATGATGTATCATAGGATTTTTTTATAAAAACTCGAATTAACAGGTACGTTTTGTCTTGTTTAGTTTTCAAAGAACTTGTTTACCGCTTCAGAAGCGACTAGAACATCATACCATATTTAAATTGTTAATGTCAACAACTTTTTTGTTATAATGTTTTTTCGTTTCTTCGTCATCAGCGACGTATATTAATTTACCACCATACAGGATCAAAGTCAACAATATTTCTCATTAAATAATAATTTTTTCAATTACGACTAAAGCTGCTACGCCTGGGATGCCCAATAAACCACTGATTCCACTCGTTACAGGGTTAATAGAGACATGTAATCCTAGACTCTCTCCAAATAGATTGAGGCAAAATAAAAAAAGAGCACCTGCCACAAACTTTACTCCGATCAGCCCTAACCATTTGAAGGGGTTCGCTTGAACACCTGACATAAACAACAATAGTACAGCTAGCAAAATTGACCCGATCACAATAACAGGTTCCATAATCCTCTCATCTCCTCTTCATATGAATAGTACAAGCATATGAGAGGACTATGTAAAATAGACCTGCTATCTCCAGTTGTTTAAACGTAAATTCCTCTTTTTCGCTTCTCTTAGATAGAAAAAGTACTTCGCTTGAGCAAGCTTTAATTCGAATAGAATGTCCGGTGAAGGCTCAACGCTATTTGCGACAAGCTTTTTTTGTCTGTTCCATTCTTCCTTTTGCTTAAAAAGCTGTTGAATTAATTTCTCATCGAATTCTTTTCGAATTGATTTTCTGCGAAGAAAACCCATGTACCGTACTTCTCCTTCCTACATCTCACGTCTGCCTTCTAGAGCTTTAGACAGTGTGACTTCATCCGCATACTCTAAGTCTCCACCTACTGGAAGTCCGTGAGCAATGCGAGAGAGTTTAATTCCTGATGGTTTCAACAGTCTAGAGATATACATGGCTGTAGCCTCTCCTTCAATGTTTGGATTGGTTGCAAGGATCACCTCTGTCACTTGATCGTCTTGCAATCTTTTTAACAGGTCAGGAATTTTAATATCCTCTGGGCCAATTCCGTCCATCGGTGAAATGGCACCATGAAGCACATGGTATAAGCCGTTGTATTCTTTCATCTTTTCCATTGCGATCACATCTTTTGGGTCTTGCACTACACAGATAACAGATTGATCTCTTCTTGTATCTTCACAAATATAGCAAGGATCTTGGTCTGTGATATGGCCGCATACCGAACAATAAGTTAAATTACGCTTTGCATTAACAAGCGCCTTCGCGAAATCTAGTACGACATCTTCCTGCATACTAAGAACAAAAAAAGCCAGACGAACCGCAGTTTTCGGTCCGATTCCTGGCAATTTCATAAAGCTGTCAATCAGCTTTGATATTGGTTCAGGATATTGCATCTTCAGTTATTCCTCCTAGAATAAACCTGGCATGTTCATTCCTTTTGTGAATTGACCCATTGTTTCATTCGTTAACTCATCGACTTTTTTCAATGCGTCGTTTGTTGCTGCAAGTACAAGATCTTGAAGCATATCGATATCTTCTGGATCAACAACTTCTTCATTAATTGCTACATCAACAACTTCTTTTTGTCCATTTACTTTTACAGTGACCATACCGCCACCAGCTGTACCTTCAAGGACTTTTTCTGCAAGCTCTTCTTGAGCCTTAGCCATATCCTTTTGCATTTTTTGCATTTGTTTCATCATTTTTTGCATATTTCCCATTCCACCGCGCATATGAACACCACTCTCTTTCATTTTTATTAATCTTTAATTTCAATTAAATCGTTTCCTACTAACTTCTTTGCTTCTGCAATCAATGGATCCTCTTCAGCAGAAGTCCCCTGACCATCTGCCTGTTCATCCGGCTGATGATCTCTTAAAAATTCTTCTCTTATTTTACCCCATTGAGCGTCAGGAACGCCAACTAATTCCACTCTTTTTCCTAACATAGACTCTAATAGCTGCTCAAGGTTGGTTCGAACACCGCTTTTATCTTCGGCAACCATTTTACAGTGTATTTCAAACTTGAATTTTAAAACAAAGGCATGAGAAGCAGCAGCAACTGGTTCACTATCCGTTAATAGTGCAGCGTGAGACACCTTATTCTGCTGTTTCAAGTGGGCAAGGAGTTCTCCCCATTTACCTTTAATTTTTTCTAGCTCTGGACGTTTTGCTTCTTTTAGAATCTCGTGAATTCGGCCGACAGGTGCACGGTATCCATTTTTGTTACTCGTTTGTGGTCGGGGTGTTTCCTTTTTTTCTTGAGGATGATGAGAATGAGACATTGGCACACCCTCAGCTCTTATCCTCGATAGCTCCTGTTCCAACCTGTCTATTTTATCCGTTAGCGCCGTTAAATCAGCGTTAGCATGAGCTTGTGTTATTCCAGCCGTTGATTGACATAGCTTGACAACAGCTACCTCAAAGAAAATCCTTGGATGATTCGTCCATTTCATTTCTTGGTGGCTTTTATTCAGCACTTCAATTGTTTCATATAGAAATTGAGGTGTCACACGATCCGAAAGCGTCACGAAATTTTCATCGACCTTTACCTTTTCAAGGACCCCCTCCAGATCTGGTGCCGTTTTATAAAGCAGCATATCTCTAAAGTAAAAGATCATGTCCTCTATTAATTTAGCAGCATCTTTTCCCTGCTGAAGTAATTCATTTAAGGTATCTAACGCTACAGCAATATTTTGATCAAAAATTGCTTCGGCTAGCTGACTAATGAAATGCTGAGAAACAGCTCCTGTAATGAGCAGCGCATCATCAATTGTCAGCTGCTCACCACTAAATGAGATCGCTTGATCTAAGAGGCTTAGTGCATCACGCATACCGCCATCTGCTGCACTAGCGATAATCTCGAGCGAGCCCTCTTGTACATTTAGGCTTTCTGCATCTACAATTTTCTTCATTCTTCCAACAATATCTTTTGTCGTGATTCGTTTAAAATCAAATCTCTGACAACGGGATATGATGGTAAGAGGAATCTTATGAGGCTCTGTGGTAGCCAAAATAAAGATACAATGAGCAGGCGGCTCCTCTAACGTTTTAAGGAGGGCATTAAATGCCCCGATAGAGAGCATATGTACTTCATCTATAATATAAACCTTATATGTAACCGCCGAAGGAGCAAATTTCACTTTATCACGTATATCACGGATTTCATCTACCCCGTTGTTTGAGGCAGCATCTATTTCAATCACGTCTGAAATCGAGCCGTTTGTAATCCCTTTACAGGCATCACATTCATTACAAGGTTCACTCACAGGTGACTTTTCACAGTTCACTGCCTTCGCAAAGATTTTGGCAGCACTTGTTTTACCTGTTCCTCTAGGACCTGAAAATAAGTAAGCATGAGAAAACTTCTTCTGCAAAAGGGCATTTTGCAACGTTTTTGTGATGTGTTCTTGTCCAACAACATCCTCAAAAACTTGAGGTCTGAACACTCGATATAAAGCTTGATAACTCACAAATACGCCCTCCTCCATTTATCATCATTTTCATTATACATGATGCACCGATCAATTCAAAAGCACACCTTTATTTTCTAATAAGCGAAAATGATGATTTCAACTATAGATTTTCTACTTTCTATGAATTAAAAACGTGTTTTCTAGATTTTCGAATTGTTTTGCAACACCATGGAGAACTTTTGTTCCTATTGTGATTAATGAAAAAACAAAAAGACTCTAAAAAGGTTTTTTGCCTATTTGTATAAACAAAGCAGCTGAGCTATTCTTTAAACAGCAACAAAAAACTCACCTAGATTAACTAGATGAGTTACATTTAATATTGATTTACCGTGCACCTTCTGTCGATTCGCTACCCCAAGCGTTACTTAAACAGTTAGCTCGGCCCAGGCAACCCTGCGGCACATGAGAGGTTTCACTTAATGCTGCTTCCTTCCGGACCTGACATGGTTCATGAATTCCCATTGCGCAGGACCCAGACGTCAACACCACTTATTTAAGGCAGACCTTGAAGTAAACGAACCTTGAGAAGGGATTCGGCCTCGCTAGAGCGGATTGCGAGTACAGGGCACCGCTACCTCCCCGCTTAGCACGGCAAAATGAATATTAAATTGTTAGTGACGCAGACATAAGTATACCTTCTTATAGCTGAAATTGCAAACGACATCCATTCATTTACTTTTGGCTTGTTTCTTTCGCTGACGGAGATTTCGGAAGAACTGACTTAACAGCTCACCGCACTCATTTTCAAGTACACCACCAATGACTTCAGACTGATGATTGAACCGTTCATCATCCAGTAAATTCATTAAAGTACCTGCACATCCACCTTTTGGATCGTATGCACCGAAAACGACCTTTTTCACTCTAGAAAGGACAATCGCTCCCGCACACATAGGACACGGTTCAAGCGTCACATAAAGTACAGCATCTTCTAAACGCCAGCTTCCAGTCGTTTTACACGCTTCATCAATAGCAAGTAATTCTGCATGTGCAATTGAACGCTGCTCTGTTTCCCTTAAATTATGAGCGCGGCTCACAATTTGGTCATCAACAACGATGATGGCACCGATTGGTACTTCTCCTATTTGTTCTGCTTTTAAGGCTTCAGAAATAGCTTCTTGCATAAACTGTTCATCTCTCGTCATAGCACGGCTCTCTTTTCATGTTTTTTAAAAGGATATTGAGGTTAACATATTAGCACAATCTTTTAAAGGGGGTCTTACTTTGTCAAAGCATCAAAAGGCACTGCTTATTATCGACATGATTAATAATTTTGATTTTGAAATGGGACATGTGCTCGCTAATAAAACAGAGCAAATGACCAATAAGATTTTAGCTCTTAAAGATCATGCTTTCAAGGAAAATTGGCCGATCATCTATATCAATGACCACTATGGTCTCTGGAAGGCTGATATTCAAGCTGTGATGGAAACATGCAAAAACGAAAGAAGCGCCCCTATTTTAGAGAAAATGGCACCATCTAAAGATGATTACTTCTTAATTAAACCGAAGCATTCAGCCTTCTACGGAACTGCACTAGAAACACTCTTAAATGAATTAGGTGTACAAGACATCATTTTGACTGGAATTGCAGGAAACATTTGCGTTCTGTTCACTGCAAATGACGCATACATGCGAGAATACAACTTAATTGTACCTAAAGATTGTATCGCATCAAATGACGACAGAGATAACGAATATGCTTTAACGATGATGGAGAACGTTCTACTAGCAAAAATCACCACTGCTAAAGAGATCACGAATGAAAATCAAACATGATTTATCCATAACCCTCATAAATTGTTAGCAATAACAAAGGGGGCGTTGACTATTCAAATTTATGTTGTCAAAAGAGGAGATACTTTAAACGAAATTGCCATGCGCTTTAAAACAACAGTCAATGAAATCATCCGTACCAACGATATTGAAACACCAAATCAACTCGTCATTGGACAAACAATTGTCATTCCAATTAGAGGACAATTTTATGAGGTCAAACAAAATGACACACTTTATCAAATTGGAAGACGATTTCGAATTTCAGTGGAGGAGTTGGCACGTGTGAATAGAATTCGGCCTGAAGCGATACTACCTATTCGCTTCTTGCTCTATATTCCTCAAAGACCGAAAAGGAACATTAATTCGAATGCTTACATTGAACCAAGGGGAAATCAAGTCAGTGAAAACTTAAAACAAGCAGCTAGAGAGGCCTCTCCATATTTAACCCATTTAGGCGCCTTTAGTTTCCAAGCGCAAAGAGACGGAACACTGAAAGAACCACCGTTAGATCAGCTACCTCAAATAGCCGCTCAGAGCAGAACCGTTTTATCCATGGTAGTGACAAACCTAGAGAATGAAAAATTCAGTGATGAACTTGGGCGAATTCTTTTGAATAACCAATCTGTCAAAGCCACATTTTTAAATGAAATCGTTCGTGTTGCTAAAAAGTATCAATTAAAAGAAATCCATTTTGATTTTGAATATTTACGTCCCGCTGATAAAGATGCTTACATTCAATTTTTAAGAGAGGCAACAACCCGCTTCCATCAAGAAGGATGGACAATATCTGTTGCACTTGCCCCTAAAACAAGCAGTCAGCAAAAGGGAAAATGGTATGAAGCTCATGACTATGAAGCCATCGGGAAGATCGTCGATCATGTTGTGTTAATGACCTATGAATGGGGATACAGCGGCGGCCCTGCACAAGCTGTCTCTCCCATTGGACCTGTCCGCCAAGTCATTGAATATGCACTGACCGTCATGCCGGCCAATAAAATTGTTATGGGGCAGAATTTATATGGCTATGATTGGACGCTTCCTTACGTCCAGGGCGGCCCCATTGCTAAAGCCGTCAGTCCTCAACAAGCGATTGCAATTGCCAGAGAGAATAATGCCTCCATTCTATACGACGAAACAGCACAAGCACCTTATTTTCGTTACACAGATGCCACTAATAAAGAGCATGAGGTATGGTTCGAAGACGCTAGATCGATTCAAGCAAAGTTCAATCTCATCAAAGAGTTAAACTTGAACGGAATTGCTTATTGGAAATTAGGTCTATCCTTCCCACAAAATTGGCTCTTATTATCAGATCAATTTAATATTGAAAAAAGAACGACATCGTAACCCATTCGCTCTATCTCTCGGAAGGGGTATGGTACAATATACATTGGTTTGACAACTTTATAGATAGAGGAGAACGCCTATGTATCCTGCCCCTTTTATTGCAGTGGAAGGCCCAATTGGAGCCGGAAAAACAACTTTGGCTACAATGCTTGCGAAGGAATTTCAATTTCCTTTAGTAAAAGAGATTGTAGAAGAAAATCCATTCTTAGATAAATTTTATGAAGATATGGAACAATGGAGCTTTCAGCTTGAGATGTTCTTTTTATGCAATCGGGTCAAACAGTTAGAATCTATTGAAGAAAACTATGTGAGTCAACAGCAGCCGATTGTCACTGATTATCATGTCTATAAAAATATGATATTTGCAGAAAGAACATTATCAAAAAAGCACATGGACAAATACAGAAAGATCTATCACCTGCTAACAGATGATCTGCCTAAACCAAATGCCATAATCTATATAAAAGCCAGCCTTCCTACCTTACTTGAAAGAATACAGATGAGAGGACGCTCTTTTGAAGAAGACATCGACCCAGCTTATTTAAAAACACTCATTGAAGATTATGAGCTGGCCATTGAACATTTAAAACAGACTGACCCAGGGCTTCCTATCATTACAATTGAAGGAGATCATACAGACTTCGTTTCCTCACAGCAAGATTACCAGCAAATTGTACAGAACATAAAGGAGCAAGTACTATGAACAATATCGAAATACCAAAGGATGCAGTGATCACAATCGCCGGGACTGTTGGTGTCGGAAAATCCACTATGACTAAAACGATAGCGGACAAGCTAGGCTTTCAAACCTCTCTTGAAAAAGTAGATGACAACCCATACTTAGAGCCCTTTTATTCAGATTTCCAAAGATGGAGCTTCCATTTACAGGTCTATTTCCTAGCCGAGCGTTTTAAGGAACAAAAGCGGATTTTTGAATCTGGTGGAGGATATGTGCAAGATCGTTCAATTTATGAGGACACAGGCATTTTCGCGAAAATGCATGCGGACAAAGGTACGATGTCTGAAGTAGATTATGAAACGTATACGAGTCTATTCGAGGCGATGGTGATGACACCTTACTTCCCTCACCCTGATGTACTCATCTATTTACACGGGGATTTAGATCATATTTTGAATCGTATTGAAGAACGCGGCAGAGAGATGGAAACTCAAACTGATCGAGCCTATTGGGAAGAAATGTACACTCGATATACGGAATGGATCGAACAATTCGATTTATGCCCAGTGATTAAAATTAACATTGAAGATTACGACTTACTTCATGATGAAAGCTCACTTGATCCCATTCTTCATGAAATTGCTTCTGTTATACAAAAAAATCGCTCTAAAACAAAATAAAAAAAACCGCTGCATTTCGCGAATGCAGCGGTTTGACAATTCCAATTTTTATGCTTGCGTTTTAATTCAACTAAGGTAAAAAATCAATATGGCGGAGGAAGAGGGATTCGAACCCCCGCGGGCTTTGACACCCCTGTCGGTTTTCAAGACCGATCCCTTCAGCCGGACTTGGGTATTCCTCCGTATCGACAAGAATTAATATACCATATCATTTTAATTCAAGTCAACATCTTTTCGAAAAAATTTTCAATAAGTTGTTTTGGTATGAGAATCTGCCCATAAAAAAGCAGCCATTAACGGCTGCTCTTGATCTATTTTGTATCCTGTCTAATCTCTTCAATAAACTGATTCATCTCTTCTTTAAACTCATTTAATGATTCAATAATTTTCGTAAAGTCTGTCACTTGTTTGGCTTGTTCATTTGTTGAGCTGCTGATTTGTGAGATGTTTTCAGACAAAGTGCTAATACTGTCTTGGATTTCCTTTAAGAAGGTATTAATGGTTTCAGCCGCTTCCTTTGAGCCATCTGATAATTTACGAACTTCATCAGCTACGACAGCAAACCCTTTTCCATTCTCGCCTGCTCTTGCTGCTTCAATTGCAGCATTTAGACCTAGCAAGTTTGTTTGTCTAGCGATCCCGCCAATGGTTTTGACGACTTCTTCAATATTTGCAGATTTCTCTTCCGCTCTTCCTGCCTGTTCGCTTATTTCTAAACTTGTGGCAGCCAGCTCTTGTGAATGCGCAGCAATTTGCTCGATTCCACCTTGGAGTTCTTTCGCTACATCATTGATATGCTCCATATAACCGCTTAATTTCTTTTCACGATGATGTGAAAATGCCACTAAAAAAGAGCCAATTACTTTTCTATCTTCATCAAAAATCGGGTAACCTTTTACAGCAATTTCATAACCATATAAAGACTCTGGTAAATGACCGTCATATTCTTGTCCTCTTAATGTCGTCGCCACGTTTTGGTCTTCTGGGTTCAATGGGTCCCCAACTTTCACGCCAAAATCTATTGTGTTAGACGGGTAGTAACAAAGCACCTTCTCTGTATCAGTGATGCCGAAAAGAATACTTTCATCTAGAACTTTTCTAATTAATTGAGCCATTTCAACATAATAGTCAAGCCTATTCAAGGTTATTCCTTCTTTCCTAGAAGCTTTTATTTTTTTATCGGCTAAATTTAGGAAAACTGTAGGACTTTTGGTAAAAAGAAATAAGATGCCATAGCGGCATCTTATTTCATCACTTCTTTATTTCCCATATAAGGACGCAGTACTTCAGGAATAATTACTGTGCCGTCCTCTTGTTGATAGTTTTCTAAAATGGCCGCCACGGTTCTTCCTACTGCTAAACCAGATCCATTTAACGTGTGGACATGCTCTGGCTTCGCTTTAGGCTCTGGACGGAATCGAATGTTTGCGCGTCTTGCTTGGAATGCTTCGAAGTTACTGCAAGAAGAAATTTCACGATACGTATCTTGGCTCGGAATCCATACTTCGATGTCGTATTTCTTCGCAGCCGTGAAGCCTAAATCTCCCGTACACATGCTCATGACACGGTATGGCAGGTTTAATAGCTGTAGGACTTTTTCTGCTTGATTTGTTAGTTTCTCTAATTCTTCATAAGAATCTTCAGGTCTAACAAATTTCACAAGCTCTACCTTATTAAATTGGTGCTGACGGATGAGTCCGCGTGTATCTCTTCCGGCAGATCCAGCCTCTGATCTAAAGCAAGCACTGAATGCTGCATAATTGATTGGCAGCTGTTCCCCTTCAAGAATTTCATCACGGTGCATGTTAGTAATAGGTACTTCAGCTGTTGGAATGAGGAAATAATCTTCTTCTCGGATTTTAAAGGCATCCTCTTCGAATTTTGGAAGCTGCCCAGTCCCTGTCATGCTAGCTCTATTGACCATGTAAGGTGGGAGCACTTCAGTAAAACCAAACTCATCGACATGTAGATCGAGCATAAAGTTATATAGTGCGCGCTCTAAGCGTGCGCCAAGCCCTTTATAAAAAACGAATCGGCTTCCTGTGACTTTTCCTGCGCGTTCAAAATCAAGAATGTTTAGCTCATCCGCTACATCCCAATGTGGTTTTGGCTCAAATGAGAAGGCCGGCTGTTCGCCCCATTTTCTCACTTCCACGTTGTCATCTTCTGTTTCCCCAACTGGTACAGTGTCATGAGGGATATTCGGAATAGAGAAGAGGATGTGCTGCAAGCTTTCTTCTACTGTTCTTAGCTCATCATCCAGCTTTTTAATCTCATCTCCTACCTCACGCATTTCTTGAATAATGTGATCGGCGTCTTTCTTTTCTCTTTTTAGAACGGCCACTTGCTGTGATACTTCATTTCTTCGGCTCTTTAATTCTTCTGTTTTCCCGATTAGTTCTCTTCTTTTTTGATCTAGCTCACCAAACTTATCAAAATCTGCTAAATCTTCGCCTCGGTGTGCTAATTTTTCTTTGATTTGATCAAAGTCCGTGCGCAGTTGTTTAATATCCAGCATGTGTAACACTCCTTTTTTTATCGAAAAATAAAAAGAGCCCTCATCCCATGAAAGGGACGAGAGCTCTCGCGTTGCCACCCTGATTGAAAACATGCAGAAGTATGCTTTCCTCTTTCCTCTGTAACGGTATCACCGTAAATGCTTACTTCTCGTGTTTCAGCATTTCGCTCAAGGATGGATTCAGACTGCATCTTTCACCGATTCGCACCAACCATCGGCTCTCTGAGAAAGAGGGGCTTCTTACTATTTCCCGTCAACGCTTTTTCGATCTTTGATTGTGATTTTAATGTACTATAAGTTTTATCTCTTTTCAACCGTTTTATACAGCGAGCTTCGTTTTGTAGGACTTCACCATTTCCACAAACAGCTGTGTTAACCGGTGATCGTCTGTCAGCTCTGGATGAAAAGAACAACCTAAGATATTGTTTTCTTTCGCCATCACAATCCTGCCATCATATTCAGCCATGATTTCTACGCTCACATCTGCGCTGATGATATGAGGCGCACGGATGAACACCCCTGTAAACGGCGCATCCAGCCCTTTTACTTCTAGATCTGCTTCAAAGCTGTCTACCTGTCTGCCAAATGAATTCCGTGCAACAGATACATTTAACAATCCAAGATGGGCATCTTCTCGATCTTCAATATGTTTTGCGAGCATAATCAAACCGGCACATGTCCCGAAAATCGGTTTCCCTTCTGCAGCGAACGCTTTAATCGGTTCAATGAATTGGTACGTATCCATGAGTCTCCTCATCGTCGTGCTTTCTCCACCAGGGATAATAAGACCGTCAACGGATGCTAGCTCTTCTGCTCGTTTAATGATCTTACCTTCTGCATCGCAAACTTCAATCGATTGAATATGCTCTCTCACGGCTCCTTGAAGCCCTAGTACACCAATTGTTAGCATGTTCATTTGCGCTCCCTTAATTACCAGCCACGCTCTTGCATACGCTCTTCTGGCAGTAGATTTGAGATTTCAATTCCTTTCATGGCTGTTCCAAGCTCTTTTGAAAGTTCTGCAATGAGACGGTAATCTGTGAAGTGAGTCGTTGCTTCAACAATCGCTTTTGCAAATTTCGCCGGATTGTCTGATTTAAAAATACCAGATCCAACAAATACACCGTCTGCTCCAAGCTGCATCATTAACGCAGCATCTGCTGGTGTCGCAACGCCTCCAGCTGCAAAGTTAACAACTGGGAGCTTGCCGTCTTTTTTGATTTGAAGCAATAATTCATAAGGTGCTCCTAGGTTCTTGGCTTCTGTCATCAGTTCATCTTCACTCATTGCTGCTACTTTACGAATCTGAGCATTGACCTTTCTCATATGACGGACAGCTTCTACAATGTTGCCTGTCCCAGGTTCCCCTTTCGTACGAAGCATCGAAGCGCCTTCTGCGATACGGCGGGTTGCTTCACCTAAGTCACGGCAACCACAGACAAAAGGTACTGTGTATTCATTTTTATTTAAATGGAATTCCTCATCTGCGGGCGTCAGCACTTCACTCTCATCGATATAATCAACACCAAGTGCTTCAAGAACACGAGCCTCGACAATGTGGCCGATACGTGCTTTTGCCATGACTGGAATCGTTACTGCATTTTGTACTTCCTCTACGATTCTCGGGTCTGCCATACGGGCTACACCGCCGGCTGCACGGATATCAGCTGGTACTCGTTCTAGTGCCATAACTGCCACCGCACCTGCTTCTTCTGCGATCTTTGCCTGCTCAGCATTGACGACATCCATAATGACGCCACCCTTTTGCATTTCTGCCATTCCACGTTTCACTCGTTCAGTTCCCTTATTGCTCACAATAGTTTCCTCCCATTTGTCAATTCGATTGATTTACCTCTTTATCATACAAGCGAGACAGTATAACAATAAAGAGAATAGTATAACAATTCAATCAGCCGACAAAAAAGCCTAAACCCTTGTATATAAACGATTTCTGGCTAAAAATAAGTCGTTTTTTCTTTGAAGTGTGATTTACATGCTATAATGCAACTATAACAATTCAAATTCATGTATAACAATTTTGCACTCAATGGAGGTTTCTCATGCATATTGATATCCATCGACATTCTGATACATCTCTTTCGAATCAGATTTACTTTTCGATCATTGATCATATCCAATCGGGTTTGCTTCAGCAGGGAGATAAGCTGCCAACTGTACGTGATTTAGCAAAGCAGCTGAATGTGAGTCTTGTCACGGCAGCAAAGGCATACACACGGCTGAAGGACGACGGATATTTAACGACTGTGCAAGGTAAAGGGACGTTTGTGGATGAGCTGCAAAAGCAGTCAGATATTCCGGTTCCATCATCTACCTCTTTTGATTGGCAGTTATCCATTCCGGATTATTTACCACGGTCTCAATTTGCTCAGTATCACTATGTCGAAGAAGCGATCAACCTTTCTTCCTCTATGATTGATCCAGGGCTTTTGCCAAACCGGTATTTAGAAAAAGAAATGCAGCATGTACTAGCCAGACATCCTCAAATCATGTCGAAGTATGGGGAAATTCAAGGGGATCTTCAGCTTAGGCAAGTCATTCAGTCTTTTTTAGAAAAGCTGGGTGTGCCTTCTACTCCTGAAAATATTCTTGTAACTAGTGGTTCTCAGCAAGGGCTTGATTTGGTCGCACGTGCGTTTATCGGTCCTGATGATGTAGTTGTCATGGAAGCACCGACTTATCCAGGCGCCATTGATGTCTTTATGGGCAGAGGGGCAAGAATTATTACAGTCCCTGTTGATCATGAAGGCATGAACATGAAGCAGCTTCAAAGCATTTGTGATAAATATAAACCAAAGCTCATCTACACGATTCCTACTTTTCACAGTCCGACAGGGGCCAGTATGTCAATGAAACGCAGAAAACAACTTCTCTTACTGGCTCAAAGTATTGATTGTCTCATTGTAGAGGATGATCCTTATCGTGAGCTTTATTTCGAAAAGAAGCCGCCAGCACCTATCAAAAGTCTTGATCAAGATGGACACGTCATTTATTTGCGAGGATTAAGTAAAACACTGGCTCCAGGATGCAGAATTGGGATTATCACCGCCTCAGGCTCGATATTTAATCGTTTATTAGCTGCAAAGGCCAATAATGATTTAGGCAGCCCTCTTCTCACACAAAAAGCCATTCTGCCATTTCTGACTTCGAAGAAGATGATTGATCATACGAAAAAGCTGAGAACCGCCTTGAAGGTGAGACGTGATTTAATGATAGATGTATTAACGAAGCATGCACCAAAAGATGTGACGTGGCAAATTCCTCAGGGCGGGCTCAATTTATGGCTTAGCTTTCCTTCCTGGGTCGATACACGTGCACTACTGCATGAGGCACGTAAGCAGCAAATTACCTTTCTGCCTGGCTCTGTGTGCTATCCTGGAGAGCCGAAGCAAAACTATATCCGCCTCAGCTTTTCTTATGTGAATGAAAAGGCACTGACCGAGGGCGTGGAAAAGTTATGTGGTATTTTTCAGCAAGCCTTGTCCACTCCTCAAAATCAAAAACAATCGCTTTTCTTTTAACGATAAAAAAACTGCTCTCATGCATAGAGAGCAGTTTTTTATTAGAACCAACCTTTTACTGTGTCAACAATTCCGCCCCAAATGCCAGCGAAGAATCCACCTACACTACGCATTGCAAGGATGAACCAGTTGGCTTTTTCATCGCCTGTTTTCGTTATAAGCTCAACACCTGATTGATCTTTATTCAAATAGCCGTAGTCCTTCTCATCACCAGAATAAGAAGTCGTCAGCATGCCAACCTTCGTTCCTTTTTTAATAGGAGCTTCTAGTTTCTTTTTCTCGATATTTACTTTTGCTTTAAAGCTCTTTTCGTCGCCATTTTTTACTGGCACAGAGAAAGCTTCTTTCGTGACGACGGGTACTTCTTTGTCTTTGCCTTTATCGACTTCGATGTTTTCATGTCCTTTGATCTGTTGACCTTTTTTGTACATTTCTTTCATCGTGAAGTTTTTAAATGCATAGTCGAACAGTTTTTTCGCCACGTCGAAACGTGCTGTATGAAGATTACCTTTTGCATTCAAGATCACAGCGATGACACGCATGTCACCTTGTTTTGCGGTACCTGTGAAGCTAGAACCAGCTGAATCCGTAGAGCCTGTTTTCAGACCGTCTACACCTTCATATTCCTTCACAAGTCCTTTAAGCATGAAGTTCCAGTTAGGCATGTCCATTTCATCGTCTGTGCCTTCTCTGAACTTTGTTTTCGCGATACTTGATGTTTCAAGAATTTCTGGATGGTCTTTGATGAGATGCTGTGCAAGCAATGCCATATCTTTCGCAGATACTTCACTTTCTTCATCAGAACCTGTACCTTTTGGCTGTTTGCCATGTAAATCTTTATTTTCTAGTCCAGTTGCATTCACGAATTTGTAGTTAGTTAAACCAAGTTCTTTCGCTTTTGCGTTCATTTTTTCAACGAACTTCGATTCTGATCCAGCGATCACTTCTGCTAAGCCAATCGCTGCTGCATTTGCCGAATAAATAGCCGTTGCTTGATAAAGTTCTTTCACTGTATACGAGCCATCTTTTCTCAAAGGAACGTTTGATAAACTGCGGTCCTGAGAAATTTCGTATACATAATCATCTGGCGTATACGTTTGATCCCATTTCACTTTGCCTTCAGCAATCGCCTCTAGTAATAGATACTCTGTCATCATCTTTGCCATACTTGCAATAGGCAGTCTTTGTTCTGCGTTTTTACTATAAAGAATTTTACCTGTAGAAGCTTCAATTAGGATTGCTGCTTTCGCATTCACATTGAATGGATCTTCAGCTGCTTTTGCTTTGGACATTGGTGTAAATGCTGTCACAATCAATGCCAGTGCAAGGATAGAGACCATAAGCTGTTTCAACATCTTGCTGTTCAATCGTCATACCTCCGTATTCATCTTTTTTCGACGTATTTCATATATATTTAATCCACAAGGGCTTATTTCAACACAACAGTATAAATTTTATCACAATAAAGACAAAAAAAATAGACAGAGTCATAGACCCTGTCAAATGTAATTTGATTGTCACAATTTATCAAGAAATTGTGTAGTTTGGTGATTCTTTTGTAATTTGTACATCATGTGGATGACTCTCACGAAGTCCTGCACCAGTCATGCGAATGAACTGTGCATCTTCTCTAAGTGCGCGTAAGTCCTGAGTTCCACAATAGCCCATACCAGAACGGATACCGCCAACTAGTTGATACACTGTATCAACGACTGGTCCTTTGTACGGTGTACGGCCTTCAATACCTTCTGGAACGAACTTTTTATTATCTTCTTGGAAGTAACGATCTTTACTTCCTTTTTCCATTGCAGCGACTGACCCCATACCGCGATAAACTTTGAAGCGTCTACCTTGGAAAATTTCTGTGTCTCCTGGGCTTTCAGATGTACCAGCTAGAAGGCTTCCAAGCATAACAGCATGTCCACCAGATGCTAGAGCTTTTACAATATCACCTGAATATTTAATTCCACCATCTGCAATAATAGCTTTACCATGTTTTCTTGCTTCTGTTGCACAGTCATAGATCGCTGTGATTTGTGGTACACCAACACCTGCAACAACACGTGTTGTACAAATAGATCCTGGTCCGATACCGACTTTCACAATATCTGCTCCTGCTTCAAACAATGCTTTTGTTGCTTCGGCTGTTGCAACATTACCAGCAATGATATTAAGAGAAGGATACGTTTCACGGATTTTCGATACAGTGTTAAGAACACCTTGTGAATGACCATGTGCAGTATCAATGACAACGACATCCACATTGGCTTCGACTAATTTTCTCACACGAGTCATTGTATCGCCAGTGACACCAACAGCGGCACCAACAATTAAACGGCCATGTGCATCTTTAGAGGAGTTAGGGAATTCGATCACTTTTTCAATATCTTTGATGGTGATGAGACCTTTTAACGTTCCTTCGTCATCTAAAAGAGGTAATTTTTCAATTTTATATTGCTGTAGGATTTTTTCAGCTTCTTCTAACGTCGTACCTACAGAAGCTGTCACAAGTTCCTCTTTTGTCATCACGTCGCTAATCTTCATTGAATAATCCGAAATAAAACGAAGGTCACGGTTCGTAATAATACCAACAAGCTTTTGATCTTCTTCGTTATTTACAATCGGTACACCTGAAATACGGTATTTACCCATTAGGTGCTCTGCATCAAATACTTGATGCTCAGGTGTTAAGAAGAATGGATTTGTAATAACGCCGCGCTCTGAACGTTTTACTTTATCCACTTGTTCTGCTTGTTGCTCAATAGACATGTTCTTATGAATGATACCAAGACCACCTTGACGTGCCATTGCAATCGCCATTTGTGATTCCGTCACCGTGTCCATTCCTGCACTGATAATTGGAATGTTTAGTTTTAATGTGCTTGTTAACTCAACTGATAAATCGACATCACGCGGAAGTACTTCAGACTTAGCTGGAACAAGCAAAACATCGTCAAACGTCAAACCTTCTTTTGAAAATTTACTTTCCCACATTAGTAAATCCCCCTCTTTTCGGCAAAATATTATATGTAGATTATCAACTAGGAAACAGCATGTCAAGGAAGCAACAAACAGTTGCAATTTTTAGAAAATATAAAGAGAGTTGAGGAAGAAGATGAAAAGTTCAGGATGGAAGGATTTAAAACGTTTTTACTCACTCGAAACTTCCCAAAAGTTTCTATATCAACAATATGAGAAACGAAGCATTCAAGATGCAAACCAGCAAGCCTATAAAAACTGTGAACGGTTTATTTACTTTTTAAAGCATGGCCATACGTTCTATGAACAGGCAGCTATCGCTCCACTCGAACTGAAGCCGATTTTATTGTTTTATGGAATGGCTCAGTTGCTAAAGGCATGTTTACTGACAGTTGATCCTCACTATCCTTCTCAAACCTCTGTTTTGGCCCACGGCGTAACATCGAGAAAGAGAAAGAAGCAGCACTACCGTTTTAGTGAAGATGAAGTGAAAATTCAGCGAAATGGACTATGCATGCATGTGTTAAAGCATCTATTTCATTTAAATGGTCTTGAAGATGAGCGATTTACGATGATTCATCTCCTTTCAAAGATACCTGAAATGAGTCATATTCTGGAGTTTCAAAAGCAGCCCTCGACATTAGTTAAAGTGGAAAAGGTTAATGGGATGATGATTCAAGATCATATTCCATTGCTTTATAACATGTCTGCTGAACGCTTTATTGAATACTTTGAGTTCCATACAAGTTGGAAACTCAAGCAAAGAGAAGCCAAAAAGCTGACGTTTGATGTAGCTCTAGAAGAAAATCCAGCGCTCGCTACTCATCTACATTATGATTTAGAAATGGATCAATGGTTTATTCCGTCAACTCGTGATTCATTTTTAGGGATTCCTGAGATCATCAGCCATTACTTATTAATGTATAACCTCAGTATGATTGCCCGCTACGAAACTGAATGGTGGTACGAGCTGCTGTCTCAATACATTAGTGATGATTACGTCATGATTGAACGCTACATGGAGATTGCCGAAGAGAAGTTCCCAGCTTATATCATGATGCTGTTAGAAGAAAATACAAAAAAGACCAGTTCCGTATGGAACTGATCCTTAGAAAAGCTTGGCGGCGTCCTACTCTCACAGGGGGAGACCCCCAACTACCATCGGCGCTGAAGAGCTTAACTTCCGTGTTCGGTATGGGAACGGGTGTGACCTCTTCGCTATCGCCACCAAACCTGATGGAGAGAATGTTCTCTCAAAACTAGATAACAATGTTCAAGCTTCACATTAGAATATAGGTTAAGTCCTCGATCTATTAGTATCTGTCAGCTCCACGTGTCACCACGCTTCCACCTCAGACCTATCAACCTGATCATCTTTCAGGGATCTTACTTCCTTGCGGAATGGGAAATCTCATCTTGAGGGGGGCTTCATGCTTAGATGCTTTCAGCACTTATCCCGTCCGCACATAGCTACCCAGCGATGCCCTTGGCAGAACAACTGGTACACCAGCGGTGCGTCCATCCCGGTCCTCTCGTACTAAGGACAGCTCCTCTCAAATTTCCTGCGCCCGCGACGGATAGGGACCGAACTGTCTCACGACGTTCTGAACCCAGCTCGCGTACCGCTTTAATGGGCGAACAGCCCAACCCTTGGGACCGACTACAGCCCCAGGATGCGATGAGCCGACATCGAGGTGCCAAACCTCCCCGTCGATGTGGACTCTTGGGGGAGATAAGCCTGTTATCCCCGGGGTAGCTTTTATCCGTTGAGCGATGGCCCTTCCATGCGGAACCACCGGATCACTAAGCCCGACTTTCGTCCCTGCTCGACTTGTAGGTCTCGCAGTCAAGCTCCCTTGTGCCTTTACACTCTGCGAATGATTTCCAACCATTCTGAGGGAACCTTTGGGCGCCTCCGTTACATTTTAGGAGGCGACCGCCCCAGTCAAACTGCCCACCTGACACTGTCTCCCTGCCCGATAAGGGCAGCGGGTTAGAAGGTCAATACAGCCAGGGTAGTATCCCACCGATGCCTCCACCGAAGCTAGCGCTCCGGTTTCCAAGGCTCCTACCTATCCTGTACAAGCTGTACCAACATTCAATATCAGGCTGCAGTAAAGCTCCACGGGGTCTTTCCGTCCTGTCGCGGGTAACCTGCATCTTCACAGGTACTATAATTTCACCGAGTCTCTCGTTGAGACAGTGCCCAGATCGTTGCGCCTTTCGTGCGGGTCGGAACTTACCCGACAAGGAATTTCGCTACCTTAGGACCGTTATAGTTACGGCCGCCGTTTACTGGGGCTTCAATTCGCACCTTCGCTTACGCTAAGCGCTCCTCTTAACCTTCCAGCACCGGGCAGGCGTCAGCCCCTATACTTCGCCTTACGGCTTCGCAGAGACCTGTGTTTTTGCTAAACAGTCGCCTGGGCCTATTCACTGCGGCTTCTCGGGGCTTTAACACCCTAAGAAGCACCCCTTCTCCCGAAGTTACGGGGTCATTTTGCCGAGTTCCTTAACGAGAGTTCTCTCGATCACCTTAGGATTCTCTCCTCGCCTACCTGTGTCGGTTTGCGGTACGGGCACCTCTCACCTCGCTAGAGGCTTTTCTTGGCAGTGTGGAATCAGGAACTTCGCTACTAAATTTCGCTCGCCATCACAGCTCAGCCTTTACGGGAAACGGATTTGCCTATTTCCCAGCCTAACTGCTTGGACGCGGATATCCAATACCGCGCTTACCCTATCCTCCTGCGTCCCCCCATTGCTCAAATGGTGAGGAGGTGGTACAGGAATATCAACCTGTTGTCCATCGCCTACGCCTTTCGGCCTCGGCTTAGGTCCCGACTAACCCTGAGCGGACGAGCCTTCCTCAGGAAACCTTAGGCATTCGGTGGACGGGATTCTCACCCGTCTTTCGCTACTCATACCGGCATTCTCACTTCTAAGCGCTCCACCAGTCCTTCCGGTCTGACTTCACAGCACTTAGAACGCTCTCCTACCACTGTTCGTAAGAACAGTCCGCAGCTTCGGTGATACGTTTAGCCCCGGTACATTTTCGGCGCAGAGTCACTCGACCAGTGAGCTATTACGCACTCTTTAAATGGTGGCTGCTTCTAAGCCAACATCCTGGTTGTCTAAGCAACTCCACATCCTTTTCCACTTAACGTATACTTTGGGACCTTAGCTGGCGGTCTGGGCTGTTTCCCTTTCGACTACGGATCTTATCACTCGCAGTCTGACTCCCAAGGATAAGTCATCGGCATTCGGAGTTTGACTGAATTCGGTAACCCGGTAGGGGCCCCTAGTCCAATCAGTGCTCTACCTCCGAGACTCTTACCTTGAGGCTAGCCCTAAAGCTATTTCGGAGAGAACCAGCTATCTCCAGGTTCGATTGGCATTTCACCCCTACCCACACCTCATCCCCGCACTTTTCAACGTGCGTGGGTTCGGGCCTCCATTCAGTGTTACCTGAACTTCACCCTGGACATGGGTAGATCACCTGGTTTCGGGTCTACGACCACGTACTCATGCGCCCTATTCAGACTCGCTTTCGCTGCGGCTCCGCATCTTCTGCTTAACCTTGCACGGGATCGTAACTCGCCGGTTCATTCTACAAAAGGCACGCCATCACCCATTAACGGGCTCTGACTACTTGTAGGCACACGGTTTCAGGATCTATTTCACTCCCCTTCCGGGGTGCTTTTCACCTTTCCCTCACGGTACTGGTTCACTATCGGTCACTAGGGAGTATTTAGCCTTGGGAGATGGTCCTCCCGGATTCCGACGGAATTTCACGTGTTCCGCCGTACTCAGGATCCACTCTGGAGAGAACAACATTTCAGTTACAGGGCTGTTACCTTCTTTGGCGGGCCTTTCCAGACCTCTTCGCTTATATCGTTCCTTTGTAACTCCGTATAGAGTGTCCTACAACCCCAAGAGGCAAGCCTCTTGGTTTGGGCTGTTCCCGTTTCGCTCGCCGCTACTCAGGGAATCGCATTTGCTTTCTCTTCCTCCGGGTACTTAGATGTTTCAGTTCCCCGGGTATGCCTTCTCATACTCTATGTATTCAAGTATGGATACTACTCCATTACGAGCAGTGGGTTTCCCCATTCGGAAATCTCCGGATCAAAGCTTGCTTACAGCTCCCCGAAGCATATCGGTGTTCGTCCCGTCCTTCATCGGCTCCTAGTGCCAAGGCATCCACCGTGCGCCCTTTCTAACTTAACCATTTCTTACTTTAGAAAGAATCACTATGTGTGATGAACTTTGCATTGCATTCAATGTGAATGTATTACTTATTGTTATCTAGTTTTCAAAGAACACGTTGGTGGAGCCTAGCGGGATCGAACCGCTGACCTCCTGCGTGCAAGGCAGGCGCTCTCCCAGCTGAGCTAAGGCCCCGATTTAATAGAAGATGGTGGGCCTGAGTGGACTCGAACCACCGACCTCACGCTTATCAGGCGTGCGCTCTAACCAGCTGAGCTACAGGCCCATCTTTCATATCGAAGATATGATGTTGTAGGATCTTTTGCAAGTTCCTTCAAAACTAAACAAGACGAAAACGCACGCTGCTCCATATATCCTTAGAAAGGAGGTGATCCAGCCGCACCTTCCGATACGGCTACCTTGTTACGACTTCACCCCAATCATCTGCCCCACCTTCGGCGGCTGGCTCCATAAAGGTTACCTCACCGACTTCGGGTGTTGCAAACTCTCGTGGTGTGACGGGCGGTGTGTACAAGGCCCGGGAACGTATTCACCGCGGCATGCTGATCCGCGATTACTAGCGATTCCAGCTTCACGCAGTCGAGTTGCAGACTGCGATCCGAACTGAGAACAGATTTATGGGATTGGCTAAACCTTGCGGTCTCGCAGCCCTTTGTTCTGTCCATTGTAGCACGTGTGTAGCCCAGGTCATAAGGGGCATGATGATTTGACGTCATCCCCACCTTCCTCCGGTTTGTCACCGGCAGTCACCTTAGAGTGCCCAACTAAATGCTGGCAACTAAGATCAAGGGTTGCGCTCGTTGCGGGACTTAACCCAACATCTCACGACACGAGCTGACGACAACCATGCACCACCTGTCACTCTGTCCCCGAAGGGAAAGCCCTATCTCTAGGGTTGTCAGAGGATGTCAAGACCTGGTAAGGTTCTTCGCGTTGCTTCGAATTAAACCACATGCTCCACCGCTTGTGCGGGCCCCCGTCAATTCCTTTGAGTTTCAGTCTTGCGACCGTACTCCCCAGGCGGAGTGCTTAATGCGTTAGCTGCAGCACTAAGGGGCGGAAACCCCCTAACACTTAGCACTCATCGTTTACGGCGTGGACTACCAGGGTATCTAATCCTGTTCGCTCCCCACGCTTTCGCTCCTCAGCGTCAGTTACAGACCAGAGAGTCGCCTTCGCCACTGGTGTTCCTCCACATCTCTACGCATTTCACCGCTACACGTGGAATTCCACTCTCCTCTTCTGCACTCAAGTTTCCCAGTTTCCAATGACCCTCCCCGGTTGAGCCGGGGGCTTTCACATCAGACTTAAGAAACCGCCTGCGAGCCCTTTACGCCCAATAATTCCGGACAACGCTTGCCACCTACGTATTACCGCGGCTGCTGGCACGTAGTTAGCCGTGGCTTTCTGGTTAGGTACCGTCAAGGTGCGAGCAGTTACTCTCGCACTTGTTCTTCCCTAACAACAGAGCTTTACGATCCGAAAACCTTCATCACTCACGCGGCGTTGCTCCGTCAGACTTTCGTCCATTGCGGAAGATTCCCTACTGCTGCCTCCCGTAGGAGTCTGGGCCGTGTCTCAGTCCCAGTGTGGCCGATCACCCTCTCAGGTCGGCTACGCATCGTCGCCTTGGTGAGCCATTACCCCACCAACTAGCTAATGCGCCGCGGGTCCATCTGTAAGTGACAGCCGAAACCGTCTTTCATCCTTGAACCATGCGGTTCAAGGAACTATCCGGTATTAGCTCCGGTTTCCCGGAGTTATCCCAGTCTTACAGGCAGGTTACCCACGTGTTACTCACCCGTCCGCCGCTAACATCCGGGAGCAAGCTCCCTTCTGTCCGCTCGACTTGCATGTATTAGGCACGCCGCCAGCGTTCGTCCTGAGCCAGGATCAAACTCTCCGAAAAAGTACAAAACCGAAGTTTTGTTTTTCGCCAGTTTGACTGACTACCTATGATGTTTCATAGGATTTTTTTATAAAAACTCGAATTAACAGGTACGTTTTGTCTTGTTTAGTTTTCAAAGAACTTGTGTGTCACTCTCTTAAAGCGACCACTTAAATATATCATGTATCTCTATCAACAGTCAACACTTTTCTTAAAAAACATTTTGTTTTTTTAAGAAGTTTTTACTGAGAATGAGATAAAAAATAGAGCCTCTTTTTGCTCCTTTGAAAGATTAACACATATCTATGAAAAAAGCATTATAAATTTCAAAAAAAATGATGTTTTTCAAAAAAAAATAAAGCCGGTGAAGAACCGGCTTCATTTTTACTCAGATTGCTCTTGATCTGACTCTATATTTTCTACGTTCTCTTCACTAATCTCTTCATCGTCTTCTTGTGATTGTTCAACTAATGCCACTGTAGCGACATGTTCCTCATCACCGAGGCGGATTAGGCGGACACCTTGAGTGACTCGACCTGTTGTCGAAATGTCAGAAACGGCCATACGAATGATTACACCGCTTCCTGTAATAATCATCAAGTCTTCTTCGGCTTCAGCATTAGTTGCCTTCACTGTGACAAGCGGACCATTGTTATCAGTGATTTTGCACGTTTTAAGACCTTTACCTCCACGACTTTGAACACGGTATTCTTTTTCAGGGGTTAGTTTGCCATATCCTTTTTCAGTTACAATCAATACGTTTGCATCTGGCTCAAGGATTTCCATACCCACGACAATGTCATCTTCGGAAAGTGTGATACCTTTCACTCCAGCTGCCGTACGTCCCATTTCACGAACATCTGTCTCGTCAAAACGGATCAGCATCCCCTTTTTCGTTCCAATGATGATTTGTTTTTCTCCATTGGTTAAACGAACAGCCATCAGTTCATCTTCGTCACGAAGACTGAGTGCAATAAGACCGTTGTTTCGAATGTTAGCAAACTGAGACAATGTCGTCCGTTTTGATACACCGTGTCTTGTTGTAAAGAAGAGATACGAATTTTCATCAAATTCGCTTACTGGAATAATGGCGTTAATCCATTCTCCCTTTTCTACTTCAAGAAGGTTAATGATCGGAATCCCTTTCGCTGTCCGTCCGAATTCAGGAATCTCATACCCTTTCGCACGATAAACCTTCCCTTTATTAGAGAAGAAAAGAATCGTATCGTGGGTCGATGTTGAAATCAACTGTTCAACGAAATCATCTTCGTTGGTTCCCATTCCTTGGACACCTTTACCGCCTCTTTTTTGACTGCGGTATGTTGATGCAGGGAGACGCTTGATATAACCATTATGCGTCAGCGTAATCACGATGTTCTCAACAGGAATCAAATCTTCGTCTTCAATTGTTTCAATACCCGCTGTCACAATTTCAGTCCGGCGCGTATCATTGAAGCGTTCTTTAATTTCTGTTAATTCTTCTCTAATGATTTCAAGTACTTTCTCATTGTCTGCTAAAATGGCTTTTAATTCAGCAATCAAATCAACAAGTCCTTTATATTCATCTTCTATCTTTTCTCGTTCTAGGCCAGTCAAACGCTGAAGTCGCATATCAAGAATGGCCTGTGCCTGTTTTTCAGACAAGCTATAGTTTTCCATCAAACCATTTCTCGCAATTTCCGCAGTTTGAGAGCCTCTAATTAAAGCAATGACTTCATCTAAGTGATCAAGTGCAATTCTGAGGCCTTCTAAAATGTGTGCTCTTGCTTCTGCTTTACGCAGCTCATACGCCGTTCTTCTGCGAATGATCACTTTTTGATGCTCTAGATAATACTCAAGACATTGTTTGAGGGACAAGACTTTCGGCTGTCCATCAACAAGTGCTAATAAGTTGATACCAAATGACGTTTGAAGTGTCGTTTGTTTATAAAGATTGTTTAATAGAACATGGACGTTTGCGTCTCTTCGCAGTTCAATGACAATACGCATACCATTACGATCTGATTCATCACGCAAATCTGTAATGCCATCAATCTTTTTATCACGCACAAGATCAGCAATTTTTTCAATCAAACGGGCTTTGTTGACTTGGTACGGGATCTCATTGATAACAATGCGCTGTTTACCGCTAGATGTTTCCTCAATATTCGATTTTGCTCTTAATGTAATAGAGCCGCGCCCTGTTTCATACGCCTTTCGAATACCACTTCGGCCAATGATTTGACCTGCTGTTGGGAAATCTGGCCCTGGGATGATATCCATAAGCTCCTGTGTTGTCATTTCCGGGTTTTGACTGATGGCCAATACCCCATCAATCACTTCACCTAATTGGTGCGGCGGAATATTGGTCGCCATTCCTACAGCAATTCCTGTCGCTCCGTTGACCAATAAGTTCGGGAATCTTGCAGGCATCACCATTGGCTCTCTTTCACTGCCATCATAGTTATCTTGATAATCAATGGTATCCTTTGTGATATCACGGAGGATTTCCATAGAAATCTTCGATAGACGTGCCTCGGTATAACGCATCGCCGCTGCTCCGTCTCCATCGACTGAACCAAAGTTTCCATGACCATCAACTAACATATAACGATAGTTGAAGTCTTGCGCCATACGAACCATTGCTTCGTATACAGCGCTGTCACCGTGAGGGTGATACTTACCGATAACTTCCCCAACGATACGTGCAGATTTCTTAAATGGTTTATCACTTGTCATACCTAGGTCATTCATCGCATACAAAATTCTTCGATGCACGGGCTTTAATCCGTCTCGCACATCTGGTAATGCACGCGACACAATCACACTCATTGCATAATCTAAAAAGGACGTACGCATTTCTTGACTAATATTCACTTCGCGTACATTTGGTGTATGTTGTTCACTCACTATAAGAACCTCCCTTTACGTATCACATGAAATAAATTATGTGGGAGTAAAATATGTATTTATCTTCACAAGACTATTCTCCATTATATCAATAATCTCGTCTTTATACACATTTATTTACTAGAAAATCAACGAAAACACGGAAAAACAGGACATTGGTTATACGCCCCTATTTCTTGAAAAACAACCTTATTCCAAACAAGAAATAAGGTTGTTCTCAGTAAGGATCTATCTAAATATCGAGGTTTTTCACGTATTGCGCGTTTTCTTCGATAAAGTTTCTTCTCGGCTCTACTTTATCTCCCATGAGCATTTCAAATGTCTCATCAGCATCGATCGCATCCTCAAGTGTGACTTGAAGAAGTGTTCTCGCATCAGGGTCCATTGTTGTTTCCCAAAGCTGAGTAGCATTCATCTCTCCAAGACCTTTATAACGCTGAAGTCCAGGTTTTGGTGTTTGAGGAAGTGTTTTTAACAGCTCATCTAGCTGTTTGTCGTTATACACGTACTCAACACGTTTTCCTTGCTGCACTTTATATAAAGGCGGCTGTGCAATATACACATAACCGTTTTCAATAATTTCACGCATGTAGCGATAGAAGAATGTTAAAAGCAGCGTTCGAATGTGCGCTCCATCCACATCGGCATCCGTCATGATTACAACTTTGTGATAGCGAGCTTTCTCTAAAGTGAAGTCTTCTCCGATTCCAGTTCCTAATGCTGTAATCATTGAACGAACCTCGTTGTTCGATAGAATTTTATCTAGTCGCGCTTTTTCAACGTTTAGGATCTTCCCTCTTAACGGTAAGATCGCTTGGAAGTGACGATCACGGCCTTGCTTAGCAGATCCGCCCGCAGAATCTCCCTCTACGATATAGAGTTCAGAGATGGAAGGGTCTTTAGAAGAACAGTCCGCCAGTTTCCCCGGTAAGCTGGAAACTTCCAGTGCACTTTTACGTCTTGTCAGCTCACGTGCCTTTTTGGCAGCCATTCTTGCACGAGCTGCCATCACACCTTTCTCCACAATTTTCTTTGCAGCATCAGGATTCTCTAAGAGGAATTTCTCAAGTGCTTCAGAGAAAAGGGAGTCGGTAATGGTTCTTGCTTCTGAGTTCCCAAGCTTTGTCTTCGTTTGTCCTTCGAATTGAGGATCTGGATGTTTGATGGAGATAATGGCTGTTAAGCCTTCTCGCACATCTTCACCGCTCAAATTCGAGTCTCCATCTTTGAATACGCCATTCTTACGAGCATAATCATTGATAACACGCGTCAAACCTGTTTTAAAGCCTGCTTCGTGCGTTCCGCCTTCATACGTGTTGATATTGTTGGCGAAGGAATAGATGTTGCTTGTATAGGAATCGTTATATTGTAATGCCACTTCAATCGTGATTCCGTCTTTTTCACCTTCGATGTAAACGGGTTCTTCATGAACAACTTCTTTTGAGCGATTTAAATGTTCTACATAGCTCTTAATACCGCCTTCATAGCAGTATTCATTTCGTCGTTCTTTACCTTCACGTAAATCTTCAATAATGATGTTTACACCTTTTGTTAAGAAAGCTAACTCACGTACACGGTTGGCAAGTGTGTCGTAATCAAATTCAATGGTTTCAGTAAAAATTTCTGGATCTGGCACAAAATGAGTGGTTGTCCCTGTAACATCTGTTTCACCAATGATCTCTAAATCTCCAGCTGGAACACCGCGTTTGAATTGTTGATAATGAATTTTCCCGTCACGATATACGGTCACGTCTAAGGTCGTAGATAACGCATTAACAACAGATGCCCCTACGCCATGCAGACCGCCAGATACTTTATAACCGCTGCCGTCAAATTTACCGCCAGCGTGAAGAACAGTCATAATGACCTCTACAGCAGGACGCCCCATTTTCTCATGAATCCCAACCGGAATCCCGCGGCCATTATCTTTCACTGTAATGCTATTATCCTTTTCAATTTGCACCGTAATATCTGTGCAATATCCAGCTAAAGCCTCATCAATACTGTTGTCGACAATTTCCCATACAAGATGGTGAAGTCCTTTTGCACTGGTTGACCCGATGTACATTCCTGGACGTTTTCTAACAGCTTCTAGTCCTTCGAGCACCTGTATCTGATTTTCATCATAACTATTATGTTGCTGTTCCATTGCCACGTACATTCACCTACACTTTTCTTAAACGATATATTTATATGAATTGAGCTTTTAGACTTCAATTTCAATCACAAATGAAGCACGTTTTTTGAGCGTGCTTGAGGAAAGAGGAGAGTAATAAACAGATTCAGTTGTGACGACGATGGATTTGGGTGTTCCTTGTGATAACGAAATGATTTGTTCTTCTTGTTTTTGGAGAAACTCTTCTACAACAGAAGACGACCTCATTTTGTAATCAACAATTGCGACAATCTCTCGTGTAGAAACAACACAATCATCACCTAAATGAATATACAAGACTCACACCTCATTTATCAGTCAATTACTTTTCCACTGGCTACTCTGAAAATTTCCGCTTCTTTCAAGGTGGCGTGATCGATGCCTTCAACACTTGTTGTGGTGACGAAGGTCTGTACACGTCCCTGAATGGTATGGAGCAAATGAGACTGTCTGTAATCATCAAGTTCAGATAAAACATCATCGAGTAGAAGAATGGGATATTCTCCGATTTCTTCATGTATCAGGTCGATTTCTGCCAGCTTTAGTGAAAGAGCTGTTGTTCTTTGCTGCCCTTGAGAGCCATATGTCTGAACATCCCGACCATTCACAAAGAAAAGAAGGTCATCTCTGTGAGGCCCCCACAGTGTCACTCCTCGGTCTATTTCTCTGTCTCTTAGTTTCTGAAACGATTCATCATAGCTATTCTTTATTTTCGACAAGTCTGACGCTTCTGATACCTCTATCGCCGTCTGGTATTGGAGCGTGAGTGTTTCTAGCTCTCTAGAAATGCCAAAATGCAACGGCTGCGCCCATTTCTCGAGCTGTTTCGTAAAAGTCAGTCGTCTTTTGACAACTTTCGCTGCCGCATCAATCAACTGCTCTGTTAAAACCTCCAGCATCGCTTGATCCGTTTGCTTTCTTGTCTGCAATTGTTTCAAGTAATGATTCCGCTGAGAGAGGATTTTTTGATAGAGCGATAAATCATGCAAGTAGACAGCCGAAACTTGTCCAATCTCCATATCGAGGAATCTTCTGCGGATTTGCGGGCTGCCCTTCACAAGACTTAAGTCCTCTGGTGCAAACATGATGGTGTTTAACGCACCAACATAATGACTGAGCTTCTGTTGTTCAATGTGATTGACCTTTCCCTTTTTCCCTTTTTTTGAGATCACGAGCTGCATTGGGAGTGGACCATTTTTTTTGATGACTCTACCTTCTATTTTAGCATAGTCTTGGTCCCATCGGATAAGTTCTTTATCATTTGACGTACGATGCGACTTTGCCATCGACAATACATAGATCGCTTCCATCAAGTTCGTTTTACCTTGGGCATTCTCACCGATCATGACATTCACCTTGTTGTCGAATTGAAGCTCGGTGTGTTCATAGTTTCGGTATGAAGTTAACGCCAGACTTTGAATGTACATGTATTGTCACCCGTTTCTAATTCACAACTTGAAATGTGCCATAACCTTCTATCTCGACAACATCTCCTGGGTATAGTTTGCGTCCCCGTCTATTATCTGGCTCTTGATTAATGAACACCTCATGTTCACTTAAAAACCATTTCGCCATTCCGCCAGATTGGATGACTTCGGCTAATTTCAAAAACTGCCCTAATGTAATCATTTCTTTCTCAATGGTTATAAGATTAGGCATTATATCGACCTCTTTCAATATCACTAATATCTAATTGTACTAAAAAACAAGACAAGAAGGAAAGGGGGAAAGCGAACTAGGATGAAAGAAAGCATGGTAAACGAGAAGAAAAGCTGCTGTGCACTCACACAGCAGCTATTTTAGATTGGATTAATATGTTCTCACTGGGAGAATCAACTGCAAGATTGAATCATCATTTGGCGTGCGCAACAGGAACGGTCTCATGGCACCAGTGAAGCTTACATGAATTTCTGTTCCCTCTAATACTTTTAACGCATCCAGCATATATTTTGGACTGAAGGAGATTTTGAGGTCCTCCCCTTTAATGTCATCCGCTTGAACCGTTTCGACTACTTTACCGATTTCAGGTGAATTAGAAGAAATCTCAAGGCTTTGTTCAGGATCAGCTGACAGCTTTACAACATTATTGCGTCCTTCTCTTGCCAAAAGTGATGCACGGTCAATAGCTTGAAGGAATTCCTTCGTGTTGACCACGACATCCGTTTTACTTTCTTGCGGGATCAGGCGAGCTGTATCTGGATAATTACCATCCAGCAATCTTGAGAAGAACAACACGTTTTGTGCTTTAAAGAGAACTTGCGTTTCTGTAATCACGATGCTCACAAGATCTTGTCCGTCATCAAGGATTCTACTTAGCTCTGTTAAACTCTTCCCTGGAATTACGACATTGTATGAGCTTTCCTCGTCAATATCCAACTTCGCTTTTCTTAAAGCAAGACGGTGGCTATCCGTCGCTGTGCATATTAATTCACCTTTCTCTACCTTCCAGTTTACACCTGTCAAGATAGGTCGTGTTTCTGAGGTGGACACTGCAAAAACGGTTTGACGAATTAAGTTTTTAAGCAAATCTGTCGGGACTTGAAATGCATGATGCTCTTCAATTTGCGGCAGATGCGGATATTCCTCAGCATCTAAGCCGTTTAAGTTAAATTCCGCTGAACCAGAACGGATGATCGTGAGGTGATTTTGTTCTACTTCAATTTCGACAGTAGCCATTGGCAGTTTCTTCACAATTTCACTAAAGAAGCGGGCCTGAAGCACAATACTCCCTGGACGGTCAATCGTGATTACTTCTAAATCTCCATCTCTTTGAGGAATAAAGGATTCAATTGAGATATCAGAGTCGCTTCCTGTTAGAGAAACCCCCTCATCAGATGCAACAATTTTAATCCCTGTCAAAATAGGTATCGTTGTTCTAGAGGATACGGCCTTTAATACATCTTGGACACTTTCGACAAGACGATCTTTTTGAATCGTGAATTTCATAGTGGTCCTCCTAAATTTTCTTAATGACATGTATATATATTTTATTAATAAAAATCGTAGAAGTAATAGTAGGGCTTGTGAATATGTGGATAAGTCGGTAAAAAGAAAGGAAAGACAGCCTATCCACATGTGGACAGACTGTGTATGACTATGCTCTAGTTATTCACATTTTCCCGTACTTATTATATCAGCTTGGTTATTTTAATTGTTCTTTGATTTCTTTCACATGCTGCTGAAGCTGTTCATCCTCAACCATTAATTTCGAAATCTTCTCATGAGCATGAATGACAGTCGTATGATCACGACCTCCAAATTCTTCTCCTATTTTAGGCAGAGAGGAATCGGTCATTTCTCTAGAGAGATACATGGCAATTTGTCTTGGATAAGCAACTGACTTCGTACGTTTCTTCGCTTTGAAATCCTCTAAGCGAATATTAAATTGCTGCCCTACAATTCTTTGAATATCTTTAATTGTAATGACTCTTGGCTTCGATGAAGGAATGATGTCCTTTAGGGCCTCAGCTGCTAGATCCGCATTGATGTCTTTATTGATTAAAGAAGAGTAAGCAACGACACGAATCAAAGCACCCTCCAGTTCACGAATGTTGCTGTCGATTTGATTGGCAATATAAAGCATGACTTCATTCGGAATGTCTAAGCCTTCTGCTTTTGCCTTTTTTCGCAAAATTGCAATACGTGTTTCTAAATCTGGCGGGGTAATGTCTGTGATTAAGCCCCATTCGAATCGAGAGCGTAATCTGTCTTCAAGTGTCGGAATTTCTTTCGGCGGCCGGTCACTAGAAATGACGATTTGCTTACTTTCTTCGTGAAGTGTGTTGAATGTATGGAAAAACTCTTCTTGTGTTTGTTCTTTTCCTGCTAAAAATTGAATATCATCTATCAAAAGCACATCTACATTCCGATAGCGATTACGGAAATCGACAGCTTTGTTGTCTCGGATTGAGTTGATAAATTCATTTGTAAATTTTTCAGATGATAGATAGACCACTTTGGCTGATGGATTATGGTCGATGACATAATGACCAATCGCATGCATCAAGTGAGTCTTTCCTAAACCAACGCCCCCATAAATAAAGAGCGGGTTATATGCTTTTGCCGGTGCTTCCGCAACTGCAAGTGAAGCGGCATGCGCAAATCGGTTGCCTGAACCAATAACAAAAGTATCAAATGTATATTTTGGATTCAGCATATTTTGTGGAATATCAACGGCCTCTTCTTTAGACATTTTTTTAATTGGAGACTTTGGCATGGCTTCCACTTCATCCTGATTTTGAGGAATAATAAATTTAATGCTGAGCTCTTCACCTGTCAGTTCGTAGATGGTATCAGCAATTAAGTGGAGATATCTTGATTCCAGCCAGTCTCTAGCAAATTCATTAGGTGCCGTAATTGTAAGCGTATCGCCTTGAAGAGAATGGGCTTTTGTCGATTTCATCCATGTCTCAAAACTGGGTTTGCTCAACTTTGTCTCTATTTTTTGAAGTGCTTTATTCCACAGATCCAAAATATTTTCCATAAGGCTTCTCCCCCCTCCTTTTCTTTATAAAATGACCAATATCAAACTGTTATAGAACACGAAAAAGAGCAAATGGTCATCACCATTCGTGCACATACGTTGTTGAAAACAAATAATATAGTAGAAAAACGTCTTTTCGACAAATTACACAGTCTGTGGATAAATAATTCAACAGCCTGTGTAATATCTTTCCACAGCTTATCCACAATTTGTGGATAACGCAAATAGGTCAGATAAGTAATTAAGAGTTAAAACACAAATATAATATCAAAATAAACAAGATGGTGCAATGGGTGTCACAAACTTATCCACACACTTTACATCCTGTTGAAAAATAATTATCCACATCGGTTATTTGTGTGAAAAAAATGTCGATAATGGATGTGGATAGTCTAAATATGCCGGAAAAATATCCACACCCTTGTTTTGCAGGCCTTTTAGGAGGAAAAAAGAATAAAATGCTGGAAACTGAAAAAGAAGGTTTCTTCGTTTGATAAATTATGTTATGCTTATAAGGTTGATAATAAGAGTTTTATCATTGATATTGACAATCGATGGGTTACACAAATATAATGAGTTAGACTGTCTTAAACAGCTATTCCTCAGGGAGGTGTCATAAATGAAAAGAACGTTTCAACCAAATAACCGTAAGCGTAGTAAAGTTCATGGCTTCCGCAGCCGTATGAGTTCTAAAAACGGACGTCTAGTTTTAAAGCGACGCCGCAGCAAAGGTAGAAAAAAATTATCAGCTTAGGCCACTGAATAATGTCAGTGGTCTTTTTTACATAAAATCGTAAATGAACTGTCAGTTTTTATCGGAGTGGAAGAAAACATGAAGAAGCGAAACAGGCTAAAAAAAAATGAAGAGTTTCAAAAAGTGTTCAGAAAAGGTCAATCAATGGCGAATCGTCAATTCGTTATTTACCAGCTGGATCAACCAAATCAAGATGAACTGCGTTTGGGATTGTCTGTCAGTAAGAAGATTGGTAATGCAGTGATGAGAAATCGAATTAAACGACTGATCCGCCAGGTGTTTTTAGAGGAAGGTCATAAGTTAAAGCAAGAAAAAGACTACATTGTCATTGCAAGAAAACCAGCAAGTGAATTGACCTTTGAAGAAACAAAGAAGTCTCTCCAACATTTATTTAGAAAATCCGCTGTTTATCAACAACAACCGAAAAAGTCTTCGTAATAGAAACTTTCGTTGAATCAATTTTTAAAAGCGCTTCCTTCATCTAGTGAATTAAAATGAAACCACCACTTTGTAATGAAAAAATGTTACCATACTGATTAGGTGAGTCACTTTCGTAATCAATTCCAACTTAAATAAAGTTTGAAGTAATGGGAGGAATCTTGTTGAAAAGGCGATTATTACTAATATTTAGCTTGATTGGCGTGTTGGTTCTATTGGCAGGATGTACACAAATCAATGAACCAATCACATCAGATAGTAAGGGATTCTGGAATTCTTATATTGTTTACCCGCTATCTCAATTAATCACGTACATGGCAAATTTGACTGGTGAAAACTACGGGGTTGCGATCATTATTGTGACACTGTTAATCCGCTTGCTCATTTTACCATTAATGATTAAGCAGTTAAGAAGTACAAAAGCAATGCAAGCATTGCAGCCTGAATTGAAAAAGCTTCGTGAAAAATATAGCTCTAAAGACCAAAAAACTCAGCAGCAGCTTCAACAGGAAACAATGGCCCTTTTCCAAAAAAATGGCGTCAATCCATTGGCTGGATGTTTCCCGATTTTAATTCAGATGCCAATCCTAATTGGTTTTTATCATGCGATTATGAGAACAGCAGAAATTAAAAAGCATACATTCTTATGGTTTGACTTAGGCAGTCCAGATCCATTGTTCCTATTACCGATCATTGCGGGGGTAGCTACTTTCATTCAGCAAAAACTGATGATGGCTGGAAATCCTTCGGACAACCCTCAAATGGCTATCATGCTATGGGTTATGCCGATTATGATCATTGTATTTGCCATTAGTTTCCCAGCAGCACTTTCATTGTACTGGGTTGTAGGTAACATTTTCATGATCATCCAAACATTAGTGATTAAAACTCCTCAAGTAAAATTGGATACAAAAGAAAAAGCTGGCGGGAATAAAAAATGAAGGAAATAACTGCTGTCGGTCGCACAATCGAAGAAGCAGTAGATTCCGGACTTAAACAAATTCAACTTCTAAAAGAAGAAGTAGATATCACAATAGTTGATGAAGGAAATAAAGGTTTCTTAGGATTATTTGGCAAAAGACAAGCTGTAGTCAAGTTGATAGAAAAGAGAAATGCTCTTAAATTAGCTACACAGTATTTAGATAATATTGTTAAATCAATTGATCCTAAAGCGAAGATTGTTTCCAAAAAGGAACCGAAAAAGATTTCTTTCCACATTGATGGAGATAAAACGTCATTAATGATTGGAAAAAGAGGACAAACTTTGTACTCTTTAGAAACATTGGTACAGCTAGTATTTAATCGCTATTCTGATCATTATCATCATATTACCATTGATATTGGAGATTATAGGAAGAAGCGACAAGAAGCACTTGAACAATATGCCGTCAAGACAGCAAACAGAGTTTTAAAAACGAAGAGAAAGGTTCATTTAGAACCAATGCCTTCTAATGAACGAAAAGTAATTCATGATACGATCGCCGCATTTTCTAAAGAACTTGCAACGGCATCGGAAGATACAGGCAGCAAGCGTCATGTAGTGGTGCTGTATAAAAAATAACAGAAAGGCTAGAATTCAGCAAAGCTGGATTTTAGTCTTTTTTTATTGAAAAATTGTCTTTCTATAGAAGATTCATCCTTTATTTCTAAAAAATTAGTGTGTGATATGAGTGGAAAACGCCATTTTTACAAGTAAGCAAAGGGATCAGGGCGTTTAAATTTATTGGATTTCGGTGTAAGATGTGAAGATAAGTTTAGAACGTCGTTATTCACATGTGGATAAGTTAAGTGTTAAAATAGATAGGATGCAAAGCTGTGGATAATTAGATAGAGGATACTTTCACTTCGCTTTCATTTATGGTATCTTTAAATTTTGGATTAAGCGTTTTTGATATAGAGATGGACAACGTCCATATAATAGATAAAAGACTGTCTATTAAGTAGAGAAAGAGGTGATTGAGCGATGGATACAATTGCAGCCATTTCGACACCGATGGGTGAAGGAGCAATTGCGATTATTCGTTTAAGTGGGCCTGATGCGGTACAGATCGCTGATCGGATGTATAAAGGGCCTAAGGAGAAAAAACTTGTATCAGTGGATTCTCATACCATTCATTATGGTCATATTGTGGATGCAAGGACTAATCAAGTAATAGAAGAGGTCATGGTGTCAGTACTTCGAGCGCCAAAAACATTTACGAGAGAAGACGTTATTGAGATTAACTGCCATGGCGGAATTGTAACGGTCAATAAAGTATTGCAGCTTGCTTTAAGAGAAGGAGCAAGATTAGCGGAGCCAGGTGAGTTCACAAAACGTGCTTTCTTAAATGGAAGAATAGATCTTTCGCAAGCAGAGGCTGTCATGGACTTGATTCGGGCAAAGACTGATCGTGCGATGAACGTAGCAATCACTCAAATGGAGGGACGCCTCTCCGGTTTGGTTCAGCGACTGCGCGGCGAGATCCTAGAAACACTGGCGCATATTGAAGTCAATATTGACTACCCTGAGTATGACGATGTTGAAGAAATGACACATCGCGTCTTAGTGGAAAAAGCGACATCGGTCAAAAAAGAAATTGAGTCGCTGCTTTCGACTTCTCAGCAAGGGAAAATCCTTCGAGAGGGCTTATCCACTGTGATTATAGGAAGACCGAATGTTGGAAAGTCTTCCTTGCTGAATAGCCTTGTACAGGAAACAAAGGCGATTGTCACAGATATTCCTGGAACTACGAGAGATGTCATTGAGGAATATGTGAATGTAAGAGGTGTACCTCTTCGTCTAGTCGATACTGCGGGTATACGTGAGACTGAGGACATTGTTGAGCGTATAGGGGTTGAACGATCTAGACAGGTCTTAAAAGAAGCTGACCTGATTTTACTTGTGCTCAATTATAGCGAAGAATTATCAGAAGAAGATATGAAGCTTTTTGAGGCTGTCTCAGGTATGGATATCATCGTGATTGTGAATAAGACAGACCTTGAGCCTAAGCTTGATGTAGAAAAGGTCAAGCAGTTAGCGAAGGATCGTCCGATCGTCACCACATCATTATTACAAGAAAAGGGCATTGATGAGCTTGAAATGGCGATTCAATCACTGTTCTTCACTGGATCAATTGAAAGTGGAGATTTAACGTATGTAAGTAATACAAGGCATATTGCCCTCCTTCAGGCAGCAAAACAATCAATTGAGGATGCTCTTGAAGGCATTGAAATGGACGTACCGATCGACATTGTTCAAATAGATTTAACACGCTGCTGGGAACAGCTCGGTGAAATTATAGGAGATGCTGTTCATGAAAGCTTGATTGATCAGCTATTCTCTCAATTCTGTTTAGGAAAGTAAAGGGAGGAACATAAGAAATGGGTTATGAAGCTGGCAATTATGACGTAATCGTCGTGGGTGCCGGTCATGCTGGGGTTGAGGCTGCTCTTGCTTCTGCAAGACAGGGCGCCAAAACACTTGTATTGACTATCAACCTCGATATGGTTGCTTTTATGCCATGTAATCCGTCCGTAGGCGGTCCTGCAAAAGGGATTGTCGTTAGAGAAATTGATGCACTGGGCGGAGAAATGGCACGAAATATAGATAAGACGCATATCCAAATGCGCATGCTGAATACGGGGAAAGGACCTGCTGTCCGTGCGTTAAGAGCGCAAGCAGATAAGTTCCAATATCAGCATGAAATGAAAAAAACAATGGAAAATGAACCGAACCTGACAATGCTTCAAGGTATGGTGGATCATTTAATTGTAGAAGATGATGAATGTAAAGGTGTCGTTACCCAAACAGGAGCAAACTATCGTGCGAAGTCTGTTGTATTAACGACTGGGACTTTCTTAAAAGGCCGCATTATTTTAGGGGATCTATCGTATTCAAGTGGTCCTAATAACCAGCAGCCATCAATCAAATTATCGGATCACCTAGCAGAGTTAGGATTCGATTTGGTTCGCTTTAAAACAGGAACACCTCCTCGAGTGAATAGTCACTCGATTGACTATAGTAAAACAGAAATTCAACCAGGTGATGATGTTCCGCGGGCGTTCTCCTATGAAACGGTTGAATATATTACAGACCAACTGCCATGCTGGTTAACATATACGAGTTTAGAAACACATCAAATTATTGATGAGAATCTTCACCGTTCTCCAATGTATTCAGGTATGATTAAAGGAACTGGCCCTAGATACTGCCCTTCCATTGAAGATAAAGTGGTTCGTTTCAATGACAAACCGAGACATCAAATTTTCTTAGAGCCAGAAGGTCGTAATACGCAGGAAGTGTATGTTCAAGGGTTATCTACAAGTCTTCCAGAGGATGTACAGCAGCGCATGCTTTCCACCATCCCAGGGCTCGAAAATGTACAAATGATGAGAGCGGGTTATGCCATTGAGTATGATGCAATTGTGCCTACTCAGTTGTGGCCTACACTTGAGACGAAGAAAATTTCTGGATTATATACAGCCGGCCAAATTAATGGTACGTCTGGCTATGAGGAAGCAGCAGGTCAAGGAATTATGGCAGGTATTAATGCAGGAAGAAAAGCATTGGGTAAAGAAGAAGTCATTTTAAGCCGATCTGATGCATATATCGGTGTTCTCATTGATGACCTTGTCACAAAGGGAACAAATGAACCTTACCGTCTTTTAACATCCCGTGCAGAGTATCGTTTGCTTCTTCGTCATGACAATGCGGATTTAAGATTAACTGAACTTGGCTATCATATTGGATTAATTTCTCAAGAAAGATTCCAGACATTCCAGCAGAAAAAAGAAGCCATTGAAGCAGAGAAAAAACGTTTATATTCTGTCATCATCAAACCTACAGCAGAGACACAAGAATTTATTCGTTCACTTGGTGGAAGTGAGCTGAAGGACGGTATTCGTGCAAGTGATTTGATGAAGCGTCCAGAAATGAACTATGAATCTGTTGTGACGTTAGCTCCTGCTGAAACACCACTTCCTTCTGATGTGTGTGAACAGGTAGAGATTCAAATTAAATACGAAGGATATATTGAAAAGTCACTCCAACAAGTTGAAAAGCTGAAAAAGATGGAGAACAAAAAGATTCCTGATCGTATTGATTATGATGCCATCAAAGGGATTGCAACTGAAGCGAAACAAAAGCTGAAAGAAGTCCGACCGCTTTCTGTTGCACAGGCTTCTCGTATTTCAGGCGTTAACCCTGCTGATATTTCTATCCTTTTAGTATATTTAGAGCAGGGACGTATTGCGAAGATAGCAGAATAGAAAGGATGTCGGCATGAACATTGAACAATTTACAGCAGCACTAGAGGAGAAAGGGATGACTCTTTCTCCTGTGCAGCTTGAACAATTTGAAACTTACTTCCGCATGCTTGTAGAATGGAACGAGAAAATGAATTTAACGTCCATTACTGAAAAGGAAGAAGTGTATTTAAAGCATTTTTATGATTCAATTTCAGCAGCATTTTTTATTGATTTTCACAAAGTGACGACGATTTGCGATATTGGAGCTGGTGCTGGTTTCCCAAGCATTCCTCTTAAAATTTGCTTCCCTCATCTACATGTAACCATTGTTGATTCTCTTCAGAAACGAATTACGTTTCTCAATGAGTTAGCAAAAGGGTTAAACTTACAAGATACTACTTTTTATCATGATCGTGCGGAGACGTTTGGACAACGTAAGGAAAAGCGTGAAAGCTATGATCTTGTCACTGCTAGAGCGGTTGCGCGTTTATCCGTCTTGAGCGAACTATGTCTGCCCCTTGTAAAAAAGGAAGGATTGTTTGTTGCATTAAAAGCATCTGCCGCTGATGAAGAAATGCAAGCAGGGAAAAAAGCTGTTACTGTCCTCGGAGGAGAGGTTGTTGAAAAGCATTCCTTTGTTCTTCCTTTAGAAGAAAGCGAACGGAACATCATTGTCATTGAAAAGAAAAAGCAAACACCAAAAAAATATCCTAGAAAACCAGGAACACCTAATAAATCACCAATAGAAGGTTGATCATGTAAAAGGTCGGTTTTTCTTCAATATTTAAGATTTTACAGAAGGAAAAAACATGAGAAAATAGAATTATAAAAAGGTAGTTTTTAAAGGTGGTGTAGGTTCATGAAGCATTCACTCTCACGCTTCTTCGGGCTTGGTGACAAAGAACATCCTGAGCGTGAAACCGAAATAGAGGCAGAGATTGCTGAGCATGATACATTAAAGGAAGAGATACAGGAGCTCCCGGTCGACACAATTATGCCAAACCGTTTTCAGCCACGCACCATTTTTTCAGAAGAAAAGATACATGAGCTGGCCACGACGATTCATACCCATGGCATTATCCAACCTATTGTTGTCAGACCAACAGAAGAAGAAGGTAAATATGAACTGATCGCCGGCGAAAGACGTTGGAGAGCGGTACAGACTCTTCAATGGGAGAAAATCCCCGCTATTATAAAAGACTTTACTGATACGGAAACGGCATCTGTGGCTTTGATTGAAAATTTGCAAAGGGAAGAGCTGTCTGCTATTGAAGAGGCTCATGCTTATGCACGTCTTTTAGAGCTTCATGATTTAACACAGGAGGCGCTTGCTCAGCGTTTAGGCAAGGGACAATCAACTGTTGCAAACAAATTAAGACTTTTAAAGTTGCCCGAAGAGGTACAACAGGCCATTTTAGAGAAAAAAATCTCTGAAAGGCATGCACGTTCACTTGTACCCCTAAAGCTTCCAGAATTACAAATCGCGCTATTACAGGAAATCATCGAAAAGCAGCTGAATGTAAAACAGACTGAAGAGCGTGTAGTGAAAATGCTTGAACAAAAAACAGATCGCAAACCGAAGCCAAAACGTAAGGCGTTTAGTCGTGATACACGAATTGCGATGAATACCATTCGTCAGTCTCTCCATATGGTAGAAGACAGCGGGCTTAAAATAAATACCGAGGAAGAAGAGTTTGAGGAATATATCCAATTAACGATTCGGATTCCTAAATAGAAAAAAGCTGATGAGAGCTACTCGTCAGCTTTTTTTATTGGTTCCACATCATATTTACTTATTATTCATAAATTGGTAAAATATGATTTTCATAGAAGAAAGGAGGTGACATGACTCGATGAAAATGAAAAAGACGAAATTTGTTATTATTTGTTATTTACTATTTTCTTTTTCTCTTTTTACAAATGTAACAACCATATTTGCTGTGAATTCGCCAACGGCTCCTGCAGAAGAAAGCCCGCTGGCCAAAAAAGAACTGAACGTTCTGAAGAAACAAGGTGTTGTTTCTAAGGAGGTCACTTTACAGCAATTAAATCATGAGCATGAGTCTCAGGACGACACAATTGACTTGATTTCAGCTGAGGATGATTTGAAGGACTATGGCTTACAACAAAACAAGCAGGATGAGTTGGTAACGGATGAAAAGCCGCACACCATCAAGCACCTTTTAGGAAAGCCGTATCCTGGTACCGATATTATGCCTAAAAAAGGAGATATATTGGTGACAAGTACTGATGCTTTGAAGGGTATCGTTGGACATGCAGGTATCGTCATTAATGAGAAAAGCTTTGCTTCTATTCCAGGGTTTCGACAGCATCCTCAGCTTGATTCCATTCTTAACTGGTTTCGCTATAATGCCAATACAAAGGTAATTCGAATTAATCAAGAGGAAACAGCAGACCTGGCAGGGGAATGGGCGCACGATTATGTGAAAACTCATCCAAAGGCTCGATACTCCATCACCCTGTCAATTCAATCACTCGATCCGACGTATTGTTCAAAGATTGTGTGGCAGGCCTATGCCAAAACAGGTGACGCTTTGGGACATGCGACATATACCATTAAAACCCCCTACGGATTCTTAAAAAAGAGAAGCTATCATACAGTGACTCCTAAAGTCATTGTGAACGAAGGCCGTAAAATTGGTGGATTACATTTTTGACATGTGCCCCTCACTTTTGATGAAAGTGAGGGTTTTTTATGTTTGTCTTTTCCACCAAAAAGATATATTGATATATTTTTTAATGCGTTTTGGTTCGTCCTTTCATGTACGAAAATAGACATTTGCTGACGAATATATAATGGAGAAACAAAAAAAGCAAACGTTTCATACTTTTTTTGATAGAATAGGAAGTATGAATAAAATGAGAAACTTGTTAAGTTGAAAGTGGGTGACATCGTGGGAAAAATCATAGCGATTACCAACCAGAAGGGCGGCGTCGGGAAGACGACAACTTCTGTTAATTTGAGTGCGTGTTTAGCATACATAGGTAAACGAGTGTTGTTAGTTGATATTGATCCGCAGGGCAATGCCACGAGTGGTATTGGGATTGAGAAGGCCGACGTAGAGAAGTGTGTGTATGATATTTTAGTTGATGATGCAGATGTCCTTGATGTGATTAAGACGACAGAGGTCGAAAATCTTGATGTCATTCCTGCGACGATACAGCTTGCAGGGGCTGAAATAGAGCTTGTGCCTACGATTTCACGTGAAGTGAGATTGAAGAGAGCACTTGAATCTGTTAAGCAAAATTATGATTATATGATTATTGACTGCCCGCCATCACTCGGATTACTGACGATTAATGCGTTAACAGCATCCGATTCCGTTTTAATTCCGGTACAGTGTGAATATTATGCGCTTGAAGGATTGAGCCAATTGTTAAACACAGTTCGTCTCGTGCAGAAACATTTAAATACTGATCTTGCCATTGAAGGTGTCTTGCTGACAATGCTTGATGCACGAACAAATCTTGGGATTCAGGTCATCGAAGAAGTGAAGAAATACTTTAGAGATAAAGTCTATCAGACCGTAATTCCGCGAAATGTGAGACTGAGTGAAGCGCCTAGTCATGGGAAACCGATTATCTTGTATGATCCACGTTCACGAGGTGCAGATGTCTATTTAGACTTAGCAAAGGAAGTGGATGCGAATGGCTAAAGGTCTTGGAAAGGGTATTAATGCACTATTTAACCATGTAGACTCAAATGAAGAAACGGTCGAAGAAATCAAAATAAAGGATTTGCGTCCGAACCCGTATCAGCCAAGGAAAACGTTTGATGATGATGCATTGTCTGATCTGAAAGAATCAATTCAGCAGCACGGAGTTTTACAACCGATCATTGTCCGTAAATCGATTAAAGGATATGACATTGTAGCAGGCGAACGCCGTTTCCGTGCAGCACAACAAGCTGGTCTGACAACGATTCCTGCGATCGTCAGAGAATTTTCAGAAACGCTGATGAGAGAGATTGCCCTTTTAGAAAACCTGCAGCGCGAGGATTTATCTCCATTAGAAGAAGCGGAAGCCTATGCTTCCTTGCTAGATCACCTCAGTGTGACGCAAGAGGAATTAGCGAAGCGATTAGGGAAGAGCAGACCGCATATTGCGAACCATCTTCGTCTTTTGACTTTACCGGATGAAGTACAAAAGCTGATTGAAGATGGAACGTTGTCGATGGGACATGGAAGAACATTGCTTAGCTTGAAAAACAAAAATAAGCTAGCGCCATTGGTAAAGAAAATCGTGGATGAGGGGTTAAACGTACGCCAGGTTGAGAAACTTGTTCAGCAGTTAAACGAAAATGTTCCACGTGAAACAAAGAAAAAAGAAGCACCAAAGGATCGAGTGTTGAAAGAAAGAGAGTCTTTCTTACAAAACTACTTTGGCACTTCAGTGACGATCAAGAAACAGAAGAAAAAAGGAAAAATTGAGATTGAATTTCTCTCCAACGAAGATTTAGAAAGAATCCTCGAATTGCTTTCTACGAGAGAATCATCAGAGTGACCATCTTGATACGAGATGGTCTTTTTTATATTCTGCCGGTGATATTTTGAATAGGAGCGAAAAGGGACCGATTTTTTTCTCTTGTCCAATCCATTTGATCAATGTGAGATAGACTTTCAGAAAGTGTATTGGCCATAGACATGACAAGATGAAGACGTGTGTTTTGGAGAACGAAGTATTCCATAAAACCGCTCACATTGACGATTCCATTAATATGAATATCTCCTACCTCTGGCAGATCCTTTTGTACACCCGCCCCAGGCTTTAACGGGCCATCTCCAATTTGGAAGGAGCCTACACTTTTCACTCTTCCTAAACAGGCATCAATTGCTACAATAAACGGATGTTTATGAGCTTGTTCAATTTCAGCGAGCTTTTCTTTTAAATTGACCGCATGAACTGGGTCAGAGAGCGTTCCATATACATGAAGCTTTTTCAAATCCAGACCTGAAAGCTTTGTACCAACAAGTGGACCTAGAGAGTCGCCAGTTGAGCGGTCTGTTCCAATACAAACGATGGCAACGGGTCTTTTTCCTGCTTTCTGAAGATGCGAGAATAAAATACTTTTAAGCTGTTGAATGGCATTTGTATCCGTATGGGACACGTATTCTTTCACCCTATTTCTAAAAAAAAGACCGTTCTTGCTATTCATAGGTCTCACTTCCTTGTCATAGTAGTTAGTAACAGTATACGGAAACAAGCTTAATTCTATACCTATGAGGTGATGATTGTGTGGAAGGCTGGTTCAAGGTGGACGCTTTTAATTTTAGGAAGCTTAATAGGAGCGGGGTATGCTTCCGGCCAAGAAATTTGGCAGTTTTTTGGCATTGATAGCGGACTAGCCATTCTACTGTTTACATTGATGTTTATGCTGTCTACCTATGTGGTGTTGAAAATTAGTTATGAGGTACGTGCCGATCACTTTGTGCCAGTGCTAGAGCGGCTTGTCGGTCCATGGCTGGCTAAAGTGTATGACGTTTTAATTGTCCTTTATTTATTCACGACAACGACAGTCATGATTGCCGGTGGCGGGGTGACACTCGAGATGTATCATGTACCATTTTGGATTGGCATCGGTGCATTTTGTCTGTTTTCATTTATGATTTTTTTCTGGGATGTGAAAGGGCTCTTATCTGTGAATGCTTTCATTATACCAATTTTGGTGGCGGGGCTCATCTATGCGTTTGTTTTTTATTATATGAACCATGATCATATGTGGCGGATTGATTTTGGGCAGCAGTACAATTGGCCTGCCAGCATTGTCTTTGCCTCTTTGAATATATTATCTGTGGTGGCAGTGCTGTCTTCGGTTGGGAAAGAAATGAAGGGGCTTGGAGAGGCCAAAGTGGCGAGTATATTAAGCGGCCTGATTTTTGGGGTCATCTCGTACGTGTATAACGAAATACTGGTTGATATTTCTGGGAGTCTATCACCAGAAGGCATTCCTTTGTTTACAGTATTAGAAGGAGCACCGACATCATTGTTTGTGTTTATGACGGTTGTCCTTTGTCTAGCTATTTATACGACGACAGCTGCAGGTTTATTTGGTCTATCCAGCCGGATGCTCTCTTTTGTACCCTTGCCTCGCTGGCTGGTTGTGCTGGTGATGCTTCTTTTGATGGCGCCTTTAACATCTCTTGGGTTTGCCGATTTGATTGCTTTCTTGTATCCGATATATAGTTTGCTGAATCTTTATTTGCTTGTCTGTTTAATGCTATATCCGATTTTAAGTAAAAAGATATTTTCTCGCTCTAAAAATTATATTGATAAAATAAAATAAGCACCTCTCTTTGTCAGAGCGGTGCTTATTTTATCCGAATAGAATCAATGGCGTCTTTGATATCATCATAGACTGGCATTTGCTTGAGACGCTGAAGTCGTTCCTCTAATTCTGAAATGGCTTGTCCCTTTAAATGCTGGGAGATGTGTTGTTTGACAATGGTCGTCTGGTTGATCATGTCTTCTGTTTTAGACAATTGATACTCCAAGTGCACGCGAGTGTTTGCTAATTCGTCATGAAGCCGCATTTTGAGCAGCCGTTTTAGATCCTTTCGCTGTCCTTCTCTGCGTATGGCTCTAATTGCGGCCATTTCTTCGGGGGACTGCGTCTGTGTTTGCGGTGCCGATTGATTTTCAAATACAGACATGGAGCGGCGGGCACTCACATTTTGCAAGAAACGCTGGGCGTCACTAGGAGGTTTATTTTGATTGATCATGCGATGACTCCTTTCTTAATGAATACCCATTTGCATCGCAAGGCGTCTATCTGCCTTGGCGTAGTCATCACCCATTGTGTACATATGTCTTGAAAGGGTAGAAAGTTCTTGTTCGTAATCTCTCAGGGTGTACAAGGCATTCAGCTGTTTTTCGTGTGAATAAAAGGAGGAATGATGTTGTTCCATCCTCACTTCCTCTACTAGTGCTTCCACATCACTAGGACTTAGTAAATCATAGTGACCAAAGCCGACGAGTCCTTTGAGCTCCTGTTTTACATGCTGGACGGCGTCTTTTACACTTTCATCGATCCCATCGATTTTCTCAAATATAGTGTGTACTTCATGTTCAATCACACTTTGGAGATCGTAGGATGAATTTTTCAGTAAATGGGATTTTATGATAATTTCAAGGCCGCTTTGTGCATATGCACGTCCAGAATGGATTTCTTGCAACAGCATGGCTGTAAAACTTGTATTATGATCAAGCTGTTCATCTAAAATACGGGCAGACCCATCTGTGTGGAATGAATACCCATTTACTTTGTAACTCCCAGAAATAAGAGCTAAAAAAGCATTTGTATCAAAGGATTCGTTCCATTCTATATTCATAGAAGCAAATGCTGATTTTAAAAAGGTGTCAATTTCTCTTTTTTTGTATTTAACGAGTTCTTGGACGGCGTCTTGCTGCCGTGGCGGTACAGTATACTTGACTTGACCAACCCCATGATCATGACGATTGAGTAAACCTACATAATGACTAGGTTGAATATATTCAGTCAATATCCGTGTGTATTGACCTTGCTGTGCTTTCTGCTGAATCGCAGGCGACAGACTGCTCCATATATTTGGGCTATCAAAGGTGACGGCTTTTTTGACAGCTGGCTGTTCTGTTGCAACATAAGCACAAACAGCACCGGCAAGGGCTTGTCCAGTGAGATAGATACCTGCATTTGGATGCTGCTGACAGACTTGCTCTATGTATTCCTTTCCTTTAAAAAAGACATGATCTTGATTGCCATCAAGGGACTTCCTTTCAATGGGATAGGCATAATCCGTTTTGAGCAATGACTGTGCCGCGGTGTGTACATCTTGTGGCGAGGTCACCGGCATTTGATTTGGCTGCGGACAGTGAAAAGCGACGATGAACTCGTCTGATTGTTCCGGCTGCATCGTTAAACCATATAATTGATGATCGACCTTGAGAAAATCATGGACAGTGAGCGTTTGCTGACCTATTTCTATCGTATGGTGCTGCTGGTAATTGTCTATGTTTCCAGCATGATCGGATATGATTTTATATTCTTTATCAGTTAATCTATCCTTTCGATTGACCATCGTACCTGCTCCCTCACATAACATTTATGCAGATATCATAAATCAAAAAATATGGAAAAACCACAGCGTTCTACCAATAAAAACCTTTTGACCTACAGTGTTTGTGACAATATTGAAAAAAAGCGGAGTTTAAGTAACTATTGGTCACAAATAAAATGATCTAAAAGAAGGGTTTTTTCTATAAAAAAGAATAGGATGAATGATTGAAAGAGGTTCTTTGTTTTGTACATTGCTCTTCATCGCCGTTTTTTTGTACAATAGATTCAATGAAGTGAGCAAGAGAGGTGAAGGCTGATGGCAGACAAAGCGTTTGGGTTACATGACGTCGTTGAAATGAAGAAACCCCATCCATGTGGTGTCAATCGGTGGAAAGTTATTCGATTGGGCATGGATATTCGCATTAAATGTGAAGGCTGCGGGCACAGCGTGATGATCCCAAGAAGAGACTTTGAACGAAAAATGAAGAAAATTCTCGTCAAGCATGAGGAGCCAACTGCTTAAGTAGGCCTCATGCTTTTTTGATGAAATTCGTCTTTTGTATAGAAGAAGCAGGTGTAAATTCGCGTTTTAAAGCACTGATTAATCCTTTTTGGCAATGTTTCTTCTATTGATAATGCATAACGGTTAGCTTGTCTTTTCATGTAAACCTACTTATAATTGCTCTAGGTTCATATTACGCAGTATAACGAGCACGTTTGATATAGAGGAGATGAAAGAATGGCTTTAACAGCTGGTATTGTTGGCTTACCTAACGTCGGGAAGTCAACGCTATTTAATGCAATTACACAGGCTGGAGCGGAGTCTGCTAACTATCCGTTTTGTACCATTGATCCAAACGTCGGAATTGTAGAAGTTCCAGACGAGCGTTTGCAAAAACTAACAGAATTGGTGCAGCCGAAAAAGACAGTTCCGACTGCTTTTGAATTCACAGATATTGCCGGTATTGTCAAAGGGGCTTCTAAAGGTGAAGGTTTAGGGAATAAATTCCTTTCTCACATTCGTCAAGTAGATGCGATCTGTCACGTGGTGAGAGCTTTTGCAGATGATAACATCACACACGTATCAGGTAAGGTTGACCCTGTGTCAGATATCGAAACCATTAATTTAGAATTAATTTTGGCTGATTTAGAAACAGTTGAAAAGCGTTTGGCTCGTGTGAGTAAGCTTGCAAAACAAAAGGATAAGGAAGCGGTAGCTGAATTTGATATTTTGTCGAAGCTAATGGACGCATTTGAAGCTGGGAAATCGGCAAGATCTGTAGAATTTACAGATGAGCAGCAGAAGCTTGTGAAACAGCTTCATCTACTCACATCTAAACCAGTTCTTTATGTAGCAAATGTGAGTGAGGATGAAGTAGCGGATCATGACGGCAACGAATATGTGCAGCAAATCCGTGAGTTTGCTTCTGGTGAAAACGCTGAAGTCATCATCGTTTGTGCGAAGATCGAGTCTGAAATTGCAGAGCTTGAAGGAGAAGAGAAGCAGATGTTCCTTGAAGAGCTTGGCATCAAAGAGTCAGGTCTAGATCAGCTGATTCAAGCATCTTATTCGCTTCTTGGCTTAGCTACTTATTTCACAGCAGGTGAGCAGGAAGTACGCGCTTGGACGTTTAAAAAAGGAATGAAGGCACCGGAATGTGCTGGAATCATTCATACAGACTTCGAGCGTGGATTTATTCGTGCTGAAACGGTTGCATATGAGGATTTACTTGCTGGCGGAAGCATGTCTGCTGCAAAAGAGGCTGGAAAAGTCCGTCTAGAAGGTAAAGAATATGTAGTGAAAGATGGAGACGTCATTCATTTCCGTTTTAATGTATAGGTTCTTGTCATAGGCCAAGTAATTTGTTATAATATACAATTGTGAGTAATATAATTTATTGCTCCTTGCCCGTTTAGGGCCGCTTAGACCAAAAGGAGGTGCAATCAGATGAGAAAGTACGAAGTTATGTACATCATCCGCCCAACAGTTGACGATGAGGCTAAAAAAGCAGTTATCGAGCGTTTCAATAACGTGTTAACTTCTAACGGTGCGGAGATCACTGGAACAAAGGATTGGGGTAAACGTCGTCTTGCATACGAAATCAACGATTTCCGTGAAGGCTTCTACCAAATCGTAAACGTTCAATCTGACGCTGCAGCAGTTCAAGAATTTGACCGCTTAGCTAAGATCAGTGACGATATCATTCGCCACATTGTTGTTAAAGAAGAAGTATAAATCATTGAAATATATATTTAAAGGTGGTCTTTCAATATGCTAAACCGTGTTGTATTGGTCGGAAGACTAACAAAAGACCCTGAGCTTCGCTACACGCCTAATGGTGCGGCTGTAGCCACGTTTACTCTAGCTGTGAATCGTACGTTTACGAATCAATCTGGAGAGCGTGAAGCCGATTTCATTAACTGTGTTACTTGGAGAAGACAAGCCGAGAACGTGGCTAATTTCTTGAAAAAAGGAAGTCTTGCCGGTGTAGACGGTCGTTTGCAGACAAGAAACTATGAAAATCAGCAAGGACAGCGTGTCTTCGTGACAGAGGTTCAAGCTGAAAGTGTTCAATTTCTTGAGCCTAAGAGCGGCGGTGCTGGTTCAGGTGGATACAGCGGCGGTGGCAATAGCGGAGGCCAGTATTATGGCGGTAGCCAAAACGATCAGAATCCATTCGGAAATGAACCAAATCAAAATCCATATGGCAATCAGAGCAACCAACAAAATCGTAATCAGGGAAATAGCTTCAATGATGACCCATTTGCGAATGATGGTAAACCGATTGACATCTCCGATGATGATTTGCCATTCTAATTGATCTGAAAAATTGACTAAAGGAAAGGTGTGAAAACAAATGGCAGGTGGACGCAGAGGCGGTCGTGCGAAACGTCGTAAGGTATGTTTCTTTACTTCTAACGGTATCACGCACATCGATTACAAAGATGTTGATCTTCTTAGAAAGTTTGTTTCTGAGCGTGGTAAAATTTTACCTCGTCGTGTAACAGGAACTAGCGCTAAGTATCAACGTAAATTGACATTAGCGATTAAAAAATCACGTCAAATGGCATTACTTCCATACGTTACTGGTGAGTAAGTCGTTGACTTAAAAGCGGAGAGCCTCGAGCTCTTCGCTTTTTTTATTTGTCTCACTAAGAATCTCATCCGAATTGGCTAGAGCTGTTTTTGGCGGGCATCCTAGGGGAAGTATGTAAAAGAGAGAGAAAGTGACAGTTTGTTCTATACAAATACGGGGTCAATCTGTCATATTGATAGTCTAGAAAATAATTGCAGTCAGGGCGTGGGAAGATGATTGAATTTAAGAAGGTATCGATGCAATTTTCTGATGAGCGCTATGCCGTTCAATCGGTTGATTTAGAGATTCAGAAAGGTGAATTTTTTGTATTTATTGGACCTAGTGGAAGCGGGAAAACGACGACATTGAAAATGATCAATCGTCTCATTTCTTCTACAGAAGGTGAGATTTACATAAAAGGTCAAAAAATAAATGATTATGATATGTATGAGCTGCGCTGGGATATTGGGTATGTTCTGCAGCAAATTGCTCTTTTTCCTCATATGACCATTGAAGAAAATATCGCCGTGGTGCCAGAGCTCAAACAGTGGAGCCGGAAAAAGACCAATAAGCGGGTGGATGAATTGATGCAGATGGTTGGGCTTGATCCTGCTATGTATCGACATCGAAAGCCATCAGAGCTATCTGGTGGACAGCAGCAGCGTGTCGGTGTGGCACGTGCACTTGCAGCTGATCCTGAGATTGTCCTGATGGATGAACCCTTTAGTGCGTTAGATCCACTAACGAGGGAGAAATTGCAGGATGATCTGCTTGATTTGCAGCGCCGTATTCAAAAGACCATTGTCTTCGTGACGCATGATATGCAGGAAGCGATGAGGCTTGGTGATCGAATTTGTATCATGAAGGAAGGGAAAGTGGTGCAGATTGGTCGTCCAGAGGAATTGGTTCAACACCCAGTCAATGCCTTTGTTCGGGAGTTTGTGTCAGGGGCTGCTCGCCATGTGGAGCATCAAGCGTTTGAGCTAGAGGCCATGGCTAGACCAATGGCTCATGAGGCTCTTTTAGGCTATGAAGCGATCACAGCCCATGCCACGCTGGATGATGTCTTATCCCAATTGGCAAAGCATGAGGAATTGGCTGTTGAAAAGGATGGGGAGCGAATTGGACTAGTGAATCGTCAAGCGGTGATTCAGTTTTTAGCTGATTCTCCTAGAGAGAGGGGCGAGTCACATGAATGATTGGATCAGTGTGTTATTGGACCGAAAAGAACAATTGGGACACGCCTTACTTGAGCATATTCAAATTTCTTTTATTGCTTTATTTTTAGCGATTTTGATTGCCATTCCATTAGGTATCTATTTAACGAGGGTGCCAAAGCTTGCAGAGTGGGTGATTGGGGTGACGGCTGTTTTGCAAACAATTCCGTCGCTTGCGCTGCTTGGCTTGTTGATTCCTCTCGTTGGGATTGGGCAAGTGCCTGCCATTATTGCACTTGTCGTCTATGCCTTACTCCCTATTTTAAGAAATACATATACAGGCATTCAGGAGGTCGACCCTTCCCTGAGAGAAGCGGCGCTTGCCATGGGAATGAATCACCGCAAACGGTTATTAAAGGTGGAGCTGCCTTTGGCCATGCCAGTCATCATGGCAGGTATCCGAACTGGGATGGTTCTCATTGTGGGTACTGCCACTCTTGCCGCATTGATCGGAGCTGGGGGGTTAGGAAGTCTGATTTTGCTGGGAATTGATCGAAATGATATGTCGCTCATTGTCATTGGCGCTATACCAGCTGCCTTACTCGCACTCTTATTTGATGTGGTGCTGCGCACTTTTGAGAAAATCTCTTTTAAAAAGACTGTGATCTCTGTGACGGTTTTTGCTGTGATTGCAGGAGCAGTTGTCGCGGGCCCATTACTGTTTCAACAAGAAAAGAAAGAAATCACCATCGGTGGAAAGTTAGGATCAGAGCCTGAAATCCTGATCTCGATGTATAAGCTTTTAATTGAACAGGATACGGATATTCAAGTCAATCTTAAGCCTGGTCTTGGCAAGACGTCCTTTGTTTTTCAAGCTTTACGGTCTGGTGATATTGATATTTATCCTGAGTTTACCGGTACTGCGATTTCTGAGTTCCTCAAACAAACAGCGAAAAGCACAGATAAAGAAAAAGTGTATGAGCAAGCGCGGCGTGGATTGGAATCATCATTTCAGCTCCGCCTTCTTGAGCCGATGGCTTACAACAATACGTATGCTTTAGCCGTGCCTCAGTCGCTGGCTGATCAATATGATGTATCCAATATTTCAGATCTAGGCAAGATCAAGAATCGCATAAAGGCTGGCTTCACGTTGGAATTTTCTGATCGACAGGATGGGTATCTAGGTATTCAAAAGACCTATCAATTTTCCTTTGACGATGTGGTGACGATGGAACCGAAGCTTCGGTATCGAGCGATTCAAAAAGGAGATATCAATTTAGTCGATGCGTATTCGACAGACAGTGAATTGAGGGAATACAAATTAAAGGTGCTTGATGATGATCAGCATGTTTTCCCGCCATATCAAGGAGCACCGCTTCTAAGACAGGAGACATTAACTGAGTTCCCTGAGATCGAGACCTCTCTCAATAAGCTTGGTGGTCAAATCACAGATGATGAGATGAGAGAAATGAATTATGAAGTAAATGTGAAAGGTAAGGATGCATTTCAGGTTGCGAAAGCCTATTTAAAAAAGAAAAAATTACTGCAATAATCAAGGAAGAGCAGGTCTGTTATGTAAAAAGCAGACCTGCTTTTTTAAAAGGGAAAACAAAAACCGTTGACATTTATTTAAAAACATCATATCCTTAATTCGAGATAAATATATTTTTTTGATTTAATATCTCGAATTCGAGATAATATAAAGGCGTCAGTAAAGACATAATGAATAGAGGCTTGTACTTCATGATGAGGAGGTCATTAGAAGTGAAGAAAACAGAAGGAATTCACCATATCACAGCAATTGTAGGGCATCCTCAGGAGAACGTTGATTTTTATGCAGGTGTTTTAGGACTTCGTCTCGTGAAGAAGACCGTGAATTTTGATGATCCGGGTACGTACCATTTATATTTTGGAAATGAAGGAGGATCTCCGGGGACGATTATCACGTTTTTCCCATGGCCAGGTGCACAAAAGGGACAAATTGGCGCAGGTCAAGTGGGCGTGACGACATATGTCGTACCGCCAGGCGCTTTCTCTTTCTGGAAGGAACGTCTTGAGCAGTTTGATATTTCTTATGAAATGGTTGAACGTTTTGATGAAGCCTTTCTCTCATTTGAAGATCCACACGGCTTGTTGATTGAGCTAGTAGAACGTGCGGAGGGAAAACAAAATGAGTGGACTTTTAACGGGGTCACACCAGATGTCGCGATAAAAGGATTTGGCGGAGCTGTTTTGTTAACATCACAGCCGGAGCAAACGATGCAGCTGCTAGAACAAACAATGGGTTTTGAACGAGTTGGAGCAGAAGAGGACTATGTGAGATTCCGTTCGTTTGGTGAGATAGGCAATGTGATTGATGTGAACAAGACACCTGTTGCACGCGGACGTATGGGTGTTGGGGTTGTGCATCATATTGCATGGAGAGCGACAGATGATCAGGATCAATTAGATTGGCAAAGACATATTGCGCAAAGCGGGTATCAAGTGACACCTGTGCAAGATCGAAATTACTTCAATGCTATTTATTTTAGAGAGCTTGGCGGCATATTATTTGAAATTGCGACTGATCCTCCAGGGTTTGCACACGATGAATCAGTGGAAACAATGGGTGAAGCATTGAAACTGCCACCGCAATATGAGGCGCAGCGCAGTCAGATTGAACAAATTGTGCTGCCAATAGAAGTGAGAGAGATTAAAGGGAAAGGAGATTCATGATGAAGCATCTTTTTCGAAAAGGAAAGAATGAACAAAGACCTGTTTTGTTATTACTGCATGGTACTGGCGGGACGGAAGAAGATTTATTGCCGCTTGCCGATTTAGTAGATGCTGACGCATCCGTTCTTAGTGTGAGAGGAAATGTGTTGGAAAACGGTATGCCGCGCTTTTTCAGGCGTTTGGCAGAGGGTGTATTTGATGAGCAGGATTTAATTGAGCGTACAGAGGAACTATATACATTTATCGGAGAAGCAGCAGATGAATATGGGTTCGATCGTCACAATGTGGTGGCTATCGGATATTCTAATGGGGCAAACATTGCTGGAAGTCTTTTATTCCATTACGAGGATGCGTTAAAAGGAGCTATCCTGCATCATCCAATGATCCCAAGACGCGGGGTTTCATTGCCTTCATTAGCGGGGAAACAAGTCTTTATAGCAGCTGGTAAAAATGACCCAATGTGCCGTCCAGAGGAATCACAGGAGCTCGAGCAGTTGCTGCAAGGCGCAGGCGCTTCAGTTACGCTTCATTGGGAAAATCGCGGACATCAGCTAACGAGAGAAGAAGTCGATGCTGCGGCATTATGGTATCGTCGTCAATTTTAATGAAGGTGGGGAATACAGGTGGGATTTTTACAGAAGCTTTTTGGGCAAACCAAACAAAAGGAGATGGCACAAATGGAAAACGTAAAATTAGCGATTATTTATTATAGTTCAACAGGTACAAACTATCAGATGGCAAAATGGGCTGAAGCTGGAGCGAAAGAAGCTGGCGCAGAAGTGAAGGTATTAAAGGTTGCTGAATTGGCACCAGAATCAGTTGTGGCATCAAATCCAGCATGGAAAGCACACTTAGACGAAACAAAGGATGTCCCAGAGGTTCAATTAAGTGATTTAGAGTGGGCAGATGCCATCATCTTTAGCATGCCGACACGTTTCGGTAACTTACCGGCTCAAATGAAGCAATTCTTAGATACAACTGGCGGCTTATGGTTCCAAGGAAAATTGGCAAACAAAGCAGTGAGTGCGATGACCTCTGCACAAAACCCAAATGGCGGGCAGGAACAGACCATTCTTAGCCTTTACACAACGATGTTCCACTGGGGAGCGATTATTGCCGCTCCTGGATACACAGATGACTCATTATACGGTGCAGGGGGCAACCCTTACGGCGTGAGTGTCACTGTTGACCAAAATGGAAAGATCCAAGAGGATGCAGAAGCTGCTGCAAAACATCAGGCAAAACGTACGGTCAATGTAGCAGAATGGATCAAAAAAGGTCAAAACGCTTAATCGATGGATACAAAAAAAATGCAGCCTAGGCGCTGCATTCTTTTTTATTTAATAAGGATCTGAAGGTGTGCTGTTGTTAATCGCTTCGTTTACGGCTTGTGCGGCGCCTGTAGAGCCTATAGGTCCGCTTGGCTGTTCTTGTTTGAAGGCTTTTAAGCCGTCAGCGACACGCTTTCCGTAATCAGGGTCAGCCTTTGTAAAGTTTTCGATCATTTGCTCTTGAATGTTCTTTTGACAGGTCGCAAGGGTGTTGATTAAGTTCTTAATCAGTTCCTCACGTTCCCAATCATTGAAGCGGCGATACGTTTCTCCGGCTTGGCCAAAGTTGTTCGGGCGGTCAATGGCTTCTCGTTTGACGTCACCCTCTACAAAAGGCGTATGATCTTTTCCATCCTGCTTGGCTTCTTTTAATCCGCCGAGGATCGATGGTTCATAATTCACATGAGGGTTTTGCTCTTTGCCTTGATCGACATGGTATTCCATTTGCCCATCTCTTTGATTCGTGGCCACATGCTTTTTCGGTGCATTGATCGGCAGCTGTAAATAGTTTGGCCCCACACGATATCGCTGCGTGTCAGAATAGGAGAAGGTGCGCCCTTGAAGCAACTTATCATCTGAGAAATCCAAACCGTCTACGAGAACGCCAGTCCCAAAGGCGACCTGCTCGACTTCTGCGAAATAATTTTCTGGATTTTTGTTTAACACCATTCGTCCAATCGGTTTCCATGGATAGTCATCCTTGTACCAAAGCTTTGTCGGATCAAGTGGGTCAAAGTCAAGGTGAGGATGGGCATCATCTTCCATGATCTGCGCATATACCTCCCATTCAGGATGATCTCCTTGCTCAATGGCTTCATACAAATCCTGTGTGGCATGATTAAAGTTTTCTCCTTGAATCGCTTGAGCTTGTTCTTGCGTCAGGTTGCGAATGCCTTGCTTCGGTTCAAAGTGATATTTGACCAGCACTGCTTTTCCTTCATGGTTCACCCATTTGTAGGCATGGACACCTGAGCCTTGCATGTGCCGATAGGTTGCGGGGATGCCCCATGGTGAAAAGAGAAATGTCACCATATGCGTCGCTTCAGGTGATTGCGAGACGAAGTCAAAAATACGCTCGCCGTCTTGACGGTTGGTGACAGGATCAGGCTTAAAGGCATGAACCAAATCAGGGAATTTCAAAGCATCTCGGATAAAGAAAATTTTGAGGTTGTTCCCCACGAGATCCCAGTTGCCTTCTTCTGTATAAAATTTAATCGCAAATCCTCTAGGGTCACGCAATGTTTCTGGTGAATGACCGCCGTGAATCACAGAAGAAAAACGAACGAAAACAGGTGTCTTTTTTCCTTTTTCCTGAAATAATTTTGCCCTTGTATAAGTGGAAATGGGTTCGTCACCGAATGTGCCATAGGCTTCAAAATAACCGTGAGCTCCGGCCCCGCGCGCATGGACGACACGTTCAGGAATGCGTTCACGATCAAAATGACTAATTTTCTCTAGGAAATCGTAGTTTTCAAGCGTAGTTGGTCCTCTATTCCCAACGGTTCTCATATTTTGATTGTCTGTTACGGGATGACCTTGCCGATTTGTTAAAGTGTCTTCTGACTCTGAAGATGGTTTAGGGTGTTGTTCTTCTTTCAATTAAATCCCTCCTTCAATATTTCCCTAACAATATGGTCATCATGCTCCCTATTTCATACAAGGATTGATATAATGATTGAAAACTTTCACGAGGAGCGAACCTGATGATTCGATTACACTGCCTTCACGCCCATCCGTCCAATCAGTCATATATAGAAAATGTTTTTGGCGATACCGATATTGCGCTTTATCACACGGTCGATTCATCATTTATAGAACGCGCTACACAAGATCCCACTTTTGATCAACACAAGCAGCAAGCCTATGCTATCAACAGGCTGATGCAAGAGGGTGAAGCCGATCTCATTCTGCTCACGTGTACACAATACATTGCCGCTTTGGGAGATCAGCAGCATCTTTTTAAACAACCGATTGTTCCGATCGATGAACCGTTATTTGAGCTGATTTGTCAGGGAAAAGGGCCTCTTCAACTTGTGTTTTCAAACCCGGATACAGTGGAAGGGACGATGAAGCGGCTTAAATCATATGCAAAAGAGCACGGCAAACAGATTGATGCAGAAGTTATGGTGATGGAGGATGTCTTTCACCTTTGCCTAAATGGTGATATGCAGGCTTATGAGGAGCAAATCAAAAAGCAACTTAGAAGATGTATGAAAAAAAGCGGAGATATTTGCGTGATGCAGCTATCGATGGTCCATGCGGCACAGCAGATGGAAGAGGAGACAGGCGTTCCGATCATTCATCCGCTTTCTCCACTTAAACAGTTTGTCCATCAAACAATATCTGCTTTGAAAGAGTGAACCTGTCTGGTTCGCTCTTTTTGTATAGAAACGGAAATGGGATGACATGTTAAAAAAATAACCGAGCGCAAACTATTTTCCAAAGGCGCGCGTCTATCCATTGTAAGAAATAACCGATGCGCATTTAAGATAAAGGAGCTCTTTGTAAAATGAAGAAACGAAAGATTGAGGATCAATTTGCTGATTACGTAATGGAGCATAAACACAGTTTTTATCGATTGTCCTATAGTTATGTCAAAAACCCAGAGGATGCGATGGATGTCGTTCAAGAGGCGATTCATAAAGCACTCAAATCTGTTCACCGATTAGAGGATGCGACCAAGATGCATAGCTGGTTTTATAAAATCGTGGTGAACGCTGCCCTAGACTTTTTACGAAAGAAGAAGCGGGTGCAAGTGACAGATGATGACACACTCGAATTCTTGTCAAAGGGTGAGTCAGATGTCTATGAGGATCAAGATGTCAGACGAGCCCTAGAGGATTTGCCTGAGATGTACCGGGTTATCATCATTTTGAGATTCTTTGAAGATTTAAAATTAGAGGACATCGCCCATATTCTCGAAGAAAACGAAAACACCATCAAAACAAGATTATATAAGGCGTTGCGGCTTTTAAAAGTAGAATTATCGCAGGAGGAAATATAAATGGATAAGCATTTGGAACAGTTAAAAGAGGAATATTTAGAAATCCCTATTCCACCGGAATATGATGCTATGGTTGAACGGACATTGAAACGAAAAAATAAAAAACCTCATTTTCAGCAATGGACCATCGGACTTGTTGCTGCGGCTGCTCTATTTGTCACGACAGTTAATGTCAGTCCACAGGCGGCAAGAGCCATTTCAGAGGTGCCTGTCATTGGCGAGCTGGTGAAAGTCGTGACATTCACAGAATTTAAAAAGAGCGATCAAGGAACGAATATTGACCTTAAAACACCACACGTTTCAGGGCTTGGGGACGGAAAATTACAAGACAGCCTGAATCAAAAATATTTAGCTGAAAACAAAAAGCTGTATCAAGATTTTGAAAAGGAAACAAAGGGTTATAAAAATGGTCATTTAAGTGTAGAGAGCGGATATGAAGTGAGAACGAACAATGACCAAATTCTCTCACTAGGTCGATACAAGGTGACGACTCAAGCTTCTGCGGCAGAGGAAATGACGTATGATACGGTGGATAAGAAAAATCATGTACTGATTACATTACCAAGCTTGTTTAAAGATGACCGGTATATAGATGTCATTAGTGAAAATATTAAAGATCAAATGAAGAAACAAATGAAAGAGGATTCAAATAAGATTTACTGGATTGGCAAGCAAGATATGGCGGATCCATTTAAGAAAATTAAGCCGGATCAAAGCTTCTATATCAATTCAAAAGGCAAACTGGTGATTTCCTTTAATGAATATGATGTGGCACCTGGTTACATGGGTGTAGTTGAATTCACGATTCCAACAAGTGTGCTAAAGGATATTCTTGTCAGCGATATGTACATTCATTAAAAGAAGAAAAAAGACTGCTGAACATGTCAGCAGTCTTGTTGTATTGATTAAGAAAGTGCATCTGTTAGTGCAGGTACCACTTGTTTCTTTCTTGATACAACACCTTTTAGTAAAGCGGTGTTGTTTTCAAGTGTGACGTTAAATGCTTTTTCTACTTTTGCAGCTTCTGCACCGAGTGCAAGAGCAAGGGAGTCATTTTCTAAGATGTCTGTGATCACTAGAACGAATAGATCAAGACCTTTCGCTGCGATGACTTCATTGATTTTCGCTTCAATGTCAGCCTGTCTTGCTGTTACTTCCGCGATATCTACTGTATTAACTTGCGCAATTTCCACTTTGCTATTGCCTAGTGCAAATTCTTTTGCATCAATTGTAATTAATTCTTGAACCGTTTTTTGGCTTAGGTCAGCGCCAGCTTTCAGCATGTCTAGGCCGTAAACTTCTGGATCTACCCCTGCAATTTCAGCTAGCTCATGCGCAGCATCAATGTCTTGCTGTGTGCATGTTGGGGATTTGAATAGCAAGGAATCAGAAATGATTGCAGATAAAAGCAAACCAGCGATTTCTTTTTCAATCTTCACTTGGTTCTCTTTGTACATTTTGTTTAAGATTGTTGCTGTACAGCCAACAGGCTCAGCGCGATAGTAAAGAGGTTCACTTGTTTCAAAGTTGGCAATACGGTGATGATCAATAACCTCAGTCACTTGTACTTGATCAATATCGCTTACACTTTGTTGGAATTCGTTATGATCGACAAGAATGACTTGCTTTGTTTCGTTTGCAGCCGTTTCAATGAAACGAGGTGCTTCTTGTTTAAAGAAATCTAATGCGTATTGTGTTTCTCCATTGATTTCTCCAAGTCTGACCGCTTCTGCCTGAACGCCGATTTTGTTTTTCAGATCAGCGTAAGCGATAGCAGAGCAAATCGTGTCTGTGTCAGGGTTTTTGTGTCCGAATACGAGTGTTTTTCCCATGTGAATTCTCCTTCTTACATTTATTGATGATGTTTCTATTCTAACAGCTTTTGACCTTGAATTCAGGGTTTATAGCTAAGAATAATCTAAAAAATTGTAACATGCTGATTGAAAAGTTGCATGTACGAATCTATATTGGTGTTCCACGTGAAACTCTCCTAAGATAGCCTGCATTTTACTTGCGATTTGCCGCTATGGTAAAATAAAGGTTGGGGTAAGACATGGTGTAGCTTACATCGTACGTATACATAGAAGGACACATTGAGCAAGATATAGAAAAAGGATTGGATAGAGGTGAAGGTGTGAAACAAACAAAAGCGTTAGTAGAGGGCGCTATCATGATCAGTATTTTTTCTGTCATGATGCTGTTTTATTTGTATGTGCCGCTATTATCCATTATTTTCTTTCTAGCTGCTCCGATACCGATTATCCTCTATACAATCAGGCACGGCTTGAAAAAAGGAATTGCTGCTGGCGCTATTGGGATAGTGATCAGCTTTTTAATTGGGTCTCTTGCTGGACTCATGAGTGCGCCAATTCTGATTGCTGCCGGATTAGGCATGGGTGTTTTCTACAGCAGAAGGCAGCCTGGGAATGCCATCATTACAGGTGCGCTGATCTATTTATTCAGTTTTCTTATCTCCTTTATTGTCAGTGTTCAGCTTTTTCAAGTCGATATCATGGGTATCGCGAAAGAGTCGGTTGAACAAATGATTCCGATGTTAGAGAGTGTCTTAAAGCAATCCGGCGCTTCTGAGCAGAACATTGCGAAGCAGCTGAAGCAGTTCAGAGAGATGCAGGATGCTGCATTGAGTGCTTTGCCTGTAGCGCTGTTAATTGGTGTCACATTGCTGGCGTTCGTGAATCACTGGTTCGTGCAGCCTCTGATCAAACGGTTTGTCAAAGACATGCCGGTCTTGAAGAAATTTAAGGATATGCGGCTGCCAAAAAGCATGGTATGGTATTATTTACTCACACTGCTTTTGATGCTGATTCAGACGGAAAAAGGCAGCTTTTTATGGCTTGTTCAAACGAGTGCTTTTCAAATTTTATTTATACTGGTGCTTATTCAGGGATTTTCCTTTATCTTCTATTATTGCCACGAAAAAAGCATCTCAAAAGCGGTGCCCATTTTCGCTATCGTGTTAGGGGTTCTCTATCCGCCAGTCGGTGTGATTGTGCGTATTATAGGGATTGCTGACATAGGCTTTGATTTAAGAGAGAAAGTAAAAAACAAATAATTCACTCTGAATGTTGAGGAGTTGATATCAGTGCCAAGCTTCTATAGAAAACCTGTCATCAAGTATCCGATCATCGCTTTGATTGTCCTTGCGGTGGTCACAGTCCTCCTCAACCTTTATTATAATTGGATCATAGGAGCGGTTGGTCTTTTCGTTCTTGCAGGTGTGCTCTACTTCTTAAAGTGGGCAGATACGCAAGTGCAAAAAGAGATTGATTCATATATTTCAACATTATCCTATCGAGTCAAAAAGGTTGGAGAAGAAGCATTAATGGAAATGCCAATTGGTATTATGCTGTTTAATGACCAGTATTATATCGAATGGACAAATCCATTTCTCGCTTCGTGCTTTCATGAAAGCACGCTTGTCGGCAGATCCTTGTATGATACATTCGAGTCCGTTGTGCCTCTTATTAAACAAGAGGTCGAGACAGAAAATGTGACGCTGAATGACCGGAAATTCAAAGTCATTATTAAACGGTCAGAGCGCCTTTTATATTTCTTTGATGTCACGGAACAGGTGCAGATTGAAAGACAGTACGAAAATGAACGAACGGTGTTATCTTATATCTTTTTAGACAATTACGATGATGTCACGCAGGGTCTTGATGATCAGGTGCGCAGCACCATTAATAGTGAAGTGACGTCGCTGTTAAACAATTGGGCACAAGAATATGGCATTTTCCTGAAGCGAATTTCGTCTGAACGATTTATGGCGGTTCTAAATGAGAGCATCTTAGCAGAGCTTGAAGCGTCGAAGTTCTCCATTTTAGACGAGGTCCGTGAGAAAACAGGGGCGCATAGTGCGACACTTACTCTGAGTATCGGGATTGGAGCGTCCGTTCCTTCTTTAAAAGAGCTTGGGGCACTTGCGCAGTCGAGTCTTGATCTTGCCCTCGGACGAGGCGGGGATCAGGTAGCCATTAAGCAGCCAAATGGAAAAGTGAAATTCTACGGCGGGAAAACGAATCCAATGGAGAAACGGACACGTGTACGCGCACGAGTCATTTCTCATGCTTTAAAAGAAATTGTATCTGAAAGCGGAAATGTCATGATCATGGGGCATAAGTTCCCAGACATGGACTCGATCGGTGCATCGATTGGAATTTTAAAGGTCGCCCAGGCCAATGGGAAAGAAGGCTATATTGTCATTGATGCCAACCAAATTGGTGACAGTGTTCAACGCTTGATTAGTGAGATTAAGAATTATGAAGATCTTTGGTCACGTTTTATCACCCCAGAGGAAGCCATGGAGCTTGCAGAGGATGATACATTGCTTGTGGTCGTGGACACACATAAACCGTCTCTCGTCATGGAAGAACGACTGCTCAATAAGATTGAAAATGTCGTGGTCATTGACCATCATAGACGCGGCGAAGAGTTTATCCGTGATCCATTACTTGTCTATATGGAGCCGTATGCTTCATCCACAGCAGAGCTTGTGACAGAGCTTTTAGAGTATCAGCCGAAGAAATTGCGTATTAACATGATTGAAGCTACTGCGCTTCTCGCTGGGATCATCGTGGATACGAAGAGTTTCTCGCTGAGAACGGGATCAAGAACGTTTGATGCAGCATCCTATCTTCGTGCGAAGGGGGCAGATCCTGTCCTTGTGCAAAAATTCCTAAAAGAGACAGTTGATCATTACATCAAACGGGCAAAACTCATTCAGCATACAGATTTGTATCAAAATCAGGTGGCGATTGCTTCATTGCCGTCAGACAGCTCGGAGTATTATGATCAAATTACGATTGCCCAGACGGCTGATTCTCTGTTGTCAATGAGTGAGGTAGAAGCGTCATTTGCTGTCGCTAGACGAGATGACAACACGGTGTGCATTAGTGCGAGATCATTAGGAGATATCAACGTCCAAATTATCATGGAAGCGTTAGATGGCGGCGGTCATTTGACTAACGCTGCCACCCAAATGTATGGTATAACCATTGAAGAAGCGGTAGAGCAGTTAAAAGCTGCCATTGATGAATATTTCGAAGGAGGGGTTCAAAGATGAAAGTCATCTTTCTAAAAGACGTAAAAGGCAAAGGGAAAAAAGGCGAAGTCAAGAATGTAGCTGACGGATACGCTCACAACTTTCTCATCAAACAAGGGTTAGCGGTTGAAGCAAATCCAACGAACCTAAGCGCATTGGAAGGGCAGAAAAACAAAGAGAAAAAGAATGCCATCCAAGAGCTTGAACAAGCGAAGCAACTAAAAGAGACACTTGAGGCGTTAACAGTGGAGCTCACTGCAAAATCAGGTGAAGGCGGTCGTCTGTTTGGATCGATTACAAGCAAACAAATCGCTGATAAATTGCAAAAAGATCATCAAATCAAACTCGATAAGCGCAAAATCGAGCTGAATGACGCCATCCGTGCATTAGGTTACACAAATGTACCGGTGAAGCTTCATCCAGAGGTACAAGCAACGTTAAAGGTTCATGTGACAGAACAAGCATAAAGCAGAAAAGAACCCGTCTCACGAGGAGGCGGGTTCTTTTTTTATGATGGATCTGAAATATAGACGCTTCGTCCGGCTCGCATACCGGATAAAAACATGAAAAATAGGATGATGATAAAGATGATAATGGATGGCGTCCATGTATGTGTGAGATCAAAAAGGATACCGATCATGAACGGACCAACGGCGGCTAATAAATAACCGAGAGACTGCGCCATTCCGGAAAGGGCAGCGGCTTGCTCCATATTGGTCGTCCGTAATCCGATAAATGTGAGCGCCAGACTGATGCTGGCACCTTGTCCAATACCGATCAATAAAACAGAGATCACGAGAATAGGCGTCGATCCTCCGAGAAGAAGTCCGATCATGCCAAGTAAATACACAAGGACAAGTCCGAAGACAAGCGGTCTTTGTGTTTTTAATTTTTCTGCAAAAACAGGCGTTAAAAAGGTGGATGGCAGCCCAGCAAACTGCATAATGGACAGCATCCAGCCGGCTGTCGACAGGTTCATTCCATGTGATGTTAAAATATCAGGAAACCAGGCGATGCTGCTATAGAAAAGGAATGACTGCAACCCCATAAAAAAGGTCACCTGCCATGCGACACGTGAACGCCATATCGGCTGCTCTGTGAGCGAAATGCTTTTGACGGCCGCTGTGTTCTGATGAAGAAGCTGTGGCGCCCAGACCATCATCGCGAGAAGAGCAAGGCCAGCCCATACGAGGAATGATGTATTCCAGCCGCCAGGCATCGTATGACTGAGTGGAACACTGATACCTGATGCAAGTGCCGCAAAGACGGACATCGAGGTCGTATACACGCTCGTCATCAATCCAGCATGTGCAGGAAATTTATGCTTCACGAGCCCCGGTAAGAGCACATTACATATTGCAATCCCGACACCGACAAGCGCGGTTCCAATCATTAAGAAGGTGATCGTGCCAAACGAGCGAATCACAATCCCAAATAAAAGGACAGCAAGCCCAAGCCAAAGGGTTCGTTCATTGCCAAGACGTTTTCCGATTTTAGGTGCAATTGGAGAAAGCAATGCGAATGAGAGCAGTGGTAATGTTGTGAGAAAACCCGCAAGTCCATTTGAAAGCTGTAAATCGGAACGAATGGCGCCGATGAGAGGCCCCACGGACGTAATGGCAGGCCGTAGATTAAATGCAATGAGTAAAATCCCAGCAATCAGCAGGATGGTTTGTCCTTTACTGCGAGGATGTAATGTTGATTGTTCTAGATGTTGTTCCATGAATGTAAACTCCTTTATTTCTTTAAGAAGAACGATCTTTCTTCTGTTCAAGTTCTGCTAGTTTAGCGATTAAGATATGCTGCGGCATATGCATGATTTGTTCAATGGGTACATTGAGTGATGCCGCAAGTTTTTGTGCTGTATCGGCTGAGATTTGTAAAGGTCTCATGAGCAAATCCCTCCTCTTTCAATCTATACGTTCCAATATATCATATCGGCTTTGTACCATGTTGATAAAAAATTAGAGTTCTCTTTTATAAAACCACTTTATGGCCGATAAGAAATTTTTTTGAAATTGTTTCAGATGATGGCCCTCCCCTTGTTCGATGTGATATTGCAGCTGCCAATCCTGCATCCCTTTCTGTAATAAAAGGTCATGTAGTTGTTTGTTGAATAAAGGCATGTGCTGTTGAGCAGATGTTTTGCCTTTACCTTCTTCACTGCCTACAGATAAATAGACAAGGTGCTCCACACACTGAATGCTTTGTTGTTTAGCAAACGGTAGAAAATCTTGATACCAAAATGACCCAGAGATAGATGCGATGTTTTTAAAAAGGGCAGGGTGCATCAATAGGGTATAAATAGCAAATAGTCCACCTAATGAAGCACCTACGTGACTATGTTGATGACAGGTCTGCTTGACTGGATATTCTCTTTTGATATAAGGGAGCAAGTCATTTGCTAAAAATGACATATACGTCTGTGCCTCGCCATTAAAGTCAGGAAACTCAGAACGCAGTGATGACGCCTTCCATGGTGTATATTCATCAAGTCGATTGAAGGGGTGTATGCCGACAATGATGATTGGCGAGATGGTATTGGCTTCGATCATTCTTTCGATCTCTAGCAGGTGTGTTCTAAACAAAGAAGAGCCATCTTGTACAAAGACAGCTGGAACATCAATAGAGGTGTCCTGTGGAAGGTAAATATCAAGCTGACGCCCATTAAACTCGTCATATAGAAACGTTCCGTTCATGTGTATTCTCTCCTCAAGGTTTTCAACTACGCTGAAAAGAAGACAAAGAGCTAAAAATAAAGATCATTTTAGCCCTTTGTCAACAATCTGATCGCGCAAATTGGCGCTTCTTTTTTTAGTTGTTTTTCTCTAACCATTTGACAGCTTTATCAAGGAAGGTTGTTTTGCTTAGTGCTGTTCCTCCTTGAAGCATAGGATCAACGACATTTGCATTGATGTGCCCATTTTTCACAGCTTTTAGGCTTGTCCAAATTTTATTTTGCTCTAAGTCCTTCAATGCGTTTGGATTCGATGAGTTTTCCGCTTTAGAGAACTGAACAAAAATATAGTCAGGATTTAGTTCGCCCAGGCGCTCCATCGAAATCATCGCTTGTGCTTTGGCTTTTTTGATATCACTTGGTGCTGAAAATCCTAAGTCCCCATATAAGGTTGAGTTGAAGTATACGTCTTCAGGATACACGTACAGGTCGCCCTGTCTAATGCGCAAAATGACAGCTGTTTTGTTGTTGCTTTTGTCTTTCAGGGTTTCTTTCGCTTGTTTGAGATCTTTCTGATAATCAGAAATGATGTTTTTGGCTTCTTCACTCTTTCCAGTCAGTGTACCGAGCAATAAAAGATTGCTTTCCCAGTCAGAAGAGACATGGGATACTGGGATCGTCGTTTGGACTTTATCCAGTTTTTTAATTGTTGCAGGCGGGAACTTTGTTGATCCGAGTATCACGTCTGGTTTTAGTTTTAAGATTTTTTCTAGGTTTGGTTCTGTTTTTTCACCGATGCCTTCTGTTTTCGCTGTGATGTCTTTAAATAATTCAGGGAATGTGCCGCCTACGGTAGAAGCACCAATAGGTTGGATACCAAGTAATTTTGCATCTTCCATTGATTCTAGGCTTCCAGCAATGACGATTCGTTTCACTGGTGTTTTGAGCTTGTACGTTTGATCTAAGTAATTGATTTTTGTTTCTGTTGCTTCAGCTGACTTGCTTTTGGCTGTGTTTGAAGCAGGTTTATTTTCTGTAGCACCACAGGCTGCTGTGGTGATCGTCATGATACAAAGGGTAAGCAATGCTAACCATTTTTTCATTTGTTTTCTCCTTTAACTGATAATTGTTCTCAATTAAAGATTGTATTAGGCTTTCGTCCTTTTAGCCATAGACAATTCTCTATCAAATGATGGACTTTTTACGGAAAAAAAGATAAAAGGTCCTGAATGACTCGTTGATGACTGGCTGCTGTGTATTCACGCCAAGGGTCAGAAGCGAGTGGATAGACTGCTTGTTGACTCACAGCCTTGAGATTTTGCCAAGCCTCCTGTTGCTTTAACTTTTGATAAAATGCAATGGTTTTTGGCTCCTTATGCAAGAAGAGGAAGATGGCGTCTGGGTCTAGCTGTTGTATGGAGCGAATGCTGATTTTTTTTTCTATTAGCTGACCATCATTCTGAAAAGCTGGCAGAAGACCAATGTCATAAAAAATCACTTCTGACATGGTGCGATTTACAGACAAGTAGAGCTGATCTTGAAAGATACGAAGAGGCAGGACGGTTTTTGGTGGATGATCAACAAGGCATGCCTTTTTCGCTTGAATGACGATTTCCTCGTAATGAAGCAACCATTCTTCTGCTTCCTTCGCTTCGTTCAGGAACATAGCTGTTTGTCTGAATTGAGCGCGCCAATTCAATTGTGTGAATGGAACAAAGTGAACAGGACAGATGGTTTTCAACACTTGTTTTTCTTCCTCTGTCACATGATCATTGGCAATGATCAGCTCAGGTTTTGTTTCCTTTAATTGCTGTAAATTGGCTTCAGCGTGCTCGTTGATACGATGTGCACTCAGGTGAATCGGAATTTCTTCTGCATGATGCTCAAAATCATGTGCTGTCCATTTAGGATGAAGAGGGGCAGCATATGGGATGATATGAATTGGTGTGAGCTGACCGAGTATGGAATGACCATAGGCTGCAATTTTCCGCTGACGGCTTTTCATATAAGCAGAAGGGGTCATGCCAGTTTTTTTCTTAAAGATGCGGCTAAAGTAATAGGGATCTTGATAGCCGATTTCCAGTGCAATGTCTTTGAGCTTTGCATTGCTTTTTGCCATTAACTGTTTGGCTCTTGCCATCCTTTTCTTGGTGATATAATCAGTGACACTCACATCAAAATGCTTTTTAAATAGCTCACTGTAATGATTGGCGCTGATGCCAGCCATATGAGATAGACTTGTAAGGCTGAGGGGTTCTTCGGAATGTTGATCAATATATTGTTTTGTTTTGAAAAGGGCATGTGCCGTGTCACAAATATCTTCTTTATGCAGTGTGAAAAGCTGCATAATGAGCTGTTGAAAAAGAGTTTGGCTTCTAAAAAAGCTAATGGATTCAGGTCTTTTCCATTCCTCTGTCATTTCAGGCAGTAAAGAATGAATTTGTTCAATCGAGCTAATATCGATAAATTGCCATACATTCAGTAAAGAACGGGCATGTTCAGTTGATACTTCTCCTATGTTTTGATCTTGCAGTGTGTAGAGCTGAAAGCGAAACAGATAGAGCTCGTGTTTTCGATAAGGCTCTGTTTTCAACATAAATGTTTCCCCAGGCATGATCGTATAGAGTGTCAGATTTTTCAATCGCCATTTTTGATCGTTCAATGTGAGTAAACCGCTGCCGCTTATGCTGAAGAGGAGGCAGAATGTATCTGATAGCTGTTGCTCCGTATGCGGAAGCTCTGCATTATTTATTTTTTCAGTATATGTTAATCGATAGATGAATTGTTCGGCATTTGCCATTGTACGTAATTGATTGTTATTTCCCATAAAACCACCTGATCTCTTATTGATTGATAAACATTCTCAATTAAATTGTAGCAGAAAGGGCTGGAAAGATGGTGATGTTTATTCTGTCAAAAAAGCACCCTGAGTGAGATCAGGGTGCGATGATTTATTCCGTTTTTCCATGTGCTAGGGCAGGTTCTTTTGTTAAGCTTAAAGGCCGTAAGTCCTGCCAGTGTGTCTGGATGTAATCGATGCAGGCATTTCTAGTGTCTTCACCAAAGACCTTTTCCCATCCATCTGGTACGGGTGCAAATGATGGCCAAAGTGAATGCTGTCCTTGTTCATTGACAAGCACAAGAAAGACACCGTCTTCACGATCAAAGGGATTTGTCATTTGTCATCTCTCCTTTATTCTTAGTGCTTTTGTTTGACCCGATGCAGTGTGTTGTCTAAGATGACACCAATTTCTGCTAGGGGTTTAGGCTGGCACATGTCTTTGTGCCGGCAATGAATGTCGTGCTGTTCAATTTTTCCGTTGATATAAGGTGCCCATGCTTCGGGATCAATTGGTGTAAACCAATCTGGGATAATGGTAGATCTAAAGAATAATATGTCTCCATGATAAGTTTTTGGCTGATATTCTCCGAGCAATCGAACTGAATTGACATAGGTTTCTTTTAGATTTCTAATGGCATCTTCACTTAAGCTTGCTAGTGCACTGCCATCTTTTTTCAAGATGTCGACGGCACTTTTCATTGTGAGCGGTTCATCTGTTAAGGTATCTGGATCATAACCGCCGAGCGCAAGAAGAGCGATTAGTGCTTCTTCTTCATCAGGTGCTTCTTTAATCGGTAAGAAATGGTTCGGATAGGCATCCAGCATCGCAACGAGTGAGATTTCTTCACCTTGCTGCTGGAGCTGTGTAGCTATTGCCTGTACAACGTTTCCGCCTAGTGACCAGCCAAGAAGATGATAAGGGCCTTTTGGCTGAATCGTTTGGATGTGCTTGATATAATCCGCAGCCATATCATCTAGTGTGCGCGGGTAGTCATCTTTTCTTGCGATTCCTCGTGCCTGTAATCCATAAATAGGGAGGTCTTTCTCTAATGTATTCAAGAGACCTGCATAGCACCAGCTAAGACCACCTGCTGGGTGAACACAGAAGAGAGGATATCTTTCTCCATTTGTTCGTAGTGGCAGCAAGATTTCTAGTGCGTTTTCATCGCTTCCATTTTCTAGTTTCTCTGCCAAACTTGCAACATTTGGTGCTTCAAACAACGTTCCGATGCTTAGTTTGACACCAAGTGCATCACGAATGCGGCTGATTAAACGAACCGCAAGTAAGGAATGCCCGCCAATGTCAAAAAAGCGATCGTCAATGCTGATTTTTGGCAAATCAAGCACCTCTTCAAAGAGATGACATAGGATTTCCTCCTTCGGATTTCTTGGGCCGCGGCCATCCGTTTGCTTTATATGCAATTGAGGTGCCGGCAGTGATTTTTGATCAAGCTTCCCGTTTGCTGTAAGTGGCATGGTATCAATCTGTACATATGCCGCAGGCACCATGTAATCAGGAAGACTGGCTGCGGCAAAATGACGAAGGGTCTCTGTATCGAAACAGTCTTCTTCAGTTGTTACGATATATGCGACTAAGCGTTTGTCACCAGGCTGATCCTCTCGCATAATGACGGCAACTTGTGCAACTGCATCGTGGCGTGCCAGAACGGCTTCGATTTCTCCAAGTTCAATCCTAAACCCGCGTATTTTAATTTGATGATCAGCTCTGCCAATGTAATCAAGTGCCCCTTCTTCTGTCCAGCGTGCGAGGTCACCTGTACGATACATCCTTGTGCCAGGTGCTCCATAAGGGTCGGCAGGGAATCGATCTGAGGTCAGGTCAGGCCTGCTTAGATAACCTCTTGCCAAGCCAGCTCCAGCTACATACATTTCACCTGTCGTCCCAGGGGGAACAGGTTGTAGGTATTCATCTAGTACGTAAACGTGTAGATCAGGAATCGGTTCGCCTATTAAGCTACTGGATTTCTTTGCGATCATGTCTCGATTGAGTATATTGTACGTAACGTGTACGGTGGTTTCTGTAATGCCGTACATGTTAATTAGCTTTGGCTTACAGTCTGAGTGACGGCTGTACCAATCTTCTAATCTGCTAAGCTCTAATGCTTCACCGCCAAAGATGACATAGCGGAGTGATAATGCTTGACCAAGTGTTTGTTGTTCCTTGTCTATCTGCATGAGCTGATAGAAGGCAGAAGGTGTTTGATTAAGCACAGTCACACCTTCCTCGACTAGAAGCTGCAGCATCTCTTCTGGAGAGCGAGAGATGGTATGAGGTACAATGACAAGTCGACCTCCATATAAAAGTGGTCCCCATATTTCCCATACTGAAAAATCAAAGGCATACGAATGAAACATTGTCCAAACATCTTCTTCATCAAAATGGAACCAATGTGCAGTAGATGTCAGAAGACGGATGACATTTTGGTGTGGGATGACCACTCCTTTTGGTTTCCCTGTAGAACCGGATGTATAAATAATATAGGCCGGATGCAGAGAAGATAGTGGCTCAATTCTGTCTATATCAGCCGGATTGTGATTTGGCGTAGTCAGCAATTGATCGCTCGTTTCTTTTTCGTCTAACAAAATCAAATCGCAATCAGCAGGGAGATGCACTGCATCTGCTTTTGTTGTGATGCTGCAAACGGGTTTGGCATCTTGTATCATGTATGCCAGCCTGTCTGCTGGATAGTCAGGATCAAGCGGAACATAGGCTGCGCCTGCTTTATGAACGGCTAATAAGCTTACGAGCATATCGATTGATCTAGGCAGGGCAAGTGCAACGAACTGTTCTGGTCCAACGCCTCTTTCTATTAATAAATGAGCAAGTCGATTGGCTTTGTTGTTTAACTCTTCATAGGTAAGCTGTTGATTGCCATCCGTTACAGCCACTCGATCAGGGTATTGCTGCGCCGTTATTTCAAATAAGGCTGGGAGACTAGGTGCTTGGTCTAACTGAGCGAATGTCTTTTTGTCAGGGAGAAATGTTTGTCGTTCTTTATCCGACAAAATGTTCACTTGACCAATCGGCAGGTGTGGGCGCTCAGCTACTTCTGTTAAAAAGCGCTTCATTCTGTCAGCGATTGCTCGAATGGTGCTTTGTTTAAATACATCTGTACTGAATTCAAACAAACCTGTTAATCCTGCTGCTGATCCAGTTTCAGTTCTTTGTTCTGTCAATTCGATGGTCAGATCAAATTTAGCTGACCCTACTGGTTTCACGTAGAGATCTGAGTCAAGTTGTGTCAGCTTCATTTCCGCCTTCGGTGTATTTTGGAAGGCAAGCATGACCTGGAACAATGGATTGCGTGATCTGGATCGGGTTGGATTTAGGATTTCGACTAGCCGTTCAAATGGCAGATCCTGATGCTCATAGGCTGCTAAGTCAACGTCTCGAACTCGCTTCAATAGCTCACTAAAGGTTGGATTACCAGCTGTATTTGTACGTAATACTAGTGTGTTCACAAACAATCCCACAATGTCGTCAAGTGCATCGTCATTCCGTCCAGCAATTGGACTGCCAATTGGGATATCTGTCCCCGCCCCAAGGCGTGTCAGTAATGCTGCAAGTGATGCTTGAAGCACCATGAACAAACTCACTTGATGCTGCTTTGCAAGCTCAAGGAGCAGCTGGTGTAAAGCGGGCTCAATCGTAAAGTCTATCGTAGCACCGTTGAAGCTTCCTTCCTGTGGACGCGGGAAGTCATAGGGAAGCTCCAGTTCTTCTGGCAGGTCATGTAAGGCACCTGTCCAATAGCTTAGTTGCTTGGCAAATAGACTATCCGTCTCTTCTTCACTGCCCAACAGCTTCTGCTGCCAAATAGCATAGTCAGCATATTGAACAGGTTCGGCTGGCAAGGAGAGTGATTTCCCTTGTATACGTGCTTCGTAAGCAGCAGCTAAGTCTCGTGTCAATGGTGCAAGTGACCAGCCGTCACCAGCGATGTGATGCAGCAATAGAAGCAGTACGGATCGATTTGCATCAAGCATGAATAAATCTGCTCGCAGTGCGGGTTCTTCTTCAATCTTAAAGCTATAGCGAATGGCTTCGTTTAACTGATTCTCAATTTGTTGATCGCTTGAAGCTGTGACATGGAGTTCAGGCTGAACACTTTTTGGATGTAAAATGACCTGTCTTGGCATGCCGTTCTTATTTGGAAAAATGGTTCTAAGGGTTTCATGTTTTTCAGTGATATCTGCCAATGCACCAATTAGAGCTTTTTGATCTAGTGTACCTGTCAGCTGAATGACAAGTGGGATATTGTAAGTTGGACTTGGCCCTTCAAGGCAATGAAGGAACCAGAGCCGTTTTTGGGCAAAGGATAACGGAATCTCATCTGGCTTGTTTTCTACCTGAAGCGGCGGCCGAATGTCCTTCGCTTTGTCAATGTGCTGCGCAAGCTCAGCAACTCGAGGTGATTCAAAAATGGTACTCATGCTTAGGTCTGCACCAAGTGTATCGCGTATACGTCTAAGCAGACGAGCGGCGAGTAAGGAATGTCCGCCTAAGTCAAAGAAACTATCATCTATGCCAATTTGAGATAGGCCAAGGGTTTCTGCAAATAAACTACATAGCATGTCTTCTTGGGGTGTTCTAGGTGTACGCTCAGAACTAACTAAAGACATATTTGGTGCTGGTAATGCTTTGCGATCGATTTTGCCGTTTGGTGTAAGTGGAAGTTCTGGCAAAACGACAACAGCAGAAGGCACCATGTAATCAGGAAGTGATGCAGCCACAAACTGCCTGAGCTCTGAAGGGTGCAGAGAAGTGCCATCTGTCAGCACAACATACGCACAAAGCAGCTGTTGTCCAGGTTGATCCTCACGAACGATAACAGATGTATGCTTTATGGATTGGTGTTGCATAATCACGGTTTCGATTTCACCTAGTTCAATACGGAAGCCGCGGATTTTAATTTGATGATCGGCACGGCTGATATAATCAATTGAACCATCCTCACGCCATCTGGCTAAATCACCAGTACGATACATTCTCGTGCCTTTTGTACCGAATGGATCAGCCACAAAACGTTCAGCCGTTAAATCATATCGTCCAAGATATCCTCTGGATACTCCTTCACCTGCAATATAAAGTTCACCGATTGATCCTGCTGGGACAGGGTTTAGCCCTTCATCTAAAATGTAAATACTCGTATTCCAAATGGGTTTGCCAATTGGCGGCCCGCTGTTCTCTTGATGTGCTGTGACATTTTCCATCGTAGACCAGATCGTCGTTTCTGTAGGTCCGTACAAATTGGTAATGTCGCATTGAAGAGATTGCAATGTGTGCAAAAGGGAAGCAGGGAGTGCTTCTCCTCCAACAAGAACACGCATACCTGTTATCACGTCAGGGTATTCATCTGCCAATACCTGCCACAACGTTGGTGTTGCCTGCATGATTGTGACATGATGAGAACGAATCATGTCTGAAAGCTTTGCTGGCTCTTGTATGATTTCTTTTTTTGCCAATAAAAGAGCAGCCCCATGTAAGAGTGGGAGGAACATTTCTAGCCCGGAAATATCAAAGGCAATGGTCGTTACCGCTAAAAGCTGGTCTCCTTGATCTAATAAAAATGAATCTTGCATGGACAATATAAAGTTGATCACATTTCGTTTCGTTACAACAACACCCTTTGGTTTGCCTGTCGATCCTGACGTGTAGAGGATGTAAGCCGGGTGATGTGGAGAGCCTTCGCTCCAGGTCGGATTGAGATGCGGACTGCCTACGATCTCCTGATAAACAGTTGAATCATCCAGTTGAACGATGTGTGGATGGTCCAAACGGTCTGCTGTCTCTTTGACTGTGAGCAAGCACGCTGGTTTGGCATCATTTAGCATATAGGCGACACGATCGCTAGGGTAATCAGGGTCTAATGGCAGATATGCGGCTCCTGTTTTGACGACGGCCAACAGACTTACGACCATATCGATGGATCGAGGCAGAGCAATTGCGACAAATTGTTCTGGTCCAATGCCATGCCTTTTCAAATAATGAGCTAATTGATTTACCCGTTGATTTAACTCTTCGTAGGTCAAAGTGGTTCCTTCAAACTGTATTGCTTTTGCTTGTGGTGTTTTGCTGACATGTTTTTCAAATAGTTCCCGTAAAGATTCTTTTGGTAATTCTCGTTTTGTATCATTCCAGTGCTTGAGGATGTTCTCTTTTTCTTTAGACAAAAGAAGGTTGAATTGACTGATTGTCTGATCTTGTTCTAGTCCAGTTATTTCCTCGAGCAATTGAAGAAAACGATGCTGATGAGCGTCAACTGCTTGCTCTTTGTAAACGGCAGGGTTTGCATCAAAGTCGATTTGAAATCCGTTCCCGTCCGCGCGGTCGTATATGTTGATCGATAAATCATCTACGGGTCCTGCTGAAAGATTATGTGCTTGACCAATGCTCTGATCGAACATGAGATCATAATCAAATGGCATGATATTGATCTGTGGGCCGAATAATCGTTTATTTCTTCCGATGAGTTTAAAGTCTCTCCGCATATCTTCGTGACGATATCTTTGATGAGGCCGAATGGCTTTCAGTTCATCAGATACTTGGCGAACAAGTGCTGAGAGCGTCATTTCTGGTTTGCATGTTAAACGAAGCGGTACTAGGTTCATGACCATTCCGGGTGTTTGCAAGGCGCAAGATCCAAGGCGCATCATAACAGGCAATCCTAAAACAATATCGTGTGCACCAGTCATACGATGCATATATAGAGCGGATGCGGCAAGAATCATTTCATGCCAGGTACAACCGAAAGCTTGAGCAATTTTTTTCATTTTGCTTACCTTTTCGGCATCATAGCTAGCGGTTTTTCGGATAAAATCATCTGAAGTTCTTGGGGCAAGCTCAGCAAGGCTCACAATTTCAGGTTGATCAGCAAAGCGATTTTTCCAAAACGCTCGATCATCTTCATACTGATTGGACTGTTGATAGGTGATCTCCTCTTGGACTACGTCATGTAAGGCTCCAAATGTTTGAGGAGGCACAGGTGTCCCTTTCGATAGGGCTGAATAGACCTCAGCAACACGGCGTGCAATGAGCGAAATGGCGAATCCATCAATGGCAATGTGATGAATGCGCTGATACCAGATAAATCGGTCGTCAGCAAGTTGAAAAAGTACTTCACGGAATAATACATCTTTCTCTAAAGAGACTGGTGTTGAAAGATCTGCATTCATCCATGCTTTAGCCGCATCAAGCGGCTGTTTTTCATATTGTAAATTGATATATTGAAATGGAATCTCTTTCTTAGATGTAAACCATTGCTTTGGACCGTCAGTATCCTCAACGAAGCGCATATACAAGGAATCTGCTTCTAAGACAGTCTTTCTAATGGCTGCTTCAAAGTGTATGGGGTCAATATAACCTTTAATATCTATATACTCAGCTGTATTGAAAATGGGATTAGATGGATCAAGCTGCTGCGCATACCATATGCCTGATTGGGCACCGGTTAGTGGGAATGAATCGACTGACTGGATCGACAAGAGTCTATACCTCCTTTACATGTAATCGATATTTGGGATAGATGGCTGTTTTTCTGGGAAAAGAAGAGTTCGCCAATGAGTGAGCGTTGGATTTGCTGCAAGCTCAACGAAATTGACTGTCATTCCTTGCTGTCTCCACTTTTCCGCTAGGCTCATCATTCTAATAGAATCAAGCCCAAGGTAGACGAGATTCTCGTCAAGCGGTATTTCATTCGGCTCGATTTCGAGATACTCAGCTACTTGGTGAAGGATGGCCTCAAAAGATAGGTCATCGTCTGCTTCCTGTCCTGTTAAACGACTAATGATTTGGTTTGTCGTTGTGGTGACCGCACAGCGTTCAGCTGCATAGGTCATTGCCATTTTGTGATGCTTAAGTGAAAAGTCAGCAACGGCATCGGCGACAAAAAAGGTTTCAATATCGAGCATGAAAGCTTCTGCGGCTGTCAGCATACAGCCAATATGTGCATATACGCCAGTAATGATCAGTTGATCACGCCCGCCTTCTTGAAGAATATCTAAAAAATTGGATTTTTTGAATGCGCTATAACGCCATTTTGTCAGCATTGTATCTGCTTCAGATGGAGCAAGCTGATCAATGATTTTTGTCAATGCTTCATCATCACCAAGTCCAGGTCCCCAAAAATCTGTTAATAAGGCACGATCCTTCGGGTCTTGGTCACCAGGTTGAGCTGTATAGACGACTGGAATTCCAAGTTCATTGCATGTATTACGTAATTGTTCAATATGTTGAACTAACTCTGTGATTGGTGATGTATCTTGTTGAAATGCATTTAAAAAATATTGCTGCATGTCATGTATCAGCAGAACAGCACGTTTCGGATCCGGTATCCAGTTCACTTTATTTTCGGGTAAATCTTGTGTGCTCGGCATTGGATACGCAGGAATAGTAGGGATTGCCATGGTTTTCACTCCTCTTTTGTTATACGTTGGCAGTATGGATTGCAGCTAATTCTCTTAATGCTTTTTTACTGACTTTGCCTACACCTGTTTGTGGGAACGCATCGATCCATTCAATGCGGTCGGGAATTTTATAGGCAGCGAGCCCGCGTTCTCTTAGAAATGACTTTAAGGCGTGTGGTGCAGGCTTGTTGTTTCCTTTCGCAATAACAAAGGCACATGAGCGTTCGCCAAGAAACGGATCTGGCATGGACACCATGGCGGCATCATGAATGTCAGCATGCGCAAGTAAATGGTTTTCGACTTCTTCAGCGGCAACCTTTTCGCCACCACGATTGATTTGATCCTTGTCTCTGCCTTCTACAACAACATTTCCTTCTTTGGTTAATCGCACGATGTCACCTGTTCTGTAAAAGCCATCGGGTGTAAATGCTTTTTTGTTTTGTTCATCAGCTTTATAGTAGCCGCGAATCGTATAAGGTCCTCTTGTTAAAAGATGTCCAGCCACTTCATTCGGGACGGGCTTGTCCTCATCATCTACCACTAGTACCTCATCATATTCAGACATCGGGCGTCCTTGTGTATGAATAATCACATGTTCAGGATCATTTAGTCTGGTATAGTTGACCAGACCTTCTGCCATGCCAAAAACTTGCTGTAATTTACACCCAAGGGCAGGCATCACTCGTTTTGCTGCCTCAGCACTTAATTTAGCACCACCGACTTGTAAGACCTCAAGACTCGATAAGTCATCTGATCGATGAGGAGCGGCCTCTAGCCAAATCAATGCGATAGGTGGAACCACAGCGGTAATGGTCACTCGTTCTTTTTCAATGAGTGGAAAGACTACATCAGGGCTTGATCCAGGTGCAAGAACGACTCTTCCACCTGCGTATAACGTCCCAAGGACTCCAGGCGAGCTTAATGGATAGTTGTGTGCAACTGGAAGTGTAGCTAGATACACACCATCTTGTGTAAGCTCGCACACCTCATTGCTTTTCCAAAGACTATAAATATAGTCATCATGTGTGCGAGGAATGAGCTTTGAAAGGCCTGTGCTGCCTCCAGATAACTGAAGAAACGCAATTTCGCTTGCCTCTACATGAATTTGAGGATCAAGTGATGGGTCCTTGCGCAGATCATCCAAGTCAAGGAATTCCTCAGCTTCCCCTGCAACAATGACATGAGGTAATGAGGGAAGCTTTTCTTTCACTTGACGTGCGAGTGATCGATAATCAAAGCCGCCATCGATATCTGGTATGACATATGCGTCTGCTTCGGCAAACTCAATAAAATAAGTGATTTCGCTGCTTCTATGAGATGGTAGCGAGAAGACGGGTAAAGCACCGATTCGAAATAAAGCGAAAATGACTTCAAAAAAAGCAGGAATGTTAGGAAGCTGAACGACAACTCGACTTCCCTTTTGAATTCCAAGCTGATGAAAACCGGCGGCAAGACTGCTGACGCGCTCATCAAGTTCTTGGTAGCTCATGTGCGTATCAGCGTATGTAATTGCTGTTTTATTCCCTAACGATGCGGCGCGTTCACGAAGCATGCCGCTAAAGGTTTCCCCACGCCAACAGCCGTTTTCACGGTAGCGTTTTGCAAATTCTTCTGGCCATGTAGGTGGTTGAACAAACATGTTTTGTCATCTCCTATGTATTTTTATAACTGATGGATGCCCATCGCATGAAGCATCGTGTTGAATTTTGCAGATGTTTCGGCTAGCTCTTCTTCTGCCTTTGATCCTTTGACCACTCCTGCACCAGCAAAGAGGCGAAGGGAGTGTCCCTCAGCTTCTGCACAACGAATGGTGACAATCCAATCACCATCACCATTTGCATCTGACCAACCGATCATTCCTGTGAAAAATCCTCGATCGAAGGGTTCAATCGCTTGGATTGCTTCACGAGCATCTGCTGTAGGTGTTCCGCATACTGCGGGTGTTGGATGAAGGCTAAGCGCTAAATCAATTGAGGATACACCTGCATCTGCTAATTCACCTTTAACGACAGTAGATAAATGCCACATCGTTTCTGTTTGTATGACGGATGGTGATGCAGGCACATCTAGTGTATGACAGTAAGGAGCAAGCGCTTTAGTGACAGCATCGACAACCACTGCATGCTCGTGTAAATCCTTCGCTGAAGTAAGGAGTTCATCGTGACGACGCTGGTCTTCTACTGGATCTGAACTGCGTGGCCGAGAACCAGCAAGTGGATTGGAAATAACAGTTGAACCAGTTTTTGAAAGAAGCAGCTCAGGGCTTGCCCCAAGCAGTGTGCGCTTTTGGGAAGATTCCGGGTCAGCTACATTTGCAGCAAACGTATAGCCAGTCGTATTATGACGAGCAAGTCGTTCAAGTATTGCTTTCGTATTAATTTCTCGATTTGATTTGAGATGGAGAGATCTAGAGAGTACGATTTTGCTAAGCTCTCCTTTCTCAATTTTAGCTAACCCTTCGTTCACACCATTCATGTAGACATCTGGAGAGGGGACAGGTGTCACCTCATAGGATGGAGCTGCCACTTCCGACTCCTCATCTCCTTGATGAAATTCGAGTGGATCACTAAACTGTACATGGATTGGAACACTTAAACGAACGGGTTGCGCCGGATCAAACGGAACAGCACCAGCAACAATCGGTGTTCGAATACCAGCTTGTTTGGCAGCGTCAAATACGTGAGCTACCCTTGTGGATAGTTCATTTAGCTGATTGGTTTCAATATGCTGGAAAATCCCTTCTGCCAGTATCGTACGTTTAGGGGAAGCAAGGAAAAAAGCGCCTGGCTGATAGTCTTGAATCAACTGTACTTTTTCTTCTGACGACAATAATGAATGTTTCATGAAAAGGCCTCCTTTTTGATGAAATGCTAGATTCCGAGTGTTGCGCCACCATCAATCGTGAGATTCTGCATCGTAATATGACTGGATTGCTCAGATGCAAAGAAGATTACTGCATCAGCGATGTTTTGAGGATCAGCGATTTTTTGTAAAGGAATACCGGTTTTATACGTCTCTAATGAACCTTTAATCACCTGATCTGCTCCTTGTTCATCAGACCATAAAGCCCATTGCATAGGTGTTGCGGTAGAGCCAGGAGAGACGACATTGCATCTGATTCCATAGGCTGCTAGCTCTAATCCAAGCGTTTTTGTAAAGGAAGTAGCTGCGGCTTTTGATGCGGCATAGGCAGCCATATTCATTCTAGGGATGGCACCTGCGTTAGAGCTGACGGTCACAATGACCCCTTCTGATCTTTTCATCATGTATTTGGAGACAGCTTGAGATACGTAAAAGACACCATGTGTGTTGACTGCGAAGGTTTGGTGCCAGTCATCTGCACAAAGCTGGTCAATAGAACCGACTCGAAGAATGCCTGCTACATTGACTAGTAAATAAATGGATCCGAGCTGCTTTTCAATTTGATCGACAATGTGCTGAACAGAAGCTTGATCGGTAATGTCACCTGGATAGGCAAAGGCGCGTATGCCTTCATCATTCATTTGTTGGATGGTGCTTTGCAGCTGATCTTCATTTGCGTCAACTGCTGCAATGATCGCACCTTCTTCGGATAGTCTTTTTGCGACTGCTTGCCCAATACCTTGTCCTGCGCCTGTAATAAGGGCAATCTTTTGAGATAGACCACTATGTTTCATGTGTTCACTACCTTTCTTTCATGTCTGTGGTTGTTAAAGGATCATCATGATAGAGTGCAAAACGGAAAGCGTAATTCATCAGCACCGGTAAAACGGACGTATGTCCTTCTTCAGGGAACTCATGATAGGCCGTATGTAAGCCATATGAGGATAAAGGCAACATACGATTTGCTAGTGACTTTGCATGATCATTCATTTGACATGGATGATGTTTTTCTAGCTCACCTACACCTACAAACAGCCTTACATCCATAGGCACCTGACGTATACGGTTGGTGAATTGGTATTCTTTTTCTAGAAATAATTTTTTATTCCAGTGGATAGAAGGACTGCCCGCAATATATGTCTGATAAGCATCAGGGTGCTCAAATAGTGTGTGTAATACAAAAAGACCGCCAAGAGAATGCCCAAACAGTGTTTGACGACTCAGGTTGATCGGAAAGCGTTGCTCGATATAAGGCTTTACAGTCTTTTCTAAAAAAGAAAAGAAAGCAGAGGCCCCGCCATATGTATGGATGGAGAAGTCCTTTCTTTTGCCCCCAATGGAAGCATCAGGGCTGGTAAGAGTGAGATCATAATGCCTGAGCGGATGATAGGGCGCTTCTGTCTGATAGCCAATTCCAACAATGATGGCAGGTACGACACCTGTTTTTTCAGGTCTTCTTGACTGTAAACGAATGGATTCGACCATTGTGCCAAAAAGTGAATTCCCATCAAGCACGTACATGACTGGAAAACCAGCCGCTGGAGGAGTAGTATTCGGTTTAAATATAAAAAGTCTGTATGGGTGTGCTGTGATATCCAGTTGCTCCGTCCCAGGTATAAAAAAAGGACGGCTTTCTCCGAAAAGTGAATCCTCAGTACCCATTCCTTCAGGGCGTTTGGACATATGTAAAAAATCTCCTTCCTCAAATTCGACCCTCATACGATGATAAAAGCAGGCTTGCGGATATTGGATGAGTGTAGTAATTGAAGAATGGTTCCTCCAAATGAAAATGATTCTCAACTATCACGCAAGCAAATCAAATGATAATGGTTATCAATTATGAAGTCAAATGTTCATTAAGTTGTGTATTTGATATTTTAATCTTAATATTCAGAAAATAACGGACTAACTCACTAACAAATGATTTGATATAGGGAATACCGGACCTTGTCATTTAAAAAGAGGAGAAATGTCAAAAGACCTTGACTGCCTCGGAATATTTACCATTTTCTTCTGTTTGATTCAGGAATAAATATAGGTTTTTCTTCTCGAAATAATTTTGAGGAAAAATGAGTCTATAGACCCTCTTATATTTTTAGGCAAAAAGAGGAGGGTTTTGCAAAAAGCTGGTGATCATATCTCACAACTTATTCAATATCATGCGTAGCTGTTTTAAAAGTGGCGAAGTATAGCATCAAAAATGACACAATTAAAAAAGTAAGGGAATGTACCCTTACTTTTTGATCAATTGGTGAACATGTCTGTAAACACCATTAAATTAGAATCCATCTGTGACATCATATTCGTAACGGATATCGGCTTTGACATTGCTCATAGTAGATCTCGCTGTAGCTTTTGCGTTGTACTTAAAGTTCCATTTTTGAGCGACTTTTAATTCATCTTCAAGAGAAATACGGTAAGAACCGCTTGTTGCAGAAGAAAAAAGTGATGTGTACCAAATATTACTTTCACTAGCCATCAGTTTGTGTGTGACATTCCCTTGGTTGGGTGTTTGGGTACTAGTTGTCGTAATCGATTTAACTACAGCACGTTTAGGAACTGTGGAATTATTAGTTAAATCCATTGTAATGACTGAAGAATCAACTCCTAAAAAATTTAAAGAAGAATTCCCCAAGTTGGTAGAAGTCCCCGTAAAATTGAATGTCCCATTCCCAGATTTAATACGATCTTGAATGGAAACAGTAAAGTACATATTCCCTGTATATGTACCACGGGTCACTTTCACAAAATAAGTCTCTGAAGTTGATGTAACTTCACCAGTATTAGCAAAAATAAAAGGCGTTACTGAATCAGGATTAATAACTTCGGACCCTGTCCTAGAATATTTAGAATTATACACCTCGATATTCATCCCTGTATATTGCTTATTATAAGAACTTCTGACATAAACTCTTTCACCTTTATTGATCGTAAACTGATAATACGCTTCATTTTCACCTTCAGGTAAGATTGTTGTATCTGGACGACTATTTTTCCAATATCCCATTGAACTTGCTGTGTTAGGACTGTTATTCCCTGTAATAGCTGCTTCCGCAGAATTAGGTGCAAAAAAACTAGTAACAAGCACTAATACCAATGCAGGTAATAAAAAACGTTTGAAGATAGTATTTGTCATATTTTAACCCTCCTTGTAATAATTACTATATCGGATCAAAACTAACAAATTTTAACTGAATTGCCGATATATTTAATAATCACTATTTTTTTAAAAAGGAGAATCAAAATGAATATTAATACGTCATACACGGCAGGTGCTTCAAACAATCAGAACCGAATCGACTATAAAGGTCAATCAGCTATTAAAAGTGCAAATGAGGTGATGACCGAAGCTGATAGACGGATGAAAATACTAGATGAAAAATACGAAAAAATAAATGAACAAAATAAACGATTCAAAGATCCTCAAGACCATATATATAATAAGTATAGAAACCCTTATTCTTCTTATTTCAGAAGTGATCTAACAAAACCGGAAAGAGAAGCTGCTTACATTATGGAAATGAGTTGGGCAAGGAATAATAAAGGAGGTCAATATGACTTTAATGACGCCATCTTCCGTAATGAAAAACGGTACGATCCTACCCAAGAAAGCGTAGAGAAAAAAATATTCAATCGGCAAAAGGTCAACGAACAATTGCAAGATTTATTCTCTAAAAACGGTATAACCATTCCTAAAAACACAAATTTAACTTTTACCATTGACCCAAATCATTTCAAATTATTGGTGAGTGGTTCAACAGACGAATCGCTGACCAAACAAATAGAAGACCTATTAAATACAACCAACAATACAAGAGAATTATTTTTCCACATCATGAAAAGCAGATCTGACGATTCTACTCAATTCACGCCTGATTCTCTTGCCAAATTCCACCTTGTTAATCAAATCAAAACGGTCACAGGCTACAATTTAAAAGATTTAAGCATTGTAAACGGTCAATTTGTAACGGATAACGGGAAGAATATTTTTGATATATACAAAGAAGAACTCCTGAAAAATCCATACACAGCAGAAAATGCACGCATTGCCGCTTCACATTACGGAGCACAGTTATTTGATCTAGCCAAAAACGGGTTTGATTCAATTCCCGATTTGGTGCTATCTATTGGTTATCAAAACGGGTCTTTACAAGACATTGGGCAAAAAGAAAATTATGGAGTGAAGAAAACGATAGATTAAAAAAACGCATTCGAACATGCCATGTTGGAGCGTCGATCACATGTGTGAACTACAACAGATAAAAATCCGATACAGAAGGACTCTATAACAATTTATGTTACAGAGTCTTTTCTATTGAAATGCGTTGGTTGGCTGTTCAACGAAACATCCTCATGGTAATTTTGACTATAGTCGATGTTTTTCACTTTTTTATTGATGAAAATGTTAAAATGATGAGTAGCGTATTTTTTTATGAAAGGACGGTGCTTGGCATGACGGAACTTCTCGATGACCGGCTGCCGCCGCAAAATATAGAAGCCGAGCAGGCCGTATTAGGTGCTGTTTTTTTAGAACCATCTGCGCTCACGCTCGCTTCTGAGGTATTAATTCCAGAGGATTTCTATAGAATGTCGCATCAAAAGATTTACAATGCGATGCTTGTACTTGGTGATAGAGGGGAACCGGTCGATCTTGTCACGGTGACTTCTGAACTTGCCAATACAGATTTACTAGAAGAGGTAGGCGGGATTTCGTATTTAACCGATATTGCGAACTCTGTCCCAACTGCCGCAAACATTGAATACTATGCAAAAATTGTAGAAGAGAAATCAATTTTAAGACGTCTGATCCGTACGGCGACAACCATTGCACAGGATGGGTACACGCGTGAGGATGAAGTAGAGGATCTGTTGAGTGATGCTGAAAAGACCATTATGGAAGTGGCGCAGCGTAAAAACTCAGGAGCTTTCCAAAACATTAAGGACGTTCTTGTTCAGACATATGATAATATTGAACAGCTTCATAACCGAAAAGGCGATATCACAGGGATTCCAACAGGTTTCTCCGAGCTTGACCGGATGACAGCTGGATTTCAGCGAAATGACTTAATTATTGTCGCGGCTCGTCCATCAGTAGGGAAAACGGCTTTCGCATTGAACATCGCACAGAATGTTGCGACCAAAACGGACGAAAGTGTCGCCATCTTTAGTTTAGAAATGGGAGCTGAGCAGCTAGTTATGCGTATGCTTTGTGCAGAAGGGAATATCAATGCACAGAACCTAAGAACCGGTAATCTGACAGAAGAGGACTGGGGCAAGCTGACAATGGCGATGGGCTCGCTATCAAATAGTGGGATTTTCATTGATGATACACCAGGAATCAGAGTAAGTGAAATTCGCTCAAAATGCCGCCGTTTGAAGCAAGAAAACGGTCTTGGCATGATCTTGATTGACTACTTGCAGCTCATTCAAGGGAGCGGACGATCAAGCGATAACCGTCAGCAAGAGGTTTCTGAAATCTCTAGGGCATTGAAATCGCTGGCAAGGGAGCTTGAAGTTCCAGTTATTGCTTTGTCTCAGCTTTCACGTGGAGTAGAACAGCGTCAGGACAAACGTCCGATGATGTCTGATATTCGTGAATCAGGAAGTATCGAGCAGGATGCCGATATCGTGGCATTCCTTTATCGTGATGATTACTACGACAAAGAATCAGAGAATAAGAACATTATTGAAATCATCATTGCTAAACAGCGTAACGGCCCAGTTGGTACAGTATCACTGGCGTTCGTCAAAGAATATAACAAATTCGTCAACCTGGAAAGAAGATTTGACGATGCGGGTGTTCCGCCCGGTGCTTAAAGCCCAGCTCAAGAAGCTGGGCTTTTTTTTGATGGATCTACATCGAAAGAATGATTGAAAAACGATCGAAATGAGGAGGAGAGAAAGACAGAGAAATCGTATACTAAAAGAAGAAAAGGAGTGATGACTGATGAAATTTCAACAGTTCGAAGCCGCTCAATTACGCATCGCACGTCCAACCGTCAACATGGAAGAGGTTGTTTCTTTTTATGAAAAAGGCTTAGGGCTCAAACGAATAGGTTCATTTGATCAGCATGAAGGATACGATGGTGTGATGCTGGGGCTTCCTCATCAGCATGTTCATTTAGAAATCACCAAACATGAAGAAGAAGAGAGCCTGCCCGTTCCGCATCCAGAACAGCTGCTTGTTTTTTATATTCCTGATGAACAGGAGTTTCAGCAGATGAAAGAGAGACTGATCTCATTTGGCGGACGGCAAGTCACCTCTACGAACCCATACTGGGATCGAGGAGGGGCAACCATTGAAGATCCAGATGGATATCGCATTGTGCTCATGAACACAGATGGAATCACCCCCGTTTAAAAGGAAGACTCCCATGCCCGGGAGTCTTTTCTGTTATGAACGCGGCGTGACACGCAGCTTCAGCTCTTTCAGCCCATACATGCCGCTGTTTGTCATCGGCATATAGGAGAGGAGCTCTAGTGACTCATATCGGTCCAATAAGGCCTTGATGGCAGTACATGCTTCCAAGCGGGCAAGTGGTGCGCCAAGACAGAAATGGATACCGTGCCCGAAACCAATATGAGGATTAGGGTGGCGGTGTATATCAAATTCATGTGCGTTTAAAAATTGTCGCTCATCCCGGTTGGCAGAAGCAAGAAACACAATCACATTGTCTCCCTTTTTCAGCACTTTTCCCCCAAGCTCTGTGTCTTCTGTGACATAGCGGACGATCGTAGGAGCGGGTGCACGGAAACGGACGGCCTCCTCCACAGCACGCGGGATGAGCTCAGGTGATTGAGCGAGCGCTTCATACGCACCCGGCTGTTCTAACAAGCTGAAGATCAGATTGGAGATCAGGTTGGTGGTTGTTTCGTTGCCAGCTAAAAGAAGAAGATTACAGAATGGAATTAATTCATCCGCTGACAGTTTGTCTCCATTCTCCTCCGCTTGAATGAGGAGGGAAATCAAATCATCACCGAGGTTGTGACGTTTCGTTTCAATGATGTCTGCAAAAAACGCCATCATATCAGCCTCTCCTTGGTCCCGAATTTTCTGCCATTCAGCGACATCCTCCTCATCTTCACTTTTAGGCATACTGACGAGAATATCAGACCATTCTTTAAAGGATTGTTTATGCTCTGAGGGCACACCTAAAAGCTCTGCAATGACAATGACAGGAAGCGGATAAGAGATGGCTTGCACTAGGTCAATCTCGTTTTTTCCTTCTATTTGTGCCATGAGTTCCTCCATCAATTCTTGAATACGCGGCTCCCACAATTTCATGACTCGAGGTGTAAAGGCTTTGCTCACAATGGAGCGGATTCGAGTGTGTTTGGGAGGGTCCATCATCACCATTGTTTTCATCAGTGAATGCTTCCGCTGGTCTTTAGGAGGCTGACTAGAAAAGGTATCTTTATCGATTGTCACACGTTTTGCTTCCTCATAGGTGAATACACTCCATGTTCGGCTGGCTTCGTCAAAATGAACAGGTGATGTCTGACGCATGTTGGCATACCAATCAAATGGGTTATACGGATCCTGCTTGTTTTTTCCTCTTAATAACGCTTTTTGCACGGCAGTTGGTGTAGTTGTTTCCATGATCATCACTCCTTATAGGTTGTCAGATGCTTCCTTTTTTTCATTGTGTTAGATTAAAGTTAATTCATCAGCCTTGAGGATTCAACCAACAGAAAAGCGGAATCTGTTGAAGTTCATAGGAAGGGGAGAATGGCTTGTGGCGGACTGCTACAGAGGGGATAAGCGTGCAACGGAATCGAAGCAGCAATTAAGAAAAGCGTTATTTCAGTTATTAAGAGAAAAAGAGTGGGAGAAGATTTCTGTACAGGATTTGACGAAAGTGGCGGGCATCCACCGCACCACCTTTTATCAGCATTATGAGGATAAATTTGATCTTGCCCAGCAGGTGATGGATGAGATGTTTGATGTGATGAAATGTGCCATTTTTGCTCCTGTACAAGAAGATGATGTGAAAAAAGAGCATGCGGCATATGTGTATATTTTTCGATTTTATCAGCATTTGCAGGAGCATGAAGAGGAGTATCAAATTCTTTTGAAACGAGGACGAGAGCTCAATATTCATGAAACGGTTCGTGCTTTTTTTGAAGAAAGCTTTTCTATGGGGTTAGAGGAAATCGCAGGCTCAAAGCCTCATCCACATCTCGTTCCAATCGACATGCAGCAGCAATTCGTCATTTCTGCTTATGTTGGAACAGCAGAATGGTGGTTGAGGACAGGGAGACCGTACTCACCTGATTTTATGGCAAGCTCGATGATTCATTTAATTGAAAATCAATAGAAATTAGGAACCATCAAAATAGTTGTTTTTACTCAAAATCTCCCTTTTTAAGCGCTGAAGAAGTGATTAAAGCGCTTTTTCTCATAATTAAAACGAACAAAATTTGATTTCGAGATATTAATGTTCGGATTTCACGTTGACTTTTTCGTTTTGCATTGATAAAATAAATGTGTTTGAAAGAGATAACGTTTTGAAAGGTTAACGGAGGTGCACGATATGTCTTCAGTAGTCGTAGTAGGTACGCAGTGGGGTGACGAAGGGAAAGGGAAAATTACCGATTTCCTTTCAGAAAATGCAGAGGTGATTGCCCGTTATCAAGGGGGAAACAATGCAGGTCACACGATCAAATTTGATGGAGTGACTTACAAGCTACACCTCATTCCGTCCGGTATTTTTTATCAAGAGAAAACTTGTGTCATCGGTAATGGAATGGTGGTTGATCCTAAAGCGTTGGTCACTGAGCTTGCGTATCTTCACGAACGGAATGTGAGTACAGATAACCTCAGAATCAGCAATAGAGCCCATGTGATTCTGCCTTACCATTTAAAATTGGACGAGGTGGAAGAAGAGCGGAAAGGGGCTAACAAGATCGGTACGACGAAAAAAGGAATCGGACCAGCTTATATGGACAAAGCAGCTCGTATCGGTATCCGTGTCGCAGATCTATTAGATCGTGAAGTGTTTGAAGAGAAGCTTGCACGTAATCTAGAAGAGAAAAATCGTCTTTTAGAGAAAATGTACGACACAGAAGGCTTCAAGATTGAAGATATTTTAGACGAGTATTATGAATATGGCCAGCAAGTGAAAAAATATGTCGTGGACACATCTGTTGTCTTGAATGACGCACTAGATGAAGGCCGCCGTGTGCTATTTGAAGGAGCACAAGGCGTTATGCTTGATATCGATCAAGGGACATATCCATTTGTCACGTCATCTAACCCAGTAGCTGGAGGAGTGACGATTGGTTCTGGCGTAGGACCAACAAAAATTCAACATGTGGTCGGCGTGTCAAAAGCGTACACAACACGTGTTGGAGATGGCCCATTCCCGACAGAACTCCATGATGAAATTGGCGATCAAATCCGTGAGGTTGGCCGTGAATACGGTACAACAACTGGACGTCCGCGCCGTGTTGGCTGGTTTGACAGTGTCGTTGTCCGTCATGCTCGCCGTGTGAGCGGGATTACAGATCTATCTCTTAACTCAATTGATGTACTGACAGGGATTGAAACATTGAAAATCTGTGTCGCTTATAAATTGAACGGAGAAATCACAGAGGAATTCCCAGCAAGTCTAAATGAACTAGCGAAATGTGAGCCTGTCTACGAAGAAATGCCAGGATGGACAGAGGATATTACAGGCGTGAAGAATTTAAGCGAACTGCCTGAAAATGCCCGTCATTATTTAGAGCGCATTTCACAATTAACAGGTATTCCACTTTCCATTTTTTCAGTCGGACCAGATCGTTCCCAAACGAACGTTGTCCGCAGCGTGTACCGTCCATAATAATAGACTGATCAGACACCAGTAAAATTGCACATTTTACTGGTGTCTTTTTGTTTAAATATTTCTTAATTTCAGTAGAACAGGCTTCCGATCATTACCAAAATATGATAACTGTATAGGGGGAAGGAGCGTTCTAGTGAAAGAAAGAATAAGATTATTAGATATTTTACGAGGTTTTGCCATATTAGGCACATTGGGAACAAACGTCTGGTTTTTTGCGTATGCAGGGGATACCTTTGCGACAGATCAGATTGCAGATGAATATGAACATGGCAGTTTTCTAGAAAGCCTTGTCTTCATGTTTGTTTATGGGAAAATGCTCTCACTGCTCACAATCATGTTCGGTGTAGGGCTAGAGCTGAAATATCAGCAGGCCAAAAGAAAAAACACGCCTTGGCCGGGTACATATTTATGGATTCTTTTATTTTTATTTATCGAAGGCTTTGTCCATTTTGCACTTGTGATGGAATATGATGTGCTCATGAGTTACGCTGTGACCGGTTTGCTTGTGGCATTTATTGTACGAGGAGGGAGCAAGCGCATCAAAAGAGGCATGATCTTCTCTGGAGTCATTCATCTACTTTTTCTGTCCTGTCTGATGGTGTTCTCCCTCTCTGAAATGGAGACAGAATCGTATGATCAAAGCAGTGAACCGGCGCTGGAAGAGCAGCTGCCAGAGACATGGATCTCGCAGGTTCAAGAACGATTACAACACTTTTTCATGTACCGTGAAGAAGCGATCTTTATCATTCCAATGAACACATTTCTGTTTTTATTAGGTGTGCGGATGATGAGAGCCGGTGTTTTTTATGCAAATGAACGCGGGCAATCTCTACGGAAAATATTATTCCGAGTCGGTCTGTGGGTGGGTCTGCCGCTGAATGCACTTGTCTTCGTTCCGAACGAACTAGTGGAATTCGTTGTGCGCTATGCGTTTTCGCCATTCCTCTCTCTTTTCTATATCGCTGTCATTGCGAAGCTCCTGACTCACACGGAGTCATGGTTCATGTGGAATTGGTTTGAGTATGTAGGGAAAATGGCACTCAGCTGTTATATCCTGCAAAATATCATCTGCTCGATTCTTTTTTATAGCTGGGGATTGGGTCTTGGCGGACAAATCAATGCCCCTCTTATCGTATTGGCATGGCTGCTCATTTCACTTCTGCAAATCGCCATATCAGCATTTTGTCTAAAGGTTTGGAGAATGGGTCCAATGGAATATATTCGTTCGCGGGCACTTCGCCGGGTGACGATGAAGAAAGCAGGATAAAGGGGAATCGTTGCAATGTTTTTCAAAAAAAGTATGAAAAGAGATGAAAATAACACAAAAAGAGTGGCTGTGCTGGCATTTGTCTTTTATTTTTGCCTACATTGGCTATTCAACAAAAAATAACGAAAATAACCAATTTGAATCTCACACATTAATTAAGCTATGAAGAATAGGATAGCTGCACAGGAATTACATCTAATTGTATCTATCCTTTTTGTCCAGAATTTGTCCATCTTTATAATAATAAATTTCATCAAAAAATCACAAAAGGTTGCGCCTTTAACAGAAATACAAAGATAAAACCTCAGCCTTAAAATTCGCCATTTTGTTCTTTTACTAATGCATTCAATAATAAAAAAATTTATACAGATTTCCATTAATTATGTTTAAAGTTTATAATTGTAATTATAATATGGAGGAAATAAAATGACTAATATTGGGACATTAAATGATCAAGATATAATCGATTTTTGCAATGATGGAAAATTAATTACAGAAAATTTTTCTTTAAAAAATGTAAAACAAGCTTGCTATGAATTAACTGCTAGCAATATTTATTATGACATTTCTAACGCTCATCAAAAACACACTTTAAAAGAAAATGAATACATACTTATTAAACCTAAACAAATTGTAGTAATCCTAACAGCAGAATCCTTATACCTACCTAATGATATGTTAGGCAGAATATTAACAAAAGGAAAACTTTTTTCAGTGGGGCTTTTACCAGTCAACACTTATGCAGATCCAGGTTTTCAAGGGAAATTAGGAATTGTGTTTTCCAATATTTCAAATAATTATTTAAAGATTACTCAGGGAGATGCAATTGCTAAGATTGAATTTAACAAATTAGAAATGGCTGTTTCTAGACCTTACTCTGGACAACATGGATTTGAAACAGGAGTTTGGCCAGTTTTAACTGAATATATTCTGAATTCAGAAGAAATTAAATCTGATAAAAGAATTCAAAATACTTCAACAGAGATTGAACTCTCATATGGAAAAAAATTCACAAGTGTAATAAAAAGAATAGAGCAATACGAACGGAGATTTTTACTTGCTACAATCCTTTATTTAATTATTACATTAGTATTAATTGGAGTATTTTCTGGAACGGAATGGCTTAATACGATCGCAACAGTAGCAATCGGATTAGGAGTGAATATTATTTATGGTCTATTGGCATTTTTCTTAACTCAATTTAAGGAGTGAGTAGTTTGGATATTTCTAAAATAGTAGCTTTACAAAAAGAGTTTGATGAAAACCATGGATGGAGTCATAACAGCCCCTCTACATCTGAGAAAATAGATTTTATAAATAAGGACATAATAGGTTTAATTGGAGAAATTGGGGAGTTCTCAAACTTAATAAAAAAACTAAATTTATTAAATAATCGTTTCTCAGATGACGAATTAAATAAAAATTTTAATGAATTTTATCCCGACCTTCAAGAAGAATTAATAGATGCATTTATTTATGTTATTAGAATATCCTCACATCTCAATATGGATATAAGTAAAGAATATTTACGTAAATACAATATTAATAAAGTGAGATTTAAAAAATATGAGAATAAATAATTTAGATATGCCTAAAAATATTTCTTATGACTTTAAAGGGATCGAAATCCCTTCTCGTTTCTTTTTTGCTCCTATAAATACTGGATTATGCGAAAATGGTTCATTAAGTGAAGAGTTTTTTGATTTTTATAGAGAAAGATCGCACAGTTCAATAGGAATAAATTATATTGGTAATGTAGCAATTGATCCAAAGTATGTAACAAATCCCAATACTGCTTATTTTACTAAACAAACTGATCAGTGGGAGATGCTAGTAAAATCTATACGTAAACAAGGTTCTGTTCCAGGTATACAAATCGCCTGTCGAAATTCATCAATAATCCCTATTCGCAAAATGATTAACAATAATATAAAAGCTTATTTAAATACGGTAAGAAAAGATATAGTCAATATACCCAAAGAAGAAATACAGGATATTGTTAAGAAATTTATAGATGCAAGCATTAAAGCGAGTGATTTAGGGTTTGAAGTAATTCAGATTCACGCAGCACACGGCTATTTTTTGTCTCAACTTATTAGTAAAAGCTTAAATATAAGAGATGATGAATACAATGCTTCAGATTTATTTTTTTTAAAAACAATTATTAGTGGAATACGTGATAAAAAACCAAATATAGTTATAGATTTGAGAATCTCATTTCTAGAAGGTATTAAAAATGACATACAAGAAAAAGTAGATAAAGATGAATTGATTAATAAATTAATTGATTTAGATATTGATATTATCAGTTTTTCTAATGGTATATATGATATCAATAAACAGTTAATATATCCCCTTGAACAATGGGGGCATGCTTGCTTTTTAAATAATATATTAAAATACGCTGACCAATACCCAAATATATTATGGAATTACTCAGGTAATATATGGGATTTGGATGTGTTGCGATTAGAAGAAATTCCGAATAATTTAAGTTTTTCCCTAGGAAGAGCTTTAATAGCTGATCCATTATTTGTTGAGAAAAGTTTGAATAATAACAATGAATTAATTAATAGATGCGAATTTAAAAATAAATGCCATTACTATTCTCTCAATCTAAGTCATATAGGTTGCCCAATTTATGAATTGAATAAAAATGTGCATTTTTAACAAGCTCTCTAATTCATTGTAAATTAAAAAGAAATATTTTATTTTTGTGGAGTTGTTTATTATGAGGTCAAAAAAATAAAAAGTACATCTCTAATATATTAGTGATGTACTAACTACGGTATAATGTAAGTCCTCTTTTTATTTCACGCTTCTATATTGGCCTTTTAAGTTTTTGCGGATGTACTGAATGATTTTGCGCAGTTCGTTGGCATGCGGTCTGCCAAACGGACTTGTTTGTCTTTGCTGATAGAGGACTTGGCCCTTTTCATTTAATAAGAAATAGGCAGGTTCCCCGTGCACTCCGTGATCTTCATAAGGAGCATCTTCTCCGTGATAGTGGACTTCATATGCTTTTAATGAAGTAAGATCCTGGTCAGACATGATCGGGAAGGACAGCCCCTCTTTATCCGCAAAATCTTTCAAGTCATCAGGGTTATCCGTTGAAATCGTCATTAAGTGGATATCCTTGTCTTGAAAGTATGATTGCTGCTGTTCGAGCTCTTTCAATTCTTCTACACATACTGGGCACCATGAGCCTCTAAAGAAGACGATGAGGTGCCAGCTTTGATGCTCCTCTAAATGTTTGTGAAAATCAATATGTTCGCCCTGAATGGTTGGAAGTGAAAAATTGGGCATTTTATCTCCTAATTTAAATGAACTCATACTGCTTCCTCCTTTTTCAATCACAATGTCACTTGTTTCATGTATAACCATTTTTGAGCGGTCTAAAACGTTTCTATGTGTTTGAATAGGCAGTGGTCATGAAAAGGTGAATCAGAAATGAAGGCGGTTGCAAATAGAAGGGCTTTGGCAGGAGATTTCAAATCCGACACTTTTTTTAAAAAAATGTCGAAAAACGTATTGCCATATGTAATTACTCTATGATATTATAAATCTCGTTGTTGCAAAGGTCTCTGAAACTTGTTAGGATGCGATGTTCCAGCTTTTTTAAAGCGATTGGTTTGACGCAATACGGCTTCTTCAGATTCACTTTTCACAAACCGAGAGCCATTAGCTCAGTTGGTAGAGCATCTGACTTTTAATCAGAGGGTCGAAGGTTCGAGTCCTTCATGGCTCACCATGTATTGGCCCGTTGGTCAAGCGGTTAAGACACCGCCCTTTCACGGCGGTAACACGGGTTCGAATCCCGTACGGGTCATTGATTTACTTTAGCGTTAAGCTAATTTTTCCTCACTTGCTTGAAGGAGCACCACGATTGCTTTTTCGGGCAAGTTACTGAGGTCCGGTAGTTCAGTTGGTTAGAATGCCTGCCTGTCACGCAGGAGGTCGCGGGTTCGAGTCCCGTCCGGACCGCCATTTATACATATTCATCTTTTGATGATGGCTCGGTAGCTCAGTTGGTAGAGCAACGGACTGAAAATCCGTGTGTCGGCGGTTCGATTCCGTCCCGAGCCACTTCCAAACGCATCTGCAATCGCAGGTGCGTTTTTCTTATGAAAAGAAGGCATAAAAAGGGAGAAGCCGGGCCTAGGTAGGGCCCGGCTCCATAAGAAGAAGACGTTACATCTATATAGACGATTGGTGACTGGAAAAGTTTCGATAAAAAAGGAAAAAAGCCATCAATTTTTTTGAGAGGTGACTTCCTATTCAACGTTTACTAGAAAAGAAAGCCGTTATTATTTTTATCTTTGCCACGTAAAACGTTATAATAGACAGTGAGCCTTTTTTGCTCAAACGAAAAGGCCTGATGAGAGATGCAAAATGGAATGACATAGATGCTAAAAATGCAGGAGGAAATCACAATGGAAAAAAAGATTCTTGTCGTAGATGATGAAAAACCGATTGCTGATATATTGGAGTTTAACTTAAGAAAAGAGGGCTATGAGGTTCATTGTGCATATGACGGAAATGAAGCCCTTGAAATGGTAGAAGAAATCAAACCGGACATCATTCTGCTCGACATTATGCTGCCGAACAAAGATGGCGTTGAGGTATGCCGTGAAGTGAGAAAAAAATATGACATGCCGATTATCATGCTGACAGCAAAAGACTCTGAAATTGATAAAGTCATCGGTCTTGAGCTTGGCGCAGATGATTATGTGACGAAGCCATTTAGCACGCGCGAGCTGCTTGCCCGTGTGAAAGCGAATTTGAGAAGACAAATTGCTGCGCCGCAGACAGAGGAAGAATCTGAATCAAATGATATTGAAATTGGATCACTTGTCATTTATCCAGATGCATATGTGGTGTCTAAGCGTGAGGAAACAATTGAATTGACGCACCGTGAGTTCGAATTGCTTCATTACTTAGCGAAACATATCGGACAAGTTATGACACGTGAGCACTTGCTGCAAACCGTATGGGGCTACGATTATTTCGGGGATGTGCGTACAGTGGACGTCACAGTCCGCCGTCTTCGTGAGAAAATTGAAGACAATCCTAGCCACCCGAGCTGGATCGTGACACGACGAGGCGTTGGCTACTATTTAAGAAACCCAGAGCAGGACTAAGATTCTTATGAGTAAAGTAGGTTTTTTTCGCTCGATTCACTTCAAATTGACCTTAATTTACGTGCTGCTGATCATTGTCGCCATGCAGATCATTGGCGTGTACTTTGTGAAGCAGCTAGAGCAGTCCTTAATTAATTCCTATGATAATTCCTTGAATCAGCGAATCTACTCGTTATCGTATTACCTAGAACAAGATTCATCGAAAAGCAAGGCAGAATTAAAAGAGGATGCTCAAAAGATATTAAACGACTTTAACAACAAAGATGAGTCTAATGAAATTTCTGAAGTCAGCTATATTGACGAAAGCAGAGAGGTCATTGCCTCTGTGAATAATGGCAGTCAGGAGATTGCCGGGAAGAAAATCACTGATCAAATCATTAGCCGTATTTTTGCGGTCGGCAAAGACTATGAAAAGAAATTCTATGACCCAGAATCCAATAAACGGGTGCGTATTTCTGCGACAGCCGTGAAAAATGAAAACCAAGAAACCGTCGGTGTGATTTATGTTGTGTCTTCGATGGAAAGTGTGTTTAATCAAATGCGAACCATTAACACCATTTTGGCGACTGGCACACTGATCGCACTTGGGACGACCGCACTGCTTGGTATCTTCATCTTTAGAACAATCACTCATCCTATTTCGGATATGAGAAAGCAAGCGATCGAGCTTGCCAAAGGGAATTTTTCCAGGAAAGTCCGAAAGTATGGACATGACGAGATTGGTCAGCTTGCGACAACCTTTAACCATCTGACGAGAGAGCTGGAGGAAGCGCAGCTGATGACGGAGGGTGAGCGGAAAAAGCTTTCTTCTGTCATTGCCTATATGACGGATGGCGTCATCGCCACGAATCAAAACGGTGCGATTATTCTATTAAACAGCCCCGCATTAGAGCTGTTAAATGTTTCACGTGAAACAGCTCTAGAGATGCCGATTACGTCCTTACTGGGCCTCGAGGAGACGCATACATTTGAAGATTTAGTCGAAAATCAAGATTCCATGCTGATAGAAATTGAACGCGAAGATCAGCTGTCTGTTTTGCGTGTGAATTTCTCAGTCATTCAGAAAGAGCATGGGAAGATTGATGGTTTAATTGCGGTCATTTATGACGTCACAGAGCAGGAGAAAATTGATGCAGAACGCCGTGAATTCGTCGCAAACGTATCACATGAGCTACGCACACCGCTGACGACGATGCGAAGCTATCTTGAGGCACTGGCTGAAGGGGCAATTGGTGATAAAGAGCTTGCGCCAAGGTTCCTCAGTGTCACGCAAAATGAAACAGAGCGCATGATCCGGCTTGTTAATGACCTGCTGCAGCTGTCTAAGTTCGACAGCAAGGATTATCAATTCAACCGTGAGTGGACGAATTTTATCAGGTTTATCTCATTGGTCATTGATCGTTTTGAAATGACGAAAGAGCAGCATGTCGAGTTTATCCGCAATCTGCCGCAGCGTGAAATATACGTGGAAATTGATCAAGATAAAATCACACAGGTGCTCGATAATATCATTTCCAATGCCATGAAATACTCCCCAGAGGGTGGACATATCACGTTTACCGTTGATCTGGATGAGGAGAATGGCCTTGTGTTATTCAGCGTCAAAGATGAAGGGATCGGTATTCCGAAGAAGGATATGGATAAAATCTTTGAACGTTTTTATCGAGTGGATAAGGCGAGAACAAGAAAGCTTGGCGGAACCGGCCTAGGACTTGCGATTGCAAAAGAAATGGTTCAGGCTCATGGCGGAGATATTTGGGCTGACAGCATTGAAGGAAAAGGAACAACGGTGACCTTTACCCTTCCGTACAATGAAGAACAAGAGGATGATTGGGATGAAGCGTGAGACCTTTAAAACCATAATATTGACAATCCTAATTGCGATCAGTCTTGTGTTTACGTGGAATATTTGGATGTTCCAGCCAGTCATGCAGGACCAGGCAGATGCCGGCACAAAGGTCGTGGAAACGAAGAAGATTTCAAGCGACGAGCCTAGAAGTCTCATTGAGGTCGTGAAGCCGCGCGAGATGTTCATCCATTCAAATGGGGAGCATTTTAAAGTCGATCAAAAGGAACTCTTTCAAAACTTCTGGAATGATGTGAGCCTTTGGGATGTCAAAGAGATTTCGGATGTGTCGGATCAATATTCTGAGCAGAGATTTAAGAATTTCTTCTATGGAAGCGGAGGACAGGGGAAGACATTGGATCTTGTGTTCAATGACTCGATTCCGATTGATATTTTCCAAGCGCTGTTTAAATGGCCGAATAAGTCCATTGAATACAACTCGTTTGATCGGATGATTGTGCCGTTCTCCCAGCAGGACAAGGCCAATAAGAAAGTCTATTTGGTTTCATACAGCAAGGAAACGGTGCTTGAGCTGACAATAGAATCCGCTAACTATCGGAATCTAATGGACAGTATCGCAGCCGCTCAAAACGAGATGCCGCACTATGATCTCTATACATTCTCAGCGAATTCGAAACGAGATTTCCTCCTTCCGAGAAAGCAAAAGCAGCTTGAAGCAAAAATGTTCTTTATCGAAACGATTAAGACAAACAAATTCAAGGACGCTTTGTTTACGGATCCGAGTCTAGTCGGTGAGGAGTCTAATTTAAATCGGACAGTGTACACAGATGGCACAAGCCGTCTTGAAGCCAATCAAAAAGACCACCGCATCCAATATCAGCACCGCAATATCAATTCCAGCACCGTTTTCCAAACGGGGGATTTGATCAAGCGAAGTGTGAAGTATTTCAATGATACGGGGAGCTTTACCGATGACTATCAATACTTTGGCATCAACAGCAACCAGCAGCTTTCCTTTAATATGTTTATGGATGGTCTGCCGATCGTCAACAGTACAAAGCATCCATTTGGGATGACCTCTCTTGAAGTACAGTGGGCGAATGATGACATCTTGAATTACAAGCGTCCAAACTATATTCTAGGCAACAAAGCGAGTCAGAGTGAACAGGTCAAGCTGATGAACGGGACAGAGCTGAAGGACTTAATCGTCAAGCAGACGAAATATGATGACCTGGAGAAAATTGAACAAATTTTCCCAGCCTATCAAGCTGCTTCAACCGCATCAGATCAAGATCAAGCGATGTTTGTCTGGCTGGAGCCAGTATGGTGCATGAAATATAACGGCAAAACCGTGATACTATCGCATGATTTGTTGAAAGAGGGGAGCGAGAATAATGGAGTGGAATAAGACCAAAACGATCTTTATCCTAGCCTTTCTCGTTCTCGATATCTTTCTAGGTTTTCAATACTTTGAAAAACGATCTACCGATCATTTTGCGATTATCGAAAAAACGGATACGCTGGAAGAAATGAAGGCAGATGGGATCAAATATGGCAATCTATCAGATGAAGCGAAGATTGGATACCGCATTACAGCTGAAAAGAAGCAATATACGAAAAAGGATGTCGACGGATTAGCTGATCAAAAGGCGAAAAGCACATTCCCGAAAACAGACAAAGATGATCCTGTCACGTTGCTTGAAATGACCTTCAATAAACCCGTTGCCTTGCCGAAAAAAGATATGAAAACAGCGGCGTCAAACCTTGTGAACCAGCGTTTACTGGATGGGAAGAATTATAAGCTGTGGAGTATTGATGAAGAGACAGGGAAGATCGTCTTTTTCCAAACGTATAAAGGGAAATACATCTTCCAAGAAGGCCTTGATGACATCGAAACCATCGGAAAAATCACCCTGGATGTAAATGATAAAAACGAGGTCGTATCGTATCAGCAGTCGATGGTGACGTCGATTAATGAAGTGAGAAAAGAAACCCTTGTCCCAGCGCTTGAAACCGTGAAGGACTTATATACACAAAACATGCTGAGCCAAAACACGACCGTGAAAAAGGTAGAGCTTGGCTACTATACGCAATACCCGGGTGCAAGCACGCAGGTCATGGTGCCTGTATGGCGAGTCGAGCTTGAAGGCGTATCAGTTAGTTCAAAGAAAAAGACAGAAGAAGAATATTTGATCAATGCCATTGATGGCTCAACACTTGATCATATAGAGAAAGATGACAAATCTTCAATGGAGTGAGAGAACATGAGCTTGCAGTTCAGTGTACTAGCGAGCGGAAGTACGGGGAACGCTTTTTATTTAGAAACAGACGAGCATGCCTTTTTAGTGGATGCTGGATTAAGCGGCAAACAGATGGTCGAGCTGCTTGGTCAAATCGACCGCAAGCCTGAAGACTTGGACGGCATTTTTGTGACACACGAGCACTCAGATCATATTAAAGGGCTCGGTGTCATGGCAAGAAAGTACAAGCTCCCTGTCTATGCAAATGCGAAAACATGGAAGGCGATGGAGTCTCATATCGGGAAAATTGACACAGAGCAAAAATTCCACTTTGATATGGAAACCGTCCAATCCTTTGGCGGTCTCGATGTTGAGTCCTTTGGCGTCTCACATGATGCGGCTGAGCCCATGTTTTACGTGTTCCATTATGGAGGGCGTAAACTTGCCCTGATGACGGATACAGGCTATGTGAGTGACCGTATGAAAGGCATCATTCAGTCAGCCAATACGTTTGTATTTGAGAGCAATCATGATGTCGGTATGCTGCAAATGGGCCGATACCCGTGGAGCATTAAGCGCAGAATCTTGAGCGATGTCGGACATGTATCAAATGAAGATGCCGCTCTTGCGATGACAGATGTGATTGGAGATGCCACCTCACGCATTTATTTGGCTCACTTGAGTCAAGATAACAACATGAAGGATTTAGCCCGTATGGCGGTCCAGCAGACGCTTGAGATGAAGGGCTTTGTTGTCGGGGATGGCTTTGATTTATATGATACGGACCCGAAAAAAGCAACCCCGCTTTGCGCCGTATGATTTTTACAATCGTATGATTAAGATAAGAGCTTCTTACCAACACTATATACATCATCTATTCACTGAAAGGAAGGAAACATAGTGGATTATCGCGATGTAGAGTGGAAGCCGAGACGAAGCAGAAAAGGATATTTCCTATCTGGTCTGATCGGTGTATTGGTAGGAGCTTTTTTAATGGGATTCTTTTTCCCCTATGTGTCAGGACAGAGCGGCAGTCCCTTTGGGTGGCAGCAGAACGGAGATGAGCAATCAGCACAGGCCCCTTTAAAGACCGTCAATGTGAACGTCAATGATGCGGTCACGAAAGTCGTATCTAATATGTCGGATACGGTTGTCGGCGTCATTAATATCCAAAAGTCGAGCTTTTGGGAAGAAGGTGGGGAGGCAGGCAGCGGGTCAGGTGTGATTTATAAGAAAAAGGGTGATACCTTTTATATCGTGACCAACCACCACGTCATCAAAGGCGCCAACCAGCTTGAAGTGAGCCTTCAGGATGGGACAAGAATTGGTGCCAATCTTGTTGGCAGCGATCAGCTGATGGATTTAGCGGTTCTCACTGTCAAAAGTGATAAGATCAAGAAGACCGCCGCCTTTGGTAATTCAGATCATGTGAAGCCCGGTGAGCCAGTTATCGCCATTGGAAATCCATTAGGGCTTGAGTTTGCAGGTTCTGTCACACAAGGTGTCATTTCGGGAACGGAACGTGCGATTCCTGTAGACTCGAATGGGGACGGACAGGCGGATTGGAATGCGGAGGTACTGCAAACAGATGCCGCCATCAATCCAGGCAACAGCGGTGGTGCCTTGATCAATATGGACGGAAAAGTGATCGGCATCAACTCAATGAAGATTGCTGAATCAGAGGTAGAAGGCATCGGGCTGTCTATCCCGGCGAATCTAGTCATCCCTGTCATAGAAGATTTAGAGCGCTACGGAGAGGTGAAGCGTCCGTATCTAGGCGTTGGCATGAAATCATTAGCAGATATTGCGAGCTATCACTGGCAGGAAACGTTGAAGCTGCCATCTAAAGTCACATCAGGGGTTGTCGTGATGAGTGTCGAGTCTTTGTCTCCAGCAGGAAAAGCAGGACTAAAAGAGCTGGATGTCGTCACCTCCTTTGATGGCAAGGGTGTACAGAATATCGTAGATCTTCGTAAGTATTTATATCAAAAGAAAGTCGGCGACAAGGTAAAGATGGAGTTTTACCGAAGCGGAAAGAAAAAATCAGTAGAGATCAAACTTTCTCAAACCGACCGATTCGGCGGATGACCAGTTCCTTGATGGGACTGGTTTTTTTTGCATGCTCATCATATGATGGAGGAAAGGGGGCGATGCGATTGGTTACACTACAACCAATGTCACAAACGGATTACGATGTATTGATGGAGAAGGCCATTCAGCGGTACGCAGAAGAAAAGGTACTCGCAGGGACATGGGAAAAGGAAGAATCACTTGCGAACGCAGAAGAACAATTTGATCGGCTGCTTCCCGAAGGTCTGCAGACAGAGCATCATGAGCTATGGAATTTCTTGAACGGGGAAGAAGCGATTGGCTGGGTTTGGCTTTGTTATGACCCGAATCACCCTCAGCAGGAAGGATTCATTTATAACTTTATTTTATTTGAAGCTTATCGAGGAAAAGGCTTTGCAAAGCAGGCCATTGCTGCATTAGAGGAGCAGGCAAAGTCATTAGGAGTGCAAAAACTCTCGCTCCATGTCTTTGCTCACAATCAGATCGCCCGTTCACTGTACGAGAAGACGGGATTTGCAGAAACCGGAATCTATATGAGTAAACCTTTATAAAAAAGAAGAAGCACCGTGCGGATCGCGTACGGTACTTTTTTATGAGGTGCTCATGGCATCCTGAGCCGTGACTCTATATAAATCAACTTTGCATTTCACGAAAGCGCGGATGATCGATGGGACTTGGGCTTCTGAACGAATCAACAATGAGGTCTCGTCATCACTGATCACAAGATCTGTTCCAACAGTTTGTAAGTACTGCGTGAGAACAGGTTTCACCTCATCATCAATCCACGCATGCTTGAAGGTTGCACGTATGTTTGAGGATGTGATGGTTTTTTCTTGAGGATGAGTATGGGGGGACACTAATTTTCCTTCAGAAATGAATGCCGTTTTGGTACAAATACTATTTGTGAACCTTGGGCGGTCAGCCGTTAAAAAGACGGTTTTCCCTTCATGTTTTAACGTTTCAATGACCTGCTGAATGTGTAAGATCGAATCAGCATCAATATCGGCAAAAGGCTCGTCTAGTAAAATAAATTCGGGCCGATGGGCGATGGCCTGCGCCATTCCGAGCCGCTTCTTCATACCAGGTGTGAAGGTACCGACTTTTTCCTGATGATAGTGATCTAAACCGACAAATTCGAGCAGTTCTTCATAATCACTCGTTTTCTGGCGTGTCCCGGTGATTTTGGATAAGTAGGCAATATGTTCAAGTGCCGTGAGCCCTTCATATAAATCCGTATATTCAGGCAGAACACCGATATGCTGCCTCACCTTTTTTAATGAAGGCATATCCATCATCGTAAACGTACCAGAGGTTGGCCGGGAAATTCCCGTAATGATATTGAAAAACGTCGTCTTACCAGAACCCTTAGGTCCAATGAGTCCGAAGATATCGCCTTGATTGACATCAATGGTAATGTGATCTACCGCGACTTTTGTCCGATATTTTTTTGTGAGCTCTTTTGTATGCAGCATTTAGACATCCCTCCTTTGAAATAGGAGTGCTGTTCCAATGAGTAATACAACGGTTAATGCTGTATTCATGAGTACATAGGTCAGCGGTTCACTCAAGCGCGCATAATAATAAGGCGTCATATATTGGAACCAATGAATCAATCGTTCTGAAGAAAGAACAGATATCATACTGACGATCGGGAAAAGAAAGGAAAACAACATCCCAACAAACATTGATTTCTGCGGTGTTGGAAAGAGCATGGACAAAAATAAAGTACATGAGATACCAACACTGATAAAGGTTAAGATTTTAAACGCATCAGAGAACAGAAAACGATGTGAAATCACCATATTCAGTACGTATGTCGTCATAATGCAGCTAAGCCAAAACAGCATCAGCCCAAGATATTTTCCGATAATAATGTTCAAACGGGTTGTTTTACTGACTAGAAAACGAATGGTTTTTAAATGAATTTCGCGGCTCAAAATATCATGAGACAATAAAAAAATAAGGAAGAAACCAAATAACGACATCACCAGTTCATTCCCAATAGAATAAGGATCCTTTGCCTGCTCCCATTTGTCCTGATGAGCAGCAATAAACGGAAGAGTTGAAACAAAAGTAGATAAAATGAAAATAATAACAATTGTTAAAATGGATTTTGTGCTTTTGAAGAGCTGCTTAAACTCATTCATACAGATGGTCCACACACGCTGTACCTCCCTTCATCTTTATTATACAGCTAGAAAGGAAAGACACCATATCTCGCTCTTTAACATTTGTTTAAATTTTATAAAAAGAAGACTCTTCCAGCATCAGTTGACTCACTTTTGAAAATGTTCAGAAAAATATCTTGATTTATCAAAAAACATCATGTATGATAGCTTTAATTCAAGATAGTTAAACAGGCAATGACGAGAGAAAGTACAATCATCAATTTTTCCACAGAGAGCTTCGGCAGCTGAAAAGAAGCAAAAATAATGATTCGAAAAATGGTCTCTGAGCCTCGTGCTGAACATATCTATGATATTAGTAGGACACGACGAGAGTTGGTACTCGTTATCAAAACCACAGTATATGAGCCAGATTGGAGCTTTGTACTTGTAGAGGCTGTTTAGCGCGAGCAAACAGTAAATAAAGGTGGTACCACGAGACAAATACCTCGTCCTTATGATTCAAAGATAAGGATGGGGTATTTTTTATTGTCCACTTTTTTCATACAAATGTTCAAATGTTCCACGTGAAACACCACATCCATTTTTTCAAATGAAAGGGAGATTGACATGAGTGAACATGCATTGGTTTTACAATCAGATTTCGGCATTGATGATGGAGCAGTCAGCGCCATGTACGGAGTGGCAAATACGGTGAGCAGCAGCATCCGCCTTTTTGATTTAACACACAATATTCCGCAGTATGACATTTGGGAGGCATCTTACCGCCTGCTCCAAACCGTCACATACTGGCCGGAAGAGACGGTTTTCGTTTCCGTTGTTGATCCAGGCGTTGGGTCAGAAAGGAAGAGTCTTGTCGTCAAAACCACAAGCTCGCACTACATTATTACCCCAGATAACGGGACACTCACGCACGTCGCGCAGGATATTGGCATTGTGGAAGCCCGTTATTTAGATGAAACCATTAACCGGCTGCCCAAGTCGGGAAAATCACATACTTTCCATGGGAGAGATATTTACGCGTATACAGGGGCGAGAATCGCTTCAGGCGTGATTTCTTTTGAAGAGGTGGGACCAAAGGCGAATATTGATGATATTATTCACCTTCCAGTCGTACAGGCGTATGCGAAAGAAGAGGTCATCACAGGAACGATTGATATTTTAGATGTGAGGTTCGGAAACCTTTGGACAAACATTCATCACACGTTATTTGAACAGCTTTCAATCAATTATGGGGATGCAATAGAAGTTACCATTGCCAACGGGCCGAAAAATGTGTATAAAAATATCATGACCTATGGACGATCTTTTGCCGATTTAAAGGTAGGCGAACCACTCGTATATGTCAATTCACTCGACCATTTAGGCGTGGCGATCAATCAAGGGTCATTTGCAAAGGCTTATAACATCGGTACAGGCACAGGCTGGCGCCTTTCGATTCGCAAAGCTCCGCGCATTATATACGAATAAGAGGAGGATACATCATGGCAGGTAAACAACTTTCAACGAAAACTGTCGTTGCCATCGGAATTGGCGCAGCCGTCTTTGTCATTTTAGGACGCTTCGTCTCCATTCCAACTGGGATTCCGAATACACAAATTGAAACATCGTATGCATTCCTTGCATTAATGGCCGTTCTATTTGGTCCTGTTGCAGGCGCACTGATTGGGTTTATTGGTCATCTCATTAAAGATGCCACCACATTCGGCCCTTGGTGGAGCTGGATTATCGTTTCAGGTGTTGTTGGGTTATTGATCGGCTTCATTTCTAACCGTTTAAAAGTAGAAGAGGGCGACTTTGGCTGGAAGAAGATCACGCTTTTCAACGCCGTACAAGCAGGTGCGCAGGCATTAGGCTGGTTTGTCATTGCCCCGGTACTCGACATTGTGATCTATGCAGAACCTGCGAACAAAGTATTTGTTCAAGGCATCGTGGCAGGGATCTCGAACATCATCACAGTCGGTGTACTAGGAACCATCATCATTGCGGCTTATGCGAAAACGAGAAGCAAAAGCGGCAGTCTATCGAAAGAAACATCATGAAGCAAGGTGGAACACATAAATGAAGAAACCGATGATTCAATTCGAACATTTCGGATTCCAATATCGCAGTCAGGCAGAACCGACATTGAAAGATATCAACCTGACCATCTATGAAGGGGAAAAAGTCCTCATCGCAGGCCCGTCTGGATCGGGAAAAAGCACACTAGCCCATTGTATCAATGGGCTAGTTCCTGCGTCTTATAAAGGTTCTATGGAAGGAAGTCTTCACATCGGCGGGAAAAATGCAGAGAAAGAGAATATTTTCTCCCTCTCACAGCTCGTTGGAACGGTATTGCAGGACCCTGATGGACAATTTATCGGGCTGACCGTTGGAGAAGACATCGCGTTTACACTTGAAAATGATCAAGTCACACGCGAAGAAATGAAAACACGTGTCGAAGAAGCGGCAAAATTAACAGAGGTAGACGGCAAGCTGGCATCGTCCGTACATGAGCTGTCAGGCGGTCAAAAACAACGTGTCGCTATTGCGGGCGTACTTGTCAACGATGTCGACATTTTGCTGTTTGATGAACCACTTGCAAGCCTTGATCCGTCTACAGGCAAAGAAGTGATCGATCTTATTGATCGACTGCAAAAAGAAACGAAAAAAACGGTCGTGATGGTCGAGCACCGGTTAGAGGACGTCCTCTTCCGTCATGTGGACCGCATCATCGTCGTCAATGACGGAACGATTGCGGCGGATATGACACCAGATGAATTGCTCGCCTCAAATGTATTAGAAGCGGCATATTTGCGCGAGCCTTTATATGTAAAGGCCATGAAATATGCAGGCATTCCAGTTACACCGGGAGATCAGATAGCTAATTTACAGCATCTTACCTTAAATGAAGAGGCAAAAGTGAAAATCGAGCAGTGGATGGAAGCGTCTGAGCCGTCAGTCGAGCAGTTTGTATCGCAGGATTTGCTAGAGGTGCGTGAGCTGAGCTTTGACTATCCGACAAGACCAAACACGCTGAGCAACATCTCCTTTACCGTCAAAAAAGGAGAAATGATCAGCATCGCAGGAGCCAATGGCGCAGGCAAGACAACACTATCTAAGGTGCTCTGCGCATTTGAAAAGCCAACAAAAGGAACAATTCATCTAAATGGCGATGACATCACAGGAGACACAATCAAACAGCGCTCCGAACGAATCGGCGTCGTCATGCAAAATCCAAATCAAATGATTTCAAAACAAATGATCTTTGACGAAGTCGCACTTGGTCTCGTTTTAAGAGGGGTAAAGGAAGACGACATCAAGGAACGGGTGGAGCGGGTTCTGAAAGTGTGCGGCTTATATCCATTTCGGAACTGGCCGATTTCAGCTCTCAGCTTTGGTCAGAAAAAGCGCGTCACCATCGCATCAATTCTTGTATTAGAGCCAGAAATCATCATTTTAGATGAGCCAACCGCCGGACAGGATTTTAGACATTACACAGAGATGATGACGTTTTTAGAGCAATTAAATCAGCAGGGTGTCACGATCTTCATGATCACCCATGATATGCATTTGATGCTCGAATACACGACAAGAACCATTGTCATTTCAGATGGAGAAAAAATCGCAGATGATACCCCAGCCAAAGTGCTGACAGATCAGCTGCTTGTCCAAAAGGCGAGCTTAAAGGAAACGTCGCTGTATGAACTGGCGCTGAAAGCAGACTGGCCGAATCCAAATGAACTCGTGGATCGCTTCATTGAGGTTGACAGAAAGGAACGAATGACATGGCTGTAGACATGCTGTCCTATATCGATCGCCCGTCGCCGATTCATAGGCTGACAGGGGCAACCAAACTCATTTGCTTTATCCTCTGGTCATCCGCAGCGATGCTCACGTATGATACAGGCATTTTAGTCTTTATGCTAGCCGCCAGTATCGTATTCTTTCAGCTATCGAACGTGCGATTTCGTGATATCTCCTTCGTGGTGATCGTCCTTGCGATCTTCCTAGTGATTAACAACATCGCCATTTACATCTTTGCGCCCCAGCAAGGAGTCGCCATCTACGGAGCAAAGCATGAGCTGTTTCATATTGCAGGCTGGTACAACGTCACACTGGAACAGCTTTTCTATCAATTGAATATTACGCTGAAATATGTGACCGTCATGCCAGCAGCGCTTTTGTTTATCGTCACAACGAATCCAAGTGAATTTGCCTCATCGCTCAGCCGAATCGGGGTCAGCTACCGGATTTCCTATGCTGTCGCGATTGCCTTACGCTATATTCCAGATATTCAGCGGGATTTTCGAACGATCGCGATTTCTCAGCAAGCAAGAGGAATTGATTTATCGAAGAATGAAAAACTGGAGAAACGGATTAAAAATGCGCTGTCGATTGTGATGCCGCTGATTTTTTCCAGCCTAGAGCGGATTGAGACGATCAGCAATGCGATGGAGCTGCGCGGATTTGGAAAGCATAAAAAGCGCACATGGTTTACGGCGAAAGACTTTCAAAAAGCAGATTATGCCGCGTTAATATTTGTTGGTGTGGTGCTCATCGTGTCGCTTGTGATTACATTTGTTAGAGGAACGAGATTTTATAATCCATTTCTATAGAAAGAAGCCTTCACAGAAGTGGAGGCTTTTTCGTTTGGTTTGTGGATAAAAGGTGTGGAAAATGGTAAAAGACTATTAACATGTGAATAAATCGGTTATATTGAACAATGAGCAAAACACTTGTGAATAACCAGACAACATATTGGAGGAATAAGAAACTTATGAACAAAACATTATATGCTTGTGCAGAACACATAGAAACCGTATTAGACATGTACATAGATGATCACGAACTGCCACCAGAATTCAGAAAAATCGAACATACACACAGTTTATCCACAACCTGTGAATTGTGCGATGAACCAGCAATATATATAGTGGGGAACGAATGATCGGACACAAAATACACAAATTTTATCCACAATTGTTGATAACTTATATGAATAACTTGTTCTTAAGGTGGGGATGACCTGTGAATATATCAATTATCACAGTAGGAAAATTAAAAGAGAAATATTTAAAACAAGGCATAGCCGAATACACAAAGCGATTACAAGCCTATGCGAAAATCGACATCATTGAGCTCGCAGACGAAAAAGCACCCGAACACCTCAGCGATCAAGACATGAAAATCATCAAAGACAAAGAAGGCGAACGCATCCTAAGCAAAATCAACCCAGACGCCCACGTCATCGCCCTCGCCATCGAAGGAAAAATGAAAAGTTCCGAAGAATTAGCCGATACAATAGATAAGCTGGCAACATACGGAAAAAGCAAGGTATGTTTCGTCATAGGCGGATCCCTTGGCTTAAGCGACGCTGTCATGCAGCGTGCGAATGAGAAGCTTTCATTTTCGAAAATGACGTTCCCGCATCAGTTGATGAGGTTGGTGCTGGTGGAGCAGATTTATCGGGCGTTTCGGATTGTGCGGGGGGAGCCTTATCATAAGTAAGTGAGGAATGAGATGGGTAAATTTAGCTGAGGGTCGACTAAACAAGCAGCAAAAAAGTACTCTAATCCTTTCCCATCAAACACCTCCATTGCCAGCAGGAAAGAAGCTATAGGGGTTTTCTCACCACCCCGCAAAAAACCGCGATTAAGCCTAAAGCGGCGAGAATGACATAGGAAAATAGAAAGTTTTAAGGGATCTCAAACAATACATGTTGACATATCGTTATTTATCGATATAATGGTGTGTATGGAGCCGATAGAAGTTTTCAAAGCCTTATCCAATGAATCAAGACTGCAAATTTTACAATGGCTAAAGGAACCTGATCGTCATTTTACACCCCATGAAGGGATTGATATGAATACTACAGGGGTATGTGTTAGTCAAATAACAGATAAATTGAAAATGACGCAATCAACAGCATCTCAATACCTTTCAATTTTACTACGAGCTGGATTAATTACGACAGAGCGTATAGGTAAATACACGTATTATAAAAGAGATGAAAATGCCATAAAAAAAATTGCTAAGATTCTAGAAAAAAATATTTAATAAATGAACTGAATTCATACATCAGAATTCAGTTTCATTTATTAAATACAAATCGACTTATCGTAATATATTTTTTTGTTCATACATATTAACAATTCTAGATATGTAAATACATTATATATAAGGAGTGATCTACATTGTCAAACACTGTAAAGGTATACATTTTAGCTATTGTAAGTTTTTTAGTTGGTACATCAGAGTATATCATCTCTGGTATTTTGGATAATATTTCTGAATCATTAGGGATTACGATAGCTGCAGCTGGCCAGTTAATTACGATTTTTTCTCTTGTGTATGCCATCTTCACCCCAGTATTAATGGCTTTAACATCGGGAATGAATAAACGCAAGTTAATGTTATTTTCACTTAGCATTTTTATTCTAGGTAATATTCTTGCATTCGTCCTTCCTGGGTATAAATTATTTATTGTTTCAAGAATTATTATGGCTCTTGGGGCGGGGATGGTCGTCGTTACTGCATTAACAATTGCTGAAAAAATCGCACCAAAAGGTAAGCAAGGTAACGCTATTGCTACAGTAGTAATGGGATTTACAGCATCATTGATCATTGGAGTCCCACTGGGCAGAATGACTAGTGATTTCTTCGGTTGGAAAGCTGTATTTGGAGGAATAGCCTTACTCGGATTATTAGCAATGGTGATAATTTCTCTTACGATTCCAAAAATCCAAGGGGATAAACCTGTACCTTTAATTCAACAACTCGCTCTTTTTAAAAAACCAAAAGTAGTGTTGGGATTAGCCATCACCTTTTTCTGGCTTGGTGGTTATTCAATTGCCTATACCTACCTATCCCCTTACCTTTTAAATATATCAGGTGTAAGCAACAAATTGCTGAGTGGAGTTCTCCTCGTATTCGGGATTGCTAGTCTAGTTGGGTCAAAGTTTGGTGGATTTAGTACCGATCGATGGGGTGTGAATTTTACTCTGATTAGCGGAATGACATTACATGTCATCATGCTCATATTGCTCTCACTAGTTACGCATTCTTATATTGGAGTATTGCTCATTTTAATATTATGGTCATTTGCTGCATGGTCTTCTGGCCCGACTCAACAATATCACCTAGCTACAATGGAGCCAGAGTCATCAGGTATACTATTAGGTCTCAATCAGTCAATGATGCAATTGGCGATGGCTGCAGGTGCAGCTATTGGAGGTATCTTTGTAGAGAGAGTTTCTCTATCTTCCATTACTTGGGTAGGGGCTTTGGGTGTTGCAATCGCGATCATTGTAACAATATTGGCTTCACGTGCTACTTCGAGTAATGGAATTCGAATTAGTAAACCGCACTTATAATATTGAAGGACAAACCGCATCATAAACAGCGGAACGATGGTAAAAAACGTGATTCGATTTAAAATATAATTATAGAAAGGAGGAAGCTACCTATGCACTCAATTAAAAAAATAGGTCAGAATTTTTGGTACATCACACCTATATCGCTTACTGACCGCCCCATTCTAGGTATGGTTGTGGGCAGTAACAAGACATTAATGATTGATGCTGGTAACTCGAAAGAACATGCCAAGTACTTTATCAAAGAAACGTTAAAACATGAGAACTTGACTCCTGATATGGTTGTCCTCACGCATTGGCATTGGGATCATATCTTTGGTCTGCCAGCGCTGCCTGATTCGCTTTCGATTGCTTCTGCAAAGACAAGAAGTGAAATGGAGAAGCTGCTTCCGTTTTCGTGGTCAGATGAGGCGATTGATGAGCGGGTGAGGGAAGGAACGGAGATTGAGTTCTGTGCGAAGGCCATCAAGGAAGAATATCAGGATCATCGAGATATTAAAGTGGTTTTACCGGATGTGACATTTGACCGTCGGATGGAGATCGATCTTGGCGGGGTCACGTGTGTCGTGCAACTTGTTGGAGGCGATCATGCCGCAGATTCAGTCATCGTGTATGTGAAAGAAGAGAAAATCCTTTTTCTTGGTGATTGCATTTATCCGAAAATGTATGCCGAAAAAGTACATTATACGATGAAGGAAACATTGCGACTTTTAAATGAATTAGATGGTTTTGATGCTGATATGTATATTCCTTCACATCAAAGACCGTGGACAAAAGAGGAGTTTCGTCAGGAAACAAACAAGCTTAGGATGATTGCGAAATATACCGATCTTTGTGGTGGAGATAAGCAGAAAATCACGATAGAATATCAAAATTACGTGAACAGAGAACTGAAAGAAGATGAATTAGAAACCATTGCTTACTTTGTAAATGGTTATTAAATAATTGCTGAAACTAAACAAAAAAGTCTCATTTGAGTGATTTCCCTCAAACGAGACTTTTTTATTTTCTATGGCAAACCTACAACATATTCTGCATCACAAACTGTGACAGACATTTTTCATAGTTCCTCCTTTTATTCACTGATAACATTACTATACTTATCTAGTGATGCTTTGCGTGAGGGAATACCTATTTTCCAAGCCATTCTTACTTCCCTTATTAGCTTTAGCAAAAGGTGTTGTAGCAGAAGAAAAAATTAGTATATGTGATTAAACATATGAATCTCAGTTCCTTTATTCGATTACACACCAAAAAAGTCCCCTCCACTTAATTTCGAGGTGGCTTTTTTGGGTTAAACTTAGGCATTTAACCAAATGTAAATTGAAGATAACTTCTGATGTCATGTTCAGTTGGTAGATGATCGGAATAAGTCTTATATAATGATATTGAAGGGTGTGAAAAACATGATCAATATGAATTTGAAAAAAATGCGAAAAATACACAGGTTTACACAAGAAGAAGTGGCTGAGAAAATTGGTGTTTCAAGGCAAGCTGTTGCGAAATGGGAATCGGGAGAAACTGTGCCGGATATCAACAATTGTAAGGCTTTGGCTGAAATATACGGCGTTGCTTTGGATGATCTCGTGAATAATGTGGATGGTACAGAAGAGGCAGGGGTGAAACCAAAAGGAAAACACATATTTGGACTTGTAAAGGTTGGTGAACGCGGGCAAATTGTCATTCCTAAAAAAGCGAGGGAGATATTCAGCATCAGTCCTGGAGACAGCCTGTTGATTTTGGGTGATGAAGCTCAAGGAATCGCCATTGTAAAAAATGAGGCCTTCCTGCAGTTTGCTGACGATATATATAAGGCGCAGGAAGATCAGGAGGATGAGGAATGATTGCTATTCAAACAAAGAATCTAACTAAGAAATTCGAAGAAAAGATTGCAGTCGATTCTCTTAATCTTTCAATTGAACAAGGCGAGCTTTTTACTTTACTTGGAGTGAATGGTGCAGGTAAAACGACAACGATCAAGATGTTGACCTGTCTTAGCATCCCTACTACCGGTGATGCAACGATCCTTGGTAACAGTATTGTTTCTAATCCCTACGCAGTAAAAGAACAGATTAATGTTTCACCACAGGAAACGGCAGTAGCTCCTAATTTATCCGTTAAAGAAAATCTTGAATTAATCGCTCAAATATACGGGTTCCACAATAAAACGGTGGATATAAAAGTGGAGGAAATGCTTCATACGTTTAGTTTGACTGAGGTATCTAAAATGAAGGCTAAAACCTTATCTGGAGGAATGCAAAGAAGACTTAGTATTGCAATGGCACTCATTACAGACCCCAAAATCCTTTTTCTTGATGAACCTACTCTCGGTCTCGATGTCATCGCAAGGCGTGAGCTATGGAGTACTATTGAGAAATTAAAGGGGAGCATGACCATCATTCTCACGACACATTATATGGAGGAAGCAGCAGCCCTTTCGGATCGAATAGGGACGATGGCGAAAGGAAAATTAAAGGCAGTTGGAACAGCAGCTGAATTGATGGAAATTACCAACACCAAATCACTTGAGGATGCCTTTATTTCGTTAGCTACCAATGAGGAGGTCACCAGATGAAGTCACTAGCCTTTGCTGCACGTAATCGTAAAGAGATTTTGAGAGATCCTTTAAACTTAGCATTTGGTATAGGCTTCCCGTTAGTTATCTTATTTTTGCTTCATGCTATTCAAGCGAATGTTCCAACTGATTTATTTGTCATTGATAAACTAATTCCTGGCATAGCCGTCTTCGGGCTTTCTTTTATCTCACTATTCTCTGGAATGTTAATAGCTAAAGATCGAAGTACATCATTTTTGATGCGATTGTTTACTACACCTCTTTCTGCCTCAGACTACATTGTAGGGTATATTGTCCCACTCATACCGATAGCAATTGTTCAAGTTATCATTAGCTTTATCGCAGCACTTTTCTTAGGATTACCTTTTAATTCCAATGTTTTGTTATCCATTCTTGTCCTTTTGCCAACATCTTTACTATTTATCGGCATAGGGCTCTTAGTGGGGAGTATATTTAACGACAAGCAGGTTGGTGGTATTTGTGGAGCGCTACTAACGAATATGAGCGCAGGGTTAAGTGGTACATGGTTTGATTTGAATTTAGTTGGAGGCTGGTTCAAAGATATTGCGTACGCACTTCCATTTGCTCACGCAGTAGACGCTAGCAGAGCCGCACTTTCTGGAGACTATGCATCAATTTTACTGCATCTTTGGTGGGTGATTGGATATACAGGTGTTATTGTAGCTATCGCCATTTTTGCTTTTAAAAAGAAAATGAATGGGGAAAACGCTTAGTTTGATACAGTTTTTGGTGAAGAAATTTACAGCTGGGTTATCTGTGCCTTTTTCTGTATGATAAACTTTAATGAAGTTGTCATTTAGTAGAGGGAGGTACATATGAAACAGCTTTACATGAAGCAGAAAGTATTTAGTCTGAGCGGCAAGTTTACGGTAAAGGATCAGCAGGAGAACGATGTGTATGTGGTCGAGGGCAGCTTTATGAAGATGCCGAAGACGTTCACCATTCTGAATACAGAACGAGAAGAAATCGCCGTGATTACGAAGAAAATGTTTAGCTTTTTACCAAAGTTTTTAGTAGAAGTTGGTGGGCAAGAGGTATTGACGATCAAAAAAGAGTTTACGTTCTTTAAAGCAAAATATTCAATTGATGCTGCTGGTGTAGAAGTACAAGGCAACTGGTGGGATATGAATTTCCAAGTGCTGCAGAACGGCGAAGTGATCGGTCAGGTGAAGAAGGAATGGTTTACTTGGGGTGACAGCTATAAGGTTGATATTTTGAAAGAAGAGATGGAGCCTGTAATGATTGCGTTGGTTGTTGCGATTGATTGTGTGAAGGCTGATGAGGCAGCGTCTAGGTCTTCGTCGTCGGCAACGACGAATTAAGATCATCATTTTTTAGAAATAGATGAATAACAATGGAGGGTTTAAAAAGTTGGACAACCTAACCCGCATATTAAGATTAAGAGACGCAGAAATATGGGAGTATGAATTTCTCGATAAAAAAGAAATCACCATTTATTTCTCCATTACAGATTTAAATAGAAAAGCAACGACTCACGATAATCCCCTAGCTACCCAAGAAGAACTGGATGAAAGAGATAATTACATTTCAATTGATGTCCATAGTAATCTCGATCTCAAAAAAACGTTTGAAGAAGAAACATTCGATGATTTTATCACCACGATCTCTTCTTTAATAGAGCATATGCACTATTTTCACAATGCTCATGTTTTTATTAAAACTCATGTTCATGACAAAATGGACTTAACTGATTTTCAGTTAGAGGAAGATGAAGATGTGCATGGTGATGAAAAAGAACAACTAGACACGCATAAACGGTCATTGATTCAGGAAAAATGTTTTCAGTTGGTAGAAAGCCATTTAAATCGAAAGATCAAAGATATATCGAGCAGTAGGCTTTGCCAAGATTTAATGTGAGATTAACATATGAGATAAGCAAACTGATCACATTCCAATCCAAAGTATTTCTAACAGTCGTCGAATCCGGCAGTTTTAAAAGCCGAGGAGAAACTTGGGCTGACACAGTCTGGCGTGAGTCATAACATTGTGAAGCTCGTATCCGAATTAGGGATTGTATTGCTGCGGCGGAATCAAAACGCCTTCATTAACTGATGAGGTGAGCGGGTGATGCCTCATATTCGGCAAAACATTCATCATGCGACATTTCTTCATACGACAAAAAAGCTTCCTGATTGTCTCAGGAGGCTTTTTCCATCCATCACCCATAATAATTATTCGCTTGAATAAAAAACTGGGATTGCATGTAGTTATACGTGATTTTCGAGAAGTCGAAGGGCTGTCCGTTTGTAAGGTGAAAGACCGTCTCGACGCGGAGAGCGGGATCGTTTTGTTTGAGGCCGAGGTGTTTTGCTTCGGTTTCGTTTAGTTTGCCTACTTGTAAGTACATATCGGAAAAGCCTACTTTGAGTCCAAGACCTTCACTGATGAATTTAAAAACAGAATCGGCGGCAATTTCTGTGTTGAGATAGGGAATGATAGTTTTTCGATAATAGGATTCTTCTAAACATAAGGTTTCTCCATTGATGTAACGAATACGTTTGAGGTAAAAAACATCCTCTTCTTGTTCAATGTTCAAATTAAGCGAAGCTTCCTCGGGCGGTTTGATGGTGTCTAGCATTAAAACCTCTGATGTCAGTTGAAATTCCTCTAAATCTTTTTTAAACCCTTGGTTGGATAAAAGGCTGATGTAGCCCTTGCGCCGGTGTCTTCTAACAAAGATGCCGCTGCCCCTCACTTGATAGATAATTCCTTTTCTTTCGAGTAAGTCTAATGATTTGATAATTGTACTTTTGCTCACAGTAAATTGGCTCATGAGGGTTTCAAGTACAGGGAGTTTGTCCCCTTGCTGCAGCTCATGGGTGACAATATATTTTTCAATATCGCTCGCAATTTGTTGATACTTTAACATAGCCATTCCTCTTTGTTTTCACGATTTATTGTCTTTGATTATAGCACATACCGATTTTTCTTTGATATGCTAATCAAAATTATATATGTATTGATATATTGTACCGGTATAATTATAATATACATATACTAGTAGTGATAATGGGGGGTTTTATATGTCAAAAGTGAGGGATTATCAAAAGCTTGCAGAAGACATCTTAGAGGCAGTTGGCGGAGAAGAAAATGTGGTGAGTGCCGCAAGATGTGCCACGCGGCTGCGATTGGTACTAAAACGTTCAAATCCAAAGGCCAAGGAAGCAGTAAATGCGATGCATGGCGTCATTACCGTGGTGGAAAACGGCGGTCAATTTCAGGTCGTCATCGGCCAGCATGTTGGGGAGGTATACGAGCATTTTTCAAGCCTTGTTCAACTCCAATCGTCGGATGATGACCAGTCTAATGAAAACAAGGGAACGGTACTGAACCGTGTCATTGCGACCATGTCCGCTGTGTTTGCGCCTTTTGTGTATATTTTGGCTGCAGCTGGTATTTTACAAGGTGCACTTATCCTCATTAATTTGTTATTTCCAAGCTTTTCGAAAACGGGAACATATGAAGTCTTTAGTTTCATTTCATGGGCACCGTTTACATTTTTACCAATCTTTATTGCCATCACAGCAGCTAAGCATTTTAAAACGAATATGTATATCGCAGTAGCGTGTACAGCAGCGCTTGTCAGTCCAGCTTGGACAGAAATTGCTGGGCGTGTGGCTTCAGGTGAAGGCGTTACCTTTTTAGGCATTGCGTTATCTGAAACTGTTTATACGTCATCTGTTTTGCCTCCGCTGTTCTTGGTATGGATTCTTTCATATGTAGAGAGATTTTTAAATAAACGGATTCACGAGGTAGTAAAACCGTTATTTGTACCGTTTATCTGTATGGTCGTCATGGTTCCGTTAACCATTCTATTAATTGGTCCTCTTTCAACAGCAGGTGCAAATGGGATTGCAAACGGATACAATATCTTAGCAGAAAATGTACCGGCTTTAGCAGGCGCCATTATCGGTGGATTCTGGCAAGTACTTGTCATATTCGGCGTTCACTGGGGCATTACGCCAATGGTGCTCGCCAACTTTGAACAATATGGACGTGACTCCTTCCAGGCATATCAAACCATCGCTGTTATCGCTCAGGTCGGCGCAGTATTAGGAGTTATTTTAAAAGCAAGAAACCGTGAAACACGGAAAGTCGGAGTCTCAGCTGGAATCACGGGATTCTTCGGGATTACGGAGCCTGCGATTTACGGTGTTACCTTACGTTTTAAAAAGCCGTTTATTTTCGGATGTATTTCTGGAGCAGCCGGTGCCATCGTTGCTAGCTTCTTCACACCTTATTACTTTGCGTATGCAGGTTTGCCTGGTCCGCTGACAATTGTGAACGGAATTAGTGCAGATTATCCAACATCGATCATCGGTATTTTAATTGGTGTCGCAATTGCGCTGATCTTACCAGTTGTACTCATTCAAATGTTTGGTTATGGGGAAGATACAGTAGAACAGACAGCCGGTGCAACACCTGTCAAAGATCAAGATGGAGAAAAAATGAATGCTTCGATGAACAATGAGGAAACAATCACTGCACCACTTGCAGGAAAAGTGCTCACATTATCTGAAGTACCGGATGCCGTATTTAGCTCCGGGGCGATGGGCAAAGGCTTTGCCATTGAACCGACAGACAATAAGCTGTATGCACCGTTTGACGGCAGTGTTGTCATGCTCGCACCAACAAAGCATGCCGTTGGACTTCGTTCAGAATTTGGTGTGGAGTTACTTGTTCACGTAGGAATTGATACGGTTTCCTTAGATGGTTCAGCATTTACACTTAACATCAAAGAAGGTGACAAGGTGAAAAAGGGTGGCTTGTTGATGACATTTGATCAAGAAGCCATTGAAAGCAAAGGATTAAAAACAGTCACACCAGTCATCATCACCAATACACAAGCGTATGAAGATGTGATCGTAGAAGCACAATCGACATGTCAGCCAACGGACGTCATGATTACAATTGTAAAATAGGAGGAATCAATAATGACAATACCAAAAGATTTTCTATGGGGCGGAGCATTAGCTGCACATCAATTCGAAGGTGGATGGAATGAAGCAGGAAAAGGCCCAAGTGTTGTAGATGTGATGACAGCAGGTGCTCACGGAGTACCGAGACAAATTACTGAGACGATAGAAGACAGCAAATTTTATCCGAACCATGAAGCGATCGATTTCTACCATCGTTACAAGGAAGATATCGCGATGTTTGCCGAAATGGGTTTGAAATGCCTGCGTACATCCATCGGCTGGAGCCGAATTTTCCCAAATGGAGATGAAGCGGAACCGAATGAAGCTGGTTTACAATTCTATGATGATGTATTTGATGAACTGCTCAAGCATGGCATCGAGCCTGTGATTACACTGTCTCACTTTGAGATGCCGCTTCATTTGGCAAGAGAATACGGCGGGTTCCGAAGCCGAAAAGTCGCTGAGTATTTCGCGAAATTCGCAGAAGTGTGCTTCAATCGATACAAGGACAAAGTCACATACTGGATGACATTTAATGAAATCAATAACAAAATGGATGTCAACAACCCACTGTTCCTTTGGACAAATTCAGGGGTATCAGTCAAAGAAGGCGAAAATGCCAAAGAAATCATGTATCAAGCAGGACATCATGAATTACTTGCAAGTGCGTGGGCAGTAGCAAAAGGAAAAGAAATCAATCCTGCTTTTCAAATTGGAGCAATGGTTTCTCACGTACCAATCTATCCATATTCCTCAAATCCAGAGGATGTCATGCTTGCTGAAGAATATATGAGACAACGCTATTTCTTCCCAGATGTACAAGTTCGGGGCTACTATCCGAGCTATGCACTTAAAGAATTCGAACGCGAAGGCTACCATATTCCGTTTGAAGAAGGCGATGAAGAAAGCTTAAGAAAAGGGAAAGTAGATTATCTTGGCTTTAGCTACTACATGTCGACAACGGTTAAAAGTGATGCAGTGTCTGATAACAACGGAGATATTGTCAACGGAGCCCTGCCGCATGGTGTAGACAATCCTTATATCAAATCAAGCGACTGGGGCTGGTCCATTGACCCGACAGGCTTAAGATATACATTGAATCGTTTTTACGATCGCTATCAAATCCCGCTATTCATTGTAGAAAATGGATTTGGTGCCATAGATCAAGTGGAAGAAGACGGTTCTATTCACGATCCAGAACGTATTCAATATCTCGCTTCTCATATCGAAGCACTGAAAAAAGCCATTGAATACGACGGTGTTGACCTTATTGGCTACACACCTTGGGGCATCATTGATATCGTGTCATTCACAACAGGTGAAATGAAAAAACGCTACGGCATGATCTACGTTGACCGCGACAACGAAGGCAACGGCTCGATGAAGAGACTCAAAAAAGATTCTTTTACTTGGTACCAAAACGTCATTGCCACGAACGGTGAAGAAGTGTAACAAAGGAAAAGAGAAGCCCGGATGAGCGAAGTATGTGCTTGTTCGGGTTTTTACGTTCTTTGGGGAAAATTGGTTTGTATATCCTTTTGTTCACTAGATATAAGTCTTATAATTTAGTAAGAAAGAAGAAGATTGGAATGGGAGAGATCGTAAATGACGAAATGGTGGATGGTGCGTGCAGGCGACCAGAATGATTTAATTCCGATTTGGGAAGAGAAAGGATTAGCATCAATCGGGTGGCCTAAATTAGGTAATCCAAAACAATATCAAACAAAGCAAGAGATGAATGCTCGAGCTGATGTCATATACGCCGAGAACAAACCTTTTACGAGAAGAAGCTGGGTTAGTCAGGTATGGAGGTTTAGTAGAGAAATTCAAAAGGGAGATCGAATTATTACATACATAAAAGAAAGCCGTGAATATCGAGTTGGTACGGTGACTGCTCCACATTTTTTTGATGAAGCAGCAGGGGATAAAATGTATCCAAATCATATTCAAGTCAATTGGGAACCAATCCCAGTGAAACGAGATTCTCTTAGCCAATCAGCTAAGAACAGCCTCGGTTCTATATCAACTGTTTTTCGTGTAGATAATTGGGGGATAGAAATTGAACACCTACTTAAAAACCCTACTTCTATACCAGTATTCGAAGATGAGGCAGAAGAAGATGAAATCATTGAAGATTTAGTCAGCAAAGCAACTGTCATGATTGCAGATAAGGTGGATAAATTGGATCCGTGGAAGATGCAAGACTTAGTCGGAGGCTTACTGCAAGCTATGTCATACAATGTTCGTGTGAGCCCAAAAGGTCCTGACGGTGGTGTAGATGTATTAGCTTATAAAGATGCATTTGGATTTGAAAAGCCTATTATTAAAGTACAAGTCAAGCATCGAAAAAATTCAGCCAGTGCACCAGAAGTGCAGCAATTATTAGGAGCCAACCCCATGAATGCAAATAGTTTATTTGTTTCTACTGGCGGATTTACCTCTCATGCAAAAGCTGTTGCGAAGCATAATGAAGTTCATCTATTGGACTTAGAAGAACTCGTCAATCTTATTATACATTGGTATGAGGATATGCCCACTGAGACAAGATCTTTATTACCTTTGAAAAAAGTGTATGTGCCTGAGTAATTTTTATTGCTTAAATTTTATTAACGCCTGAATACATAGAAAAAAGAGGGTAATGGCGACAAAATAGTTCATTGGATTCTGAAAGATCTCAATGTTCAAGGATATTTGAAGAAGAATCCAAAGGCCGAATATCACCATAACAGCAGGAATGATTCTTTTATACACATTGATTCTCCTTATAAGAGTAGTCTATCTTTTAGTTGGCATTGTCTCATATCTTTGCAGAGGTTGAAAAGAGATAAAGATATTAATAGGTTCTATTACATGATTTGGTATAATTGATCTATAAAAACGATAAATGGTAGATAAAGTTTAGGAGTTGTTGAAATGAATCAAACTCTGCAAATGGGAGCCAATACCTTACTAAGTTCTCCAAAGGGACATGTATCCATCAGCTATGAAGTGTCATCTGCAATTGATATTTCTTTAACGGCGTTTCTTTTAACAGATTCAGATCAGGTTGAAGGAGATCATGGCATTATTTTTTACAATCAACCAGAGAGTGCTTCGGGTGCAGCGTCACTTTTACCAGCAGAGGTATCAGGTCAATTGAAAAGGCATCAATTGAATTTTGATATGAGCAAAGTGCCTGCTGGAATCACAAAGATGGCTATTACATTAACAGAAGATCAAGGAACGGGCTTTTCCCAAGTGAAGCATTTGCAAGCAGAAATTCGAACAGGCGACGAGGTGTTTTATCTAACACCAGTAAACGTTACAAATGAAAAGGGCATTGTCGTAGTAGAGCTATATATAAGAAATGGTGACACGAAAGCACGCTCAATTTGGCGTGGTTTCGATTCTGGACTGGTAGGTCTATGCAATCTTTATGGTGTGGAGGTTGAACCTGATGAACAAGATATTTCTACACATCAAATGGCTCCTGAAAAACAACCAATTAAAGACCCTGCTCAAACGAAGACAACTGCTAAAGAGAAAGTCGCTGCACCTATCAGTTTAGAGAAAGTTCAGGGTAAAATTAATCTAGACAAAGGTCATAAACCGATCATAATCGAGAAAACGCCTGAGATCACAGCTACAGTATCCTGGGAGTCCGGCACCGATTATGATATTTATGCATTGGTCTACACAAAGTCAGGAAAGCAAGTAGATGTGGCTATGTTTGGTGCGAAAGGAATTCCTGCTCTCAAAAGTTACGGCAGCGGAGCTGTTGAGCATATGGGAGATGTCGGTAGAGACCATGAATCAATGAAAACAGAAGTTATTAAACTACGGTTAAATGACGATATCCTTGCTGTCGTTCCGGTTGTTTATTCTGCCCAATCAAACGGAACAGGTTCCTTTTATAGATATAGAGTATCTATGAGTATAGATAATCACCAAGGAACGTCTGTGACGATTCATGCCAAACATGCCAATGACAATGATCGTATTTATTCTTGTGTGCCAGGTATACTTCAAAATACAAATGATGGTGTGATCATCCGCCCACTTGAGCTTTACAGCAAACCAAACTCTGAGCGCAGACCTAAATTAAAAATGAAGTCTTCTAATGAAATTGAGGTTTTGATGGATAAAGGACCTGTCAATGATTATAAATAAAATGAATGTATGGCTAGACAGAGCAAAGCGCATTGTCTAGCTTATTTTTTAGCCCGTTAAATAGCGAGTCTATCCCATTTTTTGTGTCAATTAGCCTATTTTTCCGTTTTGGTGGACACGGTAAAATAGACTTTATGATCAATAATGGAGGGAGTGACTTCTTCTGGGCAAGATACTTGATGCAAAAGCACTAACAAGTGCCACAGACACAAGGGCAAAACACTACCAGGAACTCCGTGAACAAATGGTAGATTTAAAAAAGGCACTACAAGGTGTGGCGAATCTCGGTGATGATTTCACTGGAAAAGGCGCCGACAACATTAAAAGCTTTTATAAAGAGCTGGCTGGAAATGTAGACATGTTTATCAGCTTCATTGATAAGCAAAAAGCCTTTCATGAAGGTGTTTCTGGGACACTCGATGATACAAACTTTGGCGGCGATACCTTCGTAGAAGAACACTTTTTAGACAACGCTGTACATATGGGCATCAAAAATGCCAAAAGCATTGTAAAAGATCAAAAAAAGGCACTCAAAACGATTTTTCAAGACATTGATGATCTCATTTCTCTAGAGGTATTTGATAGCCAAACCTTTGATGAAAAAATAGAAGATGCGGAAGATGAACGAAAAAAGACGGTCACAGACCTAAGAGAGCTTGATCAAAATTTAAAAGATGAATATGCTTTGTCAGAGACGGAGCAGCAAGCTACAATGGCATTGTATGCAGAAATGATGAATGCCACAAATGACGGAAAAGCGATTTCACCTATGAATTTTGACAAGAAAGCGTATCAAAATAGCGAAATCTACAAGGCAAAAATCGATATTGAGAAGCAAACTTCTGAATATCTCAAAATCAAAAAAGAACAAGAAGAAGCCCGCGAGATCGCAAAGGAACAAGAAGCCCTCGCCAACCGTCCTTGGTATGAAAAAGCACTCGACTATGGCGGAAATATCGTGAATGAACTGACTGGCGTGAACGATGCAAAACGCGCCGCAACAGGCGTTGACCCGATCACAGGCGAAGAGCTCACCGCAGGTCAGCGAGTCGCCGCAGGCGGCATGGCAGCGGCAGGCTACATTCCAATAGTCGGCTGGGCAGGGCGCATTTTCAAAGGCGGAAAGGCTGTCTATAAAACGACTCAAGCCACATCAGCCGCAGTCAAGGCAGTCGACGTCTACAAGACGTCACAAAAGTCCTTTGACGCCTTAAAAACATCACAAAAAGGTTTATATGGCATCACCGCCACTAACGGTTTCAGCGAAGCGATTACGGGGCGAGATATGTTTGGGAATAAGATCTCGAAAGAACAGCAGGAAGCGAGTATGAATGCGGCACTTGGAATGCTTTTGCCGTTTGGTAAAAAGAGTATCAATGGTAGTGTGGGGATTGGTGAACAAAAAGTTGCTGAGAAAGTAATAGCAGAAAGAACCAAGGGATTAGATTTAAGGAAGCACCCTATACAAAGAAAGCAGTTAAGCGCTAAGAAGATGAAAGAGCTGAAAGAAAAATTTGAGAATAGGACGATTACGAAATTAGAATATGAAAATTATAAATGGAATAAAAAGTTTGCTAAACATAGAAACACGGGTGTGAATGAGTTTTGGTATCAGGAACGTCAAAGGATATTGAATAAAGAGGATCCAACCAGGAACTGGGATAAGCAGCAATTAAATGATATTCTAAATGGTAAGAAGCCTAAAGTAGATGGAAAAACTGTGCAAGGGCACCATTCTTACAGTGCATCACAATATCCACATTTAGCGAACAAAGGTGAAATTATATATCCAGCTACACCAAATGAACATTTTAATGGTTGGCATGGAGGTAATTGGAAGAACAGTCTGCCTGGAGAAAGAATTAAACCTATTGACGATTTCTAATCTATGGAGGAGAAACTAAATGCCTAAAATGAAAATGCGAATAGAAAAAGATGATGAACAAATCAAATATATCACGATTCTAAGAAAACATACGGATAAAAGTATTTCTGAAATAAAAGAAGTAATGGATAAAAATGATTTTATTTTATCTTATAATCTATTAGATATTGATGAATTGAAAGAGATGAAAAACATTATAAGTTTACTAGAAAAAGCTGGAGCTAAAATGCATATTTATGAAGATAATCGAGAGGTTAGTGTCGAATTTTTAGATAATCTGATTGAATCTTATTTAGATACAGAAAGATATCTAGAAGAGGTTGATGAGCAAATAAATGAAGATTAAATTTTGAGGCTTTTGAAACAGATGACGAGCTGGACCGAAGTATAAATGATGCAATGCGTAAAATAGGAGGTGTTTGGTGCTAAAAGATCATCAGCCAGTTGTTCAAGATTTTTTCTCTTTTTTGAAGAATGATTTACTTGAGGTATTAGAGTGTTTATCTAATAGAGAACCATGGCAAGATCATATAATAGGGTATGAACTTCCAGAGCATTCAGAGGATATTGAATTTATACTGGGGTAATGATATTTATGAACACGGCGTCTTATCATGAAATCATAATGGACACTCCAGATTTCTATAGTGCTTGGAAGAGATTTGTATGGAGTATGTTGCTGAAATTCCAGAACAGAAGACTCAAGTTTATTTACTTATGGAAAAGGTAAAGACTATTCTGAATTTGTGAAAAACTTTTACTAACTGAGTAAACCTGCTATGAGATTAAAGTTAATTTATCTAATTAGCTCCGAAAAGCACTTAGTTGTTTATTAAGCAACAAGTGCTTTTTTGTTATAAACACGAAATTGGAAGATGTACAGTATACCACTATATAAAAAATAAGAAAACCAAGAAGGTGACCCCGTATGAGTGATAACCAAAAATCGAAACCTTAAAAAGAAAAAGCAGAAGAAAACACTTAATGAACGAATTAAGCTATATGACACTTCCAGAAAATCCATTTTTAGTATAGAAGAAAATCAATTATATTGTCAGAAGGTATTTACTTTCCTTCAATCGAGAGAAGATAAAATTCAAATACACGGAAACCACTATCGAGAGCATATTGAGAAGTCTACACACATGTTAAAGGAAATGGTCAGCCAGGTGAAAGTAACTCCTACACAAGGTAGATTAATATTTTTTCGAGAGCATGAAATTGAAGCGGTTTTATTGAACTTGAATGAAGTTTTTAGCCATTTAAACCAGCTTCTTGAGCAAACGAAATTTTTAAGTGGATACGGAGATTTTATTTTAGTCGCAGAGGATTTTCGTTTTGGTTTATGCATAGAGAGAACGGAATATTATTACGAGTTTAGTACGTGGGGGCTAATATCATGAATTTATTTATGATGCCTCCAAAACGACAATGATTAAAAACTATATCCATTATTAATAATCCCTCTGCATTTCCCAGGGAATATTCGCTACAGCATTCCCCTCAAATTTAAGCAATTCACTATCATTACCTTTCACATTCATATAAAATAAGAGCAGTGAAAAATTGAAGAAATGCTTGATACATGAAGGGCATGTAAGCTGTGAGCTGCATGACATGATGAGATGTATGAACGTGAAGGCTGCAAAGCTGTTCTTCCTCACATATGAGATCTTGTAAGCGTAACCATTATTTGTCACTTCATTGCGATGGTGTTGAGGGGTGTGTCAGGATGAGGAATCCGTATGTGAGAACGGCTTCTAGTCTTTATATCAATTATTTTTTATTAGGTATGGTCAATATTATTTTGGCTTCAAATATGCCATTTTTAATCAAACAGTTAGATACCAATAGTGCGGGAATTAGTTATATGATTTCGGCGCTCGGCATTGGCAGGGTGCTCACGTATGGTCTATCGGGCGTTCTGTCAGATCGTTTTGGGCGAAAGCCGGTCATTTTGGTTTCGGGTGTGCTGATGGCGGTGTTTCTCATCGGAATCCCATTGTCTCCGAATTATCAAATTGCGTTTGCGTTTGCGATTTTGGCAGGGGTGGCGAATTCGGCGATGGATGCAGGAACGTATCCAGCGTTAATGGAGGCTTTTCCTCAAAACTCGGGATCTGCGAATGTGATGGTGAAGGCCTTTATCTCGATTGGGGCAACCATTTTGCCACTGGCGATTTTCTTTTTAGCAGAGCATGATTTGTTTTATGGAATGGCATTTTTTGTTCCTGCTCTGATCTATCTTGTGAATGTCTTGATGCTGTGGAGCTTGCCATTTCCGAATCATCGCAAGGTGGAGCAAGTCCAGGTAACGGAGCATGACGGACTTCCGCGCTTCTCGACAGAGCCTACGTTTTGGAGAGAAGGGATTGCACTCATTGTGATCAGCTTTACGTCAAATGGGCTGTATGCGTTGCCGCAAATTTGGCTGCCTACTTACGGTGAGACCATATTGGGGATGGCTTCAGGGAGTGCTGTGAAGCTGCTTAGTTACTATAGCATGGGCGGGCTGCTGTCTGTCTTATTGCTCGCATTTCTTTTGCGACGTTTTGTCCGTCCAGTCACTGTGCTGCTGATCTATCCAATCATTACACTTGTCTCCATCTGTGTCCTATTGGTCGTGAAATCCCCAGTCATCGGAACCGTCAATGCCTTTGTATTGGGATTCTCCACAGCCGGTGTTTTTCAGCTGACGTTAACGGTGATGGCTGAATTCTTCTGGAAGAACAAAGGAACGATGACAGGGATTATCTCCACAGCCGGCGGGGTGTCGGCTATTGTCATTCCGGTCGTAACAGGTTTAATTGAAAGTCACTCGACCATTTTACAAATCTTTCTGTTCGATGCGGTGGTGGCAGTTGTCGCTATTATCGGTGCACTGTATATTCTGTATCGATACCGCCAAATCATGGTCTATGAATAAAAAAGACGACCTCCGCTCAGGAAGTCGTCTTTCTTTTGTTTAGAAACGGTCATTTTCAAAAAGAATTTGTTTCACTTGATCAACTGGCATATCTTCACCAGTAAAGAGTTTGTAAGCAAGTGCACCTTGCCATAGCATCATGCCAAGACCGTTAATGGTTTTGGCACCAGCTTCCTGTGCTTGCGCAAGGAGCTTTGTTTTTTGCGGGTTATATACGACGTCTGTCACGATTAAATCTTCACGCAGGACATCAAGCGTATCATCGATGATGCTGAGCTGATCTAGTGGTTTCATGCCAAGGCTTGTCCCATTTGCTAAGATTGCACTTTCAGCTACTTCACGGCGGAAAGCATCTTTGTCTTCAAGTGGGAAAATGTTCGCTTTGACACCAAATGATGTCATTTCGTTGTTGATGTAATTTACATTTTCTTCTGCTTGAACAAAGTATTGATCATTACGAGCAAAAATACTAATTTCACGAATACCTGATTGTGCAAGCTGAATGGCAATCGGTGTTGCAGCTCCGCCAGATCCGACTAGTGTGACCTTTTGTCCAGCTAATTCAACGCCATGTTCAATCAAGTTTCTCACGTAACCAAGACCATCTGTGTTGTAGCCAATCAGTTTGCCATCTTTGTTTACGACGGTGTTACTTGCACGTGTGTATTTTGCAGAATCATCTAGTTCATCTAAGTAGTCTAGCACTTTCATTTTGTTCGGCATAGAAACGTTAAACCCAGCTGCACCCATTGCTTTCATACCGTTGACAGCTGCTTCTAGTTCCTCATTCCCTACTTCAAATGCGAGGTAAGCGTAGTTGATCCCTGTGAGTGTATAGCCAAGGTTATGCATACGTGGTGACAGGCTGTGTCCGATTGGTGTAGCAAGAAGGCCTACTAATTTTGTTTTTCCATCAATATTACGTTCATGTATATTTGTCATGATTGACATCTCCTTTAATTATCTAAACAATTTTTTCATGCGTCCAAGAACAAAGACCGCTAACAATACGCTAATAACCGCAATGATCATATCGAAAAATAACGTCATTTTAATATCGTACGTGCTGACCAACCCGCTTGTAATGAGCGGCACAAGAATAAACGCTGAGCTTGCCGCAATGTTGACGTATGATGAAGCCGTTGCTTTGTTTGTAGGGAATAATTTCATCATAATACTCATCGCTAGCTGGAAGATCCCTGCTGTAAATAATCCTAAGAAAAAGGTGCTGACAATGACAATGCTATACGTTTCAATTTGAAATAGTGAAAGCATGGCAAGAAATGCTCCAACTGGATAAATGATTGCGACCATAATCGGCGAAATGAATTTATCTAATACAATTGAGAGCAGTAGAACTGACACAAGGGCACCAATACTAAAATAAGAAAGAAGCTGTGTCGCTTGTCCTGCGCCAAGCCCAATCAATTTCAATCCGAGCTGTGGAAGCCACGTTTGCCATACGACAAACAATGCAGTAGACGTGAATCCCATGAGCACGACGGCTAAGCCTTCACCCAACATTTTAGGTTCTTCCTTCATTTGTTCCTGCACTGGAAGGTCATCTTGTGAAGAGACTTGCTTATGGTTCGGGAACGGCATAAAGATCAAGTAAATCCCTACAAGTAAATAAAGAAGTCCTAGTCCAAAGAACGCCCAGCCCCAGAAGATGTCATGTGCAATAAGGAACGCCAAGATAAATGGAAGAACAGTCGCTCCAATTGAAACGGACGCCTTCACTAAAACAGAAGCTGAACTTGCCTTTTTAGGAAACGATTCTGTCAAAGCAGGATATGTTCCCGAATCAAGTAATGAGTTTGCAATCCCGGCTGAAATCGCAAAGATAAATGCCAATGTATAATTCGTTGTCGTTGGAATACCGATTAAGAATAATAAGTAAAGAAAGTTCCCTGTAATAATGACAGGCTTACGTCCCCAGCGGTCTGCTAACCGGCCAGAGAAAAAGAGAGCAATCAGTTTACCAATTCCGATCGCCGATACAAGCAAGCTGATTTTCGTAATATCCACATGGTAGCGTTCAGATAAGCTATCCATATTGGACGCTACAATGATATTGATCATGCCGAGCATGAAGTAATTTAAATACATGCCGAGTGACGATTTAATATAAGGATTTTCCATGTTCCCACTCCTATATTTGCAACCCTTTTAGGGTTAAATTCTTTGTATGTCGGTTGTTCTTTCTATGAATGTACATAAAGCCCATCACAACACCCCTTATGTGATTGATGAAAAAATAATGAATATTCATCTGTTCTTCAATTAAGTACATCGTTCTACTAAAATATAAAAATAAAAACAGCCTTGATAAGAAAGTGAATCTTCATAATTTGATCAGAATCAGAAAAGTCCACTTTTAACTGATGTTGAATAAAAAAAACGATACACAGAAATAGGTATAACGATATACTAAAAGAAGCAACGAGATAAATATACTCCTGTGTTTAAAATGTGTCAAGTTTATGACTTTGTGATTTAAAAAAAGAAAAATGAAACAAAGAAATGATTGACTTGCTCAATAAAAAAAGAGAATTGCTGTACACAATTCTCCTTTTCACGATGAGGTAGAGGTTTCTCTAATATGAAGTTGAGGCTTTAAGATCAATCGCTGCAGCTCTTCATCCTGCTCGTTCATTTTATGATATAAAAGGTTCGCTGCTTTTACCCCGATGGACCGTGGGAATGAAGAGACAGTGGTGAGCGGCGGGTGATACATTTCCGCTTCAGGGATGTTATCGAATCCAACTACATCGATATCTTCACCAGGCTTGATGTCACGTGATGACAGTCCTTGAATGACCCCAAACGCAACTAAGTCACTAAAACAAAAAATAGCAGTAGGAGGATCGGGCTGATCGATGACTTGGGCGAGTGCTTCTTTCCCGCCTTCACGAGTCGGTTCCATATCAATAATAAGAGATTCATCAATTGTTAGGTTTGCCTCGTCGTGGGCTCTTTTGAACCCTTTCATTCGGTCGATCCAAGTCGAGGAGGTCTTGATGCCGCCTAAAAAGGCAATGCGCCGATGTCCCTTTTGAAGAAGATGATGGACCGCCATCCAAGCGCCTTGTTCATAATCAGCACCGACATAGTCACAATGCACATCTGCTAATTCACGATTTGCCAGTACTTTTGGGGTGCGAATTTGATTTAATTGTTTGACCGTCCGAGCAGAGCTTTTCGAAGCTGGGTTTAAAATGATCCCGCCAACTCGGTGCTCTACCATGGTGGAAATGAGCCGTTCCTGCTTATCGACACTGTCAAAGGTTGTCCCAAGTAAAACGGTATAGCCCAGTGATTCAAGTGTGGTTTGCACGCCGATTAAAAACTCAGAAATAAACGTGTTTGAAATATCCGTGACAATCACACCTACAATATTTGAACTTTTTGACCGCATGTTAGCAGCGACGCGGTCATACACGTATCCTAATTCCTCCATAGATTGCAGGACCTTTTTTCGAGTGGCTTCAGAGATTCTTGGGTTATTTCGAACAACGAGTGAGGCCGTTGAAGTCGATACACCGGCATGACGGGCGACTTCCTGTAATGTGACACGCTGTTTGTTCATTTTTTTCATTTATCTTCACCAACTTCAATGGATTGCCTAACTTGCTTCATGGTCAGGATGGATTTCTCCATCAAACGAGCCGAACATCTTTTGATTTATTATACCTTAATGAGGGGTATTGATGAAGTGAAGTCAGCTAGAGTGACAGAAATCATAAAAGATTTCCATTGACAGCTTTCTTCTAGAGGCGTAAAATATGAAATTATTCAGAAATAGCAACATTTTAAGTAAATAACGAAGGCTATGATTGCTGTGGGTCACACTATGGCAGGAGCAGCTTCTGGAGAGACCGCATGTATGTGCGGCGCCGAAGGGTTCACAATCTCAGGCAAAAGGACAGAAGAGTACGAAATATTGTATTTGTAATGCATGGATGACGCCGTGTATTGCTTTTCTCTATTTTGCTATTCTTTTATGACCGTGAGATTGGAGCGCATCCAATCTCTTTTTTTATGGACTTTTTGAGGGTTCATTATTTCAGTATAAGATCGTGTCGTAGGAGGGCGTTAGCATTGGCACAACAAGAATTAAAACGAGATTTATCAAACCGCCATGTTCAGTTGATTGCAATTGGCGGAACCATTGGAACTGGGCTGTTTTTAGGCTCTGGAAAGGCCATTCAATTGGCAGGTCCATCGATCATTTTTGCTTATTTAATTGTCGGAATGGCGATCTTTTTTGTCATGAGGGCACTTGGTGAATTACTCTTATCGAAGGCGGGCTATCAGTCATTAACCGATATTGCAGAGGACTATCTCGGACCTTGGGCTTCCTTTGTGACAGGGTGGACGTATTGGTTTTGCTGGATTATGACAGCGATGGCAGATGTCATTGCTGTCGGAGTGTATGTGCAGTATTGGTTTGACATCCCGCAATGGATTCCTGCCATCATTTGTTTGTTGATTTTACTAGGGTTTAATTTATTAACGGTGAAGCTTTTCGGAGAAATGGAATTTTGGTTTGCACTCATTAAAGTGATTACGATTCTATTATTGATCGGCGTAGGAATTGTCCTTTTAATCATTGGTTTTCAAACAGATGCAGGTCCGGTGACGGTAACGAATCTTTGGTCACACGGCGGACTATTCCCGCATGGTGTCACAGGCTTCTTACTGTCATTCCAAATGGTAATCTTTGCGTATGTGGGAGTGGAATTGGTCGGTGTGTCCGCAGCAGAAACAGCCAATCCGCAAAAAAACATCCCGTCTGCGATTAATAAAATTCCTTTAAGAATTCTATTTTTCTATGTGGGTGCCATCTTTGTTTTACTATGTATCAACCCATGGACTGAGCTCAGTGCATCAGAAAGTCCTTTTGTAAAAACATTTGGGCTGATTGGGATACCAGTAGCAGCGGGACTTATTAATTTTGTTGTCTTAACGTCTGCGGCTTCAGCTTGTAATAGCGGTATGTTCTCAACAAGCCGTATTTTATATAATCTCAGTCATCAAAAACAGGGACCAGCTTCCTTTGGACGTCTGAACAAGCACGCTGTTCCAAGTAATGCACTTTTCGTTTCAACGATTGTGGTATCGGTCGGTGCTCTTTTAAGCAAGCTGATTCCCGAACAAGCCTTTGGTATTGTCACAACCATCAGCGCCATTTGTTTCATTTGGGTATGGAGTATTATTTTAATTTGCCATTTGAAATATAAAAAAACACGGCCTGAACTGCATGCGGCATCTACTTTTAAAGCACCGTTCACACCTTTTGTGAACATTTGTGTTCTTGTGCTCTTTGCTGCCATTCTTGTGATCATGCTGTTTGCGGATGCAACACGTCCGGCGCTCTTATTAACACCGGTTTGGTTTGGTTTCTTATTATTGATTTATGCACGAAAGAAACGCCGTGCGTCATAATGGACGGAAAAAAGCACAGACTTTGCATTAGGCTGTGCTTTTGTTCATTTAACGATTTCTAATCCTGAACATATAATTTGCATTCAAAATGATTAAAACAAGTCCAATCACCATGATTGAGAAGAGCTGAGAGTGATTGGCCCCAAGGGAATACACAATCAAAATAAACATGGCACCGATCAACAGGATATTCATCAATTGATATGTGTGAAACAGTCCGCCAAGCATCACATGCTTTTCACCTTCGTCAGAAATAGCGAGCAGCTTTTTACTATAATCTTTGTCAGATGGGCTTGGTAGGTTGCGATTAGGGTAGACAAGCTTTAGAACGGATATCGCTACATAAGAACTGATAATGGTGACGATAAATAAAGTAACATTGACCAGAATCAGCCAAATAGGCTGCTCGGTTACGATGGCCATACCGATGGCAATAATGGACAAAATGGTACTCACCGTATTGGCTAACGTCAAATCAGTAAAGGTTCGATACTGTTTTGCTTCCAGTTCATCCTCCTCATCACCAGATACCGAAAGTGATACTCTTTTTTTCATACGTGAAATCCCTGAAAAACAATAAATAATCAATAGAATCGTCAATCCGCTGATGACAAGAGTCGCTTCGAATGCAACATCAAGAAGTGTCATCTCAAATTCGGCTGCCAGCAGACAGTAAGCGCCGAGAAAGCCAAGGAGAGCACCTAAGAGCATTTTGTATACAGTTTTCATGTGAGTTCATCCTCCTCGAATAGAAAAATACGTTCAATGGGTTCCTGAAAAATTCGTGAAAGCTTAACAGCGAGCAAGAGAGACGGCATTAATTCATCTCGTTCCATCAAGCTGATGGTCTGACGAGAAACCTTTGCACGCTTTGCAAGCTCAGTTTGGTTCAACCCATCACGCGCACGAAGCTCTTTTAGCCGATTTTTCATTCTGTCACCTCAACTTTGATCGAAATCTTTCTTTAATTGTAAAGTATTGTATTCAATTTGACAAGTATAGTTGTCAAATTGATAAAAATAATTGTCAGAAAGATCATCTTTAATCAAAAGGTGAACCATGATACGCTAAAGGAAAGAGAAACAGAAAACAGGTGATGTCCGTGTTCATTGACCAATTAAAAAATGACTTACATCAATCACAACCGTTATTTATTGGAGAAGAGACAGCGTTCAAAGCTGCGGTCCTTGTCCCTTTGGTGCAAGTAAACGGGGAATGGCATATATTATTTGAGGTGCGATCGCTGACCATGAGAAAACAGCCGGGTGATATTAGCTTCCCTGGTGGCAAACTCGACGGCAGCGAAACAGCACAGGAAGCTGCATTGCGGGAAACATATGAGGAGCTGGGCATTCCGCCAGAATCGGTGGAGATTCTTGGACAGCTCAGTCCTTACATTGCTTCTCCATCCTTCGTGGTCTACCCATATGTCGGGATCATTGATGAACAAAAAGTGAAACACTCCTTCAATCAAGAAGAAGTAGAAGAGACCTTTACCGTGCCTCTATCATGGCTCAGCCAATATGAGCCGTACTTACATCATGTATCCGTTCAGCCAACACCAGGTGAGGATTTCCCTTATGAAAAAATCATGAATGGTGAGAAGTACCGCTGGGGGAGCCGATCGATAGAGGAATGGTTTTATGATTATGAAAACTACACCATTTGGGGATTAACAGCCCGCATATTAAAGCATTTTGTGACCGTTGCAAAAAGAAATTCCTAGAGATTCGCTCTCTAGGAATTTGTTGTTTTCAGCCGTTCTTTCGCTGTTTGTTTTCCTTTACCAATTGGAATAGGAGCTCTCGCTTGGCTCAGTCCGTAGGAAGGCATGTTCATATAGACGGATTCATACGAGCCGGCTTGAATTTGATAGGTTTCATGATAAATGCCCACTGCGTCATTGTTCTGAGCCTTCTGATGGAAGTTCTTCCAAGCCGCCAAATGTTTTTCCATCTTCGCATAGGCAAGGAGGTCATCTGTTGATTTCCAATATTGGATCATCGCTGTCGTGCGTAAGCCAAAGTAATTCTCTGTCCCGAGGAAACCAAGCTCATCTTGATGGGTATACAGCTCTTTGATCATGCCAGGCATCGCCATGAACACAGGCAGCCATTGATGAACTGCCCAGCGTTTGTTAATCCGCATGCCGATAATGAACACAACAATCGAGTCAGAATTCTCTGTTGTAAACCTGCCAGTACGTATGTCTTTTTTCATTCATTTACCCTTCCTTCTTCATCAAATGGGATGTTTCCACGCACCAATCAATTCCCGCTTGAGCCACTCTTTTTCCGTAATCTAAAGTAAACAGCCAATACTTCGCATCCGCTTCATCTGGATAAAGCTCTTGAATGTTTTCTTCAATCGAAACATAGGTCTCATAACGGATACGAAGCTGCCTTTCATAATCCTGTAGAAGCACCAGCTTTTTCTCAAACGAAAGATATTGTCCAAAGAATAACTTTAATAACACTTCATTTCGTTCTGTTGGTAACTGATCGAGCGGCTGCGCTAACCACTGCCTTAACGTCTTCAGCCCTTTTTCAGTCAAATGATATTCCCGCTTGTCTGAGCGGCCAGACGTAGAAGCGGGTGAAACCTTAGCAAGACCTTCCTCGACTATAAACTTTAAAGCTGGATAAATTTGTCCATAACTAATTTTCCAAAAATGATGCAAGCTCTTATCAATTAATTGCTTCACTTCGTACCCTGACTTACAATCTGTCGTTAAAATACCTAAAATTGCATACGTCGTATCATTGTATTTTTTCATATCAGCACACCTATCTAAAAGATATATCAATTAGATATATAATAAATTTGAAATGAATAAAAAGCAAGAAAATAATAATTGATAGATTTATATTTTTGAAATACAGGAGATAAATCATAAATATGGTAATATATACTTGATGTGTAAAGTGCTTGCGCATCTATTCATAAAAGAATGGAGGGTGTACAAATGAAGTTGAGGAACATAGGAATATTGTTCATGATTGTTGCACTATTGATTGGTGTTGGAAGTTTTGGAGGAAACAAAGCATCTGCTAAAAAAGAATCACTGAATCAATCTTATGCATATGCTTATAAAACAAAGGACAATGTCAGTTGGCTGAAGGTGACTGAAAAGAAAGGCAAGGTCACGGGTTACCTAAACGGTAAGGGTGTTAAGATTGATCCAATTGAACCTTTTATGGTGAAAACAAAATACAAACTAACCGGGAAAACCACCAAAAAAGGATACAAACTTAAAGTCCAACAAAAGAAGAAAACAATCGTATATGACATCTATTTTTCTGGAAAAGATCTCATGGTCAAAAAGCAAGGAGCAAAGAAAAGTAAACGCTATCAAGCTGTTGATGAGAAGAAATTAAAAGAATACAAAAAAGCCATAGATAAGCGCTATGATGAGTACGTCGATACAGCAGAAGACCGTTACTATGAGATCATAGGGAAATACACAGATAATTTAAATAAAGCCTACGGCTATCTGTATACAGCAAAAAACAATTCATATCAAATTTTCCTTGATATCGAAGAAGCCGTTTTTGAAGGGGATTTTTCAGGAGCTATTACAATCTCCAAAGCCACAGGGAAGAAAAGTAAGCCATTGAAAAAAGAAAAATATCAAGCAGTTGGAACCACAGGTTTTAAAAACTTTTGGGTATATCCCACACCAAAAATAAAGGGTGGCTTGTCTAAGATGATAGGGTCATCTGATGTAGAGGCTTCCTATATTGAGTTACCGATTTGGAAAAAGAATGAAAAAATGAAACTGAAAGCTGTGAATAAGAAACAATATCAAAAGCAAGAAGAAGCATTTAAAAATGCCGCAAAGAAAAAAGCAAAGAAAAAATAATGATAATAATTAAGTCAGATAGGACATTTGAGACTATCTGACTTTTTCGATTTAAATTTCCTCTAAAGTAAAATGAGGTCGTTTTGATGACATTAGACTTGTAAAAAAATATTTTTTAAATTCAAAAATATATGTTGACGCTTACATTAACTCAATATATACTAAAATCAAATCCAATATTGATAAATTAGACATGTGACTGGTCATGCAGGCAGGATCTAAAAACGATGAATTTCTTTAATTTGTCGTTTTAGGTCCTTTTTTTATTGCTGAAATATAGGTCTCATGTATGAGAAAAGGGGGAGAAAAAATGGATTACACACAGGTTGCCAAAGACGTTTTACAGCATGTAGGTGGCAAAGAAAACATTGCGCACCTTGAGCACTGTTCAACAAGACTTCGCTTCACACTGATTGATCAGAAGAAGGCAGATGTACCGGCTCTAGAAAAAACGCCAGGTGTCATAGCTGTCAGAATGTCAGGTCAATGCCAAGTGGTCATTGGGAATGACGTCATCGAAGTGTATCAAAAGTTAACAAGTTTAATAGGTAGCAGCTCATCAGGGAAAGACGCGCCTTCCAATCAACCAAAAGAAAAAAGAAAAGCAGGCACAGTTCTGTTAGATTTCATTGTAGGTGTCTTCCAGCCGCTTGTTCCAGCTATCGCAGGCGGAGGGATTTTAAAATCATTTCTTCTCCTTTTCTCTTTATTAGGCTGGATGGATGCAAAGGGCCAAACCTATCAAATATTGAACATGGTAGGGGACGCACCTCTTTACTTCCTCCCTTTACTAGTCGCTGTAACGACTGCCAATAAACTAAAAGTAAACCCACTGGTCGCATTATCAGCAGTCGGTGCGCTCCTTCTTCCGAACATGACGGCTATGCTTACTGAAGGTGCGCAATTGATGACATTCGACGTAAAAAATATAGCTTATGCGTATCAAGTGTTCCCAGCAATCCTTTCTGTATTGCTTTACGCTCAAATGGAAAAATTCTTTACACGATTTTCACCAAAACCAATTCGGATTTTCTTTGTCCCAATGATGTCATTGGTCATTACTGTACCAGTTACGTTACTTCTATTAGGACCGATTGGTTTTACAGCAGGACAAGGTTTTTCATCCATCATTCTTGCAATGTTTAATACAGTAGGCTGGGTAGCTGTCGCAATTTTAGCAGCAGTCCTCCCATTCATGGTCGCATCAGGTATGCACAAAGCAATGGTCCCTTATGCAGTCACAACAATGGGGACCCTTGGGAAAGAAGCGCTTTATTTACCTGCATCACTTGCACATAATATTGCTGAAAGTGGAGCGTGTTTCGCTGTGGCACTACGCACAAAAGACAAGGTACTCAGATCAACAGCTATTTCGGCAGGGATTTCAGCATTTTTTGGCATCACAGAGCCTGCTTTGTATGGTGTGACACTTCAAAATAAGCGGGTCCTTGGAAGTGTCATGATTGGTTCGTTTGTTGGCGGAATCTTCATTGGATTAGTTGGTATACAAGCCTTTGTACTTGTTGGCCCTGGATTAGCAAGTATGTCGATGTTTATCTCAGATGAGCTCCCGCGAAATCTGATGTTTGCTGTCATTGGAGCAGTCATTTCGTTTATTGTCGCCTTTATCGCTGCTTTTGTATTAGGTAAGGATAAAACAGGAGAAGAAAAGACAAATGATCAAGCTGCATTTGCTGAACAAATTGGGGCAGGTGAAACATTCAAAAGCCCTGTGATTGGTCAAATGATCTCTCTATCTGAAGTAAAAGATGATATTTTCTCTTCAAAGGTCATGGGTGAAGGAATTGCCATAGTACCTTCAAAAGGAGCGCTTTATGCACCAGTAGATGGCGAGGTGACCTTGCTGTTCGAAACAAATCACGCACTTGGTATGAAAACGGACCAAGGGGTTGAAGTATTATTCCACATTGGCATCGATACCGTTCAGCTGGAAGGACAGTATTTTCATCCAAAAGTGCAGGCAGGAGAACGTGTTCAAGCAGGAGATTTACTGATTGAATTTGATGTAGAAAAAATCATAGCAGCAGGATATGATCCAGTTACACTTGCTGTAATCACAAATACAGATCAATATGATATTAAGGTACAGCCATTACAAGAGGTCAATCGTCAAGATACATTGATGGTTGTCACACAATTAGGAGGCTAATCATATGACAACAATTAAAGGTTTTCCAAAAGGATTTTTATGGGGCGGCGCCATTGCCGCCAACCAGGCAGAAGGCGCCTGGAATATAGATGGAAAGGGACCATCAGTTGCAGATATTGCAATGTATCGTTCCAATTTAAGTGTAGAAGATTATGAAGGACATCTTGCTGTTACTTCTGAAAATATAGACCGTGCAATAAAAGATCCAGACGATAAAAAGTACCCAAAACGCAGAGGTATTGATTTCTATCATCACTATAAAGAGGATTTGGCTCTATTTGCTGAAATGGGCTTTAAAACACTTCGCATTTCTATTGCATGGAGCCGTATCTTCCCTACTGGAGAAGAAGCTGAACCGAATGAAAAAGGGCTGCAATTTTATGATCGTGTATTTGCCGAAATGAAAAAACTCAACATAGAACCGATTGTGACACTCTCTCATTATGAAATGCCTTTAGCCCTTAGTGTGAAATATAACGGCTGGGTTGAAAGAAAAGTGGTCGATCTCTTTGTGAAGTTCGCCAATGTTTGTTTCGAACGTTATCAACATGATGTGAAATATTGGCTCACTTTTAATGAAATTGATAGTATACACCGCCACTCATTCATTACTGCAGGAATTATTCCTGATCGTTGCCCAGAAGGAAAAGTAGAAGAGACGGTGTCTCAAGCGCTTCATCATCAATTTGTCGCATCTGCTCTTGTAACAGCAGATTGCCATCGTATTATCCCAGGCAGCCAGGTTGGGTGTATGCTGACAAAATTGACAACGTATCCGCATACATGTCATCCGAATGATGTGGAACAAGCCTTGAAACAAAACTTAGAAAACTACTTCTATGCAGATGTTCAGGTGTTTGGCGAATATCCGCCACTGATTACACGTATGCTTGAGAGAAAAAATATTCATATTCATATGGAAGCAGATGATCTAACCATTCTAAAAGAAAACACAGTAGATTTTATCTCATTTAGCTACTATATGTCTTTAACTGAATCAGCCCAAGAAGGATTAGAACAGACAGAAGGGAATACGATTCGTGGAGTCAAAAACCCTTATCTTCCTTCAACTGACTGGGGCTGGCAAATTGATCCGGTTGGTCTGAAAATTTCTTTAATCGAATTGTATGATCGCTATCAAAAACCTCTTATCATTGTCGAGAACGGAATGGGTGCAAAGGATGTAGTTGAAAGTGATGGCTCTATCCATGACGACTATCGTATTAACTATTTTAAAGAGCATTTCCGTCAGATGAGAGAAGCGATTGAAGAAGGCGTCGATCTCTTTGGATATACGAGCTGGGGCTCAATTGATATTATTAGTGCAGGTACATCACAAATGTCAAAACGCTATGGCTTCATTCACGTAGATCAAGATGATGATGGCAACGGAACCTTAAAACGATCTCGAAAAGACTCATTTTATTGGTACCAAAAAGTCATTGAGACAAATGGTGAATCGCTTGATTGAACACCACAATCATGAAAACAGGTGATGACGATGTTTAAAATCAAAAAAGTTTTAAACTCGAGTGTGGTCCTGGCTGAAGATCAGAACCACCAGGAGATGGTTTTGTTTGGCCGAGGGATTGGCTATGGACAGAAACCGGGTCAAATGATAGAAGAGAAAAAAGCGGACCAAGTCTTTATGTCAGTCGATAACATGAGAGCAAAAGAATTTCTTCAACTGTTAGATTCAATGCCTCAAGAGTTTATCGATTTAACTCAGCACATCGTCCAATATGCAGAAAAACGGTTAAATTCAAATCTAAATTCAGGTGTTTATTTTACCTTAATGGATCATTTGAATTTTGCTGTCGAACGACATAAAAAGAATATTAATATTACGAATCGCGTGTACTGGGAAATCAAAAATTACTATACTGAAGAATTTGAAGTAGGGAAGTACGCACTTGAGTTAGTCAATGGTACATTGGGCATACAATTACCAAAAGAAGAAGCCGCCAATATCGCCTTTCACTTAATTAATGCATTAGGTGAAGAATCTGATTCGAAAGATGGCATGAAATATGCCAAAATGATCGGGAGTATTGTCAATCTTGTGCGCTATACATTGAATATGAAAATGGACCAAGAGAATATTCATTACAGTCGGTTCATTACACATGTGAAGTTCTTTGTAGAAAGATTTTATGCAAATAAATTACTCTCAGATCAAGAAAATGAGTTGTTTGAACAAATTGCACACTTGTATCCTCAAGCGATGGATGTTGCTTTTAAAATCAAAGATTATATTAAACAGGTGCATAGTATCGTCATTCCTAATGATGAGCTTACTTATCTTGCGGTACATATACACCGCCTCATATCTTATCAGCAATTAAAATAATGGTGGAACCACTTGCCTTATGATCAGGCAAGTGGTTCTTTGCTATGACCAATTTTTATATTAAGTTCCGATAGGTCGTTCTGTTGTACCAGCATTCGTCTCATTTAACGAATTGAAAGACGCTGTTTGTCCAAAAACAACGATGGTTAAAGCGATGATCAATAAACTCATTTTTTTCATTAGAATTCCTCCAGTCAAGTATAGGATGGTTCCTGTGATAGGCTTCCTTTAAAAAGAGATAGGCTTGATGAATGTCACCCAATTCCTCAAAGTGTTTTGCAGCTAGAGCACTTAATTCACAGGCACCTTCAGCATCCTTTAATTCTTTTAGAATGCTGATTTCATCGAAACAGGCTTGAGCTTTTTGAGCCATATCTTCAGTAAAATATAGATGGTAAAGCAAATTCATTTTTGCTGTATAGATGGGGCATTTCTCTGATTCATGTTTTTGGTTGACCAATTCGAAGTAATAGAGAGCTTGTGTTCTTTCATCAATAGAGAGCAGCTCTTTGATTAACATAAACATGGAGTGATGGAAATAGCACGATGAGAGGTAGTTTCCATCACTTAGAGCCTTTTCTAGGGCATCGATACATTTTTTCGATTCTCCAGCTTCGGCATACAGAATACTGATATTATGAAAAAGCTGTGAAGTTAGAAAATGATCATTTAGACTGTCAGCGATGTGTATTGCTTTTTTGTAGTAGTTTTCTGCTCTTATGAAGTCGCCAATGTCCATATAATTAGCAGCGGCGATGACAAAGGCTGTCGCTAGTCTTCTTTCATATCCTTCATGACTTTTGAAAATATCTATAGCATTCTGAATATAGTGAAGAGAAATTAGGCTTTGACGAAGTAGCATATATAAGTTTGCGATTTTCGTATGAAATTCTGCTACTTCTATTTCATCCGGAATGTTTTGCAGTTTTTTCTCGGCAATTTTAAACAGTCCAATGGCTGATGCATAGTCCCTGTTATATGAAGCGTAAAGGGCTTTGTATAGGTAAAAATAGTATTCAATTAAATCGTTTGTTTTAGAGGGGCAATCTAGCTCTGTCTGTTCATTCAGTTTTTTACCTCTCCGTTCATATAACATGAGTTTATACTTGCCTTCTAGCAATGAATAATAAGTCAAGACCTCCTGATTCTCTTCCATTTCTTGAAGTAATTGCTTTAATTCTGTGTACATTGCGTTAGCACTGTGTACATCATGCTTGCGAATCGCAATTCGCCAATCATTTAAACGGTTCCCCACCTGTTCAGCAGAAATGATAGCCATGAAATTTCACCTCTTTAAGATCCTTTCACCTGTTTCACTAAAAAACAATATCGCAATTTTTGGAAGAATATAATCATTTCTGCGAGGTGATTGCCAAGAGGTAATAAAAAGGACCTAAGGTCATGTGATGTACGAAATTGTAATGGTGATTGAATGTTTTCACAAATGATTAAAATCTTTTTTTAGTCGTCTAAAAAAGGGATATATACATTGGGTTTTATAATTATGTTCGAAAATATCACTGGTATATTACAAATAAAGTGATTTTAGGTAAGGAATAGAGAAGTTGGAAGGTCGATCTATTAAAGAAAATCAGTTATGATGATGCTAGATCAAATTTGGAATAGAAACTGATAGAAGCAGACAAAAATAAATGCCAATCACAAACACTAGTCTATTAGAAAGGACGTTGATATGAAAAAAAGATTTCAAATCTTAAACTGGCAAATCACAGTGATCATGACGACGCTGTTACTCGTTTTAGTGACTCTGTATATGTCAAAGAGATACTTTTATAGCAAAGAAATAGAGTTGCTGACAGAATCTTGTCAACAAGTAGGCGGCAAAATCATATTAGAAACAAATCGTTTTTCGATGGATTATTCGTTTGAGTGCCAGAAAAAGTAGAACAGGCAGCTTTCTGCCTGTTTTTACTCCAATTACAAACCTAAATTTTGCAGCCATTGATTTAATCTAAATTCTCGATTCTCGGCAGTTGAGTCATCATATCTCCCTAAATGTAAGCTGGCTGTTATTTCTCCGTCATTCATAAACATGATTCTTTCAGAACGAAGAGCAACCTTTGGGTCATGTGTGACAAGCAGTAGTGTTGCTCCTTCAGAATGGATTTTCGAAAATATATTCATCACTTCCTTCGTTGCATTAGAGTTAAGAGCACCTGTTGGTTCATCAGCGAAAAGAATGTCTGGTTCATTCATAAGCGCTCGACAGATAGAGGCCCTTTGAAGCTGACCTCCTGATACTTCTGACAAATATCGATCTGCTAAATGATCAATATCAAGTTTTTCCATTAAATATCTAGCTCGTTCATTCACTTCTTTTCTTGGCTTTTTCTTTGTTAAGTAAGCGGCAGCAATGATGTTGTCAAATAGATTAAGATTTTTTAGTAAGTGGCTGTGTTGAAAGACAAATCCCATATCTGTTAAGCGCAGAGCAGTTAACTGTTTGTCTGTCATTTCTGATAGTAATCGGCCTTTATATTTGATCTCACCTGTTGAGGCTGTTTCTATCCCGCTAAGTTGATAAAGCAAGGAAGTTTTCCCGCATCCGGAAGGCCCCATAATGGTCACAAATTCCCCAGGCTTTATCGATAAATGGATATCTTTAAGAATGATTTGTTTCTGTCCTTTTAAAGAATCGATTTGCAAAGACAATCGCTTTGTTTCAATCAAGTGTTCCATGTGAAACATCTCCTTATGAAAGTGTATGACGTGTAGTTTGATTAGTAAAAAACGTCTTCAATAACGAAGCGGTTAAAGCTAAGCTGACAATCAACAGTGTGATTGGGTACACAACTGACACCCATTGTGGTGCCAGCCACTGTAGGCTTGATGCCCCTAGGGAGGCTCCACCTACACTCATCAAAGCTGGTCCAATCGTATGGACAGCGATCGTACCAATAAAGGTGCCCAAAGAGATAACGACGATAAAACTTGTGATATATTGTGCTGTTACATCTTTTTTAGAAAATCCAATCATTCTTAACATGTGGTTTCGACTTGAATCTTTCGTTTTTAACATGTGCAGAAACATGAATAGCATCAAACTGGCGGTTCCAAAAGCAGCTAATGTAGACAAAAATGCAACGATTTTTACTAAAGAGGCTGTGCTGCCGATTGTTTGATGAACGTATTCTTTCATATCTGTCACTTTTGCAGGAGATATCCCTTTTTCAAATACTGTCTTTTTCTCCGCAATTTCTACTCCTTGTTTTAGTTGGATTTGAATGGTTTTCCAAAGGGCTGATTGGGAAAATGGCTGTGATATTGCTTTTGCTGTTTTGCCGCCGTTGGTGACATCCTGATAAATGCCAGTCACTGTTTTTTGGATTTCATGCCCGTTTGTTACGAGAGTGATTTTTTCTCCCACCTTTTTCTGGAGTGAATCTGAACTGAGCACTGATAAGGCAATTTCTTTATTCTTTAAAGGTTGTCGCCCTTGTAAATAGGTGAGAGGAAATGCTGAGAGATTACCTGTTTCTAAATAGAGTGTTTCTAATGTATTCTCCTTTGCTTTTGCCTGAAGAGAAGTTGTTTCATATATGGCTGATGTATGAATATCCCGATCTTCACGAATTATTGATTTTATTTCATTTGTATTTTCCTCTAGATGATTTCCTTGTCGTATATCAATTCGAAGGTCACTTTGACCAGAGCCAAGATATGTGATGAAATCCGGCGATTGTAAGGTGTGCCATAGCTGAATAGGCAGCAGCATCAAAAATGTACAAAGCGCGATAATACAAGTAATCGTTGTGTACAACTTCTTTCGTGATAACAGATCTTTTAAACCAAGCCAAATATTGACCGGTATGAACCTGTTTTTCTTGAGATGTAGGGGTATTTGTTTTTTATCATTCGTTGAAATGGCGCCGCCTTGAAGTGCTTGAGCGGCTGATACTCGACCAAACTTTCTTAGGACAGCATAGCTGCAAGAAATGACGATCATTGCTATCACTATAGAAACACAAAGCGGGATGAACCAAGAAGTAAAAGAAGGCTGACTCCCCATGTATCGCTGAATATTGGCCGTAAACATATCACCAAATATAAGCGTTAACCCATATCCTGCTATACACCCTACACAAGCAAGCACGGCATACTTTCCAACGTATAATTGCTTGATTCTTGTTAAAGGAATCCCAAGCACCTTCAGTATTCCAATTTCACGTTCATCCTCTTCTATAGAAGCTGTCATAGCAAGATGGAGAGAGAGGAGGGCTATACCGATAAGTAGCATGCAAACAAGCAGGAGAATGGCAATCACCATTCCATCTGTCAATGCATTCAGCATACGGAGCAAAGGTAATGTGACAGCTGGACCTTGCTGTGGAAGCTGTGATGACTGGTAGATTGCTTGAAAGGCATCTGCCTGAGCGGCATCATGCAGTAAAAATTCAATTAAATATTCCTTTTTATGAAACACTTGATTCATTGCGTCCCAATCCTTGTGATGAAGAAGGAATCTTTTCGAACTAACAAGACTGGGGTTCATTTGTGCATCTCGCAAGAACGCTTTGATGCGGAAAGAGAATTGATTAGACCCTTTCCCAATCAGTAACGTTTCTCCTATCTTGAGATGATACTTTTGTTGAAAATAGATAGGGACAGCCACTTCACCTTTATTGACAGTGAGCTTTTCATTTTGTTCATTTAAAAGAAAATCAAAATGACGATTTTGTTTCACAAATAAATGATCCATCACACCTGCTTTGGCGGGTTCATGTCCGAACTTGATGTTTGCATGTTCAATTGGAATCATTGGGACGATTTGATGTGCTTTTACCATGGACTGCTTGTTTGAAAATGCTTCAATGTCTTTTTCATTTAGGCTGCCGTCATGCATTTGGACAAAATCTGGTGCCTTGGCTGAATGGAGCAGATTAGAAATGGAACCATTCAGCTGTACTGTCATTTGAGCGGCGTTTGTTGCGAGAAATGATGTCAACATAATACAAATGGTTAAACCGATGGAAATGAGACGGTGGCGGGTTAAGTCTTTCTTTATAAACGTCAGTCTCATGAGGCTGATTCTCCTTCATGTTGAAGCATATTTTTTGTTAAGTAGGCAAGGGCAAACATGAAAGTACTGACTATTAGTACTGTCACATACATGTTGGCTGAAAACGTGTTGAACAAGAACCCATACATCATTTGACCAAGCGGGGCAGCACATTGAGAAACCATTGTCAGGTTTGCCATCACTTTTCCTAATTGACTATTTGGCGTTTTCTTTTGAACATGTGAAATCACAACGATTGAGATCATTGTAAGCAGCATAGCAATTGGAAGACATCCTGCTAGAAAGAGAAAATAAGCTGGATAAGTGCCAAATTGAAGAGCTGTGTTGGATGTTGAGAATGCGACAGGTAGCAAGATGATCGCGATGACGATCAGCCAGCGATATAAAGTAGGTATCTGCCAATGCTTTGCTACAAGTCCAACTAGCAGAGCCCCTGCGATCACAGCGAACTCAATCAAGCCCATGCCTATTCCATACATGATGTCACTGCTTTTCATTGTGACCCTTAAAATGATTGGACCACCCACGATAAAAAATGGCGTGAGGATGAAATTTAACATTGCAGCAAGCAGCATGGCTCTTTTTAAAAATGGCTGACTGCCAATATAGGAAAATCCTTGTTTCATATCTTTTACGAGCACTTTGCCCATAGTTTCCGTTAGCGGGCTAGGTGAGAAGGATATGTTTAACCGTAAAAGCATGCATGCTGATAGAAAAAACACGATAGCACTGGCACCTATGATGGATTGACTTCCAATCAGTCCGTACAGAACCCCGCCGATAATAGGAGCGAGAACACCTGAAAGTGCCTGCACGCCATTGACGATTCCGTTTGCTTGTTCTAATTGTTCCTGTTTTACTAACTGTGGAATGCTGGACATCACAGCAGGAGCATAGAACGTACTCATCACACCAAGAAGCACCATGACTGCTCCGATCATATAGAGTGAATCATTTCCTGAGAATAACCAAAAATAAAAAGCCAGAATCATGATGCCGGTGAGAACATCAAATAAAATCATCAAGTTCCTTCTGTTAAACCGGTCAGCGATTGCGCCTGCTAAGGGAGAAAGAAGGAGCGGGACATTGGATAAAGCGAATAGTAAGGCATATAAGTCAACACGCTGCGTCATATCCAGTACGTGTAAAGATAGAACAAACCGAATTAAGGAAGAACCAAAAACGGAAATAATTTGTCCGAGAACGAGGTACATAAAGTGGGATGAACCTCTTTTGGATAATAAAGACATGGGTATCACTCTCCTTTTAGACCGACCGTCAGTCTATAATGTATGCAGGATTGGTATGGAAGTGACCAATCACTGATTCTTTTCATCCAGCTCTCCAGTTAATCGCTTTAGAAGAAAGGAGAAGCTTCCCTTTTCTGCATGTAATGAGGATTCGAGGATATCGATAAAAGCTAGAGCGCGTCGTATACTTTCTTCGGCTGTCCATTGAAAAAGGCCCTCATCAAATATGACCTGTGCAGAAGCAAGAAGGAATTCCACCGTTTCTTGCGGGAACTTTGTTTTGAATGTTCCTTCTTCCACCCCTTGCTGAATGACGTCTGCCAATACGGGTGATAGTTCTTTAATCGCTTTGATTAAGCTTTTTTGGTGCATCTCCGCATTAGAAGGCTGATGGAATTGTTCAATCATCCCCTGTTTATTGCTTCCTTGCTGAGGCGATTGTGCCATGATGATACGAAATAGTTTGTCGACGACTGGAAGGTCTGGCTCAGCCGCAATACGCTTTGCCACGATGATATCTGCTTTGATGATCCTGTCAATAATGGCATCCATCACTTCTTCTTTGGATGAAAAGTAATAATAAAAAGTGCCTTTTGCAATGCCAACAGCTCTCAGAATGTCGATAATCGTTGTTTGCTGATAGCCTTTGGTAGAAAAAAGCTCTTCTGCTGCATTTAAGATGTCATTTTTACGTTCTTCAGGATGTTTAACGGTTCTCATAAAGCCATCCTTTCTTTTGACTAGACTGTCGGTCGGTCTCTTGATTTGATTAAACACTTTTCAATGTACCTTTGTCAATGCCTCATTTTTAAACAGATTGCATTTATTGTGCAATGACACTATGATACATTGAATGAAAACACTTTCAGGAGAGATGCCTCATGCAATTTTTAACCACTGAATTGGCACAAGAAATGGTTGAACGTACGATGCGTATTTTAGATAAAAACATTAATGTGATGAATGCGGATGGTGTCATAATTGGTTCTGGTGAACGAAACAGGATTGGTCAGAAACATGATGGAGCACGACTTGTGCTGACAAGCGGGAACAGTATGGAAATTGACCACGAGGCGTCCTTGCGCTTAGTAGGAGTGAGACCTGGAATCAATTTGCCTATTTGCTTTCGTGAACAAGTAGTTGGTGTGATTGGCATTACTGGTGAGCCAGAGGACATTCGGCATCATGCCGAGCTGGTGAAAATGGCAGCTGAGCTTGTGTTAGAGCAGTCTTTTCTGCTTGAACGAATTCAGTGGCGGCAAAGAATAGAGAGTGAAATTGTCAATCAGTTAATTTCTGATTCGGACGTTGGTGATCATCAGCTAAAGAAACGAGCTGCATGGCTGGGAATGGATTTAGATAAGCGCCGAATGGTCATCGTTTTTCAGCCAGTTCCATCCTCGGAAGACGCTGTGCATAAAATGATGCATGCGATTCAATACGATAAGAATGCGGATGATTTGCTTGGCATGACCTTTCGTCATGAATTGGTTCTTTTAAGGCAGCCAATCCCTGATCATCGTTTAAAGCATGTGGCAGGGCAGCTGCAAAGAACAATGGAAAAAGCAGTAGGAGGTCAGGTGCTGGTGGGGATAGGGACTGTCGCCGACGACATAAGCCGGCTGTCATTGTCCTTTGAGCACGCAAGAGATTCCTTGCGGTTGGGGAAGGCTCTTCATCCGGAGGAAAGTATTTATTTTTTTAAATCTTATCAGTTGGAAAGGCTATTCCTCACTGCAGGAGCTGTTGAAGAGGAGATTAGATGGACTGACTTTTACAACCCATTAACACAGGAAGCGGAGCTCGCCCAAACATTAAGGATTTACATTGAAGAGGGCGGTGATTTACAAAGAATTGTTGATCGTTTATTTATTCACCGGAATACTTTGCGATATCGTTTAGATAAAATTCAAGCATTGACCGGGAAAAATCCCCGTCATGTGAAACAGTTGATGGAGCTTTATATGGCGCAGTTGATGAGTCAACTATCTTGATTGTGCATATGCACAATGGAATGAAGGGATAAATTAAAAAAATTCATCTAGATTCACAACCCGATCTCCACTAGTAAACGCTTACAATTGGAGAAAGACATTTTTGGGGGAGATCGAGGATGAGTGGAGATGTGACAGTAAGTACACTGGGAGCCGTGACGGCGCTTGTGATAGCGATTGTTCTTATTCTAAAAAAAGTATCACCTGCATATGGCATGCTGGCAGGTGCCTTCATAGGCGGCTTGGTAGGCGGTGTAGATATTGTTCAGACCGTCAACGTCATGATGGAAGGCGCTAAGGATATGATTCCGGCTGTCCTCAGAATTATGGCGGCAGGTGTACTAGCTGGCGTTTTGATTGAGTCGGGTGCAGCTTTAACTATCGCCGAGGCTATCGTGAAAAAGCTTGGAGAGGCGAGGGCGTTATTAGCACTCGCACTGGCAACCATGATTTTAACAACAGTGGGCGTTTTTGTAGATGTAGCTGTTATCACGGTAGCGCCCATTGCACTTGCCATTGCCAAACGGGCAAAGCTGTCGAAAACGGGGATTCTACTTGCCATGATTGGAGGCGGGAAGGCAGGGAATATCATGTCACCGAATCCGAATGCCATTGCCGCTTCTGATGCTTTTGGTGTACCGCTTACTTCAATGATGGCTGCGGGTGTCATCCCGGCTGTGTTTGGATTGGCTGTTACATATGTGTTAGCCAAAAAGCTTGCAAAAAAAGGGACACCTGTTCTTGAAGAGGAAACTGCGCAAAGCAAAGTTCAAGTGCCAGCTTTTTTTCAAGCACTTGCGGGTCCGCTTGTCACCATTTTATTGTTGGCTTTAAGACCGCTTTTTCAAATCAATATAGACCCAATGATCGCCTTACCGATCGGAGGCATTGTAGGCGCTCTTTTCATGAAAAAAGGGAAGTTTCTCAATGATTATGCGATGTCGGGGCTTCATAAAATGTCGGGTGTAGCGATTATGTTATTAGGGACAGGCACACTAGCAGGAATTGTATCGAATTCTTCCTTAAAAGATGTGTTTATTCAAGCACTCGATGCATCGGGATTACCTCCGTATTTACTTGCACCAGCTTCAGGGATATTTATGTCAGCCGCCACCGCTTCGACAACAGCAGGAACGGCGGTAGCGAGTGGCGTATTTAGCGGTACATTAATTGGCCTTGGCGTATCTGCTCTTTCAGGAGCAGCCATGATTCATGCTGGGGCAACAGTGCTAGATCATATGCCGCACGGGAGCTTTTTCCATGCCACAGCAGGAAGTGTTCACATGGACATCAAAGAGCGGTTGAAACTCATGCCATTTGAATCGTTAATTGGTTTGACATTAACCGTCGTATCGACCATTATATACGGCGTTTTCCAGTTGTTTGGCTGATGACATTTGATAAGAAACGAGGGGCTTTAGGATGAAAATTGTGATTGCGCCAGATTCATTTAAAGAAAGTTTATCTGCATATGAGACAGCATGTGCCATTGAACGAGGATTTCATGCGATTTTGCCAAACGCTGAATATATCAAACTTCCAATGGCAGATGGAGGAGAGGGAACTGTTCAATCGCTAGTTGATGCGACGGGCGGGCACATTGTCAATCAAGTGGTCACAGGCCCGCTTGGGGAGCCTGTTGATGCCTTTTTTGGCATGTTAGGGGACGGTCAGACTGCCGTCATAGAGATGGCCGCAGCCTCTGGGTTACACCTTGTTCCGCAAGAAAAACGCAATCCCTTATTCACGACATCGAGAGGAACAGGGGAATTAATGCTTGCGGCACTGGATCAAGGAGCGAAGCATGTCATCATTGGGCTTGGCGGAAGTGCAACAAATGATGGCGGCGTTGGGATGATGCAAGGATTAGGTGCGGCTTTTCTTGATAATGCAGGACAGGATCTGTCGCCAGGCGGTGGAGCCCTTCATCAATTAGCTTCTATTGATCTATCTGGACTTGACCCAAGACTGCAATCCGTTCGGCTGGAGGCAGCTTGTGATGTGGACAATCCTTTAACGGGTGAAAGAGGAGCATCTGCTGTATTTGGTCCTCAAAAGGGTGCTGATAAAGAAACGGTTCAAGTGTTAGATAAAAACTTAGCTCATTTTGCACAAGTAGCAGAAAAACAGTTCAATGTATTTTTTGAAGGTGTAGCAGGGGCAGGAGCGGCTGGAGGACTTGGTGCGAGTTTATTAGGCTTTTTACACGCCGATTTGCAACGAGGAATTGATATTGTGCTGAAGGCAGTTCATTTTGATGATGTCATCAAGGAGGCAGACCTAGTCATTACTGGGGAAGGCCGGATTGACCAGCAGACCATTTATGGAAAAACGCCAATTGGTGTAGCCAAAGCAGCAAAGCAGTATAACCTGCCTGTGATTGGTATTGCGGGCTCCCTCTCAAAAGACAGTGCAGTTGTACATGAGCATGGAATTGATGCACTTTTTAGTATCGTTCCAGGTGTAACTTCTCTTTCTGAGGCGATGAGAGATGGGGCTCTTCATGTAGAGAGAACCGCTCGGAATATTGCGGCTGCTATATCAATTGGAAGAAATAAGTAAACGTTGAAAAATGTTTCCTTTTCTATCACATTCCTTTCTATAGAAATGTGGTAAAATTGTATGAAATAAAATAGAAAGTTGGAGGAAACACAAATGTCTAATCTACCGAATTGTCCTACATGCAGTTCACTGTATACTTATGAGGATGGCAGTCTGCTGGTTTGTCCTGAATGTGCGCATGAATGGTCGCTAGAACAAGAAGAAGCGGCAGAGGAGCAGCTTGTTGTCAAAGATGCAAATGGAAATCTGTTAAGTGACGGGGACACGGTCTCTGTCATCAAAGATTTAAAAGTAAAAGGTTCTTCTTCCGTTTTAAAAATAGGGACGAAGGTCAAAGGCATTCGTTTAGTGGAAGGCGATCATAACATTGATTGTAAAATTCCTAGCTTTGGCGCAATGAAGTTAAAATCAGAGTTTGTGAAAAAGGTATAATAACGAAAGGAGGCTGTCAGTAAGAGGCCTCTTTTTATTTCTTTATTTATAGGTGAAAGGAATAATCTTAAACAGAATTCCATACATATATACCTGTTGAAAAAGGTTCATTTTTTAAAAAAATCAAGCCTCTTTTCACATAAAAAATTGCTGTTTTCTTAACCCTACCTTAAAAAAGGCAGATGATTCGCTAAATTTTGCCTAATCCCCTTCACAACTTTTGGGCATTGCTGTACCATATGGAAGTGTTCTTCTATTTTTAACGGATCATGGTGTTTATCAGGAAATAGATGATAGATGATACTTAGACAAAGAAGGAGAGGTAACGTGACGAACGTTTTAGAACTGCATAATGTATCTAGGCATATTCACGGGAAAAAGATCGTTCAAGACTTGAGCTTTTCTGTCCAAGCAGGCGAAGTCTTTGGCTTCTTAGGACCAAACGGCGCAGGGAAAACAACAACCATTCGTATGATGGTCGGTCTTTCTCCTATTACATCTGGCGACATTCTGATTAATGGTCATAGTATTCAATCCTCATATCAGCAGGCCATCCAAGATGTTGGTGCCATTATTGAAAACCCAGAAATGTATAATCACTTAACAGCCAGACAAAATCTTGTTCACTTTGCCAGAATGAATGGGAAAGTGGATGAAGGGCGAATTGATGAGCTGCTAGAGCTGGTCAGCTTACAGCACGTGAAACATAAGCGTGTCCGTACGTTTTCATTAGGAATGAAGCAGCGTTTAGGCATTGCGCAGGCTCTTATACATAGACCGAAACTGCTGATATTAGATGAGCCGACCAATGGACTTGATCCAGAGGGAATTCGCATGATACGAGATTACTTGAGAAGGCTGGCAAAGGAAGAAGGGCTGGCTGTTATTGTTTCAAGTCACCTCATGTCAGAAATGGAATTGATGTGTGATCGTTTTGCGATTATCCAAAAAGGAAAGCTGATTGCGATTGAGGATCAGCGTACAGAGACGAATCAAGACGAACTGGTCAATTATCGAATGAAGGTCGCATCCGGTGAGCTGGAAGAAGCGCAGAAGCTCATTGGTGTATTTGAGGAAGGCACGACTGTAAGAGAAGAGGAGCAGTATTTATTCTTCTCCTTGCCAGAAGAGAAAATGCCGGAATTGATTCGTCATTTGAGTGACGCGTCCATTCATTTGTACGAAATCAAAATAGAAAAACAAACCTTAGAAGATAAGTTCTTAAGCTTAACAGGTAAAAAGGAGGCAGACGTATGATTCGCCTCATTCAAAACGAGTGGATGAAGATCAGTTATCGTGTTGGAACTTGGATTATGGTTGGACTTCTTGTTTTGGGTATGATTGCCACACTGATCTTTGCACTTAAAACAAATGACGAAGATCAATCATCCGGAGCTTGGAAAGACCAACTAGAAATGATGAATACTGAGAACAAGAAGGAACTCAAAGAAACAGAAAATGGTTTCTTTAAAAGAAGCCTTGAAAAAGAGATCGCTATTAATGATTATCGAATCAAGCATAACTTACCGCCAGCTAATCAGTTTAGTGACAGTGTATGGGATTATGTGAAAACAAACGCCAATTTACTTCAGCTTGTAGGTGTGTTTGTGATCATTATTGCTTCCACCATTGTCTCGGCTGAATACAAGCATGGTACAATTAAATTATTATTGATTCGCCCACCATCAAGGCTAAAGATCCTAATATCTAAATATATTACGGTGCAGCTATATGCTCTTTTACTTGTTGTGGTACTGTTTATCTTGTCATTTATATTGGGTGCCATTTTCTTCGGCCTCAACACTGATTATGTGAATTTGGTCTATCAAAATGGTGAAGTGATTGAACGTTCGCAGTTTGCAAATATGGTCTTTTATTATCTTGCTCATTGTGCAATGTTTGTCGTACTGGGAACACTTTCGTTCGCCATTTCTACAGTATTTAGAAGTGAAGCTATCTCCATCGCTATTAGTGTGTTAGCTTATATTGTGGGTGGATCAATTACAGGTATTTTAATGCTCTTCTTTGATTGGGCAAAATATTTGTTATTTGCAAATGATCCATCTCAATATTTTATGGAAGAGGTTACTCTTATCGAAGGTATGTCTCTCGGATTCTCATTAACAGTCCTAGTCATCTATTGGGCTATTTTCTTGGCCATTGCCCTGATTGTCTTCCAAAAGCGAGAAGTGAAAACAGGCAGTTAATGTTAATTTAACTTTTTAGGAGGTTTACACATGATTAGACGTAAAGGTGAAAAAATTATGGGGATTATTAGTATTGTCCTCAATGTCATTGGAGTTGGATTTGGAGCATTAATTCTCTCCTTAGGTCCATCATTTTATGATGAAATCAATGAAGTGTTACAAGAGGAAGGAGAAACATTGCCGATTGAAACGCTTCAAGCTTCTGTCAATGCATTTGGTACGCAGTTCATGGTCGTTTCCGCAATTGCGGCTGTGCTATCGATTGTCGGTGTGATTTTCTTGAAAACAGACCGCCGTGCCGTGCTTTCAGGTATTCTTTTCTTGGTGTCTGCTGTGACTCTTTTAATTGGAACAGTCGGCCTTGCATTTGCTCCAATGGTTCTATTGTTTATCATTGGATTGATGTCTCTTATTAGAAAGCCGAAAACAGACATTCACACGAGTGAATATCCTTCATAAATACAAAGAAAAAGACATGCGTCGTTGTACGCATGTCTTTCTTTTTTAAATGATACCGATCAGCATCGCCACGAACAGAAGGATAATACTGAATCCCCACATCCAAAAGAAGGAGTAGCGGATATGTTTCCCCATATCGACTCCCGCAAGACCTATCGCAAGCCAAACGGCTGGAGCGAGTGGACTGACAAAGGTTCCGATGATGTTTCCAATCATCATGGCATACGCAGCGGAAGTGCCCGACACGCCAACCTCAGATGTAATCGATTCGACAATTGGAAGTAGAGCATAATAATAGGCGTCTGTGCTTGTCAGCATATCCAGCGGTACCCCAAACATCCCAACAATGATATGTAAAAATGGAAGCAGGAAAGCAGGTAGAATCTGAATGCTGTCCACAGCAATAGCTTTTAGCATGCCCGTTCCTTCGAGAATTCCTAAAAATGAACCTGCGGAGAAAATAACGGCAGCCATCATGAGTGCACTAGGTGCATGCGCCTTGATTCTCTCCATTTGTACATCCACTTTCGGATAGTTAATTAATAGTGCGAGAGAAAGACCAATCATAAACATATAACTAGCCGGAATCACGTTGAGCACAAGAAGGACAACAACGGCTACAAACAGAATGAAATTCACCCACATCAAGTGATAACGTTTTAAAGCGGCATCACCTGTCTCGCTAATGGATTGAATAGCCCGGTCCCAATCTGCGCCTTCTAATTGAACAGCAGCGATTTCATTTGCGGCGATTTTGACCCGAATGCGTTTTTCTTCTCTTTTTCCTAAAATAAATGCCATTCCTAATACGAGAACGACCCCAATGAGCTGAATGGGAATGAGCGGCACCCAAAGTTCAGATGGGTCCATATTAAGGACACTCGCTGCCCGTCCTGTGGGGCCAGCCCACGGCACCATATTCGTTAAGCCGGCACTTGTTCCGATCAATAACAGCAATAAGTACGGACTCATATGTAATTTTTTATAAAGTGGAAGCAGTGCAGGTACAGTTAATAAAAATGTAGTCGCTCCTGCTCCGTCTAAATGAGCGATGACTCCTATTAGAGCTGTTCCCATCGCAACCGTGACAACATTTCCCTTTGTCAGTTTAATCAGTGTTTTTATTACAGGTTCAAAGAACCCTGTATCTTGTAAAATACCAAAAAATAAAATGGCGAAGATGAACATGGTCGCCACTGGCAGTACTTTGATAATCCCCTCTTCAAAGAAAGATTGAATGTCATTGATTCCAAATCCTGCGATGAATGCCCCGATTAAAGGCACCATGACCATGGCAACAATTGGACTTGTTTTCCCCCAAATCAGCAATACAACAATCGTTAAAATAATCAATAATCCAACAAACGTTAACATAAGTCCCTCCCCCTACAATAAACCGTTTACATTTTCTTGCTCTTTTTATGACAATGCAGTCCCATATCTGCATTGAAAAAAAGGGTATCAAAAATATGAGTATTAGGCAACCGCTTTCATACCTATACAATGGTAAAAAAGGATGGTGAATCCATTCACGGCGCGGTATCAAACATGTCAAAAAATTTAGATAAAATATAACGATTCAAGGGCATTTCTACAAGTGAATATATTTATATAGGTGTTTAGAATCATTAAAATAAAAGAAGCGTCCAATGAATGAACGCTTCTTTCAAATTATTTTTTCAAGATGACGTACTCGTAAGGGTCAAGCTGAAGCTGGTCTGGCACCTGCTCTTCAGTCAGCATATTTTCATAGCTTTCCGCTGAATCTAGTGATATGTTCTGCAGCTCTTCTGTAAAATTCATCATAAATACATAGTCCTGCGACCCATCTGTTCGTTTTTGTACACTAACTCCCTCTGGAATCACAGATGATAGGACGGGCTGTATACCCATTCCTGCGATGAGATCCTCGTAAAACTCATCATAAAAAATCTGCTCATTTTCGGAAGCCATATAGTATGCTTTTCCATCTCCAAAAGGATGGACAGTAAGGGCTGGCTGTCCTTCATAGCAGCCATTCTCAAAATGCCCTAACACAGAAGCCGTTTCAGGATGAATGGATTCGCAATATTGCCCGACATGGTAGGTGCGTCCATTTCCTGTGGTTATTAACACATGTTCATCTGGCATCAATGTGTTGATTTCCTCAGCCCATATGCCAAGTACATGACGGAGAGGGCCGGGGAAACCACCGAGGAAACATAGGTCATTTTCGTCGACCATGCCGCTCCAATATGTCGCGATAAAAATACCGCCCTTTTTGACAAAGGCTTCGATTTTTTCTGCGACGCCTGGTTTGATCATGTAGAGCATTGGAGCAACCAGCACACGATAGGATGAGAAATCCTTTTCCATGCCGACAATGTCAACAGGGATGCCTTTTTTCCAAAAGCTTCGATAGTGAGTTTGACAAGCCTCTACATAGCGTTTGTTTGTATTATTTAAGCCTTGTGCATCATCAATGGCCCAGTGGTTTTCCCAATCGTATATGATGGCGACTTCTGGTTGTACGGACGTGCCCGCAATGGGCTGCAGCTGCTCCAATTGTTTCCCTAGATCAGCGACTTCTTGAAACACGCGCGTATGTTCATGCCCGGAATGATCGACTACGGCGCCATGGAATTTCTCGGAGGCACCTCGGCCTTGGCGCCACTGGAAGTAAAGCACGGAGTCTGATCCGTGGGCAATCGCCTGTATGGCAGAAAGGTGTGCCATTCCTTTGTGTTTGACCTTATTCACTTCATGCCAGTTCACAAGGCTCGGTGTACTCTCCATAACGAGAAATGGCTGACCGTCCTTTAATGAACGATATAAATCGTGAACGAAGGCGACGTTTGACGCTAATTCGGCGGTTGTTTCCCTGCCGCTATGCCATGCTGGATAGCTATCCCATGAAATCACGTCGACCTCTTTTGCAAATTGATGATAATCCAGCCCAAGGAATGGGCGCATATGCGGGTAGTCGCCCATAAAGTTGGTGGTCACCGGGATATGAGGCGTCAATTCCCGCAGCGGTTCAATTTCATTTTGATAAAAATTGATCGTTTGCGCTGTGACAAAGCGCTTCCAGTCTAGGTTCATCCCGTGAATCATGTGCTCCCCGTGCGGTGCAGGTGATTCGATTTGTGACCAGTCACTATACGTGTGGCTCCAAAAACCCGTCCACCATGCTTGATTCAAAGCTTCAAGGTCATGATTGTATTTATCTTTCAAATAGTCCCGAAATGCTTCCTGGCAAAGATCACAATGACATTCGCCGCCGTACTCATTCGAAATGTGCCACATGATCAGTGCTGGATGATCCTTGTAGCGTTCAGCCAGCAGCCGGTTGAGTGTATTCGTTTTTTCTCGATAAACCGGTGAGGTGAAGCAATGATTATGGCGCAGTCCATGTAAATTACGCTGACGGTTCGCTTCGACGCGCAATACCTCTGGATATGCTTGTGACAGCCAAGCAGGTCTTGCCCCGCTTGGCGTTGCGAGAATGGCGTGAGCCCCCTGAGCTGCCAAGCGGTCCATGATGTCATCCAGCCATGCAAAATCATACTGCCCTTCTTTTGGCTCTAGCTTACTCCATGCGAAAATGTTGATGGAGAATGTTTGACAGTGTGCAAGCTTCATTAATCGAAAATCTTCGTCAATGATCTCCGGCATATGGAGCCATTGATCTGGATTATAATCGCCACCATGCAAAAAGCCTTTCACATTTGGGTGAACGAGTGGGTAACGCTTTCCCATTTTGTCACGTCCTATCCTTTTAATTACGGTGTCATTTGTTTAAATACATCAAGAGAAGGCAGTGCTTTTCCGTTGAAATCAAACATCGCTTGATTTTCCCAAGCATTTCCGACTGTACCGGTTGTTTGGATATAAGCCAGCCCGTATTGACTAGACCACGGAGCGCCTTTCGCTGGAATCCAAAGCGGCTCCCAATAAAAGAACCCTTTTCCGCAATTGTTTTTCACTTGTGAAATTTTCTCTGATAGATCTCGTATAAAAGATGCCTGACCTTGAGGTGAAGCCGGGTAGCCGGCTGTTTTGACAGAGTCTTGATTAAATGAATTCTCTAGGTTGTCGCCATTTGCTGTCGTAAACCCATAGGCGGTTTCCACAACAATCACGTCTTTGTGATAGCGGGCACTAATATCATTCATATTAGACGTCAGACCATTAAATCCACCGTCCCAATACGGGTAATAAGATAGACCGATCGTATCGAATGAGACGCCTCGTTTTGTGATTTCATCAAACCACCAGCGGGACGCACCATTGTCCCCTCCGTGTGCAAGGTGAAGCATGATTTTGATGTTAGAATCGACAGAGCGGACAGCATTTGTGCCAGCCTTTAGCAAAGCGGCGAGCCGGTCAAATTCCCCGCCGCCTTCACCCCAGCTCTTTCCATTTGGCCACAGCATGCCTGAGTTCAGTTCATTCCCAACCTGAACCATGTTCGGAAGGGCATTTTGTGCTCTCATCGCTTTGAGTACATCCCCTGTGTAAGTGCCGACCGCTTTTACTAAATCGTTTTGTGAAAGAGATGCCCACACTTTCGGTTTGAACTGTTTACCAGGATCAGTCCAGAAATCACTGTAGTGAAAATCAAGCAGCACTTTCATATTTTGTGCTTTTGCACGTTTCGATAGAGCGATGGCTGTGTTTAAATCATTTGTCCCGCCGTTATAGGAACGGCCTTGGTTGTCGAATGGATGGTTCCACAGTCTAATGCGCACATAGTTGACGCCTTTTTCCTTTAATAGCTTGAGCGGGTCCACCTGTTTTCCGTTCTGGTCGAAGTATCTGCCGCCGCTTCTCTCTACTTCTGCAAGCATAGAGATATCGGCTCCTTTGATGAAATCACCTTGCAGTCCATTGATCGGCTGAACAGAAATCGTATCGGCTTTTGCTTCAGGCAAAATACCTAACCCCATAAAAAAGAAAACGACAACCGTGACGAGCATCCTTTTTTTCATCAAATCTCCCCTTATCCTTTTGTCCCGCCTTGTGTGAGGCCGGATACAAATTGTTTTTGTAAAACAAGAAACAATAAAGCGACTGGAATCGCAATGAGTAAAGCCCCGGCTGCAAAGGTCGTGTAGCTGGCCCCCATTTTGTCTGACACAAGATTGTACAGACCGATCGGGAGCGTATACATTTCGGGTGAGCGGACAATGACACTGGAGATGATGAAATCACCCAGTGGTCCTGTAAAAGAGTTGATGGCGACAACCGCCAAAATCGGCTTAGCAAGCGGCATAATAATTTGGATGAAAATCCGGAAATGCCCTGCGCCGTCCATTCTGGCTGATTCATCGAGATCCTTCGGAATCGCATCAAGATAGCCTTTCATTAAATACGTATTCATCGGAATTTGCCCGCCTGCATAAATCAAAATCAGTGCAAGGTGGCTGTTAATCAGTCCAAGCATTTGAGCCAAAACAAAAATCGCAATCAGCGCTGAAAATTGCGGAATCATTTGCAGCAGCAAAAAGAGCATCAGCCCATTTTTCCGTCCTTTGAAACGGAATCTGGAAAAGGCATAGCCTGTAAAGCTGACAAGAATTAACGTTAAGAGCATAGTCGTAATACTGATCTTCATTGAATTCCAATACCATTTTGCATAAAGTGCTCCCTGACCGAAAAAGAGCTCGGTAAAGTGGCTGAACGTTGGATTCTTCGGAAACATACTTGTACTCATGAGGCTGTTTCCAGGATTAAAGGAAGCACCGATTGTCCAAAGCAGTGGATATAGAATACAAATGGAGGCAATGAAAAGGATAAAATAAGTAATGCTCAGGCGAATGAGCTTGTTTTGTTGTGATCCCATATCACATCATGTCCTCCTCTTTGAATGAATTCGTTCTCTTAAACTGCCAGAGTGCAATGGCGATGACAAAGATTGAAAGTAAAATCGTGACAGCCGCAGCGAGTGCATATTGAGAGGACTGCATCGTAAGTTTATAAATCCAAGAAACCAAGATGTCCGTTCCTCCAGCGGTTGACCCCGCAACAGGCGGTCCCCCGCCATTAAATAAGTAGATAATATTAAAGTTGTTAAAGTTAAACGTATATTGTGTGATAAGGATGGGTGCAATGGAATAGAGAACAAGCGGTAACGTGATGGACCGGAATTTCTGAAAAAAATTGGCTCCATCGATGGTCGCAGCCTCATATAAATCCTCGGGAATCGCCTGCAAAACGCCTGTTGTCATAATGAAAACAAAAGGGAATCCAAGCCAAGTCTGCATCGCAATAAGGGCAATTTTGCTCCAAAATGGATCTGTGAGCCATGGTTTTGGATCAATCCCTATCGATGCAAAAAGTGTATTGTTAATGGCACCAAAGGTATCATTGAACAGTCCAGCAAACACCAAAATGGTCACAAAGCCCGGAACAGCCCAAGGAAGAATCAAAATCGTTCTAAAAAACCGTTTTCCCTTTAAATCCTTCTGATTGAGCAGAACCGCTAAAAAGATGCCGATGGCACATTGAAGGGTCGACGCAGCCAAAGTCCATACGACGGTCCAGCCAAGTACATCAATGAAGGTGTCTCTCCAAATATCAATGGAAAAGATATTTTGAAAGTTCTTGATTCCTACCCAGTCGATCAGATTGGCAGGAGGCGAGTGGTATAAATCATAGTTCGTAAAGGCAAGCGCAAAGCTGAACATAATAGGAAAGACAACAGAAAATAGAAGTAAAAAGAAAGCAGGAGTGCTCATTAAGTAAGGGAAGCCTTGATCGATGAGCTGATGATATTGAGCACGGATGGAATGAAGTGGTACCCCTTGATCCCGTTTCTTTCCATTCATAAAAGCATCACGCATCATGAGTACATAAAAGCCGATACCAAAACCAGCTGTTAACAGCGCAATAATCCCTTTGGCTAAAAGAAAAACAGAGTTGTCACGAGGCAGCATCGTCCCCAGTGTGAACAGTCCCCAAAAGCCAATATTGAATAAATCATAAAATACAATCAAAAAAGAGACGCCAAACAGGAAAAAGAGTGCCCCTATGCCGTATTGTTTGTTGTATATCTGCCCCATCCCGGGTATAAAGGAGAACATTAGCGCCCGTCTCCGGTGTGTCTTTGATTCCACTGTGTGTGTGCGGTCTAGTTCAAGGTTACCCGTCACGTCTAACACCTACTTCATATGAAATTAGATCAACTACGGGCAGCTTGATAGACTACCCGCATTTGATGGTTATTTGGAGTGATTTGCTTTAATTTGAGAGTCGATTTGATTGACCGCATCATCAAATGCCTTTTTCACATCTGTACGACCAGTTGCAATGAGACCTAATGCACTATCAATCGGCTTCCACACTTCTGCCATTTCAGGATTGTTCGGTGTCAGCGTGGCATATTTCGTTTGTTTTGAAACAGCATCCGCATTAGCGTTTTCCGTAATGATTGGATCTTTCATCAGTTTTTTCACTGGTGGAATTTCCTCTGTCAATTCAAAGCGCTTCTTCGAATTTTTTTCGTTCGTGATAAACTCAACAAATTTCTCAGCAAGTTCTTTATTTTTAGAATAAGAGGAGACGTTGTAGCTCTTTACACCTAAGAATGAGCTCATATGTTTTCCGTTAGGGAGTGTTAGCAGCTCGGCCACGCCATAGTCAATACCCGCCTCTTTATATGGACCAAATGACCATGGACCAGAAATGACAGCTGCCGCCTTTTTCTCTGTGAATAAGGAGTTGAGGACATTGATTCCTTGTTCACCAATGATGCCTTTCGGGAAAAGCCCTTCGCTAAAGAATTTTTGAATGTATTCTCCGCCTTGGATGGCGCCATCGTTGTTCAGACCAATGTCATTAACATCATAAGAGCCATCGCTTTTCTGCTTGAAAATATAGCCCCCAGATCCGCCTAAAACACTTTGCGCATAGTAAATTTCATCCCATTTCGCAACAAAGCCGTACTTTCCGTCTTTTGTCAGCTTTTTCGATAGATCATACCAGCCATCAAGTGTCGTTGGTGCCTTTTTGACAAGGTCTTTATTATAGAAAAGCACCGTCGTTTCAACGGATTTAGGAAGACCATACAGCTTGCCGTCTACCGTTTGTGATTGAATCGATTCGTCTGTGAAGGAGTTAATCACTTTTTGATCTGGTTTGATTTCCTGTAATAGCCCCTCAGTGACAGCTGATCCAATTTGATCGTGAGGCATCGTGATGACGTCTGGACCTGTCCCAGCTGCGCCATCTAGACGTAGAGCTTCAATTTGGTCGGCATAAGCTTTTTCGACCACTTTGATTTTCACATCATTTTGTTTTTCGAATTCTTTTACAGCGTCTTGAATCCCATCAGACTTTTTGACATCCTCCCACACTAGCAAGGTCTTTGTACCTGTAGATGCCGGCTGTGTACCGCTTGAATTGTCATCTCCCGGTCCGCAAGCTGAAAGCAGAAGCACAGCAGTACCAACGACTGCTGATAATGTCGCCCATTTTCCCTTTTTCATTGGTAATCCCCTCTCGTTCTATTTTCACAGATGATAAGAAAACGCTTTCTTAATGTGAGAATATCAACTTAAGTAAAAAATGTAAACATATTTCATTAAATTTATTAAGTAAAATTTTTTACTCATATAGAGAGAAAAGAAGCCCTCCACATTGGACGGGGCTTCTAGTTGTTTATATCGTACTTTTTCGAAAGACAGGTTCTGAGGCAATCAGCACAGTTTTAGGTAATGTTCTGCCGTCCACAAGTCTTTCTAACAGTAAATCGACAGCTGTTTCACAAAGTAAAGACGTGTGGATATGATACGTGGTGAGCGGTGGTGACACATATTGAGACACATGAATATCGTTGATACTAAAGACGCTCACGCGGTTCGGCAGAGAAAATCCGCGCTCGTTTAATGCTTGTAAGCAGCCGATGGCAAGAGGATCACTAGCGACACAAAAAGCGGTGGGCAGGTCATCACCAAGCTCATCAATCGCCTTCATCATCAGCGAATACCCTTCATCTACTGAGAAATGATGACCGACATAGACCAATCGCTCATCAAGGACATTGTGAGCCATCATATATTCACGGAAAGTCGTTTCGCGAATATCTGGAATATGCACATTCGTATTCAGGTCAAGGTCTGTGCCGCCAATGAATCCAATAGATGTGTGCTCTTTTTCAATAAAAGAATCGATGATCTTTTCAACAATTCGTTTCAGGTTTGGCTTTACAGAATCAAAACGGTCTTCATCCGGTGACGTATCAATAAAAACGATATGCTGGGTGATTGCATATAATTGATCAAGCTCTGACGTTTTAAATCGGCCGATGGCGATGATCCCTTCTGTAGAAGGATCAATGGAATGAAGCCCATCAGATGGATTGTAAGCGGTGACATTTAAACTCCGAGTATTGGTCAGTTCCTCAATGCCCAGTCGAATGGATTTAAAATAAATATCTTCAAGCTCTTCCTTTTCGGTCATCCAATAGAGAAAGGCGATTTTTTTTAATGAATGTTTGAATGTTTTCTTTTGATAGGACAAAGCTTCTGCGGCGGCGTATACTTTTTCGCGTGTTTGATCCGTGACAGATAGGTTGGGATCTTGGTTCAGTACGCGAGATACAGTCGCAATGGATAATCCAGCTTTTTCAGCAATGTCCTTTATTTTAGCTGCCAAATCAGCACCTCCTATAGAAAATATCTCCTCCTAGTATAGAGTCTTTAAAAAAGTTAGTAAATATTTTTATTAAATTGTTTTCAGTAAGCGCTTCTTTACGCACTGGGAAGGAATTAGTAAGATATATATATGAAAGGTTTTGGATTAAGATTTCTGATAGGAGAGGGACCGATGTATTACGATGCACTGAAGACATTTGTGACAGTTGTGGAAGAGAAAAACTTTACAAAAGCAGCCCAAAAGCTGCGGATTTCTCAGCCGAGTGTCAGTCTTCATATTAAGAACTTGGAGCAGGAATTCCAGACCGTTCTGCTGAATCGTTCGCCAAAGCAATTAACGGTTACACCAACTGGGGATATGCTGTACCATCGATCAAAACAAATTATTCGTTTATATGAACAGGCGAAGCAGGATATTTATGAGCATCATCATCTGGCAAGAGGGAAGCTGACAATCGGGGCGAGTTTCACCATTGGAGAGTACGTGCTGCCGCAAATATTGGCAGAGTTTCATCAGCTCTATCCGCATGTTGATATTGAGGTGGTCATTGATAACACAGAGGCGATCGCCAGACATGTCCGCTTATTCCATGTCGACATCGGTTTAATCGAAGGACAGACCAATGACAAAGAACTAACTGTCGAAACTTTTCTAGAAGACGAGCTCTATATTGTGGCGCCATTAGATCACCCCTTTGCTAAGAAAAAGGATGTCACGATTGATCAACTGCAGAACGAAACATGGATCACAAGAGAAGAGGGATCAGGTACCGGAGAATACTTACAGCACGTCCTGAAATCAAATGGACTGAAAGCACGGACCTTTGTGACATTTAGCAGCAATCAAGCGATTAAAGAAGCTGTGATCCACGGAATGGGGCTTTCCGTTTTATCTAAATATGTCCTCCAGCGAGGCAGCATTGGCGGTGAATTGGCTGTCATTTCTGTGAGAGGAATGGATTTCAAACGAAAATTCTCCTATGTCGAGTCACCCATGACAGGGGGAAATAAAAATAAAGAATTGCTCGTTGAATTGTTAAGGAAAGAGAGAAAAGACGCTTCTCCTCAGTAGGAGAAACGTCTTTTTTTATAATCCTTTGATTTTGATTTCATCAACTGGAAGGAAGATTTCACCTGTATCTGTGTATTTCATGGTGACCTGATCGCCTTCTTTTAAATAAATGACAAGAGGTTCTTTTTCAGATGACATGGTGTAGCTTTTCCCATCGTCTAGCAGGAAGGTGACGGTTGTATAATCACCGGTCTTTTCTTTATAGACTCGTTTGACTTTTCCTGTAGCTTCTTTCTTTTCCTGCTTAGATGAACTGTTGACGGTGCCGCCGCCTTTTTGAAGAGCTGTCTTATAGGCTCTCAATGCTTCGTTTGGTGTTGAAGCGTACGCAGCGATTTCAGGATTGGCTGCAGAAACGATAAAGTAGTTTTGCAGGAATCCATTTGAATCGAGAACCGGTGTGAGCCAGCTGGCTTCTCCATAGAAATTATAGAGAATGGGCATGCGCCCTTTCCATTTCTTCTCGATGAATCGTTTTTCAATAATTTGCAGAGCACCTTGAGAATCCATGTAGGACTCTTCAAGATTACCGGTATAGTAAGTCGCTTTTCCTGTCCGGGCATTTGTCAGGGCATACCCAAGCATCGAATCAACGCCCTCTTTCGGACTTGTGAAATCTGTGAAGTAATACATATCTCCTTTTGAATCAAACACTGGACTTACATTGGCTTCTGTTCCTTCATCTGAAGGTAGCTTCACATCTGATTTTCCAAACATACTGTTCCAGAACCCGTGAATATAGTTTCCGAAATAACTGTTTTGCAGACTGACCGCTTCTGGTGAAACAGCACCATCAATAAAAGCAGGTACTTGATCTAGAGCATATTTCTTCGTTGCACCTGTTTTGGCATCAACAACGACTACGCCGGAAGCTTTAAAGCCGTTTCGGGCAGAGATAAAATCTCCATACGTGCGAATGTAATAAGGCTTACCATCATCATTGATTTCCAGCTGGGTGTCGCCGTAGAAAATCAAATCAGGGTACTGAAGCCGGATATGCCGCTCAATTTCTTTGTTGAAATAAGAGGAAGGCGTATAAACCATCTCTGTTTTTACAAACTTTGGATTAGCAGATGAGTCGGTCGCACTTAATGTAAAGTAACCCGGCGTACTGCCCGAACGAATCCATTTAAAGAAGTCCGAGAATTCCACTGGGGCGATGTACACATACTCACCGTTGACCTTCTGGATTTGCAGGCTGCCAAGCTCATAGTAGCTTGTGTTCGGAACCTGTCCAAACGATTTCTTCATTTTGTTCCGAGCGAATTGAGGCGGTACACTTGCAGGTGTTTCCGTCTCATCAAACGCTTTGATTTCCACTTTTTGTTCCATTTTGGAGACATCAAATTTCTCATTCGCATTGAATAGAAAAGCTGTCGCCATATAAACCCCGAGCAGTAATAGAATAAGAAACAGCACGCCTTTGATCTTACGCTCCAATCCAACTGACAAAAAGGCGCCTGCTGCTGTCACAACAAGTCCAATCAACCATAGGGATGAAGGGTTACGATCTAAATTGGTGATGTAATAGAAAATAAAAATACCGACCATGAACAGCAAAGCAAGGCCTGCAATCCACACAAGCGGAACCTGCTGTTCTGTTCCTTTCTTTCTAACGAACAATCTGAGCGGTGTGAGCAAAAGGGTCAAAATCAGACCGATCACAACCGAAAATAACAAAATATATCCCACAAACAGATCTCCTTTCAAATCAATCACTCTTTTAGTATATACGAGTGAGACGGGGAAAAGATTCATAAGAATCATACAGATAAGGTTTATAAAAAAATGAGTTTAAAAGACACTTATATATCGGAAGTTTAGATGAAGTTTTCCTTGCGCTATATGATTAGATTATAGTGAATATTTTGTTATGTCATTCAAATATATCATTTTCCTTTTCTAATTATTTTTACTTTAATTGTATCGTTATTCTCACCGTCTGTAACATTCCATATTAATCGAGAGGCTTCTTCAAATGACAAAAGTGTACAAATTGGTTATAAAGGAGCCGATGCTGTATGGGGTCTTGTCATCCGCACTATTTTTGTAGACTAAAAAAGTTACAGTAAATAATAAAAAATTGTTATCGGAGTTAAAACAGATTGAAGGAGGGACTTGGAAAAAAGTATATAAAGATGGATATAAAGACGGAAAAAAGGTTTCTGTGCATTATTTTCAAAGTAAATCTGGTTTGGTGTATGATGTGAAAGGTTGGAGTGTGAAATGATTGATGAATAAAATTGAACTCAAATATTCTTCATATGAAGATTTAGATAGGATCATTGTTATAAATATTATTGGTGTAATAATATCGCTAAAAGAAGGATTAATCACTATAGAAGCGGAAAAGCTTATGTTCAGTTCGCGAACTATCGATATTTTAAAACAGAAAGGAATAAATGAAGAACTGATAAATATACTTCATTTGGGAACAGAACTTGAAGATGTAGAAAGTTTAATACCACATGAATTAAGTGATAGTTTAGAAGAAATAAGGGTAAAATGCTTAAAATTTCTAAAAAGAAATATAGAAAATGTAGTTGAAGATAATGTAATAGATTGCTGAGTTAAAGTGTGTAGTATAAAATTTGGAGGAAGCCAACTGATTTATTAATCAAAACGATGAATGCTTAGAAAAGAAGTCTGTGCAAACAGGCTTCTTTTTTATAAGATGGGAACATGAGGAAATGTATGCGTTCACATCAATAAGGGAGGAGTGAAGTCATTTGGCTTCTGTTAGTTTAAGTAGTATTGAAAAAATACGAGCAGCAAGCAGGGGATTGCCGCCAAAGCTGAAAGGAATTGCAGAACATATTACGAGTGAGCCCCGCGACATCATCCATTTGTCTATTGTAGAACTTGCGAAAAAGACAGCGAGCTCAGAGGCAACGATTTTTCGTCTTTGTAAAAGGCTTGGATTTGAGGGCTTTCAAGATTTGAAGATTGCTATTGCCCAGGAAATAGACCAAACAAAGCCTAATTATGTAGATGAAGAAATGAGTCTTGATGATGATACAGCGATTTTTATGCAAAAGGTTTTTCAGGCGAATATATCCGCTTTAAAGGATAGCTTTCAATTGTTGAATCCAGAGGATGTAGAAAAGGCCATACAAATCATACATGAAGCGAAACGCTTAGAGTTTTATGGGAGTGGTGGGTCTGGACTCATTGCAACAGACGCTTTTCATAAATTTATGAGGACAGGTATCAACTGTATTGTTCACACAGATTCTCACTTTCAAGCGATGTCTGCTGGTCTCCTTGACCAGCACAGTACAGTGATCGGTATATCTCATTCTGGACGTAATAAAGATTTACTCGATGCGATGAAAACAGCAAAGGGAAAAGGAGCCAAAACCATCGGCATTACAAGCTATCAGCGCTCTCCATTGAGTCAGCTTGCAGATGTCACGTTGTATACAGCGACGCAAGAAACGGCTTTTCGAACAGAAGCGATGTCTGCAAGACTTGCTCAGCTGACTGTCATTGACGTTCTATATTTTGCACTTGCTCACTTAAGGCAGCAGGAAACAATAACAAATTTAAAGCAAATGCGAGAAACCATATCACAAAAAAGGGTGTAATGATTCCAAAAATAAATTTTTCTGATGATGAAAAATGCTGCTATGGTAACGATTGTGAGCTTTTGGATGAAAATAATTTTCTTTTCGGTCGTTGAATGTCGAAAAAAATATTTTTATAATGGGATTTAACAGGTATATCAAAAACTACATATCTGATTTCAAATCAATGATTGGGCGTGATACAGATGAAGGGAAACCAGGCGGTAATTGGTTTGGATATTGGAACAACAAGTACAAAGGCGGTTCTGTTTGGACCACAGGGGAAAGTAATAACGAAGCATTCAGTACCTTATGATCTCATTCAGCCCCAGCCAGCATGGGTTGAGCAGGACCCTGAAAAGATATTAGAAGCCGTCATTGCGAGTGTAAGAGGTGCATTGACGACAGCAGCATTTGATGTAGCAAATCTCATTGGCATCGGGATTAGTACTGCGATGCATTCCTTAATTGTGATGGATGAGGATGGCAAGGCGTTAACGAACAGTATCATTTGGGCAGATAACAGAAGTGCAGAACAAGCGAAACGAATCTTATCAGATATGGATGGCTTCCACATTTATAAAAGGACAGGTACACCGATCCATCCAATGTCACCGCTTTCAAAAATACGTTGGATCAAGGAAATGACACCTGATCTCTTCAAGAAGGCAGCGAAATTTATTTCTATCAAAGAATATATTCTTTATCATTTCTTCGGTCAGTATGTCGTCGATTATTCAATCGCTTCAGCAACAGGTCTGTTCCATTTGGAAACGCTTCAATGGGATGAACAGGCGCTTCGTATTGCTGGAATTGAAGCCAGTCAACTGTCTGAACTTGTCCCAACGACGTATCAGCTGAGAGGACTTCAGCCTGAGATTGCACTGCGCATGGGCATTAAAGAAGATACACCATTTGTGATTGGTGCGAATGATGGCGTTCTAGCGAATTTAGGTGTTGGCGCGATTGGAAAAGGAGAGGTGGCTGTTACGATTGGGACAAGCGGTGCGGTCCGTACGGTTGTAGACAAACCAATCACAGATGAGCAATCAAGAACGTTCTGCTATGCGCTGACAGATAAACATTGGGTTGTGGGAGGACCGACCAATAATGGCGGAATCATGCTGAGATGGCTGAAGGATGAATTTGGATCTTCAGAGGTGGAGGTAGCAAAGCGCCTTGGTGTGGACCCTTACGATTTAATGATGGATATTGCGGAAAAGATTCCAGCAGGCTCAGAGGGACTGCTGTTTCTGCCATTTTTATCGGGTGAGCGTGCACCTTATTGGAATCCAAATGCGAGAGGCACCTTCTTTGGGATCGGTCTCCAGCATAAGCGGGAGCATTTTATTAGAGCTGTGTTAGAAGGCGTCATTATGAGTGTTTTCTCGATCGGTGTTGCTTTAAGAGATTTAACCGGTTCTGCAAAGGATGTCAGAGCTTCGGGCGGATTTGCACGATCTCCGCTGTGGCGGCAAATTTTAGCGGATACGATGGGCAGAGAAGTACTTGTTCCAGAAAGTTATGAAGCGTCAGCACTTGGGGCGGCTGTCCTCGCACTTCATAGTTTAGGTCATATGGAAGAGATAGAAGAGGTTCAAGAGTGGATTCGAATCTCTGCTCGTCATGAACCTAATATGAAGAACAATGAAACTTACATAGAGCTGTTTTATTTATATGAGCGTCTCTACGACAAACTGAAGGATGAATTTGATGTCATTAGTGCGCTGCAATTAAAACAAAATCGTTAAACATCAGGGAAAAGGTGGGAGAACATGCTTTTATTCATCGTGATTGCGGCGATTGTCCTTTTACTCATTCTCATTACAGTCGCTAAGCTGAATCCATTTGTGAGTTTAATTATTACTTCGATGCTAGTGGGCTTTGCTACTGGAATGGATTTGCAGGAAATCATTCAATCGATTAAAACGGGATTAGGCAATACGTTATCATTGCTGGCCATTGTTCTAGCGCTTGGTACAATGCTTGGGAAAATGATGGCTGAATCAGGGGGAGCAGAGCGGATAGCTCAAACTTTAATCGGCCGGTTTGGGACGAAAAATGTGCATTGGGCAATGATGTTTGTTGCCTTTATCGTGGGGATACCTGTCTTTTTCCAGGTCGGTTTCGTTCTTCTCATTCCTTTACTTTTTACAATTGCCATTGAAACAGGCATCTCACTCGTGACAATTGGGCTCTCGTTAATTGCTGGCTTGTCTGTCGTGCATGGACTAGTGCCGCCTCATCCAGCGGCAATGGCAGCCGTTGGCATCTATCATGCCAACGTGGGGAAAACCATTTTCTTTTCTATAATTGTCGGATTGCCGACAGCGATTATTGCTGGACCGCTGTATGGTAAGTGGATTGGAAAACGGATACATAAACCAGTTCCGGAGATGCTGAGGAAGCAATTCACTGAACGAAATGAAGATCGAAGGCTCCCCGGCTTTGCGAATACGATGTTTACCATATTGGTGCCGGTGATTCTGATGCTTCTTGCCACATTGGCGGACATTATCTTACCAGAGGACAATATGTGGTTCCAGGTATTCAAGTACATCGGGGATCCAATTACAGCACTGCTGATTGCAACGGTGTATTCTTTCTTCAGTCTTGGCTTTATGCAAGGAATGAGCCGTGACCGAGTGCTTTCATTTAGCAACGAGTGCTTAGGACCAATCGCTTCCATTTTGCTTGTCATTGGAGCAGGCGGGGCTTTCAATAATGTGCTCATTGATTCGGGCGTTGGTGATTATATTGCAGATGTAGCCAAACACTCGCCGATTTCACCGATTTTGCTAAGCTGGCTAATTGCTGCGGTGATTCGTGTAGCAACAGGATCTGCGACGGTCTCTATGATGACGGCAGCAGGTATTGTAGCCCCAATTGCTGCAACTATGCCGGATGTGAGCAGAGAGCTGCTTGTGTTAGCCACAGGAGCGGGTTCGTTAATTTTATCTCACGTCAATGACTCTGGTTTTTGGCTGATCAAGGAGTATTTTGGTATGACCATTAAAGAGACGTTTTTGACATGGACGGCTATGGAGACGATCATTTCCGTTAGTGCTATTGCATTTATTATGATCATTAATATGTTTATATAGCGAACAACAGCCTGGTTCTTTGGAATTGGGCTGTTTTTGCTTGTTGTGATACCACTTTCTTCAGATTGGGGTAAAATAATGATATTGAGATGTGGGAGGCGGACACGATCGAACCATTAAAACATGTGTACCATGAATTATTTATTCAAGAATTAGCGGAGAAACTTGTACAGGCTTCGACTGTATTTGATGCTGAGCAATTCCAGCGGCTCGTGCTTCAAGAGGATTGGCAGCAGCTTGAGTTAAAAGGACGGATGAGAAGAGTCACTGAATCGATGCATGCCTGTCTGCCTGAGGATTATAAGCAGGCAATTGAGGTACTGCGTCAGGCAGCCCCGCATTTTTCAGGGCTTAGTGCGCTCGTATTTCCAGACTATGTCGAGACATATGGCCTTGCACATTGGGATCTCTCGATCAAGGCGCTCGAATTCTTCACGCCTTTTTCCACTTCTGAATTTGCCGTTCGGCCATTTCTGATTCAAGATCAAGACAAAATGCTGGCGCAAATGCTCGTATGGTCTCAGGATCAAAATGAGCATATACGGAGGCTTGCTAGTGAAGGCTGCAGACCGCGTCTGCCATGGGGCTTATCTGTTCCTTCGCTTAAAAAAAATCCTTCGGTCACACTGCCGATTTTGGAAAATTTGAAGTCTGACTCGGCGCGGTATGTGCAAAAAAGTGTAGCGAACCATCTAAATGATATCTCAGCAATTCAGCCTGATCTGATGAAGCAGACAGTTCAAAACTGGTATGGAACTAACAAACATACGAACTGGATTGTCAAACATGCATCCCGTACTTTACTCAAAAAAGGAGATCCAGATATCATGGCTTTGTTTGGCTATGGAGACGATCCATCCGTTCAGGTAACGGATTTGAAGATAGTACAAGACCCTATTCGGATCGGTGAGAAAATGACTTTTCATTTTACACTTCAGGCCGATAAGCCGCTAAAGCTGCGTGTAGAGTATGCCATAGACTACGTCAAAGCTCGGGGGACCCGCAATCAGAAGGTATTTAAAATTACAGAGTTTGAAACAGGCTCAGCGTTACATAGAGAATTCGTCAGGTCACAGTCTTTTCAAAATATGACGACGAGAAAACATTATGAGGGAACCCATACTTTATCGATTATCATCAACGGTATCCCAAAAGCGTCGGTTGATTTTGAAGTGACAGAAGCCAGCAGCTCATGAAAAAAACCCGCCTCAATGGTGGGTTTTAGCGTTTAAGCCTTCTTTTTCATTAAGAATGAAGCAATGATGGCTGCGACTAAGAAACCGATGCTGATAATCGAGCTAGGCAAGTTTTCTGGTCTGAATAGAAACATCACAAAACTCACACTTAGTACAAGACCTGCAAATAAAGTCAAATACGGAAACAGCCACACCTTAAAATACGGCTCCTGTGGATATTTCGGGCGAAGTTTCAGATGTGCCATGCAAATGCTAATCCAAATGAGTGAAACAGCAAAACCAGGAATAGCCAGCATATAGCTGAAAATTTGCTCTGGATATAAGTAAGCAAAGAATGTTCCGATGAGAAGAAACAGAACGGTCACCCATAAACTCAAAATGGGTACGCCTCTTTTATTGACCTGTGCCAGCTTTTTCGGACCGCCATCTGATTTAGAAAGAGAATGCATCATTCTCGTCGTTCCATAAATGCCAGAATTGGCCGCAGATAAAACGGCTGTAATCAATACAAAATTAATGAAGTGAGAGGCGCCTTGCATACCGGCTGCTGAAAAGACTTGAACAAATGGGCTGTTATTTGGATCAATTTGATTCCAAGGAATGAGTCCGCAGATGATCAAAATCGGCAAAGTGTAAAATAAGATAATACGCCACATCATACTTTTAACAACACCAGGCAAGACCTTCTCGGCATCCTTTGTTTCTGTAATGGTCAGCCCGATCAATTCAGAGCCCCCGTAAGAGAAGATAACGACTAATAAAGATGCAAAGATCGCACCCCATCCGTTCGGGACGAAGTTTTGATAGTTGGTGAGTGCAGGTGTGCTTTGTTCGTTCGGAATGATCCCAAATAATAGGGCTGCACCAAGAATAATAAACACAATAATAACGAAAATCTTCATTCCAGCGAACCAAAACTCAATTTCACCAAAGTATTTTACATTATTTAAGTTAATTCCGATGACTAAGAGTGAGCAGAGTAAACATAGTGACCATAGCGGCACGTTCGGCATCCAGTATTGAAGCAAGCTGCCTGCCGCGATAATCTCAATGACACACACAGTGAGCCACATGAAACAGTAAACCCAGCCGACGACAAATGAAAAACGTTGACCAAGCGCAATCTGTATCAGGTCACGAAGGTTATTTCCCGGATAGACAATCGCCATTTCAGCTAAGGCTGCCATCACGATGAGCAATAATAATCCGGCAAATACATAGGAAAAGATGACCCCTGGACCTGCTAAACCGATTGTATCGGCACTTCCTTTAAAAATTCCTGTACCAATGACCCCGCCCAATGCAATCATGCGAATGTGACGCGGTGATAAAAGCTTTTTTAATTCTTGTTGTTCCTGATTCGCGCTCATGACGTTCTCCTTTTTTAAAAATGCTTATGTTCCATTTTCTTTTTTCGGGAAGTCAGTGTCAATATAAAAAAAGAGATTTTTTAGACAAAAAAGGCGGTTGTTTCTTTCAAACGAGCCGTTTTTTTCCATAAATCCTTTCCATCATCCATCACCAAAATATGAAACTTCGTGAAAAAATGAACATTTGCCTTCATTATGACATAAACAATTTTCAGTTTTTGTCGATATATCTTTTGTGATACTAAAGTCCTAATAAAGAATTGTTTATAACTGTAAAATATTTCAAAAATGTAGGAAGAAGTGAAAGGAGTTATGAAAGATGTTTATGAGAAAAGCGAATGATTCATCGTTGGGAACCCTTTTAAATGAAAGTAGTCAATTAGTAGAACGAATTGAGAAGGGAGACCTTTCAGCAAGAATAGATACTGCTGCATTCTCTTCAAGTCAAACGATTGAAGCAGTAGCCCAAATAAATGAAGCTTTGCAAAAGATGCAGGAAGTAAATGAAGATATTCAAATGCGGATGAATTTAGTGACAAAAGCCATTCAAGTTGGTTTATGGGATATGATCGTTGTCGCTGGAGATCCGGTCAATCCAAAAAATGAGTTCACATGGACGGATGATTTCCGCAAAATGATCGGCTTTCAAAATGAGCACGATTTTCCAAATGTATTAGACAGCTGGGCATCTCGAATCCATCCGGATGAACAAGAATATACCTTAAATGCATTCTCTTCGCATTTATTGGATCATTCGGGACGTACACCATATGATATCGAATATCGCTTGAAGTTGAAAAACGGAGATTATCGCTGGTTCAAAGCAACTGGCACGACCATTCGTGATCGAAATGGCGTCCCTCTTCGTGTAGCGGGAGCTCTTTTTGATATTCATGATCAGAAATTGAAAGAAGAAGAGCTGCAAGCATTCGTGACGAGATATGACTTGATCAACCGTGCGCTTGTGGAAGCTCCTTGGGACATGGTCGTAGAGGCCGGCGATCCAGTCAATCCGAATAACGAGTTCTGGTGGTCCCCGCAGTTCAGAAAAACGCTTGGTTTTACGGATGAAAAGGATTTCCCGAACGTGTTAAGCAGCTGGAGCGATCGCCTGCATCCTGAGGATCAAGAAAAGGCTCTCCAAGCTTTTGCAGATCATTTAAATGATCACTCTGGACGCACACCATTTGACATTGATTACAGATTGCAGAGCAAAAATGGCGAGTATCGCTGGTATCATGCTGGTGGTGAAACCATTCGTGATGAAAAAGGTGTTCCTCTTCGTGTGGCTGGAACCATTCGTGACATCACGTTAGAAAAAAACAAAGAGAAAACAGCGAATGAAATGGCTTCACAAGTAGAACAGCTTTCAAGTTCGATCAGCGAGATGGTATCAGGCATCAGCTCTGTGACAAACCAAGCGCAAGAGCTTGCTGTCGCACAAGAGCAGTCAACATCTGCTGCCAATCTAGCAAAAAATAGTGCAGATGAGACGAAAAATATTTCTGACTTGATCAAAGAAGTAGCGAACCAAACGAACCTGCTTGGTTTAAATGCTGCGATCGAGGCAGCGAGAGCTGGTGAGCAAGGAAGAGGATTCTCAGTCGTTGCAGATGAAGTGCGTAAGCTGGCGCTTCATAGTGCCAATGCAACGGAGAATATCGAATCTAGTTTAACGGAAATGAAAACGCAAATTGATGAAATTCTTGAAAATATTTCGAACATGACAGCTCTTACGCAAACACAGGCTGCTTTAACAGAGCAAGTAAATGCTTCAGTCGATGAAGTGAACCACATGTCTCAGCGCCTTGTGGCCTATTCAAAGAGTATTTAATCATCAAGAACCGCCCTCTCGCATAGAAGGCGGTTTTTTTGATTAAAATTGATCTGCTGGGAAAACAATACCTGCATCTTTTCTTGCAGCTTCAAGGACTTTCATTACGGAGAGACTTTCATCAAGCCATGCATAGCACTGTTCATAATTTTTTGTTTCAATGATGTGCTGAAAAGCTTCTGTTTCATAAAACAGACGGTTTGAATTTGTTTGTGCATTGAGTGAGGTCACCTGATCATTCACATGAAGTAACACTTCCTCGCAGCCATTCGCCCCATTTTTCACATGAATGAAGCCTTTTTCTCCTTGAATCAATGCAAAATTCATGCTGCTTGTATCCTTACTGCCGACACTTGTCGCAATGAAATCATTGTAGGTGATAGTCAAAACACCAGATGTATCGATGCCATTTGGGTGACGGTTTGCCTGGTAGCGGACCTGTTCTGGTGATCCGAAGAGGTTCATGATGAAATGGACATTATAGATATTAATATCCATCAACGCTCCTCCGGAGAATTCAGGGTTAAAGACATTTGGCGTTTCGCCGGCTAGCAGCTGATTATATTTGCTTGAATATTGACTATAGTTGCATTGAACCAGTTTGATTTTACCTAATTGATGAAGGTGCTTTTTAATCAAATGATAGTTTGGCATATGAACGGTCGTAATGGCTTCAAATAAGAGAAGCTGCTTTTCCTTTGCGAGTGCGATTAAGGCTTCCAGCTCTTTGACATTAGAGGTGAAAGGCTTTTCGCAAATCACATGTTTTCCGTGTTCCAATGCAGCTGCGGCATGCTCGCTATGTAAACGATTCGGTGATGCAATATAAACGGCTTCAATGTTCGGATCTTCTAGCATAGCCGTTAAGTCCGTATAAGTTGTTTTCACACCAAATTGGTCTGCGAGCTTCTTTGCCGTTGCTTCCTTTCTTGAATAGACGGCATGACAAGAAGCGCCTTCAAGCTGTTCAATCGCTTGCAAGAAGCTTTCCACAATCACACCTGTTCCAATGGTTGCAATGTTCATTCTACTCAAAACCCCTTCCACTCGTTTGATATCAAGTAAAGCTGTCTCTAGTATAACTGATGTTTGAATTACACGTGCACTTGAGGCCTGGGCGGAGAGGGGTGCCAGTGGCAAACACCGGCACATTTTTGGCAGCCCTTACAATTAGCTGATGTCCGCTAATGTTTGTTTTGTTAACAATTGAATGGCAGCCTTCCTCTTCTTTAACTCTTGAATGGAGTGTTGAATATCCTCAACTTTTTGTTCGAGCAGCTGTTCAGCTTCTGTTTTTGATTGTTTTTCAAATAGTGATTTGATAATTTCGCTAATTTCTTTGAGTGAGAAATCTAGCTTTCTTGCTTCTGTGATAAAGGAAAGCATGAGTACATATTTTTTATCATATAAACGATAGCCGTTATGTGCTCTCTTTGGTTCGGGGAGCACACCCTCATTTTCGTAAAAACGAATGGTTTCAATATGCACACCAGACAGTTTTGACAATTTACCTCTAGTAAACGTAATCATTCCCTGCACCTCCTTTCTTTGCTATCCATCATACAATTAGATTTGCTAGTTTCAAAATGTTCAGTCGTGAACATTTGTTTTCATTTTCCCATTGGAAAAGGGCACAAACTCTGTTTAAAGCAGGATGAATAGAATACGATATAATAGAGTAGGCAGATGACAATTTTGTTACAGGTGAGAACAAGTAGACAGCGTGATGAAAAAACGATAGGCTAAAATAGGTAAATAGTAATGATATAACCTGTCATCATATAGATGATGGCTCAAAATAGTGACAGCACGTTTTTTGCTGAGAAAAGGGGACCAGTGAATGTATAAATTAGTTGCAATTGATATGGATGGTACGTTATTAAATGATCAACATATGGTGACAGCTGAGGTGTTTGAGGCCATTCAACAGGCGAAGGCAGAGGGAGTTAAGATTGTATTATGTACAGGACGACCTATTGGTGGAGTGAATCGCTATCTAGATGATCTTCAGCTCAATCAAGAAGGAGACTATGTGATTGCCTACAATGGGGCGCTTGTCCAAAACAGTCATACAAATGAAGTGGTGTCAGAACTGACGTTATCCTATGATGATTTGACTTCTTTATATGAGCTGAGCCGTGAGCTCGATACACCGATGCATTATTTCGATTCCGCTCATTTGTACACACCGAATCGTGATATTAGTGAATACACAGTACTTGAATCTTATTTAACAAAGCTGCCGCTTAAATATTTACCTGTTGAAGAGGCAGATCCTTCAATGAGACTTCCGAAGATGATGTATATTGATCAGCCAGAACGGTTGGAAAAGACGATACAAGCCATTCCATCTGAAGTAAAAGACAAGTACATGATGGTGAAAAGCACAGATTTCTTCCTTGAAATCCTGCATCCTGAAGTCAGCAAAGGAAACGCCGTGAAGCTGCTGGCGAAAGAGCTGGGAATTGCTCGTGAAGAGGTCATGGCCATTGGTGACAATGGGAACGACGTATCGATGCTGGAATTTGCGGGCTGCGGCGTTGCCATGGGAAATGCCATTGATGATGTCAAAGCCGTAGCGGATGTTGTGACAAAATCTAATAATGAAGCCGGAGTAGCACATGTCCTGCATGAGTTAGTTTTAGGAAAATAAACAAAAAAGCGGTCTACCAGTGAGGTAGCCGCTTTTTTATATGTGAGAGAAAAAGTAAACAAGCATCCGTCTGCTGCTCAAATTTGTCTTTTGCAGCATCGCCTTCACATGATCATGGACGGTATGGGTTGAAATAAATAAAGTACTGGCGATTTCCTTTGTAGACTGTCCCTTTAATAAGCAGTCGAGGACGTTCATCTCTCTTTCTGTCAGCCGGTACGTTTTTGCCGCATAAGGAAGAATATCATTTGTTTGGGCTCTCTTGATGTGAATCATGACAGCCTCTTCCTGCCCGTCTGCCTGCGCTAATCGAAATGCTTGAAGAGAGAGGAACAGCCCCGTAGGCATTCTCGTCATGCTTGCCGCTGTTTGGTCGATACCTCCGTATAAAAGTTTAGCCCCTAATGCTCTGAACGGGCGCGGCATGGTCGCCTTGTCATGGATTTGTTCAAAGGCTTGAAATGTATGAAGCCAATGAAGCCCTGTCTCATTTCCATAAAGAAGATTGTAATCGTGTGAGAGAATGAGGAAACCTTGCTGCTCCGCTGCGTCATCCTCTTCAGTATCTCTTTTCTTGAAAAGTTCATCTCTTAGCTTGGCTGCGAGTCTGGGCGTCTGTTCGATGACCGCTCGGATATCTTGTTCTTGAAAAGGTTCCTTGTCCTTTAGACGATATAGGCTGGCAATACCCCAGCATTCTCCTTGAATCACAAGGGCTGCCCGCAATTCATCAGACCATCCTTTAGGCAACAAAATGTCTCTGTAGCGATCACTGTTGAGATATTCCCCGCTTTGGACTAAGCTCGCAGCATGAATAGGGCCTTTGGCTAGAGACTCATGTTGATGCACGTCCTTTTTTAAGAACTCATTTTGAAACAGCTGATCATGAATTTCTTCAATCGGTTCATCTGTGAAGGAACCTGTCGAGAGGAGAGTGGCTGGATCAATGGTCGTGATACAGGCGGCATCAAAATCAAGGACGGCAGCAAGCTCGTCCCGAATGTGTTGTCTCAGCTGCTGAAAATGAGTGGCTGGATTGGTCACATGATCTCCTCCTCAAACAAAAATCCCCACTTTTAGGGATCGTGTTTTTTGATGTCTCTTTTTACAATAAAGATGTCATACCGTTAGTGTACAGGAAACGATGTAAAGCGGAAAGGAACTGGAGGAGAAGGACATGAAAGGAACCCAGCATTGGCACGATCCCGTAGCTGAATCATACGCAGCCACGATTGCTCATAAAGTACCCGGCTATCAGCTATTGCATGAGTTGGCAATAGACGTATTAGAAACTGAAGTAAAGGGAGCGGCTTCTCGCATTTTGACTGTTGGAGCGGGCGGGGGCGAAGAGATCATCAACATGCTTCAAAGAAAAGAAGACTGGCTCATCACAGGAATCGATCCGTCACCTTCTATGCTGGATATGGCGAAACAGCGAGTTGGACAGCTTCAGATGGAGGCGCGTGTTACATGGCATGAGACCGTATTAGATAAGGTTTCTGCTGAACCTGTTTACGATGCAGCGATGAGTTTGCTTGTGATTCATTTTATAGAAAAGCGCCAGCCCTTTTTAGAGGAGATTGCCCGCAGGCTTCAACCAGATGCACCGCTTGTGTTGGCATTTATACAGGGAGAGATGAAGTCCCATACATTTCAACAGGAGCTTTTCATGCTTTCTCTTTTCATGCAGCGGCAGGGTCTAGAAAAAGAAGTGTTTACATCCTTTAAAAACAGGCTGGGACACGCGACACACCCTGTTCCTGAGGAAGAGATAAGAGAGCATTTAATCAAAGCGGGATTTGAAGACATCAGACCTTATTTTCAGGCAGGAATGATCAAAGGGCTTGTTTGCAAGCGAGGTCGAAGAGAGGCGGATGAGAAATGAGATCACAGGTGATGGTGATTGGCGGCTATGGACATGTTGGACAGCAAATATGTCTACAGTTAAGCGAAGTGTATCCCGGGCAAATTGTTGCGGCAGGCAGAAGCTATGAGAAGGCAGAGAAATTTTCACGCCACACAAAAGGGAAGGTTCGTCCTTATCAACTAGATGTCAGTGAGCCGTTATTTTCGGACTGGATGGATAAAACAAAGCTGGTGATCATGTGCCTTGATCAAGAAGAACCGTCATTTGCTGAAGCAGTTCTGCGGTCAGGCATTGATTATATAGATATCTCCGCAAAGGGAACGTACATGGAACAGGTGGCAAAGCTGGATCAGCGGCACATCGGTGCAACAGCTTTGCTCAGTGTCGGGCTTGCGCCTGGCCTTACGAATTTATTGGCAGCGAAAGCAGCATCTATGCTCTCATCAGTGAATCAAATAGATATAGGGATTATGCTTGGGTTGGGTGATCAGCATGGAAAAGCCGCTATTGAATGGACGCTTGATCAAGTCCATACTGACTATGTGCTTACTAAGCATCATCAGCGTAAAAGAGTCAAAAGCTTTACTGGAGGTAAACGGATAGACTTTGGTGGAAGTCTTGGAAAGCGGCATGCCTATCAGTTCCCCTTCTCTGATCAGCAGACATTGCCTTCGACGCTCCGCGTGCCTTCTGTGACGACAAGGCTCTGTTTTGATTCCCGCGCGGCAACGCGTGCATTTGCCTTCACAAGGAGTCTCGGAATGACGTCCCTTCTCACTGTGCCGAAAATCAAGAAACGAGCCATTTCCATGATTCAATCTGCTCAAATGGGAACAGATCAATATGCAGTGAAAGTGGAGGCTACAGGAATGGATGGGAACAAGATTCATCAAGCAGCGCTTGGAATAAAAGGGCGCGACGAGTCTCAAGCAACAGCTCAAGTCGCCATTGCAGCGGCTCTGCATTTATTGAACAGGCGGTTTCAGACAGGTGTTTTTCATATCGAAGAAGTATTTTCTCTAGCGTATGAGAACGGTGATTTTGCTTTGGTGGATCAAACAACGAAGGAAAAGCGGGTGTTAGCGGTTAGAGCCATCCTTTTGACGGAATAAAAGAAGACTAGCAGAATGCTAGTCTTTTTATGATGAAGATGACACATCTCCTTTTTTCTTGATGCTCGCTGTAATGAGATGTGTCAATGTGTCAGAGCCTTTTGTTGAAAGGTGAACACCATCAGGCTGAAAATAAGAGGGCTGTCCGGTAGCGGCTGAATGCCAATCGACAAGGGTCACATTGGAATGTTGATCGGCCACTCGCTGAATGACTGCATTCACATCATTTTCCCAAGACCTTGGGACTCTCGTGTTCACAAGGAAAATGTGCGCCTTTGAAAATTGCTGAATGAATGCTGTCAATGTGCCCTCAGTAAAATAGCCATTCGTGCCAAGTTCAATAATAACAGCGGCATCAGATTGATTAAATGAAGCATATTGAGGAGCGATGCTGACGGCTTCGTTCATTTGTCTGCCAACCTTTGCATCGATGGTGATTTGTGCATATGCCTTTTCAAGATTTGGCGCAATGTCCAGCATGACGGAATCACCAATAGCAAGAATTTGGTGAAACTGCTTCTGATCTGCTGCTTTCTTCTCGTGTTTTTCTTTCTTTTTATTAGCTTTTGGTTCCGCAGAGTCTCCTGCTTTTTTCGGTGCCGTCTTAATTTGTGTCACTTCCTTGGCATGTGGGGACGTATGGGACGAACTGGACATGCCAATGGTAAATAAGATCAAAAGAGCTGCTGCGATTCCAAGGAACACTTTATGAGACGTAGACCATTGTTTGAATCCCTTTTTCCAAATAGACCAAGAGGCAAAATATTGTCTGAAGCCAAGCCGGCGAATCGGCTGTTCGATGAAGCGGTAAGAGGCCTCTGCAATGAGTAAAATGGCCATGATCTGCAATGCGACACGCCCCATAGAAGGCTGTCCAATTTCAATGACAGGGGTGGTCAGCACGATGATGGGATAATGCCATAGATAAATACCATAAGAACGCTTTCCGAGCCAGACGAGCGGCTGATAGGAGAGCCATTTTCCCAAAAGACTTGCAGGGTGGCAGATGCACGCAATTAAAATCGCTGCATTTAGACAGAATAAAAGCATGCCGCCCTGATAGAGAAAGCCGTCAAATTCGTCCACTGCATAAACACACAAAAGAAAAACCGCAAACGAACCAAAACCAGCGATATGTAAAATACGTCTGCCAACAGGAAGTAACTTTTTGCTGGACAGTCTTTGCATGGGCCATACAAATGCCAGGCTGCACCCAATCAGGAGCGCAAATGCACGAGTATCTGTTCCGTAATAAACTCTGCTTGGATCGGTATCTGGTGAATAAAGAATCGCCATCCATAAGGCGGAAACAAGTGCAAGGCCAAAGGTGATCATTGGCAAATGGGATCTATTTTTCACCCATTTTAGTCCTGCAATCAATAGAACCGGCCAAATGATATAAAATTGCTCTTCTATCGCCAAAGACCACAAATTTTTCAGTGGAGATACAGCGTTGAAGCTATCAAAATAAGACAGCTGATGGAAGATGTACCACCAGTTACTGACATAAAAAAAGGACGATAAGGCATCGCCACGAATGGACAATAGTGCATTCGAACCCGCAATCGCACACCAGCTGACGGTTAAAAAAATCATCACGTAAGCAGCTGGAAGAAGCCTTCTGATCCGGCCCATCCAAAATGGTAAAAGCTCGTGATAGCTCAGATCCTGCTTATGTAACAAGATCGTCGTAATCAAGTACCCAGAAATCACAAAAAACAAATCAACGCCAAGAAACCCGCCGCTCGCAGGTCCGATATGTAAGTGATAAGCAATGACTGCCAATACAGCAACAGCCCGTAGCCCATCTAATCCTAATATATAACGTAAACGATTTTCCTTGCTATTCATGAAAGTGAATCCCCCATTTATGTCAAAACGCTTCTTTTTTGTTGTCACTCCAAAAGAACAACGATTCTTTTATTTTATATAAGATTAGACGAATCAGCATCACATTTTGTTGGCGAATTTCTGTCTTTTTTTAAAATTTTTATATAAAGAAAGAATTGATGGTCTGGAAGGCTGTTTTATTTCTATACTCAAAACCAAAATCCCTGTCATAATAAAAGAAGAAGGAAAGGGGATGTGTGGAATGAGAACGATTGAAAATGGTCAGTTATTGATTCAGGTCAATGAGAGAGGTGCTGAGGTCAGAGAGGTGCTTCACAAGGAAAGCGGACGTCACTATATGTGGTCTGGCGATCCTGCTTATTGGGGCAGGGTGTCGCCAGTCTTATTTCCAATTGTCGGACGATTAAAGAATGACCAATACAAGATAGGTGATCAAACCTATGAGCTCGCGCAGCATGGATTCTTGCGGGATGTTGATTTTGATTTATATGAAGAAACGAAACATACGGTGACCTTTCAATATGAATCAAAAGGCCGCCACATCGAGCAGTATCCTTATGAATTTACCGCCCGTATTCGATACGAGCTGTCGGAAAATGGTCTGACGATTTCCTGGGAAATTGATCATGACGGAGATGACACGATGTATTTCTCCATTGGAGGGCACCCCGCATTTCATGTCCCGCTTGTTGAAGGTGAGCGCACAGCAGATTACTACCTGACATTGACCCCTTCCACTGAGTATCTTCCTGTCCAATATGAACTAAAAAATTCACTTGTCAGGGAGAAAGAAAAAGGCATTCAACTTGAACCGATTCAGCTTCGACCAGAGCTTTTTCAGCATGATGCGATGATCTATAGTCATATCAATCGAGTGTCATTGATTTCTCAGGCAGGTCACGGGGTTGAGGTTGATCTCACTGGTTTTCCGTTTGTTGGTATTTGGTCACCTTATAATAAAGAAAAAGGCACAATGGCTCCATTTGTATGTATTGAGCCTTGGTACGGTATTGCCGATGTTGAAGGGGCGAATGGGCAGTACAAGGAAAAGTTCGGTATTCAAACTTTAGAGAAGAATGAAACCTTCCAAGCCGCCTATACGATTTTCTTCAAATGAACATTTGTGCATGATAAGATGAACATTTTGTTATGATAGAAGAAAAAAGGAGGCGTACGAATGGATCGGGAGAAACAACAACTGAGTATTGAAGCGGCAAGGCTTTATTATTTATCGGATTACAGCCAGCAGGAAATTGCCAAACAACTCGACCTGTCGAGACCAACTGTGTCTCGGCTGCTTCAATATGCGAAGGAGAAGGGGTACGTCCAGATAACGGTAATGGACCCATTTGAAGACTTAAATGAGCTATCTTCATTGCTCAAGGAAAAATATGACCTGCTCGAAGCTCATGTGGTGTTTTCGCCCAAAGATGATTATCCAACGATTACCGAATACTTGAGCCAATTTGGTGCCGAGTACTTGCAAGACACAGTGAAAGACGGTGATATCGTTGGTGTGAGCTGGGGAACCACCATGTATCAAATTGCCCAAAAGATGCAACCTAAACAGGTCAAAGGTGTGGAGGTTGTCCAGCTGAAGGGTGGGATCAGCCACTCCCATGTGAATACATATTCTGCGGAAACCATCCAGCTGTTTGCTGAGGCCTTTCAAACAGCACCGCGCTATTTGCCGCTTCCTGTCGTATTTGACAGTGCTGCCGTCAAGGAGATGGTTGAGCAGGACAGACATATTCAGCGCATCATTGAAATGGGGAAACAGGCGAATATTGCTGTGTTTACTGTTGGAACGGTAAGAGATGAAGCACTTTTGTTTAGACTTGGTTATTTCCGTGAAGAAGAAAAAGCGCTGCTCAAAGCATCCAGCGTCGGAGACATCTGTTCGCGCTTTTATGATCAGGAAGGGCGCATTTGCAGTGAAGCGATTAACAACCGCACTATTGGTGTGGAGCTTGATGATTTAAGGACAAAAGAACGCTCCATTCTTGTTGCTGGTGGACATCGCAAGGTTGCTTCTATCCACGGGGCACTAAGAGGAAAATATGCGAACGTATTGATTATTGATCAGCATACAGCAAAGGCTCTTTTAAATGTCACAAAATAGATGAACAAAATTTCATAACTATGTTTACAAATGTTCATTGGTCATATATGATGAAAGTATCATAATTAAAAGGAAGTGTAAGCATGACGATAGCAAAGCTCATTGATCATACAGCACTAAAACCAGATACATCTAGAGCTGCCATTATGCAGTTACTTGAAGAAGCAAAAACTCATCAATTTGCATCCGTATGTGTGAATCCAACTTGGGTATCTCTTGCAGCAAAGGAACTAGCAGGAACAGGCGTTGATGTATGTACAGTCATCGGTTTCCCGTTAGGTGCAAACACAACAGCAGTGAAAGCATTCGAAACAAATGATGCAATTGAAAACGGTGCAACTGAAGTGGACATGGTCATCAATATCGCGGCATTGAAAGACGGCGAATATGATGCAGTTGAACAAGATATTCGTGCAGTTGTAGACGCAGCAAAAGGCAAAGCCTTAGTGAAAGTCATCATTGAAACTTGTTTATTAACAGATGAAGAGAAAGTCAAAGCTTGTGAGCTTTCAGTAAAAGCTGGCGCTGATTTTGTGAAAACTTCGACTGGATTTAGTACAGGCGGTGCAACAGTTGAGGATATCGCATTAATGCGTAAAACAGTTGGACCTGACATTGGTGTAAAAGCATCAGGCGGCGTGAGAACAAAAGAAGACGTTGAAGCCATGACAGCTGCAGGCGCTACCCGTATTGGTGCCAGTGCAGGCGTTTCCATTATCAAAGGGGATCAATCAGCTCCTTCGAAAGACTATTAATTCATACGATCCTATGGTAGGATAACATTCGTGACTCATAAATGATGAAAAAGTCATAAGCGGAAGGATCTCACTTCTGGGAATTTCTTCCGCTCTTTGTTTACGAAATAGGGTTTGTTCCATACAATCGCATTAATGTAAACGAATTCATTCGAGGAGGAAAAACATGAAATACTTGATTGGTATCATCGGTTTGCTGGTGATTCTCGCCATTGCATGGCTGGCTAGTAACGGGAAAAAACGAGTAAAATTCCGTCCAGTATTTGTCATGATTGTACTGCAATTTATTTTAGGTTATATTCTGCTCAATACAGGTGTTGGAAACTTCCTAGTCGGCGGCTTTGCAAAAGGATTCCAAATGCTTCTAGGCTATGCCGGCGAAGGAATCAACTTCGTATTTGGCGGGTTAATGAATGATAATGCGTCAACTTTCTTCATCAACGTCTTACTGCCGATCGTCTTTATTTCGGCATTGATCGGTATTTTGCAGCATTGGCGTATCCTTCCGCTTATCGTACGCGGAATCGGTTATTTGCTTAGCAAAGTAAACGGTATGGGGAAACTAGAATCTTACAACGCAGTAGCGTCTGCGATTTTAGGACAATCAGAAGTGTTTATTTCTATTAAGAAGCAGCTTGGATTGTTACCTCAGCAGCGTCTTTATACATTATGTGCATCTGCGATGTCGACAGTATCGATGTCTATTGTCGGTGCGTACATGCAAATGATTAAACCAGAGTACGTGGTCACAGCACTTGTGCTGAACCTATTTGGTGGATTTATTATCGCGTCTATTATCAATCCATATGAAGTAGCTAAGGACGAAGACATGCTCGAAGTCGTTGAAGAAGAAAAGCAATCCTTCTTTGAAATGCTTGGCGAATATATTATGGATGGTTTCAAAGTAGCGATTGTTGTCGCTGCGATGTTGATTGGATTCGTTGCATTAATTGCGATGATTAATGGAATCTTTACAGCTGTCATCGGTGTTTCTTTCCAAGATGTACTTGGATATGTGTTTGCTCCATTTGCTTTCCTTATCGGTGTACCTTGGAGCGAAGCCGTACAAGCAGGAAGCATTATGGCAACGAAAATGGTATCTAACGAATTTGTGGCAATGCTTGCTCTAAATGGAGATAGTTTGCATTTCAGTGCTCGTACAGAAGCGATCATTTCTGTATTCCTTGTGTCATTTGCGAACTTCTCTTCTATCGGTATCATTGCTGGAGCAGTCAAAGGCTTAAACGAAAAACAAGGGAACGTTGTCGCACGCTTTGGATTAAAGCTGTTATTCGGTGCAACACTTGTCAGCTTCTTAACAGCAGGCGTTGTCGGTTTGATTTACTAATTTAAAAAAAGGAATGGTGAAAACAATGAGAATGGTAGATATCATTGCGAAAAAACGTGACGGAAAAGAATTATCTTCAGAGGAAATTTCTTTCTTTGTCAAAGAATATACGGACGGAACAATTCCTGACTACCAAGCAAGTGCCTTGGCTATGGCAATTTTCTTCCAAGATATGACGGATCAAGAACGTGCAGACTTAACGCTCGCTATGGCGAACTCAGGAGACACGATTGACCTGTCTGCCATTGAGGGCATTAAAGTAGACAAGCACTCAACAGGCGGTGTAGGTGATACAACAACGCTTGTACTCGCTCCTCTTGTGGCTGCACTGGATGTACCTGTTGCGAAAATGTCTGGCCGCGGCCTTGGACATACAGGCGGTACAGTGGACAAGCTTGAAGCGGTAAAAGGCTTCCACGTAGAAATTACAAAAGACGAATTCATCGAGCTCGTGAACCGTCATAAAGTAGCGGTCATTGGGCAATCAGGCAACCTGACACCAGCGGATAAAAAGCTTTATGCCCTTCGTGATGTGACAGGTACCGTTAACTCGATCCCGCTCATTGCAAGCTCTATTATGAGTAAGAAGATTGCTGCTGGTGCAGATGCAATCGTACTAGATGTGAAAACAGGCGCAGGTGCTTTCATGAAAACCCCTGAGGATTCTGAGAAACTTGCAAAAGCAATGGTTCGCATCGGAAACAACGTAGGCAGACAAACGATGGCTGTCATCTCTGATATGTCTCAGCCGCTAGGATTAGCGATTGGAAATTCCCTTGAGGTGAAAGAAGCGATTGATACACTCCGAGGCGAAGGTCCTGAAGACTTAAACGAGCTTGTGCTCACATTAGGAAGTCAAATGGTTGTTCTTGCGAAAAAAGCAGAGACACTTGATGAAGCAAGAGAAAAGCTAATTGAAGTCATGAAAAACGGCAAAGCACTTGAGAAATTCAAGGAATTCTTAGAAAATCAAGGTGGAGACGGCTCGATTGTGGATCAGCCGGAAAAACTGCCGCAAGCCCCTTACCAAATCGACGTTCCTGCAAAGGAATCAGGTGTGGTTGCTGAAATCGTCGCAGACGAAATCGGTGTTGCAGCGATGATTCTTGGAGCAGGACGTGCAACAAAAGAGGACGAGATCGACCTATCTGTCGGCATCATGCTGAACAAAAAAGTCGGCGATCGTGTTGAAAAAGGAGATTCACTCGTGACACTTCATGCAAATCGTGAAGATGTTGCGCATGTCATGGAAAAAATTTATGACAACATCCGCATCGCAGATCATGCTGATGCACCAACTCTCATTCACACTGTGATCACAGAATAAAGGAAAAAGGACAAAAGTGCTTCGTCGCTTTTGTCCTTTTTTTGTTCATTTCTTTTTCTATTGAGATAAAAAATTTCACTTTATGAAACAAACCTCTTGCAATCATCAAATAATGGGTGTATATTAGTTGACGAGTCAATGATTGATATATCAACTAATTGATCTGAATAGAAAAGAGGGGATGGCATTGACTGCATTTTGCTCTGAAGAAGCAGAGGTATTATACCGTTTGCAGTGCGTGAACCGTATGATGGGTGTGAAGTTCGAAGCATGCACGGGCATCAGCCAATCAAGACTAGAGTTGCTATCACTGTTATTCCAAGCCGACGAAATCAGCCAGTCAGATTTGCAGAAAAAAGTGAATATTGACAGTGCGGCTGTGACGCGTCACTTAAAACAGTTAGAAACAAAAGGAATGGTTACGCGCAGAAGAAAGCCAGAAGATAATCGAGTCACACTTGTTCGTCTGACAGAAGAAGGTAGAACGAGAATCGAAGCTTCTAAAAAAGAAAAAGAACGATTTATCTCAGAAATGCTTGAAAACGTAAGTGACGAAGAACGAAAGCTTCTCACTGATGTGCTCATGCGAATACAACAAAACATCGAAAAGATTCAAACAACCTAAAGGAGTGTTTCAACATGGCTACAACATTAAAAACAAACGATTTTATGGAAATTATGAAAGGGCGCCGCTCCATTCGTAACTATGACCCAGCTGTGAAAATCAGCAAAGAAGAAATGGCAGAAATTCTAGAAGAAGCAACAACGGCTCCATCATCAGTGAATGCACAGCCTTGGCGCTTCATGGTCATTGACAGCCCAGAAGGAAAAGAAAAGCTTGCACCACTTGCAAAATTTAACCAAACACAAGTGTCAACATCAGCAGCTGTCATTGCAGTATTTGCAGATATGAAAAGCAATGAATACTTAGATGAAATTTATTCAAAAGCAGTAGAGCATGGCTACATGCCGCAAGAAGTGAAAGAAAGACAAATTGCTGCACTAACTGCACACTTTGAGGTTCTTCCAGAGCAAGTGAATCGCGAAACAATCTTAATTGACGGTGGAATTGTGTCTATGCAGCTTATGCTTGCAGCACGGGCACACGGCTATGATACAAATCCAATTGGCGGATTTGATAAAGAAGTCATCGCTGAAACATTTGGCTGGGATAAAGAACGTTATGTACCAGTGATGTTGCTATCAATTGGGAAAGCTGCTGACGAAGGTTATGCATCTTACCGCTTACCGATTGAACGCATTACAGAGTGGAAATAATATCTTTTCAAAAGGAGACGATCATATGATTATTATTCATGCTGGGATGACGATCCATCCAGAAAAAGAAAACGTATTTCTAGAAGAAATCAACGCGTTAATGAAAGCTTCACAAGCGGAAGAAGGCAATGTATCCTACAAGCTGTTCAAGGATACAGAAAAGGAAAATACCTTTTTAATGGTAGAAGTGTGGAAAGATGACGCTGCGGTTCAGAGCCATAATGCAAGTGCACATTTCCAAGCTTTCGTAGCGAAGGCAAAAGAATTCTTAGCCGCTCCACTTGACGTTGTTGCCTTTCAAGGCCAGCAGCTTTCATAGTAAAACAACAAACACCCTAGGCGGTTATCGTCTAGGGTTCTTTTATTTTCGACACCTTGTTCCACCCATTTCATTCCCGTATTGTGCATTTTCCACAAAGTTTCTGAAAATAAAATGTTTTTCGACTTAAGTATATTGGAATATGCTAGAATGAGATATTATTTATTACCAAATTAGGGAGGAACTAATATGAAAAAAGGGAAATGGACGAGCATTGCACTAACGGCTGTCCTCAGTTTAGGCACATTGGCAGCTTTCAGCACCCCTCTATCTGCCCACACCACAGAGAAATCAACATCCTCAGATGGCGGTCATTATTCAGGTATTCCATTTGACGCAAGTGTCGTGAATGAAGACCGTCTCATCAAAGCCTTGAAAAAACAAGGAAAGATCAAAAAGAATGCCAATGAGGCAGAAACCCAAAAAGCATTAAAGAAATATCTAAAGAAAAAAGAAGAATCTGCCATGAAACAAAGTGCAAGCACCTTAACAGAAGAGCCTGGATTTCTGAAAGAATACAAACAAGAGGTACATAACAAATTAGCCAACAAGAAAAAGTTAAAGAAGCATAAAGGAAAAGAAGGGAATCATGTAAAACCGGTCAAAAAGGAAAAGTATAAAGGCGATGTTCGCAATGATAAGGTATTGGTTTTATTAGTAGATTTTAAAGATTATAAGCATAATAGTATTAAAAAAGAAGAGACTGATATGTACTATGACAAGTACAATCAACAGCACTATCAAGATATGCTTTTCGGAAAAAATGGCTACATCGGTCCAGATGGTAAACGCAAAGTATCCATGAAGCAATATTATGAAAAGCAGTCCGGCGGTAGTTACACAATCAGTGGAACAGTTGCAGGATGGTATACAGCTAAGCATGAAGCAGCCTATTACGGTGGAAACGTACCAGACGAATCAGGCAGTGACGGCAAACCGCGTGAATTGGTGAAAGAAGCACTCGAAGCAGCAGCAAAAGACCCGAACATTGATCTCGGTGAATATGATCAATGGGACCGCTATGATATGGATGGAGACGGCGTTTATAACGAACCAGACGGCATCATTGACCATCTGATGGTCGTTCATGCTGGCGTAGGTGAAGAAGCTGGCGGCGGACAACTTGGCTCTAATGCGATTTGGTCGCACCGCTGGTCACTTGGTGATGTATTTGAAATTCCAAACACTGAATCTGAAGTCGGGCAAGGCGGAAAATTAGGTGCGTTAGATTACACTATCGAGCCTGAAGATGGCGCGGCAGGCGTGTTCACACATGAATTCGGACATGACCTTGGTCTTCCTGATGAGTACGATACACAGTACACAGGCGGAGGCGAGCCTGTTTCATACTGGTCGATCATGTCAAGCGGAAGCTGGGCAGGTAAAGTCCCTGGAACGGAACCAACAGGCTTTAGTCCATATGCGAAAGAAATGCTTCAAAACTTGCATGGCGGTAACTGGCTTACTGGACAAACCATTGATGGTAAAACATTAAAGAAAAGCAAAACAGTGCTAATTGATGAAGCAGCAACAAAAGGAACGAACCATGATGCGGTTCGAGTGGATTTACCAGATAAAGAGATTGTGGTCACAAAACCTGCTCAAGGACAATATTCGTACTTCAGCGGAACGGGTGACAATTTGAATGCGACCATGACGACAACAGGTATCGATTTGTCGAAGGGGAGCAAAGCAGAGCTTACATTTAAAGCATGGTATGATATCGAAGAAGATTATGATTATGCGTATGTAGAAGTACGTGAAACAGGAACTGATCAGTGGAAGACCATTTCTGGTAACATCACGAATGATCGAAATGAAGCAGGTGCGAACGAAGGCAATGGAATTGACGGAAAATCGGACGGATGGGTAGATGCAGCCTTTGATCTTTCTGCTTATGCAGGGAAGAAAATCGACCTGCAATTCCGCTATACAACCGATGCAGGCTATTCACTGCCAGGCTTATTTGTAGATGATTTAAACATCACAGCAGATGGGACGAAAGTGTGGTCAGATGATGCCGAGGGCACGTCTAAGTTCACCTTTAACGGATTCTCAAAATCTAATGGAAAACAATATGCACCCCAATATTATTTGCTAGAGTGGCGCTCTTATGCTGACGTTGATAAAGGCTTAAAGCATATCAAACGTGGGGCAAGCCTCATGAGCTATAATAACGGTTTGGTCGTGTGGTATGTCGATCAATCCTATAGTGATAACTGGGTAGGAAATCACCCAGGGAACGGTTTCCTTGGGGTAGTAGATGCAGATCAGCAAGTATTGAAATGGAGTGACGGCTCCATTGCTGCCACAGGCTTCCAAGTACATGATGCAGCATTTTCTTTGAATCCAAGTACGAAGCTGAATATTGATTATACAGCGACAACAGGCTTAACGTTGGCAGATCGCTATATTCGCCCGACTCGTACATTTAGTGATAAAAAGAATTATGTGAATCCAAATAACCCAGATGCAGGACGTGATGTACCAACATATGGTCTATCCTTTAAAGTCGTTGGACAAAGTAAGGATCGTTCTGTTGGAAAGGTATTAATTTCTAAAAGTAACTAAACAGAAGGCCGGATTTTACCATTGAATCCGGCTTTTTGATATGGTAATAAACTGTTTTTGATGAAAAGGACGGCTTTTTGGTCGAATGTCTGTTCTCTTTTATTTTGATATCCGAATGAAACCATTATATAATAGAGACTGGAAGGTTTTTCTTTCATTCATGGTTCTTTTTTAGCTGTTAAAACAAAGGAAAGGATGAGCGTTACCAATGAGTTGTGTCACTGCTAAGCAATTAAAGGTGATTAGAGGGACGATGCAGACTTTTTGCAGCCATTTGGAGTATGATGGTCACGGTAAGCTTCATATCAATACCATCATGGCTTTTATTAAAAAGGAATTCGGTGTGAGAAAAATGAAAGACATTCCACAAAGCCGGTTTACTGAAGCGCTTGAATTAATACAAGACTTTGATTTATACACGGATAAAATAGAGATTCGTGATCGTCTATCAGAAAGGAATTAACTAAATTGAATATTTTAGCAATGATATTAGTAGGAATTGTCGCATTAGAACACATTGTCATTATGTTATTAGAAATGTTTTTTATGGAATCAAAGATGGCAAAGAGATCCTTTAAGCTGCCAGAACACTTGCAAAAGGATCCAAATGTAAAAGTGATGTTTGCCAATCAGGGGCTTTATAACGGGTTTTTAGCTGCAGGACTCATTTGGGGGCTCATTCTCGGATCGAATACTGTTGGATATATGATTCAGCTATTTTTCATTCTTTGTGTGATCATCGCTGCGGTATTTGGCGGTGTGACCTCTAATAAATCAATCATCATCAAGCAAGGAGTACCAGCGCTGCTTGCATTAATTGCGCTTATCCTGGCAATTTAACCATAAATAAAGCCGCCCTAGTGAGGGCGGCTTTTATCTTTTTCGAAGACCCATCAGACGAATAATGGATGTCAGACAAAGAGCAACGGCAACAGCCAAAATAATTTTTCCATACATGACCCCTGTTAGGTTCATCAAAAAGACGGCCAATATGATACAGAGCGTGATGATGATCATCACAATCGAATAGGTTTTCATCTCTTTTCCACTCCTTTTAAAGTCCCCTCACATCCGAGAGGTCTATCCATCTTACCTCATATGATATCACTCAATGACAATTTTACATGAAATGCCCTACCAATAGAATGTGACATATTGATTAGATTTGATGTCATGCCATATTTTTTAGAAAATCGGGTATACCATAAAGAGCTGCATTGAAGTTTAATTGCTTGATATTTAATTGTGCAAAATATAAAATAACCATATGATATATCGAAAGGATGATCAAGATGAGTAAGAAAGTGTTATTAGTATCGACAAGCAGTTCGGAAATGAACGGACATCCAACAGGCTTATGGCTAGAAGAATTGGCAGAGCCATTTCATATTTTTAAAGAAAATGAACTAGATGTCCAAATTGTCTCTATTCAAGGAGGCACTGTCCCTATTGATAAAAATTCCATTCCAGAAGGTGTTCCAGCGCAATATGAAGATGTATATGAATTACTTCAAGACACAAAGGCGCTTACAGATGTGAACCCAGCTGATTATGATGGCATCTTCTTTGCGGGAGGACACGGCCCAATGATCGACTTTGCATCTAATCAACTGGTAGCCGATGCAATCTTAGCCATTTCAGACAAAAATGGTGCAGTCGGAGCTGTTTGTCACGGCGTTTCAGCATTCGTTGATGTGAAGGATCAAAATGGCAAATCTTTTATCGAAGGCAAAAAAATCACAGGCTTCACAAACGAAGAAGAGGAAGCTGTTCAGCTGACATCAAAGGTTCCATTTTTATTGGAAACAAAACTTCGTGAGCAAGGGGCAGCGTTTGAAAAAGGAGATGCCTTTGCACCATTCGCTGTAGTTGACGGGCAAATCATTACTGGACAAAACCCAGGTTCCAGCGCAGAAACAGCACGCCTGTTTGTTAAAACCATTTCATAAAATGATCAAAAACCAGTCGTAATATATGCGGCTGGTTTTTTTGTCATAAAGATGTCCTAAAAAAGACCAAAACAATGAATAGAATAATGGTAAAATATTAACAGGGCAAAAAACCCAATTAAGGAAAAAGGGGATGTTCCTGTGAGAGCATTTTATGTGAAAATCACTGCAGCTTTATTGTCTATTTTACTTGTCACAACAGGTTTATTTTCACCAGCATTAAAAGCAGAAGAAGCACCGAAATCAGATGGGAAATTGTCACCACTGACGGAAAAAGCTATTCAGCAAGTGCAAGAGTCGTTTTTGAAGCAGGATGAAGGAACCGCTATCCAACAGAAGCAACTGAAAAAATCTTTTAAAGTAGATAAGAAAAATGGAATCAGTATCAAACGAAAAGCCGCTAAAGATGGCAAGATGCGTACATCTGCCATTCGCTCCATTGATGGACTAGCAATCAACCAATCTGTTGTCTTATCAGAGGACGACCCAGTTGATTTATGGTTTTTAAGCACATCTTCACCTCAGGCACTCATCAGCCGGATTACCTCTTCAAATCCCGATTATTTCGTTCAATTATTTGTTGTTGATTATGAAACAGGACAAGCGTACCCGACAGACCTGATTCAGCCCGCAGGCAGTCTCCTTGGTTTGACCAACTTACCAGCAGGTGACTACGCATTCGGTATCACAAGCGGTGGAGATTTCGGAGACTCTTACACGTTACAGGTGAATGCAAAAAACCCGCCCAATTTCACAGGGGCTGTATCCCTATCGTCAACCTTACAATACTTTGTAGCTGCGTATGCAAATGGGGATGTATTTGCAAATGGCGCAAAAGTATACAACAAGCAATCGAAGACAGCAGATTATGAATGGGAGCGTGTATTTTATTTCTCTTATGATGGTAAATACGAACAAAGAACCCACTCAATTTCAAGTGTAAAAGTGAAAAGCATTTCCGCTCCAGTGTCGTACTCAGCGCCTTATGCAAGCTCCTCAGAGGCCATTCTCGTCTACTTAGATGTGGAGACATTGTTTATGTACCATCAATCTTCATATGCAAGCGGTCAATATTACCACGATACCTTTGTAGATACACTTGGCAAGAAAACGCCAAGGTATTTAGATATTGATGATATGACAAATTACGGTGATCATATTTTAGCTGTTGATTTGAAAACAGGAAAGCCAATTGATTTCTTCAGTGTCCTTAATTTTTACTATGCCGCAGGGATCGAGAAGCTGCCAACGATCAAAACATTGAATTAAGAAAGGCGGTTGACATAAAATCACCACATGTGTAGAGTAAAGATAATTAAATGATATAAGTCCACTAGGGGAGTCATGTATGACTGAGACAAGAGGAAATCTTGGACCCTTTGAACCTGATCTAGTTCGTACTAGCGGAGGGAAGTGGAGCTGGACCTTGTCTTATTCATGATTGAATCGATAAGAAGGCCGCTCCATTTGGGGTGGCTTTTTCATTTATTCAACTGAAGAAGAGGAGGCTTTTTTATGACATTTTCAGCGCAATTAAGAAAAGAAACAGAACCATTATTTGAAGCCATTTATCAGCATCCGTTTGTCAGAGGCCTGGCAGCAGGAAAGCTGGAAAAGGAACAGATCATTCATTACGTCAAACAAGATGCAGAATACTTACATGCATTTATTAAAATTTATGCAGCGGCTCTAAGCAGATGTACAGACAAAGAAGATATTGCCTTTTTCCATCAACAGATTGCGTTTGTACTAGATAGTGAGACGCACCCTCATCAAAATCTTTGCCGAGTGGCAGGTGTATCGTATGATGAGCTCCAAGGAGCTTCATTGGCTCCGAGTGCTCATCACTATATTCATCACATGCTGCAAGTCGCCCAGGAAGGCACGCTTGGGGAAATCATTGCTGTCCTGCTTCCATGTCCTTGGACATATTGGGAAATTGGAAAACGAATGCTCTCAGACGTGCAGCCTGACCCGTCACATCCGTTTTATGAGTGGATCACGTTTTATGGAGGGTTAACCGACTCTATTACAGTGGAGCTTTGCAAGCGGCTCGATCAGCTGGCGGAAGGAGCAAGTGAGAAGGAAAAGGAAAAAATGAAACAGCACTTTATCTTAAGCTGTCAGCTTGAGTACAAGTTTTGGGAAATGGCGTTTACGGTGGAAGAGTGGCCAGTTCCATTGCAGGTGCATTCATCATGACATGGAAGATGAAAGAAGTCGTCCTTGCTGTCATTTTATCCGTTGCGTGCGGTGTCATCTATTTAGGATGGTCCACACTTTACTTACCAATTACAGCACTTGTTGGCCCAGCAGGAGGCAACATCATGTTTGGCATTTGGGTGATTGCCAGTCCAATCGTCGCGTATATCATCCAAAAGCCGGGAGCTGCCCTGATTGCAGAAACAGCCGCTGCCGCTGTGGAATTACTGACAGGCAGCCACTTTGGTCTTTCAGCCCTGCTGATTGGTGTATGCCAAGGGCTTGGGGCAGAAATCGCCTTTGCTCTTTTTGGTTATAAACGATATCGCATGTGGACACTGATGCTGTCAGGTGCCTTTGCAGCTGTTGGAGCAATGGCATATAGCCTCGTTGCAAATGGCTTTGGTTATTACACGCCTCAAGTTTTACTCATCACACTGATGACTCAAATCATCAGCGGGATGATACTGGGCGGATGCTTAGCGAAAGTTGTGGTGGACGCATTATCCAAAACCGGTGTACTGAATCAATATGCCATCATGAAAGAAAAACGAAATAAAGGTGAACAGCATGGATTCATTTCTCGCGTGCAATAATCTCACTGTCCGTTTTTATGAACAGCCTCAGCCTGTTTTGCATCAAATCTCTCTTTCCATTCAAAAAGGAGAAAAGGTGCTTATTTTAGGACCAAGCGGAAGCGGTAAATCCACACTCATTTCAGTTCTGGCTGGGATTATTCCAGAACATATGGAAGCTGACATGCAGGGCGAAGTGATATTGCAAAGACATACAGGCGTCATGTTTCAAGATCCTGATTCCCAGTTTTGTATGCACCGCGTCAATGAAGAAATTGCCTTTAGCTTAGAGAACCGTTCCGTCCCTCGTGAAGAGATGGATGACATCATTCAGCAGCTCATGCAAAAAGTCCAACTCGATGTCGATCCGGATACAGACATTCATACATTATCTGGCGGCATGAAGCAGCGATTGGCACTTGCTTGTTTACTAGCGTTAGAGCCAGATGTGCTGTTCTTTGATGAACCGACCGCACAGCTTGACCCAGCAGGCAGAATGGAGGTTTTCCAGCTGCTACAGCAGCTTGCAGGTGAGCAGCGACAAACCATGATTTTTGTAGAGCATGTGCTAGATGGTGTCATCGAATGGATGGACCGGGTGATTTTATTAGACGATCAAGGCAGCATTTTAGCAGAGGGGCCTCCAAAAGATGTGCTCGCGACATATGAAGAAGAAATGAAAGAGGCAGGGATTTGGCGGCCGAAATTATTTCCCGAGAAATGGTCCGCAATTATTCAAGACCCATTTCATCCAATGAGTCAAACGCTTATGCAAACCTTTGAAGCAAGAAAAGAGCAGCGTAAAAAAGTGCCGTCGACTGAGCGAGAGACCATCATTCGCACAGAAGATCTTCAATTAAGCTACGGGAAAAAAAGGATTATGAGTGACCTTCAGCTGGATATCAAAGCAGGGGATTGGGTGGCGATAATTGGGGAAAATGGAAGCGGGAAAAGCACATGTCTCAAACATTTAGTCCGTTTAGAGCCAACGAAAAAAGGCAGCATTTTCTTAAAAGAGACACCCCTCAAAAAGTGGTCTGACCGACGACTATATGAAAAAGCAGGCTTTGTGTTTCAAAATCCGGAGCTTCAATTCATACAAGATACAGTCTACGATGAAATCGCATTTGGTGGAAGACAGCGAAATTGGCCAGAATCCGTTGTGCAAGAAAAAACAGTTCAGCTATTGGAAGAGTTCGGTTTAGAGAAGCATGCAAAAGCGCATCCTTTCACCTTAAGCTTAGGTCAAAAAAGAAGATTGAGTGTGGCCACAATGCTCCTTTTTGATCAGGATGTACTATTGTTAGACGAACCGACTTTCGGGCAGGATGAAAGAACGGCGAAGGAATTAATGAGGCGTTTGAAAGAGCGTCAATGCCAAGGCACCACCATTTTGATGGTCACACATGATATGGACCTCGTCGATAAGTGTGCCGATCAAGTGCTTCTTTTTCACCAAGGAAAGCATGTGTATGATGGCACGCCTTATGATTTATTTTCAAATCAGGAACTTGTCGATGCTTATCAGCTGAGAGCCCCTTTGCATTATCGCTATGTGGCTGAAAGAAAGGACGTGCTGACGATTGCAAAGTAATCACTCCTTTCTTTCCACTGTGAATCCAGTCATCAAATTACTCGCTCATCTGCTTGCGATGTGTTGTCTCATGGCGATATCTGACCCTAAAACAACCTTCATCATCTGGCTGTTTGCACTTGGTATTGGACTTGTCTTAGGCGGATGGAATATGAAGTATCTTTTCACAAGACTTGTCCCTTATCTGCTCTTTTTTATTCTCGTATTTTGGATGATGGCGGCCTTTGGCAAGGGGGATCATACTGTTTGGAAGTGGGCATGGTTTCATATCACAGAGGAGAGTTTGAAAAATGGCCTTACCATTTCTTTCAGAATGCTTGGCTTTGTGACATTCGGTCTCCTTTTTACGTCCACAACAGATTTGACGGCCTTTATGATGAGCTTAATACATCAATGCCGAATGTCCCCAAAATGGGCATATGGGATGCTTGCCGGCTTCCGGTTTATCCCGTTATTTCAAAGTGAATTAAAGCAAATGAAGGCAGCACATAAAATCAGAGGCTATAAGCAAAAAAACAGCTGGAAAGCCTTTATGCGTTATGCACTTCCTCTTTTTACGCAGGGCGTACGAAAATCAGAGCGCTTAGCGATTGCGATGGAAGCACGAGGTTTCACGGGGGCGAGGGAGCGGACGTATTATCATGTCATCAGCACTTCGTGGATCGACTATATGTATCTTTTGCTCATCGGTATCAGTGTCTTGATGTGCATGTCCTTTTTTTAAAAATACCCACATTCTCTTGGTAGAATGTGGGCTTTTTATATGTATTAGGTCATTTGATTGATATTAGTGCACATTACAGGCTGTAATAGACCTTATAACGAACCGATAAAGAGGATGTACTGAGAAAAAGAGAGGATGAACGTGAGCGAATGTCACAGAGAATTGATAACATAATAGACGCTTTACCAATCATTGGACTAGCTATGAGAGAGCAACTAACCTTTTCTGTTTTAGGGAAAGAGAAGGTTCTTTATTATCAGCAACATGGGAACATTGACTTAGGGTTTAAAGCTGGGGACATAGTAGCTCCAGGGTTCGAAAACTTTTCTATGTTGAAAAATGGGAGAGAGCCATCGTTTATCCAAATTCCGAAAGAGGTATACGGGATTCCAATGGATATTGTAGCCGTTCCAATTAAAGATGAGACGGGTCAAGTAGTCGCTGCTTTCTGCGTGGCCTATGACCAGACCAATCAACAACGATTAGATCACATCATGACGGAGAGCAACCAAGCTTCCGAAAAACTAGTCGCAATGGTACAGCAAGTTGCCGCACATTCAGAGGAACTACAAGCGACAAGTGAACAAATTCTACAAAACACGAAAACCACTGTAGAAAATTCCTCTAAAATCAATCAAGTGTCCAATCTTATAAAAGGTATCTCTGATCAAACGAACTTACTTGGACTCAACGCATCAATTGAAGCTGCAAGAGTAGGTGAAGCAGGAGCAGGCTTCGGAGTGGTCGCAACGGAAGTGAGAAAGCTGTCAACTCACGCCAAACAAGCGACGACGGATATTGAAACAGCGCTAAAAGATGTGCAGGGATCGATTAAAGGAATGGAAGAAGAAATAGCACAAATTGTCGCTTCCTCTGAGCATCAAGCAGAGCTTGTAGGCACGTTCACAAAAATTATTGAAGGTCTTCATGAAACAAATGAAACGATGAAATCACTGGCAGAAGACTTAGTGAACTATCAAGTGAAATAAAAAATACCGACCAAAACCTCCAGATGAATCGGAGGTTTTTTTACGTTTTAAGGTGGGCAAGTTGTTCGGATAATGACCGATTTATCGCTGACAGGCAGGGTACACTTCTGTATGATAGAAAAGAGATACTAGTCTGGTCAGTAGACCTATTCATAAGGAGGAAGACCATCGTTACACAATCAGCGAAGCTGCAAGAAATAATAGCACCTTACCGTACAATGTTAGATCAAACTGAACAACCAATGATTCAATTACAGATGAAACTAGGAAAAACAGGACCATACGACAGCAAAATTGCAGGCGATCCTTACTTCCCAAAAAACGACGAATATCCAGTTGATGGTGAAGGACACCCTATGAAGCTTTTGGCACAAATAAATTTTGGACAGCTGCCGAAGCTGAAGGATTATCCAGAAACAGGACTTTTGCAAGTCTTTATTTCTGTGCATGATGATCTTTATGGGATGAATCTTGACCATAAAACAGAGCAAAAAGATTTTCGGATCAAATTTATTGAGGAACCTTTCTTGGCCGAAGAAGAGTTGTTGACTGATTTTTCTTTTGTGAAAATTCCAGACGACTTTTATTTTCCTGTGACGAAGGAAGGCGCAATTACAGGTGAACTGGCAAGCGAAACGGTCAGTGTAGGAGATTTTCGCTTTGAAAAAGTCACAGGTAAGCGAAGCTGGGACCTATTCGAAGATGTAAAAGGCATTGTTGGAAATGAAGCTGATGCCCTGCTGGATGAATTTTATGAGACAGAGAGTGGCTTTGGTCACAAATTGGGCGGATATCCAGGCTTTACACAAGAGGACCCGCGTACCTACGAAGACCAGGAACATACCGTTCTGTTATTACAAATCGACTCAGATGATGAAGTAGATCTGTTGTGGGGAGATTGCGGAATCGCCAACTTTTTTATCAAACCAGAAGACCTCAAACGAAAAAATTTCGAGAATGTCGTCTATAATTGGGATTGCTCCTGATTTTGTAAAATAGACTTTTTAAACACTCTTAATAGAGTGTTTTTTTGTATGTTTTTAGACTTTTTTGCCCCTATTTCGTCATTTTTGAGAGGTAATATGTCATTCTTTCTAGTTGACCGTATCAAAAAAAAATGTAAAATCATCTTAAAGTCCTCTTTTTTGAAAATAATAATAAAATGACATATCAATCAACGATAAATTGCTCGAAAAAGTGGAATGTACTGGGGGGTATCAATTGATCATTTCGAAAGTAATCAATAATAATGTGGTCAGTGCGTATGATGACGAGCAGCATGAGCTGGTCATTATGGGCAGAGGGATCGCTTTTCAAAAGAAAAGTGGAGATCCGATTGACGAAGAACGTATTGAAAAAGTATTTTCCATTCAAAATAAAGATATATCAGAAAAATTCAAAACCCTGCTTTATGATATTCCAATCGAGTATATGCAAGTGTGTGAGGCGATTATTGATCATGCGAGAACAACCCTTAATAAAAATTTGAATGACAGCATCTATGTGACGCTGACGGATCATATCACCTTTGCTATTGAACGTCATCAAAAAGGAATGGACATCAAAAATGCCTTGCTCTGGGAAATCAAACGGTTGTACAAAGAAGAGTTCATGTGTGGTGTAGAAGCGATCCGGATTATTCAGGACAAGCTTAACATTCATCTTCCTGAGGATGAAGCCGGTTTTATTGCCATGCATATTGTCAATGCAGAGCTCAATGAAGAAATGCCAAACGTGATTCAAATTACCAAACTCATTCAAGATATTTTAAATATCGTCAAGTATCACTTTCAAATTGATTTAGACGAGGAATCATTAAATTATTTCCGTTTTGTCACGCATTTGAAGTTTTTTGGACAGCGTCTGTTTAACGAAACACAAATGGAAAATCAAAATGAATTCCTGTATGAAGTAGTAAAAGAGAAAAACACCGCGGCTTTTCAATGTGCTGAGAAAATTAATGATTATGTTCAAAAAGAATACAACCGAAGTCTCATAGAAGATGAGATGCTATATTTAACTTTGCATATCGACAGAGTGGTAAAAAGAAAATAAATTCAAAAAGAAAGCGTTGACATCATAAAATTAACATGATAATTTATAACTATAAACAACATAACTCACAATCTTTTAGGATTGTTACTGGTCAAGCAGGCAAAACCTAAATCATTGTCCCTATCTTTGATAAGGCGTGATTTAGGTTTTTTTATATCTAAAGACTTATAAAAATTAAATAACGATCAATCGCTATGAAGGATTGTTACTGGTTAAGCAGGCAAAACCTAAATATCGATTAATGTCTGAATTGCTATTTCTCGGACATTAATGGATGTTTAGGTTTTTTCTATATCATGATTTAATCAACGATTGGAGGGTAATACAATGAACCACAAACAAACAGCAAAAGAAGTTCTAGAGCTTGTCGGCGGTGAAAAGAACGTCAAGCACGTCACGCATTGTATGACAAGACTTCGCTTCAACTTATACGATGAAGGCAAAGCGGATAAAGAGAAGCTGCAATCAACAGACGGCGTCATGGGTGTGAATCAAAGCGGAGGCCAATATCATGTCATTATCGGCAATGATGTTTCAAATGTCTATCAAGCGATGATTGCTGACTCAGGACTGTCAACAGATGTAAAGTCAGGCGGTACAGAAGAAGCATCAAAACAAAATGTGATATCAAAGCTTTTCGATTTTATCTCTGGTGTCTTCACGCCGATTCTTCCAGCCATCGCTGGAGCCGGTATGATCAAAGGAATATTGGCACTCATGCTTACGTTCCAGTGGATATCAGATAAAAGCAGTACGTATGCAATTTTAACAGCCATCGGAGACGGAGCCTTTTACTTCTTACCGATTCTACTAGCTGTAAGCGTAGCCAAAAAACTTGGCACAAATCAGTATATTGCCGCTGCCATTGCAGCAGCAGCACTGCACCCGCAGTTAACTGCTTTACTAGGCGCGGGAAATACAGAATTTCTAGGCTTGCCAGTGGTTGCCGTTGTGTACTCTTCATCGGTGATTCCAATTCTACTCACCATCTGGCTTGGCTCATATGTTGAAAGATTCGCAGAAAAATATAGTCCGAAATCATTAAAGATCATCCTTGTTCCAACGGTTACACTTCTTGTCGTTGTACCAATTATGCTCATCGCGGTTGGACCGCTTGGTGGGATTATCGGAAATGGTCTTTCAGGTGGAATTGATTTATTGTTTAAACATGCAGGTATTTTGGCCGGACTCTTGATCGGCGGTTTCATGTCACCATTGATCATTACGGGTATGCACTATGCACTACTTCCAATTATGATCAACAACATTACGTTAAACGGTTTTGACTACATTCTTCCAATGATGTTTGTAGCGAATATGGCACAAGCAGGCGCAGCATTCGGTGTCTTCTTAAGATCAAAAAACAAAACATTCAAATCATTGGCGATGTCTACAAGTATCACAGCATTAATGGGTATTACTGAACCTGCTATGTATGGTGTGAACATGCGATTGAAAAAACCGTTCTTTGCAGCCCTCATTGGTGCAGCAGCAGGCGGCGTGTTCATGTCCATCTTCAAAGTAAAATCATATGTGGTGTCTGGATCTGCAGGTATTCCAGGTATCCCAACATTCATTGGACCAACGTTTGTCTATTCAATCATCGGTTTAGTGATCGGCTTTATCGTAGCAACCATCATGACACTTGTTCTAGGGTTCAAAGATGTACCAGTGAAAGATGATACAAAGGCAGACAAACCAGAAGAAAAGAAAGATACAGCAACGCTTCAAAATGAAGTGGTACAAAGCCCGCTTGAAGGTCAACTAAAGCCGCTAAATCAAGTCAATGATGCAACATTCTCTAATGAAATCATGGGTAAAGGTGCAGCCATTGTCCCAACAGTTGGACGTGTTGTAGCACCGTTCAACGGTAAGGTTGAAACCATTTTTCAAACGAAACATGCCATTGGCTTAAAGAGTGACCAAGGCACAGAGCTTCTCATCCATGTTGGAATTGATACAGTGAAGCTTGGCGGAAAGCATTTCACCAGTCATGTGCAGTCAGGTGATCTTGTTCAAGCAGGAGATGTGCTCGTTGAATTTGATATCGAGGGCATTCAGCAAGAAGGCTATGATGTCACGACACCAATTATCGTCACCAATACAAATGATTTCGCACAAGTTGATGCGAAAACAGATGGCACGATTACAGTGAAAGAGACACTGCTCACAGTCAGTGTAGAAGAAAATGAGGAGGGCATTCAACATGAACAAGTTAGAAAAAACATTTCCTAAAGGTTTCTTATGGGGCGGCGCTGTTGCAGGCAACCAAATTGAAGGTGCTTATAATAAAGATGGAAAAGGCTTATCGACAGCTGATGTATCACCGCATGGTATTATGCATCCATTTGATGAATCAATGAAAGATCTTAATTTATATCATGATGCAATCGACTTCTATCATCGCTATAAAGAAGATATTGCACTCTTTGCAGAAATGGGATTCAAGTGCTTCAGACTATCCATTTCTTGGCCGCGTATTTTCCCAAATGGCGACGATGCTGAACCAAATGAAGCAGGCCTTGCTTTTTATGACAGAGTATTTGATGAACTGCATAAACATGGAATTGAACCAGTTGTCACGATTTCTCATTATGAAATGCCGCTTGCACTTGTGAAAAACTACGGCGGTTGGAGAAACCGTAAGCTTGTCGATCTTTATGAAACATATGCGAAAACGTTGTTTACTCGCTATAAAGACAAAGTGAAATATTGGATGACCTTTAATGAAATCAACGTCGTGTTACATGCGCCTTTCACTGGTGGCGGACTTGTATTTGAAGAGGGTGATGACGAGAAAAGCATTCAATATCAAGCAGCGCATCACCAATTTGTTGCAAGTGCTTTAGCTGTCAAAGCAGGACACGAAATCATTCCTGATGCGAAAATCGGCTGTATGATTGCAGCGATGACGACTTATCCGTACAGCTCAAGACCAGAAGATATGTTTGCTGCAATGGATCAGGATCGTAAAACATTGTTCTTCTCAGATGTACAGGCAAGAGGCTACTACCCAGGTTACATGAAACGATACTTCCGCGAAAATGGAATTCATATTGAGATCCAAGATGGTGATGAAGACATCCTAAGAAACCATACAGTGGACTATATTGGCTTCAGCTATTACATGAGCTTTGTGACAAGTACAGATCCAGAGATTCTTGGACAAGTGACTGGTGGTAACCTATTTGAAGGCGTGAAAAACCCTTATCTAGAAGCAAGTGATTGGGGCTGGCAAATTGATCCAAAAGGACTTCGTACAACACTAAACCAGTTATATGACCGTTACCAAAAACCATTGTTTATCGTAGAAAATGGATTGGGAGCTGTCGATCAAGTAGAAGAAGACGGGTCCATTCAAGACGATTACCGAATTGATTACCTCAGAAGCCATTTGCTAGAGGCGAAAGAAGCCATCGCAGACGGAGTGGACTTGATGGGTTATACAAGCTGGGGCCCAATTGACCTTGTCAGCGCATCAACAGCTGAAATGAAAAAACGCTACGGCTTCATTTATGTCGACCGTGATAATGAAGGAAACGGTACATTAGATAGAAAGAAAAAGAAAAGCTTTGATTGGTATAAACAAGTGATTGCTACGAATGGTGAGCATTTAGATGCTTAAAAGAAAAAGACAAACCGCTCATACTACGGTTTGTCTTTTTTTCGTCAAAGAGACTACGAAGTCCACACTTGATCCGCAATCTCAATTACATGACGAAGCTTTTCCCATTGCTGCTCTTCTGTTAACAGATTGCCTTCCTCCGTTGAGGCGAACCCGCATTGTGGACTCAAACAAATTTGATTAATGTCCACGTATTGAGCCGCTTCCTCGATCCGCTTTTTAATCTGTTCAACAGGCTCAAGCTCACCGTATTTTGAAGTGACAAGGCCTAGTACGATTTGTAGGTTAGGGTTCTTCACATAGCGAAGGGGTTCAAAACCGCCAGAACGATCGTCGTCGAACTCTAAAAAGAGACCATCCAGATCTAAGCCGGCAAAAATCGTTTCTGCCGCTGCTTCATAACCGCCTTCAGCTGCCCACGTCGATTTAAAGTTACCACGGCAAATGTGCATGGTGATCACCAAATCCTCTGGACGATCGGCAACCGCTTCATTGATTGTTTTCGCAAATGACTCACGAAGTTCATCTTCTTCTCGGCCAAAGGCTTTGATTTGTTCATGACCTTTTTCAGAAAAGAACACGGCCCATGCGGTATCATCGAGCTGTAGATAACGGCAGCCTGCATCATAAAAAGCACGGATGGCTTTCTTATACGCCTGTGCCACATCATGGTGGAATGCCTCTAGGCTGTCGTATACTCCTTCTTCAAGCTTTCCACGGAAAAAGAGCATATTCGGACTTGGAATCGTCATTTTAGCTGTATGATCACCAGCGATGCTGTGAAGGAAACGATAATCCTCCAGCATTGGATGATCTGTAAAATCAATCTTGCCTGTTACCTTGATGCCACGCGCTTTTGTCGTCGTATTGTGGAATTGAATACCTTGATCCGCTTCAAATCCTTCGACTCCATCTAATCCCTCAAGAAAGTCAAAATGCCACCATGCACGTCTGAATTCTCCATCTGTGACAACCTCTAATCCAATTTCTTTTTGCTTCTCCACAATGCGTGTAATTTCTTCATTTTCAATTTGTCGGAGCTGCTCGGCTGTCAGTGTGCCGTCTGCTTTTTGCTTGCGTGCTTCCTTGATACGTTCTGAACGAAGTAAACTGCCTACTTGATCTGCGCGAAATGGCGGTTTCGTTGTTTTCTTTCCAATGGTTTGTACTTGTGTCATGCTGAATCCCTTCTTTCTACAGGTTAAAAATCAAATAAAAAAGCTCTTCCTTGGATAAGGAAGAGCATCATATACTGAGAGAACTCTGCCTTATCTTCAAACAAGCATCTGCTTGCCTAAGGAATTAGCACCATTCTGTTCCTAGGAACAGCGGTTGCCGGGTTTCACAGGGCCAGTCCCTCCACCACTCTTAATAAGGTTACCTTTTGATTCAATTTTCTTAATATACACAATTATTCAACCTTTTCGAGAAAAAGTCAATGGTTTTTACTGTTTAATTTTCTACATAAACAAATAACGGTAAACAAACCCGATGTGAAAAAAGGAAGAATAATATGGAAATAGCGCTTCTTTTGGTTCTTTTGTCATGGTATACTCAATTGGTAATAGACAAAAATGGGGGTTTTTACTATGACGATGAAAAAAGGCCTAACGATCAGTCTGCTCATTTTTTCGCTGATTGTTTCGTTGTTTGCACCAGTTGGATCGGCGGATGCCAAACAAGCAAAAAAAGCAAAAGTAAGCACACACTATTATAAAAAGAAAAAAACGTTCAAATATGCACAGGTGAAAAACCTAAGCAAGGCGCATATGAAAACCATCAATCGTGATTTGAAAAAAGATATTTCCTTCTCCTATTCTACGTACTTGTTCTTAAAGGACGAAGCGAAAAAGGAAGGCTTTGGGAAGATCACGTACGAAAGATCGTTTAAAACGAAATTTAACAATGGGAAGAAGCTCAGTATCTTAAACTATGACTACATGAATGATGGTGGAATGCATGGGGATACGATGGTTTCCAGCATGAACTATGTGTTAACAAAGAAAAAGACAAAGCAGCTGTTCTTGACAGACGTTGTGAAAACAAAGAAAAAACGTACGAAAGTAAGAGATTATATTTATAACTACACAAAGAAACATAAAAGCAAATTCTATGCGAACCTGAAAAAAAGTGACATTGAAATCAACTACAACACGCAGTATTACTTCACGAAAAAGGGAATTGCTGTTGTCTTCCAGCCATATGAAATTTCACCTTATTATGTAGGAATTCCTATGATTCAAGTTCCTGCGAAGGTATATAAATAAAAAGAAAAACGGCCAATGAATCTGGTCGTTTTTTGTTATTTACTCAAACAAAAAGAGCCCCTCATGAGGCTCTCTCTTTAGATTTATACTTGTTTAGGTGCATCGTTTAGTGGATGACGGCGTTTTCCGTTGTAGTGGCGGCGCATACGAAAGATTTCAAACTCCGAAAGCTCTGCGCTTTTTCGTTTTGGTGTGCGGTTATCTTTTTTGAAAGAGAATAGTAAGTAGCAGCAAAGTGAAGCGATAATCAATAAAATCATCATATGACATTCCTCCAATTCATCCTATTCTTTAGTGTAGACAGGGTGAGTGATGTTTATAACTGAAAATAAGCAGCAGAATCGGTTTAGTTCTTAAGGTTTAGTTGATCTGCTAATTTAGGTCTAAAATACTGGTTGTTTTTAACTATTATATTTCCAGTTATTGCACTCGTCAAGAAGAATTTTTCTGGTGTTGTCTCTATTAGTACGAAAAAGTGTCATAAAAGTTTCAGAAAATTGTAAACTTTTATTAAAAAACCGTTCCCGAACAGGAACGGTTGTAAACATATCTATGCTTTTTCTTCAAATAAACGTGCGATTTCAACGATGACTTCTGTTGCTTTCACCATGTTCTCGACAGAAATAAATTCATATTTACCGTGGAAGTTTTCCCCGCCAGTAAAGATGTTTGGCGTTGGAAGACCTTTATATGAAAGCTGGGAGCCATCTGTACCGCCGCGGATGGGTTCGATCACAGGTGTCACTGAGCGGTTTTCCATTGCTTCATGGGCAATATCCACAATATGTTTCACCGGCTCAATTTTTTCTCTCATATTATAATATTGATCTTGAATGCTGAGATTTATGCTGTTTTCTCCGTAGATGGCTTTTAAGTCATTTGCTATTTTTTCAAATAGTGCTTTGCGATCGTTAAATTTGTCTTTATCAAAATCACGAATAATATATTGCAGCTCTGCTTCTTCGACTTCTCCTACAAACTTCGTGAGATGGAAAAAACCTTCGTAGCCTTCTGTATATTCCGGAGATTCATCAGAAGGAAGTTTGTTATGGAAGAGCATCCCAATCTTCGCAGCACTGACCATTTTGTCTTTTGCTGTCCCTGGGTGGACATTGTTTCCTTTAATTGATACTTTCGCACCTGCTGCGTTGAAGCTTTCATATTGCAGCTCCCCGAGCGGTCCTCCGTCAATTGTATAAGCATAGGAAGCGCCAAAGGCATCAACATCAAATTTGTGCGGCCCTCTGCCAATTTCTTCATCTGGTGTAAAGGCGACGCGAATTTTTCCATGCTTGATTTCTGGATGCTCAATCAAGTAATGCATAGCGGTCATAATTTCTGCGATACCTGCTTTGTTATCTGCACCAAGCAGGGTCGTGCCATCTGTTGTGATCAGCGTATGTCCTTGATACTTTTGTAAATTTGGAAACTGTGCTGGAGATAAAACGATATGTAGATTTTCATTTAAGGTGATGTCGCCGCCTTGATAGTTTTCATGAAGCTGCGGTTTCACATTCTTGCCGGTGAAGTCAGTGGCTGTGTCGATATGAGCCAGGAAGCCAATGGTCGGCACTTCTTTGTCAGTGTTAGACGGGATCGTTCCCATGACATAGCCGTTTTCATCCATTGTCACTTCTTGAATCCCGATGGACTTCATCTCTTCAACTAGCTGTCTCGCTAGGTTCAACTGTCCTTCAGTAGATGGGCAGCTTTCCTTTTCTGCATCTGACTGCGTATCTACCTTCACATAATTTGTGAAACGCTGAATCATTTCCTTTTTCATCTATACGTCACTCCTTTTGTAGAATACGTCCATTTTATCACGTCTTGAATGCGCTTCATAACAAGAAAGGTTTTCTCTGGAAATTAGAGAGGAAAAAGACCTACTTTCATTAGGCGGTGTGTTGAATGGTTCTTTAGGGTGATTTTTTTGGGTGTCTTTTTATTTATAATGAGGACATATAAAATCATCCATTTGTACGTTAAATTGGGAGAAAGGGGTGCGAAAGTTGGATTCTAGTCAAACGCTGGCACTCGCTCAAAAGTTTCAGGAAGCAGCTGATGAGATTCGGCAGTCAAAGCAGCTGCTGGAGAATCGGCTGAAGGCAGTAGGATCAGGCTGGCAGGGAGAAGCAAGGAATAAATTTGATCAAAGCTTTGAGGAAACAACGTCACGCTATGATCAATTTGAAAAGGACTTGCTTGAAACAAGTCAGGAACTGCGCGACGCAGCGGTCAAAATCGAGGAACGGAAAGCTGAAATTACCAGAATGGAAGAGCTTGAGCGAAAGAGACGAGAAGAACGGAGAGAAAGAAATCGAGAAGGGAGATGATGTGATGGCACGTGACATTGTGGTTGATCCAGATCAGCTGACAGGACTGGCGAATGATGTTGTAGGCGAATTGTCTGTCATTGAAACGAAGCACCGCGATTTACATAGTGAACTGGATGGTCTCATTTTAGGCTGTGATCCTCGGTATAGAAGCTGTTTTTCAGGTGTCGGGGATGCATGGGGAGCAGGACAAGCATTGATCAGTAAATTGAGCAGTGATGATATTGCGATTCGTCATGCAAAAGATAAAATGGTCGAAGCAGACGATATTTTACGGAAAATGTACAGCATCTATGATCAATATGGTACACTCACGAGCTTAGCTGGTATTGTGATGATGCAGGCGAAATACTACGGGCTTGGGATGACGACCTTCATTAAAGACAATGGCCGGTATGCAGCGCAGCATTCAAAGCTGCTGCTTGATCTGACCAGCCGGGTAGAAGGAACGAGATTTGACCGGCTAGCAAGGATTTGGCTGAGTAAAAAAGAATTATTAAAACGATCAAACTGGTCGATGGCTGACTTGGTCCATAAGAAATTCACAAAATTTTATCCTGACGATACGGTTGCCTTTACGAATAGCGTTCGTGATTTTACAAAAGGAAGTATCAATTGGAAGGACACGGCTGCTATCAAGTCTGTTCTGAAAAATGGGTCAAGATTCGCGAAAGGAAATGCCATCATTGCAACGGTTGTCACTGGTGCAACGGAAACGGTCGGCTGTGGTTTGAAAATTGCCGAGAACTATGCAGAATTCGGTGATCAGCCAGAAGTCCTCAAGCGTGAAAATGCGAAGGCTGTTGGAAATGCAGTGAACAATACGGTCTTTATCGCTGGCGGATCTGTCGCAGGTGCCGTTGTCGGAGGAGCTCTAGGAAGTTTTGCAGGACCGATTGGAACCGTTGTCGGAGGAGCCATTGGTTCAGCAGTCGGTGGATTTATAGGAGAAAAAGTCGCCAAGCTGACATCAGGCTTTGCTGAACAGGTTGCAGTGAAATTAAAGGACCCTATTCATGCGGTCGTCGATAAAGGGAAACAAGCATTCGAGCTGGCGGGTCAAGGTGTGAAAGCAGTCAATGACACCATTGATCAGGCAAATCAGGTGATACATAAAGGGATAGAAAAAACAAAAGAAACCGCTGATTCGCTCATAAAAGGTGCAGGCGATTTCTTTAAGGGTGCATTTTCTTTTGGATAAGGAGAGATCAAGTTGGATCAGCTAAGTCTAAGTATTGAGGAACTCATCTTTAGTTTTTACAGTGAAGGCTATTTTGAACAGGGCATGTCCTTAAAGGAAGCTTATTATCCTGATGTAGAGGACGAACGCCTTGGGTTTTTATTTGAAATTGCGTGCCGCTCTTTGCTCGCAAAAGGTGTACTTGAATTTCGAAACAGACAATACCGTTATAAAGGGGAATACCGTCATTTCATCCAGGCGATGAATGATGCATCTCACACCATCAAAGCGTCTCGATTTGCGGATGTAGATGAAGAAGTCAGTATCTCCTTGCATACGACACAGACGGGCGTATATGCGCACCACACGCTTTATGATCAACAAGTCCATCAGATTCAAAAACTGAAAGATGATCAGCTGGCAGAGGAGCAAGTGACTGCCTTTTTCAACATACAGATGAGTGATCACCCTGCACCTGTCATCACCCTGCAAGCAGAGGAATTTGAAAAGCTATTAGAGCAAGCAAGTGAGGCGAAAAATGAGTGGCCCTCTTTCCTTCATCGAGCAGAGAACGAAGAACTCATGCAGTCATTTGTTTCTGATGTACAGACGAGAAAAGGAAAGATGGACTCCCTGATGAAGGTCGTCTACGACAAAAATAATACGCCTGATGTGGAATCCATGTTATTTGTTATTCCGGGTGAGAAACAGTCGTGGCTTGTGTCGGGAATAAAAGAAAATGAATTTCGCGTGGAGACGGCTCACAGAGACGGATTACGTTCTATATTCTAATGGAGAAAAGGAGAATGACGCTTGAATCCAAGTGAAGTAATAGAAGTGAGGAGCAGGACCTTTTTAAGGGTATGGGCATTCTTAGCAACAGGCGGCTTCGGTATCATCGGTATTTGGTTGTTTTCAGAAGCTCTTACATTTGAATCGAATTATACATTGTTTTTATTTTTAGGCGGACTACTAGGCAGTGTTTATGGCTGGATCTCTTTCTTGATGATTTTACCGGCTTTTACGAAGAGAGGAAATGTGATTTTTCGCATTCAGCGCGGGAAGAATGGCGCGGTTTTACATCGCGGGCAAGCGATCCCTTTTCAAGACATTCAATCCATCGATATGCGCAGGCATCGGTACAGTGTACGGGGTTTTCTCTTCATGGATGTGTTGATTCGGAAAATAGACGGGAAATTGATCAAGATTCCAGCGTACAGTATTTTAGATGAAGAAGTATTCGAGCAAGCCGTCAAACAAGAGATCTACCCATATTTAAATCAGTCAGCCCAAGAGAACTGGAGACAGCAGCATGGTCAGGTCGAAGAGCAGATCGACTAGGATGTATTTTCCATGATTCCGAAGGATGAGGTGCCACTTTTTCGAAGAAATCGTGTATGATGTCAGTAAAGACTGAACACTCGGAGAGGTGATGAGAGATGGATAAAGAGATGGTAATCGACCTCGTCACAGAACAAATGGCACGGATTCGAAAAGAAAAGAATTATACGCAGGACCGCATGGCTGAGGTACTTGGTCTATCGAAACGGCATTTGCAGCAGGTTGAAAAAAATAGGCTGCGCCTCAACTGGACGCAAACTGCGGCCGTATGTGCATTATTCAGGGATAGTGACATTTTAAAAGGGACACTTGGGGATGATCCGCTTGAGATTCTGGAAGTCGTGGCACATGATGAATTGCATCTATCGGTGGAACGTACGATTGGCGGAAAGGTTTGGTGGCGGACGTCTATCAAAAAAGGCACATTTCGTCTTCAGCAAAATGTGCTTAGTCAGCATTACCGCATCTTAGATGATGAGAATTATCGCTATTATAGTTCGTTTAATAAAGATGAAGCGAAGCGGCGGTTAGAGGAATTAAGTCAGCTTTCTTCTCCTTATTCATAAGCAGCTGATAGGAAAAAGGAAAGAGAGGCACCCGATTGATAGGGGCCTCTCTTTTCTGTGTTTATACTTTTAGAGTGTTTTTCGCCCGAATAAAGGCAACAAGCTGTTTGATTTCTTCATCATTTAGGGGAACGCCGTCGACAAGGATGGTTCCTTCTTTTGCTTCCGTCAGTTCAATTTTGATATCAGAGATTTTGCGTTGTATCTCTGGCTCGTCCGTTCTACCAAGTAAAAAATCAATGGACGTATCATACAAATCAGCCAGCCGCTTCACTGCTTCAAGCGAAGGTCGTCGGTACCCAGATTCGTAACCGGCATAGGTGCTTTTGGCGATACCTAGGCGATCTGCCGTATGCTGGAGAGACCATTTTTTCTTTTTTCTAAGGGTGGTTAAACGATCGAGTATCATTACATGAACGCTCCTTTATATACAACAACAGTATATCATATTTTGACATGGAATGTACGCGTTATGCGTAATAATTTCTTGATTAATTCGCGTTATGTGACTATAATGGCAATGAAGGTACGCGTAAAGCGTATATTATAGAATAGCACAAGCTAGCTTATAATATGTGTGACAAACGAAGTAATTTTATTGAAAGAGGTGGACCTGTTGAAGAAATTATTGCTTTTAACCACTGGTGGGACGATTGCATCTGTAGAGAGTGAAAACGGTTTGGCTCCAGGTGTTAAAGCTGAGGACCTTTTAAGCTATTTAAACGAAATTAATGCAGAGTATACAATGGACACAAAGTCCCTAATGAGTATAGATAGTACAAATATGCAGCCTGAATACTGGGTGGATATTGCAACAGCCATTTATGAAAATTATGATCAATATGACGGTTTTGTTGTCACGCATGGTACAGACACGATGGCCTATACATCAGCAGCTCTTTCTTATATGCTGCAAAATCCGGATAAGCCAATTGTCATTACAGGCTCACAAATCCCGATTACGTTTAAGAAAACAGATGCGAAGAAAAACATCACCGATGCGATTCGCTTTGCATGTGACGGCGTAGGCGGCGTGTATGTTGTCTTTGATGGCAGAGTCATTCAAGGAACACGCGCAATCAAACTAAGAACGAAAAGCTATGATGCATTTGAAAGTATTAACTACCCATATATTGCATCGATTGAAAACCATCAAATTGAATACAATAGCAAAGTAAAAAGATCGTCAATGAAACCGCTTAAATTAGACGCATCTTTAAACACCGACGTTTGTCTCTTGAAATTGCACCCAGGTCTAAAGCCTGAGTTCTTAGATGCAATCAAAGGCGTCTACAAAGGAGTCGTGATCGAAAGCTACGGCAGCGGCGGTATTCCTTTCGAAGGAAGAAACCTTTTAGAGAAAATCAACGAATTGCTTGAAGAAGGAATTTCTGTTGTCATCACAACTCAGTGTCTTGAAGAAGGAGAAGACATGAGCGTGTATGAAGTAGGACGCAAAATCAATCAAGAACTGGTGGCACGTTCACGAAACATGAACACAGAAGCCATCGTGCCGAAACTTATGTGGGCATTAGGTAAAACAACAGACCCAAGAGAAGTGAAAAAGATTATGGAAACGCCAATCGCAGAAGATTTAGTGATTTAACTATTCTATAGAAAGCAGGTCATATCAGATGGTTCAAGCAACTTATCGCTATGAGAAGGATTTTCTTGGTGAAAAAGAAATTCCGGCAGACGTGTATTATGGGGTTCAAACCCTTCGTGCAAAAGAAAATTTCCCGATTACAGGATATCGCATGCACGAGGAACTGATCAGAGCCTTTGCCATCGTGAAAAAAGCAGCAGCTCAAGCCAATATGGAAGTTGGACGTTTATATAAAGGAATTGGAAATGCCATCGTACAAGCCTCTGATGAAGTTATTGAAGGCAAGCTGCATGAATACTTTATTGTAGACCCAATCCAAGGCGGCGCAGGAACGTCGATGAATATGAATGCCAATGAAGTGATTGGAAACAGAGCGCTAGAAATCATGGGGCATCAAAAGGGTGAATACATCCATTTAAGCCCAAACACACATGTAAACATGTCACAATCGACGAATGACTCGTTTCCAACAGCTATCCACATTGCTGTATTGAAGCAGTTAGACATTCTGCTTGAGACAATGCAAACGATGCAGGACGTATTCCAAAAGAAAGCAAAAGAATTTGATCATGTGATCAAAATGGGACGTACGCATCTGCAGGATGCTGTTCCAATTCGTTTAGGACAGGAATTTGAGGCATACAGCCGCGTGCTCAGCCGTGATATTAAACGGATCAACCAATCAAAGCAGCATTTATATGAAGTGAATATGGGTGCAACAGCTGTTGGGACAGGCTTAAACGCAGATCCTCGTTATATTGAGATCGTTGTGAAGAAGCTAGCAGATATTTCTGGTCTTCCGCTTGTAGGCGCAGAGCATCTCGTGGATGCGACGCAAAATACAGATGCTTACACAGAAGTGTCCGCCGCATTAAAAGTATGCATGATGAACATGTCTAAGATTGCCAATGACCTTCGCCTAATGGCTTCTGGACCGCGTGCAGGTCTTGCTGAAATTGCATTGCCAGCTCGTCAGCCAGGATCATCCATTATGCCTGGGAAAGTCAATCCAGTCATGGCAGAGCTCATTAACCAAATCGCATTCCAGGTCATTGGGAACGACCATACCATCTGTCTTGCTTCTGAAGCAGGCCAGCTTGAGTTAAATGTGATGGAGCCTGTTTTGGTCTTTAACTTGCTTCAATCTATTAGTATAATGAATAACGGATTCCGCTCATTCACAGATCATTGTTTAGTGGACATTGAAGCAAATGAAAAACGTTTGAAAGAATATGTGGAAAAAAGTGCAGGCGTCATTACTGCGGTAAACCCTCACTTAGGCTATGAAGCCGCGGCTAGAATCGCAAGGGAAGCCATTTTAAGTGGAGAATCCATTAGAGATCTTTGCTTGCAAAATGATGTGTTAACAGAAGAAGAACTTGATATTATTTTGAATCCATATGAGATGACAAAGCCTGGTATTGCAGGACAAGAACTGCTAGAACGGGAATAATATCAAAAATTTTATTTTATTAATATGTCGAATTGCCTGTGAAATAGAGAAAAACAGGCAATTCACTTTCTTTCGAATTGACACACTTTTTTCACAATATTTTGAAAACGCTTAACGCACTCACAAAGGGAGGAAACACAATGAAATCACCACGTCTGCCGTCTATGTTAGAAGTCGTGTCTGTACTTGGCTTATTTTTAGCAATTGTTTTATCTTTTACTCTTTATTTCAAATTAGATATTCAACTAGCATTGTTTATCTCATGGTTTATAGTTATCGCATTAGGTATTCGATTGGGGCATTCATATAAGGATCTTCAAAATGCGATCACAAAAGGGATATCGAATGGTCTAGAAGCCATTTTAATTTTAATTGCAGTAGGTGCACTTGTTGGTACATGGATTGCAGGTGGAGTTGTACCTACGTTAATTTACTACGGTCTAGAGTTTATTCATCCTAATATCTTCTTATTAGCTACACTTGTCATCTGTGCACTCATGTCCATTGCAACAGGAACCTCTTGGGGGACGGTTGGAACGGCAGGGATTGCGATGATCGCAATTGGTGAAGGGCTAGGTATTCCACTTCCGATCGTGGCAGGTGCCGTCTTATCTGGTGCTTATTTTGGAGATAAATTATCCCCATTATCAGATAGTACAGTGCTCGCTTCCTCTCTTTCAAAAGTGGACGTGCTGGCACATGTTCGAGCGATGATGGTTTTATCCATACCAGCCTTTGTCATTACGGCCATTATGTTTACGGTTACAGGCTTTATGTATGGTGGACGCAACATTGATCAAAATAAGGTAGAATTTTTGAAAAATGCCCTGCATGATACATTTACCATTAACATTTGGATGGTCATCCCAGCAGTAGTGGTTGTATTACTGCTCGTATTTAAGAAACCTTCAATGCCTGTCATTGCCATTGGTGCTCTTTTAGGATCTATTTGGGCGATGGCTTTCCAAGGAATGAATCCAGCAGATGCGATTGGTTCAGCATACAATGGCTTCTCTATTAATTCAGATGTAGATTTCTTAAATACGCTGTTAAATCGTGGTGGTATTGTGAATATGCTTGGATCTTTAGTGGTCATTATTCTCGGGCTTGGTTTTGGAGGCGTACTTGAATATCTCGGCGTCTTAAAAGTGATTGTCGCTACTTTCGAGAAGAAATTATATAATGCAGGAAATGTAACCTTATCTACACTTGTTGTTGCATTCTTCGCAAATATTTTTGGCTGTGCAATGTACGTTTCATTAATTCTTACACCGAAAATTATGGAAAAAAGCTACGATAAATTGAAAATAGACAGACGCGTTCTATCTAGAAACGCTGAGGTCGGTGGAACAATGACGTCTGGTATGGTTCCGTGGTCAGATAACGGAATTTACATGGCTGGAATTCTAGGCGTCTCGACATTCTCATATTTACCATTTATGTGGTTGAGCTTTGTTGCCATTGCTCTTGCCATTATCTACGGATATACAGGGAAATTCATTTGGTACGTCAAAAATCAACAAGACTCAGAAGAATCGGCTTCATAAGCCGTTTACAAAAGCCGCCTCAATTAGGCGGCTTTTGCTTGTCCTAGGACCGAGAGACTACATATGATATAAAGAAGATGATCGGGAGTTTAGACCCTTTATAAAAGAGGTCTAAAGAGGTAATGTGAAGCAGAGCGAAAGCATATTTATCCCATAAAAAGGGTACAAATCCCTATTCAAACATGAGTCTTTGAACCTTATAATAACAATATTGGAAAAAGTGCTATTCACCTTACGCTCGTTTAGAGGAACTCTAAGCAGCGTTTTTATTTTTTGACAGGAGGAGGAACCCATAATGAGCTTGTCGGATATGCTGTCTGCCCTAAACGGTGGCATTACAAGTAAAAAAGCAGAAATTGAAGAGAAAATCGCTCGACTTAAAAAGGCGAAAAGTAAGGTCGAACGTGAACAAGATGCGGCAGAAACAGACCTGAAGCAAATCAAGCAGCCAAAGCTTGGGGCCTCTTGGAAAGGTGAGCGAAGCAAGGATTTCAAATCAGAGCGGAATGAAGCACATGATGCGCTGCAAACAATCGTGAACGACAAATACCCACGCTACGTGAGCCGCATCGAATTCAAAATCAGTACATTAGAAGCTGAACAGGCTACGTTATCCTTTGCCAGTTCTTTAGCTGAAGACGCCGCACGTCTTGCTGAAAAAGGAGAAGACGCAGTAGAGGACGCCAAACGCTTGATCTCAAAAGCATGGAGCAGCTTGTAAAGCTGCTTTCATGCTGAACAAATCTGGAGGATATCACGATGGGACAAATTAAGTTAAACTACCAAACAGTTATGAATCAACTAGATGAAGTCTCCCAAGCAGTCGAAGATTTAATGATGAAAAAAGCAGCAGATAAAGCGGGTGAAAACAGCCTTGAATTTGTGACCAAGTGGACGGCACGTGAGGCAGAGGTGAACGAAATGGTCTCAAACTTTAAAGAAGCCTTAATCAAAAATGTCCAGGACACGCGCTCGAATGTGAAAACCTTAAAAGAACAGGACGAAGCGATTGCGGCAAAATAATTGGCATTCGGTTTCTTTGGGACTTAATGGAATTATATGAATTATAGATCTAAGTACCTATATATAATTCAGGATTTACGACCCTGTATTATTCCGTTTTTCTTCCAAACGCGTCACTAAAAGGACACCTTTTCCCTATTTAAGACTGAGGCTTTTCACCTTATACTATACTTAATGAAAGCGAAACGATAGAAATGTCAGGATTGGAAAAATCAAGAGAGTCGATAGCTTCCAAGGCTCTGACGCTGTGCTTTCGTATGAGGTCCGATAGAGGTGGATGACATGAGTTTATCCGAGATGCTACACCATCTGCATATGGGAATTGAAAACAGACGTGCAGAATTTGATGAAATGATCTCTCGGTTAAAGACAGCCAAAAGCAATATTCGAACAGAACAAGATCTTGCGCAGTCAGACATAAAGGAAATTAAGAAGCCTGCTCTAGATTCGTCATGGAAAGGTGAGAGAGGAACCGACTTTCATCGCCACCGAAAAGACGCCTACCATGTAATGCACGACATCGTGAACAATGAGTATGAAAAATATATAACCGAGCTTGATCAAAAAATCTTGCACTTTGAATTAAAAAAAATGGAGCTGGCTGTTGCCAGTAATTTTGCCGGAAGAGCCCAGGACGTGATGGAAAAGGGCGAGGATTTTGCAAAGGATGTTAAACATTTGATTGAACGGGGCTGGAAAGCTCTTTAAAATAAAATATAAAACAGCCGTCTTATAAGCGAGCGGCTGTTTTTTTGTTTAGTCACATCCACCACCGCTATCGCCTGAATCTCCCCCGCAGGAGGCATCAGAAGCGTGATGAGTATATGAATCAGTATAGGTACTTGTCGTTGAACTGTGATGTGAAGAACGCTTAGCAGATGTACGTTTATCCTTTGATGTGAACAGGTGGGCAATGATTGCTCCTAAAGAAGCCAATATGATCATAACAACAAACATAAAAGAACCCATGATGTATCCCTCCTCTTGTTTCATCATCATACGATTGAGCCATATTGAGGTTCCCGATTTGTAAGAAAAACTGGGCAAAGAGTTCTATTTTCGTTTATGATGATAGGCAAAAGTAAATGCCAAGGGAGGAGAGCCCATGCTATCTTTACGTCAGGAGGAGCTCCTGAAACGCTTGATGCAAGCGGAGCAGGAACTGACAAGTGAAGAAATTGCCCGCATGATTGGCGTCACATCACGAACCATCCGAACAGATATGAAAGCGCTTAAATCTATAATAGATGAACATGGAGCCGCACTACATATCAAACGCGGGGCAGGGTATTCATTGACCGTCGAGGATTATGGGGCATTTCGTACATTTTTGAAAAAGTCGCTGAGAGAAAGAAACGAAAAAAAGGAACAGGTCATTCCCAATCAGCCTAAAGACCGTGTGGCGTATCTATTGAAAAGGCTGCTTCTCTCTGAAGACTATATCAAATTAGATGGGTTGGCAGAGGAACTATTTGTGAGTGAATCGACAGTGAAGAATGATTTGAAAGCGGTCAGACATTTGTTTTCATTACATGGACTTTCTGTAGCACATCGCCCTAAATATGGATTGCGGCTGACAGGGGATGAAATGAAATTAAGATATTGTATGGCTGAGCATGTGTTTCAGCAAGAGCATGCGAACTCTGCGCTGTTACCTGAAGAAACGTATCAATTGGTTCAGGACATTGTGCGTTCACGTACAAAAGCAAACGGACTTCATCTGTCAGAGATCGGTTTAAGTAATTTAGTCACCCACATCGCCATTGCATGCAAACGAATTGAAGAGAAAAAACTAGTCATGATGCCAGAAGCGGAATTGAAAGACATTCAAGTGCAGCCTGTTTTTCAAGTGGCTCAACAAATGGCAGAAGATATTCGGCATGTATTAGCTATTGATTTTCCGTTATCTGAAATGGCGTACATTGCGATTCACTTGATGGGAGCCAAGATGATGGCATACGGAGATGCTGGTCATACATTATTTCATCTTCTAGAAGAGGATCATTTTCGCTTCACCCACCAATTGCTTGCTTATGTAGAAGAGCACATGTCACTTGATATTCAATTTGATAAAGAGTTAATCGTTGGATTAAGTCTTCATTTACGTTCCGCTATTCATCGTTTTAGGTACGATATGAACATTCGTAACCCCTATTTACCGGACATTAAAAGGCATTATCCCATTGCATTTGAAGCGGGTGTCTATATGGGCAGATGGCTGAAGGAAAAAGAGGGGGTCGAGATCCATGAGGATGAGATTGGGTATTTGGCGCTCCATATCGGTGCTGCAATCGAGCGGACAAAATCACAGCATGTGAGAAAGAGATGCCTTATTGTGTGTGCAACGGGTGTCGCCAGCAGTCAGCTCCTTCTTCATAAGCTGACGGCGGCTTTTAGCGGAAGGCTGGAGATCGCTGGAACTGCAAGTGTTGGGGATATTCCTTCGTATGATTTGAGAAGCATTGATTTTATTATTAGTACCATTCCGCTTCAGAACACATTGCCAGTGCCAGTGATTGATGTACATACGATTTTAAGTGACGATGATATTGTACGGCTGAAACGTTTTGTGCAGGATCGACAGGATACAGGGGTTTTGCGGTATGTCAGTCCGGCGCTGACATTTTTTCAGCAAGACCTTCAATCAAGAGAAGAGGTTCTTCAATTTTTCGTGAACGTGCTAAAGGAACAACATCGCATCCCGGACGAGTTTGAACAATTATTGCTGGAAAGAGAGCAAGTGTCCCCGACATCGTTCGGTCATTTGGTCGCGATTCCTCATCCGATGAAGCCGGCAACAGATGACACGTTTTGTGCGATCTGCACGTTGAAAAAACCGGTGCTGTGGGGTGAAGATCGAGTACAAGTCGTTTGTTTGTTGAGTATCCAGAAGACGTATCAAAAAGAATTACAGTCGCTTTATCAATTTCTTGTGCGGCTGACAGAGCGGAAGGAAGTGGTGGAACAACTCATCAAGGCCGCTTCATTTGAGGAACTGACGGCGGCGCTTCAAGTATTGGAGCATCCGAATGAAAAAACGGGACACCCATTTCCGCATCTGTGAGGAAAAAGATTAGATGTTAATGAAAACGCTTTTAAAATAACATCAAAAAGGAGGATGATCACGAGTTTTTGCAAAGGGGGAGACGGATCATGAGCTTCAAGGAGAAAGCGGCAGACGTCATGGGGAATGTGGCTTATCGCATCACGAATCAGAAATATATTATGGCGATTAAACAGGCATTTGTCACATTGATGCCAATCATCATTACAGGGGCTTTTGCTGTATTGGTGGCAAATATGATCATGAGCCCGGAAACAGGGCTTGCTCATTTTGAGATATTCAGATTTTTAGCGGAGCTTCAGCCAATTATGAAGGCAATCAATTATGCCACGCTGAACTTTTTAACGATTGGGGCTGTGTTCCTCATCGGGATAGAGCTTGGGAAAATCAACAGGCACAAGTCCCTGTTCCCAGGGCTGATGGCATTGATTTCATTTATATCTGTTATTCCAACGACACTTCTTCTTGAAGTTGATGGATCGATGCGTGAGGTTGTAGATGTACTGGCAAGGCAATTTTCTGATCCAAAAAGCTTATTTTTAGGGATGATCATTGCGATCATATCTGTGGAAATCTTTTGTAAGCTGACCGAGGTGAAATGGCTTCAAATCAAGATGCCAGATTCTGTTCCATCGAATGTTGCGACATCTTTTTCGTCACTTTTTCCTTCGATCATTACGATTACGATCATTAGTTCATTCGGCTTTGCATTTCACCGTTTGACAGGCATTTATTTGCATGAAGCAGTGTATAACGTGGTGCAGCGCCCGCTAGAAAGTGTTGTACAGGGTCTGCCGGGGATTTTAACGTTGATGTTTGTGGCGCAATTTTTCTGGGTGATCGGCATCCATGGCAACCAAATGATCAAACCGATCCGGGAGCCGCTCTTATTAGGGTCGATTGCAGTGAATATGACAGCATTTCAAGAGGGAAAAGAGATTCCGAATATCATCACGATGCCATTTTGGGATGTGTATATGAGTATCGGTGGTTCAGGTGTGACCATTGGGCTTTTGATTGCGATTTTTATTGCTGGAAGAAGGGAAGAGATGCGAAGCATTGCTAAGCTCTCATCTGGGCCGGGCCTCTTCAACATCAATGAACCCGTTATTTTTGGATTACCCGTTATGTTAAACCCTGTGATGGCAATCCCATTTATCGTCACACCGCTTGTGACAGGGACGATTGGTTACATTGCGACAGCTACAGGGTTTGCTGGAAAAGCAGTCGTGATGGTGCCGTGGACGACACCGCCGATTGTGAATGCATGGCTGTCAACCGCTGGCAGCATGGGAGCTGTCATTACACAGCTCATCTGTATTGTAGTAGCAGTCTTCATCTATTTGCCATTTGTTCTCTTGTCTAACCGCAAACCAGAAGCGGCACCAGATTCAGAATAAAAGGAGGGGCATGAATGAACATGCAATTTAGGTGGTACGGAGAGGACGATCCTGTTTCACTCGCACATATACGTCAAATTCCAGGCATGAAAGGCATTGTGAGTGCCGTCTATGATGTCCCAGCTGGTGACCTGTGGCCTGAGGAAAGGATTGCTCATGTAAAAGCACAGATTGAGAGACATGAACTTTCCTTTGAGGTCGTGGAAAGTCTTCCTGTCCATGAAGATATTAAACTTGGAAAGCCGAGCAGAGACGTCTATATCAAGCATTATCAAGAAAATATCCGACGATTAGCGAAGCACGGTGTGAAGGTCATTTGTTATAACTTCATGCCTGTCCTCGATTGGACACGAACGCAGCTAGACCTTCCATTAGCTGATCAATCCACGACCCTTGCCTATTTTCAGCATCAACTAGAACACATGGATATAGAGACAGATCCATTTTCGCTGCCAGGATGGGATATCTCTTATACACAGGAGGAAATGAAACAATTGATGACTGATTACAGGGAGCTTGGGGCAGAAAGGCTATTCGAGAACCTGTCTTATTTTCTACAACATATCATTCCGGTGGCAGCGGAAGAAAAGATCAACATGGCACTCCATCCAGATGACCCTCCTTGGGATATATTCGGACTGCCTCGTATTGTCAGTAATGAAAAACAGTTGGATCGTATTCTTGAGATCGATGGACGTTCTCAACATGGCCTCACCTTTTGCTCTGGTTCACTCGGCTGTGATGCGAAGAACGATGTTACGTCACTTGCGCGTAAATATGCGGAAAAAGGGCGCATCCACTTTGCCCATTTGCGAAATGTCATCGTGTATGAAAATGGTGATTTTGAAGAGTCAGCGCACCTTTCGTCAGCAGGAAGTCTCGATATGGGAGCTATTGTGAAGGCTTTGTTTGAAGAGGGATTTGCTGGCTATGTCCGCCCGGATCATGGACGTATGATCTTTGGCGAGACAGGCAGACCTGGCTACGGTTTATATGATCGGGCGCTTGGGGCTATGTATTTGCAAGGAATTTGGGAGGGGCTTCACGTTCAAACGAGGAAAGGGAAGATGGCGACATGAACAGAATCGAGATTCCAAGAGATTTTATCCTAGGTGCTGCGGCCTCTGCTTGGCAAACGGAGGGATGGAAGGGAAAGCAAGCGCATCAGGACTCGTACATCGATTTATGGTATAAGAACGGGTATCACGTATGGCACGAAGGATATGGCCCGGCTGGTGCGACGAACTTTTACGAGCGCTATCCAGAAGATGTAGCCCTCATGAAAGAAATCGGACTGACTCACTATAGGACATCGATCAATTGGTCGAGGTTTCTCATAGATTACGAGAAGGGGATTGTGGATGAGACCTATGCCCGTTACATTGATGACTTGATCAATGGATTAATTGCAGCAGGTGTAGAGCCGATGTTTTGCTTAGAGCATTATGAGCTTCCTGCCGTTTTGCTTGAGAAGTATGGCGGATGGTCATCAAAGCATGTCGTCGAGCTGTTTGTTCTCTATGCGGAAAAAGTGTTTGAGCGCTACGGGGACAGGGTCAAACATTGGTTTAGCTTTAATGAACCAATTGTTGTCCAAACACGTGTTTATCTAGATGCCATCCGTTATCCCTTTGAGCAAAATACGAAAAAATGGATGCAGTGGAACTATCATAAAGCGCTGGCAACAGCAAAAGTGGTGAAGCTGTTTCGGGAGATGGGATTGAAGGAATCGACAGGTGCAAAAATCGGGGTGATTCTCAATCCAGAAGTGACGTATGCAAGATCCTCTGCCCCGCATGATCAAGAAGCGGCACGGATGTATGATTTGTTTTTCAATCGAATGTTCTTAGATCCCTCCATCAAAGGGGAGTATCCAGAGGAATTGCTCGATGTGTTGAAAAAGCATGATATTCTTTTTGATGCGACAGAGGAAGAGCTTCAGGTCATCAAGAATCATACGGTCGATGTCGTCGGGCTCAACTTATACTATCCGCATCGTGTCAAGGCGCCGAGTAAGGCGTGGAACGAAGGGACGCCATTTCATCCGTCTTATTATTACGATATGTTTGAGCTTCCAGGGAGAAAAATGAATCCATTCAGAGGCTGGGAAATCTACCCAAACATTGTCTATGATATGGGGATGAGAATAAAAGAAGAATACGGAAATATCGAGTGGTTTGTAGCCGAAAACGGGATGGGTGTAGAAAAGGAAGAACGGTTTAAAAGTGAAGACGGTATCATTGATGATCAGTATCGCATTTCATTTATCAGCCAGCATTTGAAGCGGGCACTTCAAGCGAAAGCAGAAGGATCAAATTGCACGGGCTATATGCTGTGGGCTTTTACGGATAATGTCTCACCGATGAATGCCTTTAAAAACCGCTACGGATTAGTCGAAATCCAGCTGGAAAATGAACGGAATCGCCAGTTGAAAGCATCAGCGTATTGGTACCAGACATTAATCAAAACAAGGGAACTGAAGGGTGAAACAGAAGTCATCTATCGATAGGAGTGATGGAATATGAAACGAATCATTCTCGCTTGTGCCGCAGGAATGTCGACGTCCATTGTAGTGTCCAAAATGAAGGCTGCTGCAGAAGCTAAAGAGCTGGATTATGATATCTACGCCATACCTGAAGGGGCCATTGCAGATGAATTAGAAGAGCATGGAGGAGATGTTCAGGTGATTTTACTTGGACCGCAAGTAAGCTTTATGAAAAAGGCAGCAGAAAAAACCGCTGCACCTTATCAAATACCTGTCGATGTCATCAATGTGAGATTATACGGAACAGCGAACGGGGAAAAAATACTAGAGCATGCTCTGAAACTAGCAAATGAATCTTAAGTAATTGGAGGAGAAGCAGATGACGGTATTAGAGGAAATGCAGGGAGCAGCCTTTCAAATCATTGCTCATGCAGGCGAGGCAAGAAGTCATTATGTCGAAGCGATTCGTCTAGCAAGAGCAGATGATTTTGAAAAAGCACAGCAGTTGATTGAAAAAGGGGAGGAAGCGTTTCGAAGCATCCACAACCTGCACTTGTCGCTGATCCAAAAAGAGGCGGCAGGTGAGCAGCTTCCCTTTTCTTTACTGCTGATACACGCAGAAGATCAAATGCTCACAACAGAGACCATTCATCTGCTCGCCATCGAAATGATCGAAATGTGTAAAAAAATGAACGCCCTGTCAAAATAGATATCAGCTATTAACCAATTTCTGTTATAATCATTCGGTAGATAAAGAGAAAGCAGGATTGGTGGATGAAGAAAACATGTATGTTGATTGCAGTTGGTCTTTTGGCGCTGCTCATTTCGGGCTGTACGGGAATGAAGGAGCAAACGGAAGGAAACCAGCAAGTAGTCAAAGAGGAAAAGGGTCCATTACTAGCAAAAGAAACAGAAGAGATTCAGCAGACAAAAGAGGAAGTGATTGATACACAAAAATGGATTGAGCAAAAGGAGCCGATAGAGCTTCCAATTTTGATGTATCACAGCATCTCCAGCGGCAGCTCGCTGCGTGTACCAAAGAGCGAGTTTGCGGCTCATATGAAATGGCTGAAGGACAACGGCTATGTCACGCTGTCGCCAGAAGAAGCGTATCGCGTCTTCACAACAAATACGAGGCCAAGTGAAAAGTGTGTCCTCATTACATTCGATGATGGATATACCGATAACTATACTAAGGCATTCCCGATTTTAAAGCAGTATGGAATGAAGGCAACGATTTTCATGATTGCGCAATCCATTGGCCGCCCGAACCACTTAACGGATGATCAAATGGATGAAATGATAGCAAATGGGCTTTCGATTGAGAGTCATACAATTCATCATTTAGAGCTCAATCGTTTATCAAAGGAGCAGCAGAAAGAGGAATTAAAAGGATCAAAGGCATTCTTTGATCAACGATTTTCTCAGCATACGAGAATGGTCAGTTATCCTGTTGGGCGCTATAACGAAGACACGCTGAAGCTAGCGAAGGAAGCCGGTTATCAAATGGCTGTCACCACTGAACCAGGACATGCGAAAAAGGAACAAGGCATGATGTCCTTGCATCGTATCCGCGTGTCACCGGGACTTTCACCCGAAAGCTTTGGAAGACTTGTAGAAGGGAATTAACTATAAATGTTTCACATGAAACATTTTATGACAAGTTTCACGGTGATGATTAGTGAATCGACATTTGGGTGGTTCAAAGGCGAAACAGAACTTTCATGAAGATGGAAGTTCTGTTTTTTTATCATTCATCAAAAAATTCCATATGAGCTTTTTCTTGCTTGTAATAATCGATTCGATCTTTCATGGTCCCGGTATGAAACTCAAATTTATGTCCATCAGGGTCCGTAAAGTAGATCGACTGATGATCTTTTTCATCTCTCGGACGGCCTGGCAAGATGTTGACGTTCAAATGTTTTAGCTTGTTGTACATGTGATCTACATCCTCTTCATCAATTGAAAAAGCGATGTGCGTGTAAGAGTGCTGAATGTCTTGACGAGGAATGTCTTTTTCCACATTCAGGGCAAGCCATAGCCCGTTCAAATCAAAGTAAGCTGTCTTTTTTCCTTTTACTAATAAAGTGGCGTCAAATACGTTTGTGTAAAAATCAATAGAGGTTTCTAAATCAGAAACAGAAAATAACAAATGATTGATTCCTTTTATCGACATCACATTCACCTCAAAACATATTTGAAAAAAAGCCTGTAGATGGGGTCTACAAGCTTGTTTATTGATAAACAGGATAGCCCGTTATTTTGATATCTTTCCCTAGTGGTTCTACTGAGAGTTGATCCAATTCAATGGCATCACTCATGAGGCGTATGCCTTCGCCTCCAAAAAAGGAAGGGGACAGCCGACCGCCAATGAGTTTAGGTGCCATATAGATGACCAATTTATCTACAAGCTGCTGTTCTAAAAATGAGGCATTGACCTGGCCGCCGCCTTCAATCATGAGGGAGGAGACATTTCTTTCTCCCAGCACTTGAAGCACTTCTTGCAGGGGCACCCGTGTGTCGCTATCTGTTATAAAGACACTGACGCCAGCTGCTTCTAAAGCGGCTCGTTTTCCCTCATTGGCTTGCTTTGTCGTAAAGATCCATGTAGGTGCCGTCTGATCAGTGACGATCTTTGCTGTCAGCGGTGTTGACAGCTTAGAGTCTAAGACAATTCGAATCGGATGATGCCCATTTGGAATCCGTGCAGTTAGTGAAGGATCGTCATGAATAACGGTTTGAGCACCGACCAAAATCGCATCATTGATACTGCGGATATGATGAGCATCATAACGAGATGTTTCAGATGTAATCCATTTACTGTCAGACGTAGCAGAGGCAATTTTTCCGTCTAAGGTAATACCTGCCTTGAGCGTCACGAAAGGTGTTTTTTTCGTAATAAAATGATTAAATACTTCATTCATGAGAATGGATTCCTGTTCCAGTACGCCTGTAATCACTTGGATGCCAGCATCTTGTAAGATGGCAATCCCGCGGCCTGCGACAAGCGGGTTCGGGTCAAGCGCTGCCACGACAACGGTTTCGACGCCTGCTTTCACAAGTGCTTCCGCGCAAGGGCCTGTGCGGCCGTGATGGGAACAAGGCTCGAGAGTCACATAAATGGTGGCTCCTTTTGCCTTGTCTCCAGCCATTTTAAGTGCATGAATTTCAGCATGCGGTTCACCGGCTTTCATGTGAGCACCGACACCAACAATTTCATTCTCTCGCACAATCACAGCCCCGACGAGCGGGTTTGGAGAGGTCTGACCTTTCATTGCCTGTGCATTTTCAAGGGCTAGATTCATATATCGCTCATGATGTGGCAATCGTACGCACCTCTTGCTCCGCCTTCATGTGACCTGAGCGGTTGATTTTTGTCTGCAAGTATTTTTCATTAAACTCCGAGACATCACCCCAAAGCGGAATACGTCCAGAAAGAGATAGACCTGCATGGCTGATGGCATCTGTCTTTTTCGGATTATTGGTAATGAGTCTGACTGGCTTTGTACGAAGTGTTTGAAGAACCGCGATGGCTTCTTCATATTGACGCGTGTCATCTTCAAAACCGAGTGCTTCGTTCGCTTCTACTGTATCGTAGCCGTTTTCTTGAAGAATATAAGCCATGGCTTTACTGAAAAGTCCAATACCGCGGCCTTCATGATTGGCTAAATAGAACAGTGCACCTGCACCATTGTCTTCAATCATCCGCATGGACTGCTTCAATTGGAACCCGCAGTCGCAGCGCTTGCTTCCGAAAATATCACCAGTGTGGCAAATGGAATGCATGCGGATAAGGGCTTCGTCAGCGTGCTCGAACTCCCCATACACTAGCACGCTTGACTGCTGATGATCGGCAAGCTGGCGGGACGAGAGGCTTTCAATTAAAGCGTCATCTGACAATGGCTCTTTTCCATCGTCTTTTAACCATGAATACCAGTTGAACATCACGGTTCTGCCGTCTAAATTCACTGGCAATTTAATGGGTCCAGTGATATATATATACCCGTCTTCTTGCTGTACTCGTTTGATTTTATCTTTTAAAATGGCTGTTTTAAGATCTGTGTGTTTGTCCATATTCTGCACCTTCTTTTTTGTCTGTTTCTTCAATCTGTAAACGAACGAGAACGCCAAATGGATCAACAAATTCGTTACTTTTCCCTGTTGTTTTCACTTGAGTGCCTGCTTTTGTCAGACGCTCGACAACGGACTGTCTGTCTGCTTCTTGTGGGAATACCAGTGTATAGCTTCTAATTCCTGAAAAACGTGGATCAATGGCTCCTTTTCGTCCCCGTCCCCATGCATTAAAGGCAAGGTGATGGTGGTACACACCAGCGGCGATAAACAGGCTTGCTGGTGGAGCCATTCTGATGTGAAAACCGAGCGTATTGACATAAAAAGAATCAGCTTCTTCTGGGTTAAGATGGAAATGTAAGTGTCCCATAACTGTACCAGCGGGAAGTCCTTCCCAAGTTGTATCAGCGGCTTCTTGCAGGAGACCATCTCCATCAAGAGGTGCATTTCCGCCACCTTTCAGTTCTCCATGCTCACCTACCCAAACGTCCTCAGGGCGATCAGCATATATTTCTACGCCAATGCCGTCAGGGTCACTTAAATAAATGGCTTCACTGAAAAAGTGATCGCTTGCTCCAATTAAAGGATAGCCTTTTTTGATCACATGTGCCAGCCATGTGCCCAGGTTTTTTCTGGTAGGTAATAAAACAGCAAAATGATAAAGTCCTGGCTCATGATCAGGCTTCTCCTTGAGCTGTGCATCCTCTTTTAACAAAAGAATGGGTTCCTTTGCATTGCTTCCAAGAGTGACGGTGGATTCCGTCTGTTCTACTATTGTAAATCCTAAAATGTCTGTATAAAAAGGTAAAGAACGCTCAAAGCTGGACACATGTAACTCTGTTACACCCAATCTTAGCTCCTCAATTGTCTTCAAGCTCGGTCAGCTCCTTCATGATATATGCATCGGCATGTTCAAATGTTTTTGAAAATCTATAAAAATGAATACCTTGTTACTTAAAGTAACTAAACTATATAATAGTTAGTGACTTATTTCAAGTAATTAATTGTGCTATAATGAAAAAAAAGAGAGAAAAGCGGGAGGGAGTAAGGTATGGCTCAAGTAGATGGCTGTCCAATCACAGATGCCATGGAGATTCTAGGCAAGAAGTGGGTCATTCTCATCATCAATCAGCTTCTGACAGGCCCTAAGCGTTTCTGTCAGCTTGAAAATAAAATGGACATCAGCGGACGATTATTATCAGAAAGGCTGAAGGATTTAGAGGCTGAAGGACTCGTTGAGAAAAACGTATACCCTGACATTCCAGTACGGATTGAATACGAATTAACAGCGCAAGGGAAGAAAATTGAGCCGATTATTCGTGAAATGTATGCTTGGTCTTTAGAACGTAAAAACAGCAAAAAAGGGGAACATGTCCCTTCCTAATCGATTTCGATCAGTCTGTCTGGTCGAAATTTTTTTTGTGCGATTTTCCAGAAATCTAAGTCAATAGTATGAAAAATGATGTTGACAATAAATTCATTCATCATATAATATCAAGGAGAAGAGGGTTCTTTTCCCTGTAATGGAATGGAGGTTATGCCATGGTATCATGAATGGGACAGATTACCTAAAACACGTTTCAAACCATCATTTAGAAACAGACATCTTTGGCTTTTAGGAAGCAAAGATTTATTTTTTCAACTCAATTGATAATGATTATCATAATCATCTATAAGTGTGATCCAGCGCTTATGAAGGTTATTTTTTTTATTATCTATTGAGAATAATTATCAATATCATTTAGGAGGGTTCACATGAAAGCCATTCGTTCAGCATCACACGTATTATTGTTCTTTAGTTTTGTTCTATTATTTGCCCTAGCCCCAGTTAGCTCAGCCTCAGCAGCAGGCTTAGCAGATGGTCAACATTCAGCACAATATGTGGTATGGAAGGCAGATAGCGATTCGACTTCAACAGCGAATACGTATTTTGAAAAACCAGCCAAGCTTGTCGTGAAGAATGGAAAAATCAAAGCACAAGTCACGTTAACGAATAGCTCTTGGATCACAAGCTTTAAAACACTTGATCAAGGTGTGTACAAAGATGCGAAGGTGATCAGTACAAATACAGCTGCAAATAAGAGAACGGTTGAATTCAACGTGAACAGCCTGACAGAAGTCGTACCAGCAAAAGTGAGCGTGACTGTACCGGTCATCGGATATACAGGCAATTACGACATCCGCCTCAAGTTTGATGCAGCATCTGTTCAATAGAAAGGGAGGAAATTCGCTTGATGAAAAAAATGATGAGGCTATCAGTCTTCATGACCGCTTTATTATTGGCACTTATGCTGCCTTTTTCAAACGCACAGGCTGCCACGTTAAAGGATGGTACATACTCCGTCAACTATACTGTGCTGAAGGCTGAAGGAAATGCGGTTTCCATGGCAAATGATTACTGGCTGAAGCCAGCAAAAGTGATTGCAAAAAATGGGAAGCTGACTGTACAAATGACCATTAAAAATAGCAGCTGGGTGACGGAATTTAAAGTGCCGGGAAATGGCAGCTATGTCGATACAACGGTTCTCTCAACCAATAAAAAAGCCAACACAAGGCTTGTTCAGTTCCAAGCTCAGAGCTTGTCTAAGCCAATCAAGTCAAAAATTCATGTCACTGTTAAATCTGCTGATTATGATCATGATTATACCATTCAGCTGAAATTCGATGAGAGCAGCATGAAATCGCTTTCGTCTAACAGCACAAACAAATCAGCGGGTGCAGCAGAAGATCAGCAGCCATCAAAAGAATCAACTAAAACATCTGATTCATCCACGACAAAACAAGAAGAGAATCCTCAAACTGGTGATACAAACCAGACAGGGTGGCTCCTTGTGCTTGCTCTATGCTCAGGCGGGTTTTTAGCAAGAAAGTGGATCATCAAGCATTAAGGAAGGAAGTGTCACCATTTGAAACGTCTTTTTCATCTAAAGGCAGCCATTCTGCTCGTTTTATTCAGTTTATTGACTGCGTTTCAGATTCCTCAAGGAACGGCTCAAGCGGCATCATTTGTTGATGGTGAATACACGGCCGGATTCACCATTTTAAAGAATGGCAGCACAGAAGCGTCCATGATGGATACCTATACAGAAAAGCCAGCTAAGCTGATTGTGGAAAATGGCAAGACAACAGCCTATGTCACGCTGAAGCAAAGCAAAGAGATTACAGATTTCAAGGTTGAACAAAATGGTGCTCTTGTCACCACTGAAACCGTCAGTGAGGATGAAACAGCCAATACACGTGTGATCAAATTTGATGTTGCTGACTTATCTGCCAAATTAAACGGCTGGGTGAAAATTTACTGGGATTTAGGCGGCTTTATTTATGACGAAGCGTATGACGTACAGCTTGCATTCGATCAAAGCAGCCTAACACTCGTTACACCTGCAAAGCCAGACGATAACGAAACAAAACCGGATGACCAAAATGGCACAAAGCCAGACGATAACGAAACAAAACCAGATGACCAAAATGGCACAAAGCCAGACGATAACGAAACAAAACCGGATGATCAAAATGGGACAAAACCAGACGATCATCAGGCAACACCTGGCAATAACAATGGATCAAAACCAGATGATTCTGCGCAAAATCAATTAAAAGATGGCGAGTACCGCATCAATTACAGTGTGCTGAAAGGGGATGAGAACGAGGCATCTCGGATGAACCAATACTTCTCACATCCTGCATCCTTAACTATCAAAAATGGAAAACAAACCATTTCCTTTACGGTGAAGGATCATACGTCTGTCGCTTCCTTGAAAACAGAGAAAAACGGATCTTATCAAGAAGTGAAGACTGTCAGCACAGATAAAGCAAAGAACACAAGAGTTGTGTCATTTGATGTCGCTGATCTGAAAAAAGCGGTCAAAGGGAAAGTACACATCGTGGTAGCAGCTGCTAACTATGACCAAACCTACGATATTCGTTTTCAATTCGATGCAAAGAGTATCGCTCCACTTAAGAACGGGCAGGTAGAGGAAGAAACACCGGCTGCACCAGAAACACCAAAACCAAACACACCATCACCAGAAACAAATAACGGCGGAGCTGCTCAAGAGACGGCTAAGCTTAAAGATGGTGTATACAAGCTGCCTTTCTCAATGAAGAAAGCAGACAAGGATGAGCCTTCTCGTATGAACGATTACGTCGTGAGCCCTGCGACATTGGTCGTGAAAAATGGCCGCCATTTCGTTTCATATACAGTGAAGAACAGCTCAGCCATCACATCCTTCCAAGTAGGGACAGGCGGGAAATATGAAGAGACTCTTGTCGCTAAAACAGATCAAAAGGCAGACACACGAGTGATTCAATATGAAGCCAAAAGTTTAAGCACTGCTCAAGCAGCACGCGTAAAAATTGATATTCCGGCTGCGAATTATCATGAGCAGTACGATGTCAAACTTGTCTATGACACAAAAGGAATCACTCTTGGTGAAGGAAGCGGCATTGCTACGGTAATCGGAGACGATGAGAGTATCGGCTTTGTCAAAAATCCAAATGATCGCGATTCTCAAACAAATCAGCTTGAAAATCTAGCGCCAGAGGAAACAGGCGCAGAGCAGATGACATTTACTCCATCAGATGACCAAACCAAGTCTGAGACTGGACAGTTGAATCCGAAAACAGGAGATACCTCTCTTCTTTGGGTGTATATTCTTTTATTCGGCGGGTCATTATTCGTACTCGTAAGAAAGTATCAAACAAGAACAAGATAGATGGATTAGTTTAAGTGAGATGCGCAATTTCTCTCGGCGCATCCACTCTCTTTTTTCGAAAGGAGGCTTCTGTTTTTGAAGCATCGAATGATATGTACCCTGATCGCTGCTCTTAGTGTGTGCGTGATCTTATCGGGCTGCTCACAGTCAGCCGAAAGTTCAGCGAAAGGCAAAAAAAGCGCAGAATCAAGTGCGCGCATTGTGGCAACGACTGTTGCTGCTGTGGAGATGATGGATGCTTTAGAGGTGGATCTTGTCGGGGTGCCAACAAGTCAAAAATCCTTGCCAGCTCGTTATAAAGGACTGCCGGAAGTCGGTAATCCAATGAGCCCGGACATGGAAATCATCCAATCACTTCAACCGACAGATGTCCTGTCTGTCACAACCCTTCAATATGATTTAGAGACACCCTTTCAGCAAGCAGGTGTCCCTGCCACATACTTAAATCTCGAGAGCCTTGGCAGCATGGAGAAGGCGATCACGAAGCTCGGAGCTCAGTATGACAGAAAGAAACAAGCCGAGCGCATCGTGTCTGACTTTGAACAAAAAAAGAAAGACATACAAGAGAAAACGAAGGGAAAGCGCAAGCCGTCCGTTCTGATTTTGCTTGGTGTACCGGGCAGTTATTTGGTGGCAACAGAGAATTCATATATTGGTGATCTTGTACGTATCGCAGGCGGAAAGAACATTGTCCAAGGTGAGAAAATGGAGTATTTGGCATCTAATACGGAGTATTTACAAAAAGCCAATCCAGATATCATACTCCGGGCCGCACATGGGATGCCAGATGAAGTTGTCCGCATGTTTGATCAAGAATTTAAAACAAATGACATCTGGAAGCATTTTCATGCGGTCAAACAAGACCGGGTGTATGACCTCGAAGAAAGCTTATTCGGGACAACGGGCAATTTAAAGGCAGCAGAGGCATTAGATGAACTAACGCGTATGCTGTATCCGTCATAAGCGGCGAATCTTAATGATAAAAGGACGTTCAAGATGAAAAAAACAGGGATTTTATTTCTGATAGTCAGTCTCTTACTGGTGTGCGTGTTTATTTATTCCGCCATTACTGGGAGCATTCATGTCACCCCGATTGAATTATTGGAAGGGCTCATCACCGGTCAACATGCACAGGTAGACATCATTAAAGATTTGAGAATTCCCCGCATGCTCATCGCAATGTTTACAGGGGCCGCCTTATCTGTCTCCGGTGTACTGCTGCAGTCGGTCATGAGAAATCCATTAGCTGATGCCGGCGTCATTGGAATTTCATCAGGAGCCAGCTTCTTTTCTTTAATGGCGATTACAGCGCTTCCTCAATTTTATTTCTACTCTCCTTTATTTTCGGTATTAGGCGGAGCCATTGCATGTTTCCTCGTGTACGTTCTGTCTTGGAAGGGTGGCTTAAGCCCAATCCGTATGATTTTGGTTGGGATCGCCATCAATGCCATGTTTACTGGAATGGCTGAAGCATTTGTGACCATTTGCAGCTATTTCAATATCACGATCAATCAGTCAGGACAGTCAAATCTCACGATGAAAACGTGGGGAGATGTCCGTTTAATCGGAGTCTATGGCGTCGCCGGCCTTGTCGTAGCACTTTTCTTCAGCAGATGGTGTAACCTCTTGGCTCTTCAGGACAAGACAGCGAAAAATTTAGGGTTGCGTGTGACCAGAATGCGCCTTTTGATTTCCATCACAGCGGTATTACTCGCGGCGGTGACAGCTGCGGTAGCGGGCGTGATTGCCTTTGTCGGTTTGCTCATTCCGCACATTTCAAGAAGGCTTGTTGGCTCGGATCATCGGGTACTCATTCCATTTTCTGCGTTAAGCGGGGCTTTGCTGATTTTGACGGCTGATACGCTCGGCAGGACGCTTGTAGCGCCAAATGAGATTCCTGCCTCTACGATCATGGCCGTGATTGGCGGGCCGTTTCTGATCTTTTTATTAAGAAGGGGGGACCGTCTCCATGGACATTCGTGAGGTGTCATTCTCATATGACCAGCAGAAGGACATCGTTCAATCGGTCACAACACAGATTGAAAAGGGGAAAATCACAACCATTATCGGTCCAAATGGCTCGGGGAAATCCACACTGCTTTCCTTGATGGCGAATAATCATTGTCCAAACAAAGGGCAAATTCACTTAGATGGACAAGCGCTGAATGCATTTAAGCCAAAGGAGCTGGCAAAAAAGCTGGCTGTCGTCCATCAGCAAAATGAAGCGCCGCTTGATTTAACGATCGAACGGGTCGTGGCATTCGGTAGAACGCCGTACCAGACGATGCGCGGGGGTGACAAGGAAGAGGATGAGAGAGCGATAGAGTGGGCACTGTCCAGTACAAAGCTAACGGAAAAACGAAAGGTGCCGCTCGCCTCACTGTCAGGTGGTGAGCGTCAGCGTGTATGGATTGCGATGGCACTTGCGCAAAAAACACCGATCCTTTTCTTAGATGAACCGACAACCTATTTGGATATCTACTATCAATTTGACATTCTTGAGCTGATCCGTGAGCTCAATGTCGTGCATGGACTCACGATTGTCATGGTGCTGCACGACATGAATCAGGCTGTCCGCTACAGTGACGTCATCATTGCGATGAAGGATGGACGAATTATCAGTGAAGGACAGCCAAACGATGTGTTAACAGAAGAGAATGTGCGGCACATTTATGATGTGTCCGTCACGATTAGACAGGATGCAGAAACAGGAATGTACATCGTGCCTGTTGGCATATAAAAGCAGGTGAGACAGTGTGAAAAGAGGAAAACGGGTCTGGCAGCGTCTGGTGACGATCGTCTGTTTAGGAGTATTCATTTATAGCGGTACAGCCATTGGCTTAGAACTGTTCGGCTATTATCAAAATCGTCAGGTGCTTGCAAAGGCTCAGACGATGTATGGTCAAGAGCAAGGAATGACTGAAAGCCGGGAACCGGGAACCACCCGTACATCATTTGATGAGCTGCGGAAGGTGAACAACGACATTGTCGGCTGGATCAATATGAAGGACACGATGATTCAGTACCCAATCGTTCAATCTCGTGATAATGCATTCTACTTAACCCGTAATTACTTAAAAAATGACACCCGGGCAGGCAGTATCTTTATGGATTATCGCAATGACGTCTTGCATGAAAGCCCGAATACTGTGGTGTACGGGCATCGGATGAGGGATGGATCCATGTTCGCTGGACTCACAAACTATTTAAAAAAGGATTTCTTCCATGATCATCGGACATTTCAGTACGATACGCTGTATCAAAGCTATGAGGCGGAGATTTTTGCCGTGTATGAAACAACGGTGGATTTCGATTATATTCAAACCGATTTTCAAGATCTTGGCGAATATGCGCACTACTTGCAAGCTGTGCGGAAAAAATCAATCTATCAAACGAAGACAGACGTGTCCACAGATGACCTCATCCTCACTCTATCGACCTGTGATCATGTGCTTGCACCTAAAAATGGGCGTCTCGTGGTACAGGCAAAGCTAAAGAAAGTTTACTAGAAAAGGAGAGACAGACGGTTGAAATTTTCACATGTAATCTTCGCGGGACTCGTCTTGATGCTTCTCCTCGGCGGATGCAGTCAGGCAGCACCTGTAGAGAAAGGAAGCGGGCAAGGTGCGCTGAAGATAAAGGATTTTACTGGCAGAACGCTGTCGTTTGAAGAATCACCTCAGCGTATCGTCGCATTATCGACTGGAGACATGAGCATCCTGTATGCCTTAGGCGGTGAGGTAGTTGGCCGTCCGGCCGCCGAATTACCAGACAGCTTACAACAGGCAAAGTCCGTCCAAACGATTGGCACAACGCATCAATTTGATGTAGAGATCATCACAAGCTTAAAGCCCGATGTTGTGCTTGGGAATGAACAATTAAACAGTAAGGACATCTCTACAATAGAAGGAATTGGTTCACAGCTTCTTTTGACAAGTGCCAATTCAGTGAAGGATATTCAGCGTCAAATAACGTTATTCGGGGATTTGCTCGGAAAGCAGCAAAAGGCCAAAGCCCTCAATGAGCAAATCGATCAGAGGAAAAAGCAGGTCAAGCAGCCTCAGAAAAAAGTGAAGACACTCGTTGTATACGGGGCACCTGGCACATATATGGCGGCACTTCCTCAATCCTTAAGCGGAGATTTACTGCACATCGCAGGAGGGACGAACATCGCTGAGAATGAACCGGCACTCGAGAAATTCCCTCAATACGCTCAAATCAATGCAGAAAAGGTCATCGAAGCCGATCCTGATCTTATTCTGCTTATGACACACAGCAATCCTGAAGATGTGAAAGCGGGCTTTATGAGTGAAATGAAACAGAATGCCGCTTGGCACGATGTGTCAGCTGTGAAAAATGGACACGTCGAGATTCTGCCGAGTGATCTATTTGGGACGAACCCAGGCGCGGAAGTGATGAGAGCGATTGATGAGCTAGAGAAAAGATTGAAGCGATTGTCATCATGAAAATGAATGCAGAATTAGATTTTCAAAAAAGACAGTCGAGACGAAAATGGCTGATACCCGTACTATTTCTCTCGTTAGGTGTGGGCGCATGCCTAGGGCTTGCATTAGGTTCTGTTCAATTATCGCTGCCAGATTTGGTCGCTGCTTTGATGGGATCAGGCCAGCCTGTTCATGAGAAAATTGTGATGGATTTACGCCTGCCGCGAGTTCTAATAGGTTTCATCGTTGGGGCCTGTCTCGCAGCATCAGGGGCGATTTTACAAGGAGTCGTCCGAAATCCACTCGCTGACCCTGGCATCATCGGTGTGACTGCTGGCGGCGGATTGGCTGCTGTGCTCAGCATGATTGTGTTTCCGCAATTTACGTATTTGCTGCCAGCTGCTGCTTTCCTTGGCGCTTTATTAGCGGCACTTGTGGTGTATATGCTCTCATTTGATCAAGGTGTTTCACCGCTGAAATTGATTTTGGCGGGAGTGGCAGTCAATGCCCTCCTTGGGGCGGTTATGAATGGGTTTATGGTGCTTTATAGTGAGCGTGTGCAGGCTGTTCTGCCTTTTTTATCCGGAGGATTAAATGGACGGAGCTGGCATCATCTAAGCTTCGTGTCGCCATATGCGCTCGCTGGGTTGTGCCTTTGTTTTTTTGCCATCAAGCCGGCAAACCTTCTTTTGCTTGGTGATGAATCGGCGCAGTTACTCGGCCTTAGAGTAGAGCGCACCCGGTTTTTCTTAATTGCGCTGGCGGCGCTTTTAGCTGGTGCAGCTGTAAGTGTGAGCGGCTTAATTGGATTTGTCGGCCTGGTCGTTCCTCATTTTATCCGTCTTTTAATTGGAGATGACTACCGGTACCTGCTGCCGATCTCAATGCTGGGCGGAGGCGTACTTGTGGTTTTTGCAGATACAGCGGCACGGGTGTGGTTTACACCGGTTGAACTGCCTGTCGGTATCCTGCTTGCCTGCATCGGTGCACCTTTCTTCCTCTATTTATTAAAAAAGAAAGGGAGGGGTTAAGTTGGAAGTGATAGCTATGGATGACGTGAGTCTCAGTCAAGGAGGCTTTCGGCTGTCGTCTATTTCAGCAGCTGTTCCTAAAGGAAGTGTGACAGGAATTATTGGACCAAATGGATCAGGGAAGTCGACTTTTATTAAAGCAGCCGCACGTCTTACATCGATCGAAAGCGGCATCATATACATTCACGATATACCGCAAAAAGAGATGACAGCTCAGGAGATTGCAAAGGAAATCGCCGTCCTCATGCAGACGAGAACAGCCATTCCATCTATGACCGTACGGGAGCTGGTCGCACTTGGACGCAGTCCGCATCGTTCGATCTGGAAAAAGAGCTCGAAGACAGATCAAGAAGCGATTGAGTGGGCGCTTGATGTGACCAATAGCCGCATCAATGAAAACAGAATGCTCCATACATTGTCAGGCGGAGAAAGACAAAAGGCGTATATTGCGATGGCGCTCGCTCAGAAGACAGAGACCTTGATTCTGGATGAGCCGACGACTTACCTAGATATTGCACATCAGCTTGATTTACTAGAGCTGCTCAAACAGCTGAATAAGACGCATGGAATCACCCTTTTAATGGTTCTTCACGACCTGCAGCAGGCAGCAAAATATTGTGACCGCCTCATTGCGATGAAGGGTGGTCAGGTTTATCAAATAGGGACACCAAACGAAGTATTAACAGAAAGCTTTTTCAAAGAAGTCTTTGGGATTCAGGCTGAGGTTCACTTAGACGGTGAGCATCCGCTCATTATCCCAATCGCTTCAATCCAACAACAAAAGGGAGATGAACAAAACATGATCATTGTCAACAACCAGGTAAGAGTAGAAAAAGGCAGTGCCGACCACCTCGTCAAGCGCTTTAACAAGCAGGGACAAGTAGAATTCATGGAAGGATTTTTAGGCATGGAAGTATGGGTCACGCAGCAGACAACCGATTACGATGAAGTGACCATTCATACCCGCTGGAATCGAAAAGAAGACTTTGTGAACTGGACAAAATCTCAGGCATTTGGTGATGCGCACGCTCATGGGAAAGCGAAACCTGAAGGACTATTAAAAAACAAAATTACGTACTACGAAGTGCAAGTCACTAGACCAGCTTTACAGAAAAAAGCCTAAAAAAGAAACATAGCGCTGCGGTTCATGTGCAGCGCTATTTTTTTGCGTTTTTTTACTTTCTGTCACATATCTTTGACAAAGTATTCAAACAACTGACACAATACCATCCAATTTTTAGGTAAAATTTACTTTATTTTTGAAGCGCATGGGTGTAAAGTACAGGTATAAATAACTAACCGAATGAAAAGCAAGAGTAAAATTTCACCGATTAAACCAATTCAAACAGGCTATTATTTGTGAATCATTGAACAAATAGTGAATATTTTGTGAAGTGGTGAGCATAGATGTTTCGAATCATTCGGCATGTGAAAGTAAGGGAGGATGTAATGCTGTGAGTGAGCTGTTTTTAGCAAGATTTCAATTTGCTTCAACGACATTATTTCATTTTATTTTTGTTCCTATGTCAATAGGTTTGGTGTTTATCGTCGCCTTGATGCAGACCCTTTATGTCGTCAAGAAAAAAGAGATTTATAAAAAAATGGCGAAGTTTTGGGGTCATCTATTCTTACTCAATTTTGCAGTAGGTGTGGTGACAGGGATTTTGCAGGAATTCCAGTTTGGGATGAACTGGTCAGATTATTCAAGATTTGTCGGTGATGTGTTTGGTGCACCGCTTGCCATTGAAGCGCTGTTGGCCTTTTTCCTTGAATCTACATTTATTGGACTTTGGATATTCGGCTGGGATCGTCTGCCGAAGAAGATTCATTTATTGTGTATTTGGCTTGTTTCTCTTGGTACGATCTTTTCGGCGTTTTGGATTCTACTCGCCAACTCATTTATGCAAGAGCCAGTTGGATTTGTCATTAAAAATGGCCGCGCAGAAATGAATGATTTTGGCGCTCTTGTAACGAATCCGCAGCTTTGGGTTGAATTCCCGCACGTTCTGTTTGGTGCGCTGGCTACAGGTGCATTCTTTATTGCAGGAGTTAGTGCCTATAAAATGATCAAAAAACAAGAAATCGCCTTTTTCAAAAAATCATTCCAGATTGCCATGGTCCTCGCTTTAATTTCTGGCTTAGGTGTGGCGTTCTCTGGACATGATCAAGCGAAGCACTTAATGAAATCACAGCCGATGAAGATGGCAGCAAGTGAAGCCCTTTGGAAGGATAGTGGAGATCCAGCGGCTTGGACACTATTTGCCAATATTGACACAGATAAAAAAGAAAACTCTTCGGAGATCAATATTCCGTTTGCTTTAAGTTACTTGGCTTATCAGAAGTTCAGTGGAGATGTGCCAGGCATGCTGACACTTCAAAAAGAATATGAAGCAAAGTTTGGCCCTGGAGACTACATTCCGCCAGTGAAAACAACCTTCTGGAGCTTTAGAATCATGGTTGGTGCCGGAATGCTGATGATTTTTGCCAGTATGATTGGCTTGTACTTGAGCTTTAGAAAGAAACTCGAAACGAACAAATGGTTTTTACGCTTCATGGTAGGGATGATTGCGTTCCCGTTTATTGCGAACTCAGCTGGCTGGATCATGACTGAAATTGGGCGTCAGCCGTGGACTGTCTTTGGTATGATGACGACGGCTCAATCGATTTCGCCAAACGTATCGTATGGCATGCTGTTATTCTCAGTCATTAGCTTTACGACGATTTATCTGATCCTTGCCATCTTGCTTGCCTACCTATTCATTCGAGAAATTAAAAAAGGTGCACATTCGGAAGAGGATACAGATCAAAAGGATGAAACGGACCTGTCTACAGATCCATTTGATGGAGGCGCATATCATGGCATATCTTAACGAGATTTGGTTTATTCTTGTCGCAGTATTGTTTGTTGGATTTTTCTTCTTAGAGGGATTTGATTTTGGTGTTGGGATGTCCATGCAGCTGCTTGGAAAGGATGCGCACGAGCGCCGCATTTTAATTAATACGATTGGCCCTTTCTGGGATGCGAATGAGGTCTGGCTGATTACAGCTGGGGGCGCTATTTTCGCTGCTTTCCCTCACTGGTATGCCACGATGTTCAGTGGATACTATATACCATTTGCGGTTCTCCTCTTAGCGCTCATTGGGCGCGGAGTCGCCTTTGAATTCCGAGGGAAGGTTGAGAAAGCCTCTTGGATCAAAGCATGGGACTGGGTCATCTTCTTTGGCAGTCTGCTGCCGCCGTTTTTACTCGGTGTGCTATTCACAAGTATTTTACGCGGGATGCCAATTGATCAAGACATGAATATGTATGCTGGTTTTACGGATTTTGTGAACCTTTATTCAGTGATTGGCGGGTTAGCTGTGACGGTTCTTTGCCTTCTGCACGGATTGATTTTCGTCACACTACGTACAGAGGGTGATTTAAGAGATCGTGCAAGAAAGCTTGGCAAGCGTGTCCTGCTTATTGCGCTGCCAGTTCTTGTCCTATTTGTCGGTGTATCTATCATGGAAACAGACATTTATACGGTACGCCCGATCATCACCATTCCGTTAACTGTCCTGATTGTGGTTTGTTACGTCGCGGCTCTATTCTTTATGAGAAAAGAACGTGATGGCTGGACATTCTTATTCACAGGTGCAGGCATCATGGTGACAGTGACGATGCTTTTCACTGCATTGTTCCCGCGCGTCATGATTAGCTCAATCAACCATGCGTTTGATCTTACCATTCAAAACGCTGCATCCGGATCATATTCACTGACGGTGATGACGATTGTTGCCATTTCTTTGCTGCCCTTTGTGCTTGGGTATCAAATTTGGAGCTATTACGTCTTCCGTAAACGTGTAAGCGGTAAGGAGCCAATGACCTACTAATGGACAAACGTTTGCTTCAATTAAAAGGAATGAGGGGGCTTCTCGCCCTCTTAGGTATTGTGTCACTCATCCAAGGAGCAAGTATTATTTTCCAAGCACAGTGGCTGGCACATGCCATTACTACGCTGTTTGACGGGAAAAGCCTTTCGCAGGCAACGCCTTATGTCCTGCTGTTTCTTGCTGCCTTTCTGGTGCGGCACGGTCTCACCTTGATTCGGGAGAAGGTCATGTTTACCTACTCTTCCCGAATTGGAGCAGACGTCAGAAAACAGCTGTTAGACCAACTCTTTCGTTTAGGTCCAGCTTTCACAAAGAAAAAAGGTACAGGAAAGCTTGTCACATTAGCGATGGAGGGGATTGCTCAATATCGTCAGTATTTACAGCTATTTTTACCGAAAATGGTGAACATGGCAGTGATACCGGCTATGGTTCTCATCTATGTTTGGACATTAGACGAAACATCTGCCGTCATTTTAATCGTGACGCTGCCGATTTTAATTATTTTTATGATTTTGCTAGGCCTTGTCGCTCAGCGTAAAGCGGCCAAACAATGGAGATCGTATGAGAAATTATCCAATCATTTTACTGATTCTCTTCGCGGCCTTGAAACGCTTCGTTACTTAGGCATTAGCAAAAAACATTCCCGCAATATCGGGGAAGTGTCAAAGCGATATCGAAAGGCGACCATGAGTACGCTGAAGGTTGCATTTCTTTCATCATTTGCGCTTGATTTCTTTTCCATGCTGTCGATTGCAACTGTCGCTGTCTTTCTTGGCTTGCGATTAATTGAAGGAGAGCTTCTGTTATTGCCGGCTCTGACCGCGCTCATGCTGGCACCGGAATATTTCCTGCCAGTACGTGAAGTGGGAAATGATTATCATGCGACGCTAAATGGAAAAGAAGCGAATGAGGCGATGCAGGTCATTTTAGAAGAAAAGGGCTTCCGCGCGCAGGAGACACAATCCGTGCAACTAGATGAGTGGAATGAACAGTCTGCGCTCACCCTGCAAGATGTTAGTGTCCAGCATGATGAACATGCCCCTTATTCGATTCAGGATGTAGACCTCACTGTCAAAGGGAAGAAAAAAATCGGAATCATTGGTGCCAGTGGTTCAGGGAAATCGACGTTAACCGATGTGCTCGGCGGCTTTGTTGAACCGACCTCAGGTCAAATCACGTTAAACGGCAAGCCGCTTGTTCATTTACAGATGAAGGAATGGCAAAAGGAAGTCGTCTATATGCCGCAGCACCCTTATTTATTTCACATGACATTAAGAGAAAACATTCGTTTTTATGAACCGCATGCAACAGATGAAGAAGTGGAAAGAGCTGTCTGTGAAGCTGGATTATCTCAGCTCGTAGCGCAGCTGCCAAATGGTCTCGATGAGGTCATTGGAGAACAGGGAAGAGGGCTAAGCGGCGGACAGGCGCAAAGAATTGCGCTTGCGCGAACGGTGCTGGGCCAGCGGTCAATTATGCTGTTAGATGAACCAACGGCGCATCTCGATATTGAGACAGAGTATGAATTGAAGAAAACAATGCTTCCGCTGTTTGAAGATAAACTTGTGTTCTTAGCGACACATAGGCTTCATTGGATGCCAGACATGGATGAGATCATTGTCATGGATCAAGGAACGATTGCAGAAATGGGTACACATGAATCATTGATGCAAAGAAAAGGCGTGTATTATCAATTGGTACAGGAGCAAATGGGGGCGGTCACACATGGTCAGTAAAGGCTGGTTTATACCTTATATCAAGGAGAATCAAAAGCTGTTTGCGCTGGTTTTGTTTCTAGGGGCAATTGCAGTATTCTCTGCTTCTATGCTGATGTATACGTCAGGATTTCTCATTTCAAAAGCTGCCACAAGACCTGAGAATATACTTATGGTCTACGTTCCAATTGTAGCTGTACGGACCTTTGGTATTTCACGCTCAGCTGCCCGCTATGCAGAAAGACTGGCGAGCCACCAGCTCATTTTGACAATGATTGAAAAAATGCGTGTCCGTCTGTATGACATGGCTGAACGAAGTGCGAAACAGACAAAGCTGGGTACAGGTGAAATGCTTGGGCTCCTGTCAGATGATGTCGAGAGACTGCAGGACGCCTATTTAAAAACCATCTTTCCATCCATCGGGGCGCTGCTTTTATATGCCGCATCCATTGGGGCACTTGGTCTATTCTCGTGGCCTTTTGCTGGACTGATGCTGCTTTATATGGCACTTCTCGTATTTGTTTTCCCATACGTCACAGTGCTAGTGAACCGGGCGAGACAAATTCAAATGAAAAAAGGCAGAAATGAACTGTACAGCCATTTAACAGATGCAGTCATGGGCGTTAGTGACTGGCTGTTTAGCGGCAGGCAGAAAGATTTTGTTGATGAATATGAACAGAAAGAAGCGAAACTGTTAGCGCTTGAAGCAGCCAAGCACCGGTTTATCCGTCTGCGCCAGTTTTTTGCCCAGCTTATGATTGGAGGAGCTGTCGTGTTTGTCGTGTATTGGAGCGGTTCGGTCGTTCAGTCAGGCTCGATGTCACACACCCTGATTGCAGCCTTTGTGCTTGTGCTATTTCCGTTAACAGAAGCCTTTCTTCCACTCTCAGATGCAGCAGGTGATATTCCAGTCTATCAGCATGCTGTCAGCAGATTAAATCATTATGAAAAGCTTTCGTATGAAGGAGAATCTGAGCGCAAGACAGTGGATCAGTCAACCATTTCTCACGATCAAGCTGTCTGTTTTGAACAAGTATCCTTTGGGTATGATTCGCACCAACACGTGCTAAAGCATCTCTCATTTTCACTGAAGCAAGGTGAATCACTTGCTCTCTTAGGAAAAAGTGGTGCAGGAAAATCGACTATTTTGAAATTGTTAGAAGGAGCTGTCGTGCCAAATCAAGGAGCTGTCAGTATCCAGGGGAAACCAGTAGAAAGCATTCGAGAAACCATGTCCACCTATGTGTCAGTGCTCAATCAACAGCCGTATTTATTCGATACCTCTGTTTTAAACAATATTCGCTTAGGCTCTCCAGAGGCGACAGAAGAGCAAGTAAAAGAAGCAGCGAGACAAGTGCAGCTGCACGATATCATCGAATCCTTGCCAGAGGGTTATCACACCGGTGTGCAGGAGACAGGGATTCGTTTCTCAGGTGGAGAAAGACAACGGATGGCGTTAGCCCGGATTTTGCTGCAAAACACCCCGATTGTTGTATTAGATGAGCCCACCGTCGGACTTGATCCGCGCACAGAGCGTGAGCTGCTTGAAACCATCTTCCGTGTGTTAAAAGGAAAAACGGTCATTTGGATTACCCATCATCTCACTGGCTGTGAGGCATGTGACCGCATTATGTTTATTGAAGATGGACAAATTGAGATGCAGGGGGAGCATCAGGATTTACTGAAAGAAAACCCGCGCTATCAAAAATTGTATGAGATGGATCGTCCATTTTCTAAAATATAAATAAACGAAATAACAAGAACGTTCGGACAGAAATCTCTGCCCGAACGTTTTGTGGTTTTAAGGGTTTACCTTTCCAACACCAGCATTTGATACCACTTCTGATTTGACATTGTTTACGTTAAGCAAAGAGTAGTTATAAGGAGGGTTGTACGTAACTGTTGAAGACGTTGGCAGACTGCCTGTGCTGTTAATAAATGAGTTGTTGATGACATGCCATGTACCGACTTGACGGCTGTCCCAGCTGCCGATCGCATTATTTGTATTTTCAAATACGTTGTGCTCAATTCTCATCTTCGCGCCCATACGAGAGTTGATCGCTGTGGTATGAATGCCTTTATAGTAGTTGTTATACACATGACCTTCCCCGTAGCGCATAGACGGTACACGAGAATTCAGGTTTTCAAAACGGTTGTTATGGAACGTAATTTTTCGGTTGTAGTTGTCGTTATCAGAGCTGCCCATGAGCATCGTTTTCCAGCTGTCATGTACATAGTTCCATGAGAAGGTAATATAGTCGGAGTCTTTTTTCACATCAAATAATCCATCATAATCATCTTTCCCAGAGTTTAATGTGTTGTACAGCTCATTATGATCGACCCATACGTTTTTAGAAGCGCCTTCGATTCCGATGGCATCCTTGTCACCGATGTTACTGTGATGGATTTTCAGGTTGCGGATAATGACGTTATTGGAACGCCATACTTTGATACCAATTCCATTAAATTCACCTTTCGTGCCTTTGCCGACGATCGAGACATTGTTTGTATCTTTCACATCGATTTTATTGGCAGATGTATTAGAAGGGGCAATCGTCCCGTCGACAACAATTTTTAATTTTTCGTTTGTTCCTTTACTTTTGAGGGCAGCCAATAGTTCATTTCCAGTTTTGACTGTGACGGTTTTACCGCCTTCACCACCTGTTGTACCGCCATTTAATGTGGAGAATCCTTGTTGATTAAAATTGGCCATAATAGAAGGGCTTTCTGGATACTTGGCTGCCGCTTTTGCCTCCCCATTAGGTGCAAATAATGAAGTCACGAGACCAACCGCTAACACACCAGCTAACATTGGAACTTTTTTCTTCAAAGTCAACATCTCCATTCTATTTTGTTTTAATGTAAACGTTTCCAAAAATAAGCTGCAATTCAACTGCTCCCCCTTTCTTCGCCAGTATCGCCTTTTTCGGAATGTAGGAAGAGCATAGCACGCAAAAAGGTATCATCGGCTAAGAATTGGCGCTGTGTATTCCGTGATTTTCTAGGAAACTAAGGCCATGATTATTTTATTTTCATCTAAATGAGACAAGGATTATTGACGATAGGTATTGGGATGACCTAGTGATTATGAGGGAGAGGCTCTTCGCTTGATAGAAAATCAAGATGATTACGAACGCACCATTTTGTTAGGGACGAAAGAATGCCATAATCATTACATAAGAAAAAATTGGATATAAAATGAATCAAATACTGGATCAACAGGGAGAAAAGGAGCCAAGTTAAAAAATAAAGTCTATTTTGAACGATATCGTTATCCGTGTCGTCTCATGAATAAGAGAAGAAAAGGAAGGAGGGGTGTGTTTGGAGCAGACAGAAGAGACATTATTGATTCAGCGGGCAAAACAGGGAGATGATGCTGCATTTACAGCCCTTTATCGTCATCATTATTCCTTTCTTTACCGTTATATAATGAAGCTCACCCTTCAACAAGAGCTGGCAGAAGAAATCATGCAAGAAACGATGCTGAAAGCGTACATGAAACTTTCTTCATTTAGAGGAGATTCCTTATTTTCAACATGGCTCATTTCCATTGCATCTAGACAATTTTTAGATCACCAGAAGAAAAGAAAACGTGAACAATTAAGAGAAGGGAAGGCGAATCAAGAGACCATACGCCGCTTCAAATGGGACATTCAGCAAAAGGGCCACACATGGCATGAGATGTGGGATGCTTTAAACGAATTGAAGGCTCAGGAGAGAGCACCGATTATTTTGCACTATTATTATGGCTTTACTTATCCAGAGATTGCTTCAATGCTCGGTATGAGAGAAGGCACTGTGAAGTCGAGGGTTCATCATGGATTAAAGAAAATTCGAAAGGAGTGGTCTCAATGAAGGAAGATCAGTTCACCGAACGTTTAAAGGAAGAGTTACAGCAGCTAGATGAACAAATTGAAGTGAAAGAGCCAAGTGAACAGGCTGTCATGATGATGCTTAAGCAGGCAAAGGAACAAGAGAAAAGGCGTTTTAAACAAGAAGTACTGGCGTACGTTCTCATCAGTCTGACCATTCTGGCACTATTTGTCGCTGCCATCACCCATTTGCCTATCATCTTCATTCTTCTTCAAGTAGTGAGTGTGCCGCTCTGCGTCGTTGTCGGCATCAAGGAATATCAACACATTAAAGGAGGGTCTTCCTTATGAGTCAGACGGAGATGATCATCCTATTGTGCGCATTGCCGTTATTGTTTGCGCAGGGGCTTCTTTTATTTATGGATGCAAAGAAAAGAGGGCGCTATAAGTGGTTTTGGGGCATTGTCGGTTTAATTAATTTCCCATCGTCTTCTATTTTATATTGGCTTTGTGTCGTGTACCCTGATCGAAAGAAAGATGAGAAGATCCGAAAAGATTGAGCGGACGGCCTATAAAACTTTAGGCCTTTTTTTCGGGTTGAAGATCAACTAGAAATCATTCATGATTCATCTATTTGTCAAAGAGTGCGGGATATATAACGTCTAAATCATCATTTCTAGCACAATAGTCATTCTGCAAGAGATACTTTCTAAAAACGATTGCTGCGGCTGCTTGATCCATCTCAAATCGGCATCATTTTCATCTGTTATCAGTATTGATCAGATTTTACAAATGGTGTTAAATTAATCTCAATATGCGTTAGAAAATCTAACAGGATAAATGTGTGAAGATATACAAAGGAGGCAGAAGAGACATGTTGACCTTAGATCGAGCAGCACAAACAGCACAAAGCTACATCGACCGTGTGTTAGAGAAGGTGGAAAAACGAAATCCTGGTGAGGAGGAATTTCAGCAAGCCGTAAAAGAAATTCTAGAATCACTCGTTCCTGTTTTTGCAAAACACCCAGAGTATGAAAAACAGGGCATTTTAGAACGACTCATTGAGCCTGAGCGGCTTGTGGTATTTCGTGTACCTTGGGTAGATGATGAGGGGAAAGTACAAGTCAATCGGGGGTTCAGGGTTCAATTCAATAGTGCCATCGGTCCTTATAAAGGAGGCATTCGATTCCACCCATCTGTCAATGCAAGCATTATTAAGTTTTTAGGATTTGAACAAATCTTTAAAAACGCACTGACTGGTATGCCGATCGGCGGGGGAAAAGGTGGATCAGATTTTGACCCTAAAGGGAAATCTGATGGAGAAATCATGCGTTTCGTCCAAAGCTTTATGAGTGAACTCAGCCGATATATTGGACCTGATCAAGATGTACCAGCAGGTGATATTGGCGTAGGGGCACGCGAAATTGGCTATATGTTCGGACAGTACAAGAAAATGCGCGGTGCTTATGAGGCGGGTGTGCTCACAGGGAAAAGTCCTGGATTTGGAGGCAGCTTAGCGAGAAAAGAAGCGACAGGCTATGGACTGGTGTACTTTATGGAAGAAATGTTAAAAGCGCATGGACTGCAATTTGAAGGGCATTCAGTTGTTGTGTCTGGATCAGGGAATGTGTCTATTTATGCGATGGAAAAGGTCATGGAGCTAGGCGGTAAGGTCGTTGCTTGCAGTGATTCAAGCGGAGCGATTTATGATCCTCAAGGCATTTCACTTGAGACCGTGAAGCAGCTAAAGGAAGTGAGCAATCAACGGATTGGGGCATACATAGACATTCACCCGCATGCCGAATTGATTGAAGATTGTGAACAAATTTGGTCTGTTCCTTGTGATATTGCGCTTCCATGTGCAACGCAAAATGAAATATCTGAGATGCAAGCGCAGCAGCTCGTGGAAAATGGTGTCATTGCGGTAGGAGAAGGAGCTAATATGCCCTCTACTCTTCAGGCAGTCAAAGTGTTTGAACAGAATGATATTCTATTTGCGCCGGCAAAAGCGGCGAATGCTGGCGGGGTAGGTGTCTCAGCACTGGAAATGGCACAAAATAGTGCAAGAATGTCTTGGACATTTGAAGAAGTAGATGATCAGCTGAAACAAATGATGCAGACGATTTATCGTCGGTGTACAGAGACAGCAGATGAATATGGACACTCTGGAAACTTAATCGTAGGAGCAAATATTGCAGGATTTCGCAAAGTGGCAGATGCGATGATCGCACAAGGCGTGATTTAACTCCTGCTCTCCCGCACCTGTTTATTTCATGACAAGATGGGGAATCGTCCTTGTAAGAATGACAATAAGGAGGCGCGGGAGAAATGAAAAAATGGCTGAAACAAATTGTCAAATGGGCACCAGTGATTTATCCAGTGGTGAGGAAAATATTTAAAGAGCGAAAAGCATCTAAAAGTCGTAACGTATCAGCCGGATAATCCGGCTTTTTTTATGCAAGCATTACCGATTGTGCCCTGAACGAAAAAATAATAGATTTGAATGATCCAAGTCATGCCTCACTCCGTTAAGTACATAACAAACGGAAAGAGGAGGAAAAACAGATGAACATGAAAAAAGCGATTTTAACCATTCCACTTAGCGCAGCATTACTATTTCCGGCAGCTCATAGCGCAAGTGCACACGAAGGACATATGCATGGAGAGGCAAAGAAGACATCTTCGTCACAAGAGGTGTCAAACAAAGCAACCGATCTTCGAGCAGCACTAGACCAGTTATTTTCGGAGCATGCCTACTTAGCAGTCATCACAATGCAAAAGGGAATTGACGGTAGCAAAGATTTTAAACAAGCAGCGGCAGCGCTAAATGACAACACAAATGACTTATCGGAAGCCATCGCTTCTGTGTACGGAAAAAAAGCAGGGAAACAATTCAAAGACATTTGGTCAAGTCATATCGGCTACTTTGTTGATTATGTACAAGCAACGGCAAAGAAAGATGAAGCAGGTAAAAAGAAAGCAGTTAAGCAGCTTGACCAATATCACAAGAAACAAGCCGATATGCTCGATCAAGCAACAGACGGCAGATTGAAAGCTAGCGAACTAGAAGAAGGCTTAAAAATGCACGTCAATGAACTGTTAAAAGCCTTTGATAGCTACACTGAAAAGGATTTTGATACGACCTATGAAACGGTTAGAAAATCCATTCATCATATGTTTGAAGTCGGTAAAGGCGTATCGTGGGCGATCAAAGATCAATTTCCTGGGAAATTTGATCACAAATCAGTCGACACACCAGCAGCAGACCTTCGTGAAGATTTAAACTACTTGTTCTCAGAGCATTTGGCGCTTGCGGTCGTTGCTATGCAAAAAGGAAATGATGGCAGCAAGGACTTTGATCAAGCAGCGGCAGCTTTGAACGAAAACACAAATGATTTATCAGATGCGATTGCCTCTGTTTATGGCAAGGATGCAGGAAAACAATTCAAAGACATTTGGTCAAGCCATATCGGTTACTTAGTTGATTATGTCAAAGCGGATGCATCAGGAGATAAAGAAGCGAAAGAAAAAGCGGTGAAAAACTTAGATGCGTATCGAATGAAGCAAGCGAAATTTTTAGATCAAGCGACAAATGGACGTTTGAAGGCAGCAGATTTAGAGGCTGGCTTAAAAATGCATATTGATAAGCTGATCAAAACATATACGTCATACCATAAAGGCGAATATGATCAGCTTTATCCAACAGTGAGAGAGGCGTACGGTCATAAGTTCAAGGTCGGTCAAGATGTCACAGCAGCAATTGTTGATCAGCATCCTGAAATGTTCAAATCCAAGATGCCTAATGAAATGCCTAAAACAGGTATGGGAGGCACAGCCGGTCCTTTAGGTATGTCATATGAAGCATTTGCGGGAATGATCGCAAGTTTGATCCTAGCCGGCGGTGCAGCGGGTGCGTTCTTCCTTACTCGCCGTAAGACATAAAATTAAGCTCGTATAAAAAGGAAAGGGGAACGTGCACAATCGTGCCGTTCCTTTCTTTAAAAGGAGGCAGACTGACTTGAAAAGGTGGTTGTTTGGTCTTCTGATGCTTCTCATCATCACGGGCTGCGCATCACAATCTAAGGATGATTCGTCATCCTCTAAAACAACCTCATCTCCTGAAAAAATGACAACAAACCAAGCCGCAAAACAGTCTCATTCACAAGACATGTTAAAAGACGAACCGTCTGGTATTGTCCCGGCTGAAATTGCGATTCCGGCGATTGATGTCAAAGCAAAGTTGGAGAAAACAACTTTATCAAAGGATGGCAGTATGGGCGTCCCAAAAAATACGGACAACACAGCTTGGTTTAAAGATGGTCCAAAGCCAGGAGATAAAGGAAATGCCGTCATGAATGGCCATGTTGATAATAAATGGGGACCTTCTGTTTTTTATCGATTAAAGGAGCTAAAAAAGGGAAACAAGGTAATCGTGACGTCCTCGTCAGGAAAAAAGCGAACTTTTGAAGTGATCAAAGTGCAAAGCTATCCGCGTGAAGAAAAGCCGAATGCGTTTTTCGGGTACGCTTTTACACGGAATCTCAATTTCATTACGTGTACAGGGACATTTGATCATGCAGCAGGGACTCATGAAAAGAGACTGGTTGTCTTTACCCAGCTGATCCCTTCATAAAAAAGGCGATGACACGGAGGTGTAGCGCCTTTTTTGATGGTTTCTGCCAGAGTCCTACAAAAAGATTCATAGGTCATTAGATATGGTTTGTTGTATAAATAGGGGCGTTTGTCATATAAATGAATTGGCAATTTTTATTTCTTTTCAGTAGAATATGAGTAATGAAGAGAACTGCAAGCGTATACACCCTGTCCAGACAAGGCAGATTCTCCACCCTTACATAAGGAGGCCGATCTGATGCTGAGTAAAAGACTGGCGCACATCTTAAGTCAGCTCATGGCAGCGGAGACCCCGCTCACAAGCGCTGCGCTTTCTGTCAGCTTACAAGTGACAAGCCGCACCATTCGTACAGACATCAAGGAACTGAACGACCGTCTCGCTCCTTATCAAGCGGCTGTATCAGCTGTTCGAGGAGCTGGCTATGAGCTGTTGATCAACGATGAGAATGCCTTTCGCCGTTTTATGAAAGAGGAGGTCGAACAGGAAGAGCCACTGGCTGTTCTGCCGGAGGAGCGCGTTCGGTTTATTTTAAAGAAGCTGCTTCTAGCAGAGTCTTATGTGAAACTGGAAGACTTACAGGACCAGCTGTTTATTAGTAAATCGACGATGAGTAACGATATGAAATGGGTCAAACGCAAGCTTGAGCCCTTTGATCTGAAGCTGGATGCGAAGCCGAATAAAGGCTGCCGAATCAAAGGATCGGAGATGAAAATTCGTTATTGTATGTCAGAATATTTATTCAATGAACGCCGTTCCTACCAAACGATGCTGAACACAGCAGTCACCATTTTGCCAAAACATGAATTGGAATTGATTCAGAAAACAATGATTGATTATATCAATGAAGAAAGAATGAATCTATCAGACATTTGCATGAATAATTTAATCGTTCATGTTGCGATTGCCTGCAAACGGATTAGACACGGAAACTATGTATCTGTTTTGCCAGAGGAAATCAATGAGATACCACAGGCAAAGGAATATAAGGTCGCTAAAAAAATGGTGGAATGCCTTGAAGGACTGCTGGACGTCTCTTTTCCACAAGAGGAGATCGTCTATATCGCCATTCATTTATTAGGAACAGCCAAAATGGTACAGTCCTTTTCATCGAGTGGTCAAAAACAAATTGTGGATGATGACACGAGCCGTCTTGTTCAGCTTATGCTCCAAGCCATTGATCAAAAACTGCAGCTTGATTTAGCCGGCGATGCGGAATTAATGATTGGACTGAGTCTGCACTTAAAGCCAGCCATGACACGGTGTAAATATGGAATGAACTTAAGAAATCCGATGCTTGATGAAATAAAGGCGGGGTATCCACTTGCTTTTGAAGCAGGTATTATCGCCAGCAGGGTCCTAGAAGAAGAGGAGGGGCTGAGTATTCATGAGAATGAAATCGGATATATGGCGCTTCATTTTGGTGCGGCTTTAGAGCGGAGGAAAATGGAGATTCCGCCGAAGCGATGTCTCATTGTCTGTGCATCTGGTGCAGGGAGTGCAAGGCTGCTTCAGGATCGTTTGCGGTCACAATTTGGGTCAAAACTGACCATTTTAGGAACAGCAGAGCTTTATTCGCTTCCGCATGTGTCTTTACATGCCCTGGATTTGATTATTACAACGGTCCCGATTCAGATGGATTTACCGATTCCAGTCATACAAGTAAACACCATTTTAGGAGGCGGCGACTTTTTAAAAATTGAAGAAGCCCTGACGAGTGAAACAAGGGTGACATTGGCCTCTCAATATATGAAAAAGGAATTGGTCTTTACAAAATGCGCCTTTCAAACAAAGGAAGAGGTCATCACCTTTCTCACGGAAAAAATCATCGATATGGGTTTAGCACCAGCAGAGCTTACACCTTCTGTGATGGAAAGAGAAGAGGCTGCTCCTACATCCTTCGGGCATTATACAGCCATTCCGCACCCTATGACGCCGCTGACAGAAGAGACGTTTTGGGCGATATGTACATTAGAAAAACCGATCATATGGGGAGAGAAAAAAGTTCAATTTGTCTGCTTGCTTTGTGTCGAAAAAGAGAATGCCAAAGATTTAAAAGGGATGTACCGTCTGCTGGGCGAGCTTGTGCATAATGTGAAATTCATTCAGCATCTCATCGCCTGTGATACATTTGAAGACATGCTGGATACCATGTATAAAAAGGTCCCTTCGTACAAGAACTAACAGTGTGATCTTAACTTTTTCCGCTTCCTAAAGGAAAAAGTATAGGTGTTTATGAAAGCGGTTTCATAATATGATGAATGTGTAAAGAAAAGCTTCACAATTTCAAAAGGGGGCGTTTACACATGAACATCTTATTGGTTTGTGCAGCAGGTATGTCAACAAGCTTACTAGTCACAAAAATGGAGAAAAGCGCACAAGAACAAGGAAAAGACTATCGTATTTGGGCAGTATCTGGAGATTCAGCGAAAAGTCATATTGATCAAGCCGATGTGCTTTTATTAGGACCACAGGTTCGATATTTATTACCACAAATGAAAAAGCTCGGAGAAGAAAAAGGAATTCCAGTCGACGTCATTAATACCGTGCATTATGGCGTATGTAATGGGGCTGAGGTTTTAAAATCTGCTGAACAGTTAGTGAACGGATAAAGGGGGCGGAAGGGATGAATGGATTCAACCGATTTCTAGAAGAGAAGGTCATGCCGTTTGCAGGGAAGATTGCCGCTCAAAGACATTTACAAGCATTGCGTGACGGAATTGTTTTAACCATGCCTCTCATTATTGTCGGTTCACTGTTTCTCATTTTAGCCAACCTTCCGATCCCAGGATACAGCGATTTTATGGCAAGTATCTTTGGAGCTGAATGGGCCACGAAACTATCCTATCCTGTTAATGCAACCTTTGACATTATGGCACTTGTTGCCACCTTCGGGATTGCCTACAGGCTTGCTGAAAAGTATGCAGTGGATGCCCTATCATCTGGTGCGATCGCTGTTGCAGCTTTCCTTTTGGCGACACCATATCAAGTTCCTTTCACACCTGAAGGCTCAACAGAAGCCATCCTAGTAGGTGGGGGAATTCCAGTCACATTGATGGGCAGTAAAGGGTTATTCGTTGCCATGATTATTGCCATGCTTTCAACTGAAATTTACCGATTCATTGTCCAGCGGAATATCGTCATTAGGATGCCTGATGGTGTACCGCCAGCAGTGAGTAAATCGTTTATCGCACTTATTCCAGGTTTTGTGGTCATCACGCTGATCTGGGTCGTTAGACTTGTGATTGAGATGACACCATTTGAGAGTATTCATAATATCATCACGGTCTTAATTGGCACACCGCTTTCCATTCTTGGTGGAAGCTTAGGCGGAAGTATTGTCGCCATTGGTGTGCAAATGCTCCTCTGGGCATGTGGTATTCACGGAGCAACCATTGTCGGCGGCGTCATGGGCCCAATTTGGCTCGGTGCGATGGATGAGAACCGTCTCGCATTCCAAGCAGGAGAAGTGCTGCCAAATATCTTCACAGCGCAGTTCTTTGAAATCTTCATCAATGTCGGCGGAAGCGGTGCAACGCTTGCTTTAGTGCTGACGATGATCTTACGTGCCAGAAGTAAACAAATGAAACAGCTTGGCCGACTTGCCATTGGGCCAGCCATCTTTAACATCAACGAACCGATCATTTTTGGAATGCCGATTGTCATGAACCCAATGCTTCTCATTCCGTTTATCCTTACGCCAATCATGATGATCATCACCACGTATATCGGAATGAGCACAGGACTTGTAGCAAAACCGGCGGGGATTGCTGTCCCATGGACGATGCCGCCCATCATTTCAGGCTATCTCGCCACAGGAGGCAAAATCTCTGGTGCTGTCATGCAGCTGATTAACCTGGCGTTGTCATTCGCTTTATACTACCCATTCTTTAGAATGTGGGATAAGCAGAAATTAAAAGAAGAAAGTGAGCTAGAAACAAAAGCATCAACTGATGAAAATGTCGTCAGCATGTAATAGAGGAAATAAGGGGGATGCGGCCGATGGAAATGGAACAAATTGTGTTTCAACTCATCTTACATGGCGGGAATGGCAGAAGCTCTGCGATGGAGGCCATTACAAGTGCAAAGCAAGGAAACTTTGATGAGGCGAAGCAAAAATTGCAGGAAGCACAAGACGCGTTAAATGAGGCGCATCACGCACAGACAGAGCTGATCCAAGGAGAAATTAGAGGAGAAAAGACCGACATCAGTCTCTTAATGATCCATGCGCAGGATCATCTCATGAACGCAATGACCGTCAAGGAGCTCGCAGCGGAAATCATCGAGCTCCATGAAAAAATGAAGCAACTCGGAGGTGTCAATTCATGAAAGATGGAATCAAAATTGTCACAATAGGCGGAGGATCGAGCTATACGCCTGAGCTTGTCGAAGGGTTTATCAAACGATATCATGAATTGCCTGTAAAGGAATTATGGCTAGTGGATATTGAAGCGGGTCATGAAAAGTTAAACATCGTGGGCGCTCTTGCGAAACGCATGGTTGAAAAAGCCGGTCTGCCGATTGAGGTACACCTGACGCTTGACCGCCGGGAAGCCCTGAAGGACGCAGATTTCGTGACGACACAATTTCGTGTAGGACTGCTGGAAGCACGGGCAAAAGATGAGAGAATCCCGCTTAAATACGGCGTCATCGGTCAGGAAACGAACGGACCAGGCGGTTTATTTAAAGGTCTTCGGACCATCCCGGTCATTCTAGACATCGTGAAGGATATGGAAGAACTTTGTCCAGATGCATGGCTTGTGAACTTTACAAATCCGGCAGGCATGGTCACAGAAGCTGTGCTGCGCTACACAAATCTAAAAAAAGTAGTCGGTCTATGCAATGTACCAATTGGGATCAAAATGGGGATTGCCAAGGCGCTTGATGTGGATGTTGAACGGATCGAGGTACAGTTTGCGGGCCTCAATCACATGGTCTATGGATTAAACGTGTATTTAGACGGGGTCAGCATTATGGATCAAGTGCTCGATGAATTGGGAAATCCGAATAGTCAGTGGTCTATGAAGAACATTGAAGCGAAAAACTGGGAACCTTCTTTTGTAAAAGGCTTAGGGGTGATCCCATGTCCGTATCATCGCTATTACTATAAAACAAAAGATATGCTGGAAGAAGAGCAAAAAGCAGCCCAAGAAAAAGGAACAAGAGCAGAGGTTGTACAGCAAGTCGAGCAAGAATTATTTGAGCTTTATAAAGATCCTGATTTATCGATTAAACCACCGCAGCTCGAAAAAAGAGGCGGGGCGTATTACAGTGATGCGGCATGTAACTTAATCAGCTCCATCTATAATGATAAGCATGACATCCAACCTGTCAATACAGTGAACAGAGGGGCGATTGCCAGCATTCCGGCTGAATCAGCGGTTGAAGTGAACTGTATCATTACGAAGGACGGACCAAAACCAATTGCGACGGGCGATCTGCCTGTAGCTGTGAGAGGGCTCGTTCAACAAATCAAATCATTCGAGCGTGTGGCAGCAGAAGCGGCTGTAACAGGAGATTACGAGACGGCTCTTGTGGCGATGACGATTAATCCGCTTGTCCCATCTGATGAAATTGCAAAGCAAATTTTAGATGAAATGCTCGAAGCGCATCGTGAATATTTACCGCAATTCTTCAAATCAGTCAAAGCGTAAAACAAAATGGCCCCTTTATGGGGTCGTTTTTTATCATTGCCCCATATGGAAATTCGAGAAAGAAGTGTATGATAGAAAAAAACAGCATGTATGGCTTCAAAGAAAGGACTGTTTGAATATGGTTGCAATTGGTTTAATGCTTTACGGCTTTATCGTTCAACCACTGATGAGTTACGGCACAGTGGTCTTGTTTTTGTATGGCATCATTGCTTCATTTATTGGTCTTATTCGTCATAGACAGTATGTGTGGATTTATGTTCTCCGCCTGCTCGTTTGTTTTACCATTCCAGTGACCAACCTGTTGATGTATTTCGCAACGATTGGTGGAGATGAAAGAGACTTTGATTTCCAGCCCATGCCGCTTGTTTATTATCTTGTCTTTATCCTAGAAATCATCATCGTCTTTTTACCAGAGATCTTTTTACTGATCGAAAGAAAGCGGAGCATAAAAAGGAAACAGTGGATATATGCAGGGGCGATTGTGGGGGTATCGGTCTTGTTTTGGTGCACGATTTGATGGGCGGCTGACTGGACATCTGAGTCTATTTCGCCTTTTTGTTGTGTAGCCTCTTTCGTCTAACCTTTACAAAAGTAATGGAAAGAACAAGGATAAAAATCCCGAGAACCTTAAATAGAAACCGGGTGAGGAACGGTGAATCGTCGAAACCTGTAGCTATGATCATCGATCCGATGCAAATACCTAAGAACGCTAGTAGATAAGTAAAAAACATACCATCACTCCTTATACGTATGATTACCATTATAAGGTATATTGGAGGGGTAAATAAACAAAAAAAGAACCCTTCATGACTGAAAGGTTCTTTTACATGCTTATGCCTGCTTGACGACCGAGTCGACTTCTACTGTCCAGCCGAAGATATCTGGCTGTGTTCCTTTTTGAATACCGGTAATGGCCTCATACAATTTCTTCGATACTTCACCTGTTTGACCATCTTGAATCACATATGGCTGATCGTGATAAATTAATTCCCCGACAGGAGAGATGACGGCCGCCGTTCCAGTTCCAAAGATTTCTTCAAGCTCACCTGATTGATGTGCTTCAATTAACTCATCAATCGAAATTTTACGCTCTGTCACTGGAATACCCCAATGTTTTAACAGCTCAAGTACAGAGTTACGGGTGATGCCTTCTAAAATGCTGCCGTTCAATTCAGGCGTCACGATTTCTCCATTGATTTTAAAGAAGATATTCATACTCCCGACTTCTTCAATGTACTTTTTCTCGACTCCATCAAGCCAAAGAACCTGTGAAAAGCCTTTGGTTTCAGCGACTTGCTGTGCCTTGAGGCTTGAGGCGTAGTTTCCAGCTGTTTTGGCATTTCCTGTCCCGCCCTTAACGGCACGGACAAATTCGTTTTCAACTGCAATTTTGACCGGGTGGATGCCTTCTTTATAGTAAGATCCCACTGGAGATAAGATAATCAGCAGCTTATACGTGCTTGACGGCGCAACGCCTAAATACGGCTCAGTGGAAATAATGAATGGACGGATATACAAGGAAGTGCCCTCTGCATCAGGTACCCAATCCTTATCAATGCGAATGAGTTCATTTAAGCCCTCTAAAACCGTTTCTGTATCAATTTGCGGGATACACAGGCGGTCATTGGATCTGTTTAAGCGTTCCATGTTCTTTTCCGGACGGAATAAGAGAATTTTCTGATCCTCAGAAACATAAGCTTTTAAGCCTTCAAAAACAGATTGCCCATAATGGTAGACCATCGAAGCTGGGTCCATTGGAATGGCCTGATAAGGTATAATTCTGGGATCGTACCAGCCTTGATCAATGGAATAATCCATCACAAACATGTGATCTGTGAAGATTTTTCCGAATTCAAGTTGATCAGATTGAGGTTTTGGTTTTTTTGTTGAACTAAGTTCAACGCGGATGGGTTGTTTTGGCATCGTAAATCTCCTTGCTGTTTGATTATTTGAAAATTCTAATAATATGAAATAATTATGATTCTATTCTATACCTTCACAAAATATTAGCAATAGGTTTTCTGGAATTCAGATAAGAAAAATCTGTTAAAGCGCTTTCCTTCTCTCTGCCGTCAGTCTGCCTCATGTCACCCCTTTTTAATAAAGAAATAAAATCCAAATGCATTATTAACTGATTAATCTGACAATTTAAAAGCGGATGATTTTCCTGTAAGATATTCTTTCAACCATACACCTTTTGACTAGTACATTGCAAGGGGCATTCTCATATTTTAATCCCCTTTTTTTTAACCGATAAAGGAAGAAGAGAAGTGAAAGGAGCAAACAACAAGATGAAACGAGCGATACTAGGCATTTTACTTATTTTATTCATGACCGTGATCAGCTTCGGCTGTCAAGCGATGACAGAGGAGGCTGGCGCCAAGCAGGGAACTACCTATTACGTGGCGCCAAACGGAAACGACAAAAACCTGGGAACGAAGCAAAAACCTTTTCGCACGCTGAAAAAAGCGGCAAGTATGGCGAAAGCCGGGGCAACCATTTACATGAGAGGCGGCACATACAAAGAGAAATTGATTGTCCGCCATTCAGGTACAAAGAAAGCACCCGTTATCTTTCAAGCTTACGGAAAAGAAAAACCTGTCATTAGCGGGGCTTCTCTTAAGGGAAATCAAGCAGATGGCGGTCTTGTCACGATCGATCAAAAAAGCTACATCACCCTCAAAGGTCTGACGGTGGGACATCTCAAGACGAATAAGGAAGATGTGACACCAGTCGGTATTTTCATCAAAGGAAGCGGCAAAGGCGTCAAACTGCTCAACAACCGAGTGTATGACATTCAGACGACACACAAAAATGGGAATGCGCACGGTATTGCGGTCTATGGAACAAAAGCTCCTGCGGCCATTGAAGACATTGAAATCAAAGGAAACACTGTTGAAAAATTAAAGCTTGGCTTCAGTGAAGCGCTTGTGCTAAATGGGAACGTCAAAAAATTCCGTGTGACACATAACACGGTTCGCCACACAGATAATATAGGCATTGATTTAATTGGTTTTGAGAACGTAGCACCTTCTAAAAAGTACGATCAAGTCAGAAATGGTGTCGTATCTAAAAACAAAGTATATGAGATTACGAGTGCAGGGAATCCAGCCTATGGCAAAGACATCTCCGCTGGCGGAATTTATGTTGATGGCGGAAAGGACATTGTGATTGATCATAACATCACACATCACAATGACTTGGGGATTGAAGTCACAAGTGAACATAAAGGAAAAATGGCAGATCGCATTCGCATCGAACACAATCAAGTGTATTTGAACCGTTATACAGGTATTTCAATTGGCGGCTATGATAAAAAGCGAGGCGGAACAACAAATACGACGATCTCACATAATATTTTGTACAAAAATGACACAGCCGGCTTAGAAGGCGGTCAATTGTTGATGCAATATCAAGCGGTGAACAATCGAATCACGAATAATATTATGACAGCGAGTGCGTCGCATTACTTAGTCGTGAATCTTTATGGATTGAATCAAAAGAATACCTTCCAGAAGAACGTGTATGACGACCGAAAAGGTGCAAAGGCATCACAGTGGGTATGGCGCGGGAAATGGATGGAAGGCTACAAAACGTATCTCTTGAAAAGCGGCCAAGATAAAGGATCAGCACACCTCAATCCACAATTTGTGAATGAGAAAAAATATGACTTTCGCCTGAAGAAATCATCACCTGCTAAGAAAATCATCGGAAGTTAAGCATGTATGAACCACAAATGTATTGTTTTAAATTTTCAAAAAAATCATTGACATTGTTGTCACATCACATTAAGGTAAAGAAGACATTTTAACTAAAACAAAATTTCATAACGGATCTCTTATCAAGAGAGGCAGAGGGACTGGCCCTATGACGCCCGGCAACCGTTTCTACTATAGAAATTGGTGCTAATTCCTGCAAAGCTGTTACAGCTTTGACAGATAAGAGAGGAAGATTTCCCGATACATGTTTCATGCAACGGTGATCAAGCCTCTCTTTCCAGGAGAGGCTTTTTTCGTCTCTTTTTCAAATGAAAGAACAGTTTACTGGCGTTTTCCCACTGTTTTACCTAGTTTTCCGATGTGAAAAATAAAAACAACTTGAGGAGGAACAGCAATGAAGCGTAAGCATTTTACATCATGTCTTATATTATTAATGGTATTGACAATCCTATTAACGGGCTGCGGCACTGGATCAAGTGCAGGCTCAAAGGCAAATGCGAACGAAAAGGTCTCCTTTGACAATGTACCGAAGCGATTTGCAAAGGGACAGGGAGCAAAAATTAAAGTCATCCGTAAAATCGGAGGAGATGATCATACAGCGCAGTTTTTAGCTGGGACGAAGGCAGAAGGTGAAGCGCTTGGCTTTACGGTAGATGTCTACACCGCAAACGGGGATACAGCGAAATTCCATGATGCGATCTCTCAGGCGCTGGAAGAAAATTATGATGGCTTTATCATCTCTCATGGGGACGACGAGGCGACCGTCGCTGACGTGAAAAAGATCACAGCGAAGGGCATTCCAGTCGTAGCGTTTGATTCGAATCCTAAGCTGAAGGACATCAAAGGGGTCACAGTGACGTCTCAAGATGACGAACAATTAGCGAAAAAATCACTAGACGCACTCGTGTCTGATTTTAAAGGAAAAGCAAATATTGCATACCTCTGGGTAGATGGGTTCCCGCCAATGGTGAGACGAAACAAGGTCTATCAAGAAACGCTCAACCAACACAAAGGGATCAAGGAACTTGACCGCTTTGGCATTGCTTCCTCTGATACGTCTGTTCAAACGCAAAATGCAGTAGCAGCCATGCTGAATAAATATCCAAAGGGTAAACTTGACGCTATTTTTGCCACGTGGGATGCCTTTGCCATTGGCGCAGCAAGAGCGCTAAAGGAAGCAGGAAGAACAGAGGTGAAGATTTACGGGATTGATGTGTCAAATGCTGATCTTCAAGAAATGACAGCGAAAGAAAGTCCATGGAAGTACACAGCAGCGGTTGATCCGAAGCTCATCGGCGCTGTTGACGTGAGAATTCTTGCGAAGAAAATAGCGGGCGAGAAAACACCATCTTCCTATGACCTTGAGGCCTCTCTCATCTCGCAAAATCAGCTTCAACAAGCAGGAAAAGCCATCAATATGGTCAATCTTGCAGACGAAGTGAAGGGGTTCGGCTCATCGACTGCTTTTGAAGAAGATTGGATGAAGACCTTGAAGAAGCATTATACAAAATAAACGACGTGCACTCTCTTCCATAGAGGGTGTTTCGTTTTTCAGATGATGATCATGAGAAGGAGGACACCTATGACTTCACCGCTTGTTTGTATGAAACATATTTCGATTGAATTCCCAGGAGTAAAAGCGTTAGATCAAGTGAATTTTACATTAAAAAAAGGGACGGTTCATGCGCTGATTGGAGCGAATGGTGCTGGGAAGTCCACGTTAATGAAAGTTCTTTCTGGCGCTCATTCGCACTATGAAGGAAGCATCCATATCAATGGTCAGGCGGCATCCATTCAAACCCCAAAGGATGCGGCCTCATATGGTGTGCAGACGGTACATCAAGAAGTGGATACGGCGCTAGTTCCCTACTTAAGTGTTGGTGAGAATATGATGATGCATCAGATTGAGAAAAAAACATTTGTCGGCTGGAAAGAGCTGCACCGTAAGGCAGCTCAACTATTAAAAGAAATGGACATCGACATCTCCACAAAGCGCCTTGTGAGTGATCTGACCCTTGCAGAAAAACAGATGGTGCTCATTGCCAAGGCCGTTTCGATTAAATGCAGCATTTTAATCTTAGATGAACCAACGGCTCCTCTTAGTCATACAGAAACAAGCAAGTTATTCTCAATGATTGATCGGCTGAAACAGAATGGAACGGGCATTGTGTTTATCTCCCATCGCATGCCTGAAATTTTCACCATCTGTGATGAACTGACAGTGATGCGAAATGGAACCGATGTCGCAGCTCACCTCGTTCAAGATACAAATCCGCAGCAGATCATTGAAGAAATGCTAGGCGCGCCATTAGAGGAACAATTCCCGCTCCGTACACCTTTGAAGGATGCATCTATTGTGCTTGAAGTGAAGCAGCTAAACGACCAGCATAAATTACGCAACATTCATCTTCACGTGAAAAAGGGAGAAATTCTCGGAATTGCAGGCCTTGTCGGTGCTGGAAAAACGGAATTGTGTAAAGCCCTTTTCGGCGCCTCAGAAAAAAAGACGGGAACTGTGCAGCTTCATGGTCAAACCGTTCGCATCACATCGCCTCATCAAGCCGTGAGAGCTGGAATGGCCCTTGTGCCGGAAGAACGTAGAAAGGAAGGGGTTCTGACAGAAGAGAGCGTGGGATGGAACTTAACGGCTGCAAGTCTTCGTTCATTCTCACGGGTGTTCAGCTTCTTACATCGTTCGAAGGAAAAGCGGGAAGCAGACGTAATCGTCAAACGGCTTGGTGTCAAAACGCCTTCTCTTGAAGCAAAGGTGAAGCATCTATCCGGTGGAAATCAACAGAAGATTGCCATTGGAAAATGGCTGCTGGCTGAGGCGGATGTCTATCTCTTTGATGAACCAACAAAAGGCGTTGACGTTGGAGCGAAAAAAGATATTTTCACCCTGATTGCAGAGCTTGCCGCCCGCGGGAAATCTGTGATTTATGCGTCAAGTGAGCTGTCGGAGATTGCAGGTATCGCAGACCGAGTCTACGTGCTGTATGATGGCAGCATTGCCCGGGAAATGACTGCGCCAACGACTGAGGAAGAGCTTTTATATCATTCAACAGGAGGACAATCATGAGTGAACGACAAATTCCAGCCCCTGTGCAGCAAATGAAAAAACAGCGGCCATCCTTTCATCTATTTGATTTCTTTTATCGATATGGCACGATCTTAACCATTGTCGTATTGATTGTGGTATTTGCGGCAGCGAATCCAGCGTTTTTGCAATCAGGGAATATCATCAATATTTTACGGTCTATCTCCATTGTGACCATTATTGCGGTGGGCCTTACCATCTCATTGGCAGTAAACGGCTTTGATTTATCAGTCGGATCAGTCGCAACGTTATCGAATGCAATTGTTATTTCTATGTTCGTGTGGTTTTCGCAAAACCCGCTGATTGCGATCCTCTCTGCGCTAGCGGCTGCCCTTATTGTTGGTTTACTCAATGCCTTGATGATTGTCAAAATGAAAATTCCAGATATGCTCATGACATTAGCTATGATGTTTATCATTCAAGGACTGGCTCAAACGTATACGAAAGGGGCGACCATTTCTGAAAACATGGTGCTGCCTGACGGTACATTCTCAACGGGCACAATCCCCGCCTTTTTCAGCAAAATCGGCCAGGTGCCATATATCATTCTCTTAATGGCAGCCATTGTGCTATTTGCACATGTTTTCATGACCTACACAAAACACGGCCGATTCATGTACATCATTGGAGGGAATAAGGAAGCGGCTCGATTGTCCGGTATTCATGTAAACAAATATAAAATCGCAGCATATCTGCTCTCGGCTTTATTTGCAGCAATCGGTGGTATTGTGCTGGCATCAAGGGTGATGACAGCGGAAATAAATGCTGGCGCACCTTATTTAATGGATGGCGTAGCGGCAGCTTTTATCGGTTTTTCCGTCATGGGAGCAGGAAAGCCAAATGCATTTGGTACGTTTATTGGGGCTGTGCTCATCGGTATTTTGCAAAATGGACTTGTGATGATGTCTGTCCCTTATTACGCGATGGATATTGTGAAAGGCTCTGTACTCGCGCTTGCGCTTGCGTTAACGTATTACAAACAGCGAGGCTGACGACGTATTTTTTAAAACCTTTTGAGTCCTTTCTCCGTCTAGTAAACGGAAAGCGGTGCAGCCGCCGTTTCCCAAAAGGAGATGACAAAAAGAAATGAATATGTCAGCAACTCATGTAGAAGATTTGAAAAACGTCATGGAAGACTGGAAAAATGAATTATTAGTATATAAATTTGCATTAGATGAAATGGATACAAAGTTTTCAATTATCAGCCAGGAATATAATTTAATCCATGGACACAATCCAATAGAGCATACAAAATCACGAATCAAATCCTTTGAAAGCATTGTAAATAAATTAGCAAGAAAAGGATGCGACATCACAACACAATGTGCCAAGGAGTATATCCATGATATCGCAGGTGTCCGTATCATCTGCTCCTTTATTCAAGATATCTATAATATTATGGATGTATTGAGGCAAAGAGAGGATCTAAAAATCCTTGAAGTGAAGGATTACATTCAACATCCAAAACCAAATGGCTACAGAAGTCTTCATTTAATTGTGGAAATCCCTGTGTACTTAACGAATCGTGTGGAGCATGTGAAGGTTGAGATTCAGGTGCGGACCATAGCGATGGATTTTTGGGCGAGCCTTGAACATAAAATCTATTATAAACTGCAAAACGATGTCCCTCATCAGCTGACCGATGAATTGAAGGAAGCGGCAGATATCGCCCATTACTTAGATGAAAAAATGCAAAATATTAAACGAGAAATTGATTAGCGCATAGAAAAGAGCAGCTGTTATATTCACAGCTGCTCTTTTTCATTTTTAAGGGTTGGTGCCGCGGTCTCTCTTTTGAATGATATCTTGAGATTGTGCAGATTGGCTGTCTTTTTGGATTGAAGCGCCAATGGAAACACCTGTTATCAAGAGCGTCAAAATCGCACTTGTGATAAGCCATTTTTTCATCATACATCACTCCATATTCTTAACAAGTTTTTAAGGACAACGCCTTGTTCCAGAAATAAGTGGATTCTTCATGAAGTCCAAGATCCGTTAAGTAAGCAGCTGCATCCTGACAGATGGCTTCAAGATCGACAAGGAAATTCATAGATTCTAATTGATCACAATAAGGTTTGATTTGCTCCATCATGTTGTCTGGCTGAAGCATAAGTGTTTCTAAAATGGATAATTTAAGTGAAATGTTTCGTTGTTTTAAATTTTCTGCTTTTTGTAGTGAAAGCTGTACATAATAGTGGAACAAACCAGGCTTTTTCAGCTTGAATAGTGCTTTTGTATAGGCATACATGGCAAGTAAGTAGCCGCCTGGAGAAGACGTTTCAAATGTCTCGATCAATAAAGCTTTTTCTAGGAGCGGCACAGCTTCACTGTATTCATTTCTAAGACTTTTAATAAAAGCTGCATTGCAATACGCGTGACCAAGTAAATCTGGGTCTTCCATTTGTTCTAGTGAATGAATCACTTCTTCAAATAATGACTCTGCCTCATCATATTTCGATTGATCAGCATAATTCAAAGCGAGCATCATTTGACAGCTGATTGATTTTTTCACATAACATGGATCTGCGTCATAAATAGATGAAGCCATCTTTAAGTGGTGTATGGAGAGAAGCGTGGACCTTATATTATAGTAAAGACACCCTGTTTTATAATGAAATTCTGCTTTTTCAATGTCATCGTGCACGAGATCTAATTTATCCTCGGCCAATTTTAAAAGGTGAAATGCCGTATCCTGATTGCCTCTGCGCATTTCATACATCCCTTTAAAGAAATAGAAATAGTAACTGAGCATGTCATCTGTACGGATCGCATTTTCATCAACAAAAAGACTATGATCCAACGAAGCTGTATCTTCGATGAGATCCTTAAAACGGTACTCTAGCAATTGATAGTAAAGTAAGACGTCTTGATTCTCTTCCATTCGATCAAACGCTTGAAGAATCTCTTCTTTTAGCTGGATCGCGCCTTGTATTTCTCTTTTTTTCATCATGACATACCAGTCATTTAACATATTCGCTACATCAACGGACGACAAAACACCAGTTTCGGCCAATTTATATCCTCCTTTCTTCATCTATCCATCTAGTTCGATTTCCATTCATCTGAATTCACTTTCCATATTCAGTATCTTCTTATATTTTAAGCGCTCTCTTGCAATTTGTAAAACATGTTTTTTGATGTAAATTCAACCAGTTGTGAAAGAAATAGGGATCATCCACCTTTTTGTATGTGTTTACATATTTTTAGGTAAAAAGAGGGTTTTGGAAAAAATATATTACGATATCAATAGAGAGAAGAAGGTAATTCAAGAGTCTGTTTTCGTATGTTAGAAAAAACGGAGATTTTCAAGGTGATGTCTCGTTTTTTCGTAAGATTATCTCACATCATGATTGTGAATCACTCTTCTTTTAGAATAAAATGAGTTATTCGCAAAAAAGTAAAATTTAAAGAGACTATTGATCTAGTATTGTATGGATCTTTGGTATTGATAAAAAATATCACACGCTATAGATTTAGCGTGGTATAGTATTATTGGTATTGCGAATATTTAGACAAAACTGACAATAGGGGGTCGTGTTTTATGAAAAAATCGATGTTACTGATCATGGGACTCATTGTTGTGCTCGTCATGGCAGCCTGTGGATCAAAATCGGACAGCGGTTCGGGAGAAGGCAAAGGCACATATAAAATAGGGATAGATACAACATATCCGCCGTTTGAATTTGAAAAGGGCGGTAAATATGAAGGAATAGACGTTGATCTGATTAACGCAATCGCGAAAGACCAAGAGTTCAAAGTGAAACTTGAAGCTATGGACTTCTCAGGCATTATTCCAGCAATGCAGGCAGGCCAGCTTGATGTAGGAATGGGCGGGATGAGTATTACAGATGAACGTAAGAAGAAGGTAGATTTCTCAGATCCATACTTCGACGCTGGACTGACAGTTGTTGTGAAAAAGGACAGCAGCATTAAATCAATTGATGATTTAAAGGGGAAAAAGCTAGCTGTTAAAAATGGGACGACAGGTGCAAAATTTGCATCAGATAACGCAGATAAATATGGGTATGAAGTTGTTCAATTTAATGACAGCCCATCGATGTTCCAGGAAGTTTCAAACGGAAATGCAGATGCCTTAATTGAGGATTATCCTGTCATTACGTATGCAATCGCACAACAAGATTTAAAATTGAAAACAGTTGGAGACCGCTTGAATGGAGACCAGTATGGTATCTCTGTGATGAAGGGGAAAAACCAAGACCTATTGAAGAAGATCAATAAAGGTCTAGAGAACCTAAAGAAAAACGGTGAATATGACAAAATTATTGATAAATATTTGAAGTCATAACACAAGCGAGGCGCGCTCCGAGCGCGCTTTCTTTATGATGTGCCGTATGTGAATTAGGGAGGGAGAAACATGGACACGATTATTAATGCATTTCCATATTTAATGGATGGTTTGCAAACCACTTTATATATCTTTGTTGTTGCCATCATTTTAGGATTTATTATCGGTTTAATAGTGGCATTATTCCGTCTGTCACCTTTTAAAATCTTAAATTTCATCGCACTCGTCTTTGTCAATGCCATTCGAGGCACACCATTTATCGTTCAGCTATTCTTCATTTACTTTGGTTTGAATACACTTGAATTCATATCGCTTGATCGAGTGCCGGCAGGGATTATTACAGTAGCGATTAATGCAGGGGCTTATTTCTCAGAAATTATTCGTGCAGGAATTCAGTCCATTGATAAAGGACAAACAGAAGCTGCACGTTCCTTAGGTTTTACAGGGGGACAAAACATGCGCTTTATCGTCCTTCCGCAGGCATTCCGCCGCATGCTTCCAGCGATTACAAACCAAGCCATCATCAGCTTGAAGGACACGTCTCTCTTATCGATTATCGGAATCGCCGATATTATGCAGCGGGGACAAGTACAAGCATCGGCAACATTTGATCCTTTGAATGTCTGGCTCATTGTCGGTATCATTTATTTCGTGATCATTTATTTACTTTCTCTACTGGCTAGCTACGCAGAAAGGAGATTTGATATCAAATGAGTATGATTACGGTGAAAAATTTAAAGAAATCCTTTGGCGATCACGAAGTGTTAAAGGACATTAATGCAGTCATCGAGGAAAAGGAAGTAGTGTGTGTGATTGGTCCTTCTGGATCAGGCAAAAGCACGTTTCTAAGATGTCTCAATAAATTAGAAGATATTACGGCTGGCGAAGTCGTTGTCCATGGACATACGATTACAGATCCAAAGGTGAATATCAATAAAGTACGACAAGAAGTGGGGATGGTGTTTCAGCACTTTAATTTATTTCCTCATAAAACCGTTTTAGAAAACATCACGATCGCACCGATGAAGGTAAAAGGCGCCGACAAGAAGGCGGCAGTCGATAAAGCAATAGACCTGCTTGAAAAGGTCGGCTTAAAAGACAAAGCCAAAAGCTACCCTAACCAATTATCTGGTGGACAAAAACAGCGTGTCGCCATTGCAAGAGCCTTGGCAATGGACCCGAAAGTGTTATTATTCGATGAACCGACATCTGCTCTTGACCCTGAAGTCGTCGGGGATGTATTAGCAGTTATGAAACAATTAGCCGTCGAAGGCATGACAATGATTGTGGTCACACATGAAATGGGCTTTGCGAGAGAGGTAGGAGACCGCGTGATCTTTATGGATGGCGGATATATTGTCGAAGAAGACAAACCGGAGGCTCTCTTTGGAAACCCGCAGCATGAGCGGACAAAATCATTTCTTAGTAAGGTGTTATAAAAAAAGAGTAAGGGCATATGGATGGATGCTCTTACTCTTTTTCTTTTATGGAGCCTAAGAAATATCGCAGTTTATATGATGATAAAGGTAACCGGCCCCATTTCCTAGGAAATATTAGCGCTGGAAGAATTCGATCCATTCTTGGTCTGGGCCTCTGAAAAAGAAGTAGCAGTATCCATTTGGTAACGTCGTAATTTCTTCATCAATTAATTCAATTTGCAGCTTTTGAATACGATTGAATTCAGCATGAATATTGTCTGTTGTAAAGGCAAGATGGTGAACCTTTCCTTCGGATGGCAGGTCGCTGCTGTACCCTTGGATGAGCTCAATTTCCGTTTCTGTCTCATCTTTAAAGCCGAGAAATGCAAGTTCAATGACTCCGTTTGTATGAGTGATGCGATCCTTTAATTTCATGCCCACGACCTTTTCATAAAAATCAATGGACTGATCAATATTTGTGACCATAATACCTGTATGATCTAATCGTAATGTCGTCAAAAAAAGAGCCTCCTCTATGGTGTGTTGATATTTTTCTCCTCATCTTATCATAATAGAAGTAACGTATACATTCATATGATAGGATAGAGAGAGTCAATTTAGGATAAGGATGACACAAATGAAAAAAATCTCATTAAAACAAACATTTGCAGAACAAGTGAAAAAGGGATATCCGCTCATTTCCAAAGATGCTGTATCTCATGTAAGCGGTGTGAAAGAAGGCGAGCTGATTGAATGGGTGGATGAGCGAGGCGCCTTTTTAGGAAAAGGATATTATGGTGTACAAAATAAAGGAATCGGCTGGGTACTCACATTTGATGCCAACGAAAAAATAGACCAAGCCTTTTTTGTCTCCAAGCTTGAGCAGGCAGCGAAAAGCAGAACGCATTTATTTCGTGATGCGCAGACGACTGCTTTCCGTGTGTTCAACGGAGAGGGAGATGGCATTGGCGGCTTCACGATTGATCATTATGACGGTTTCTATCTCATCCAATGGTATAGCGAAGGAGTTTATACATTCAAGGCGGAAGTATTGGCTGCACTTGAGCACGTATATCCAGACTATAAAGGCATTTATGAAAAGAAACGATTTGATACGTCTGGACAGTATATAGAAGATGATGATTTTGTGAAGGGAGAGAAAGGTGAATTTCCTCTCATCGTGAAAGAAAATGGCATGAACGTAGCGGTTTACTTAAATGATGGTGCGATGACAGGCATTTTTCTTGATCAACGTCATGTGAGAAAAGCGATTCGAGATCGTTATGCAAAAGGAAAGACCGTGCTTAATACATTTTCTTACACAGGCGCTTTCTCCGTGGCAGCAGCGCTTGGCGGAGCGAGCCGGACGACAAGTGTAGATGTCGCAAACCGCAGTTTGAAAAAAACAGCTGAACAGTTTGAAATCAACGATATAGATGTGGACGGGCAGGATATGAAAGTCATGGACGTCTTTAAATATTTTCCGTTTGCAGCGAAAAAAGGATGGACTTATGATCTTGTCATCTTAGACCCGCCATCCTTTGCACGCACGAAAAAGCACACATTCAGTGCGGCGAAGGATTATAAGAAGCTATTAAAAGAAGCCATCCAAATCACAGCTGAGAACGGCGTCATTGTGGCATCAACGAATAGCAGTGCATTTGGTATGAAGAAATTAAAAGGATTTATTGCGCAGGCCTTTAAAGAAACAGGGCAAACCTATCGTATCCTTGAAGAATATACACTTCCTGAGGATTTCCGTACAACGAAGAATTATCCTGAAGGAAATTATTTAAAGGTTGTCTTTATCCAAGCATAAGAAAAAGCCATTTTCCGATAAAGGAAATGGCTTTTTTATAAGGCAAACGACATGAGGAGAGGCGCTGCACATAATGTAATAATAGCTGAAAGAATCATCGACACACTTGAGATCGTCCCTGAGACGGAGCTCATTTCAAATGCCTTCGATGTTCCTGCCCCGTGTGCACCTGTTCCAAGCAGGACGCCCATGGCAATGTCATTATCAATACGGAAATAACGAATGACCATTGGACCGATGATTGACCCAAACAGTGCGGTTAAAATGACGAATACAGCCGTAACGGACGGCATGCCGCCAATCATTTCTGACACACTCATCGCCACTGGTGTTGTGACCGACCTTGGGACAAGACTTTCAATAAGTCCTGTATCCAAATGAAACAACTTGGCGATAAATGCTGTTGATAGGATCGCAATGACAGAACCGCAAGCCACATTCAAAATAATTTCCACTGCATGCTTCTTCAGAATGTGAAAATACTTATATAAAGGAATGGCAAAAGCAACAGTCGCAGGCTGAAGCATATTCGTGAGCCATTTACCGCCTTGATTGTATGCATCGTAAGGAATGTTGACGATTAACAGCAAGACGACAAGGACAAGCGGCGTCACAAGTAATGGGGAGACATAGACCTTCGGATGCCGTTTATACACCGCTTTTGATCCGAGATATAAAAGAACCGTTAAGATCAGAAATAGTGCGCCAACTAACATAGCTTTTTTCGCTCCTTTCTTTTTGCAATCATTTGCGTCATGATACCAGTCGAGAGCATGACGACAAAGGTACTAAGTAAGACGACAAGTACAATACTTGTGCCAGATTGAGAAAGCAATGTTCCATAATCAATGACACCAACTGCTGACGGGATAAAGAATAGCAGCAGTTCTCCAAGCAGCCATACGGCGCCAAGTTCAATCCATTTTAATTGAATAATTTTAAAATGAAGTAATAAGAAAATGACCAGAATGCCTAAAATCGTGCCCGGAATTCTTAAATGCAAAAAGGCCGCGAGCACATTCATCAATTTCGCAAAAACAAACAAAGCCATAATCTGAAGGACAGCGATCAGCGGCGTTTTGAGCAATCTCACTTTCTGTTCACTCCTTTTTCTATATAAATTGTTCACTGTTTCACAAAAACATGACAACGTTCCAATTGATTAGCTTACTTTAAAGTGTACAGCACGTTCAGTTATAGGTAAAATACATATATCGAATAGTTAGTATTCCTTTTGTCTATAGGAAGGGTGAGTCATGTGGACATTAGACATTTAACATATTTCTTAGAAGTGGCGAGGTTAAAAAGCTTCACAAAAGCATCACAATCTCTTTATGTGTCGCAGCCTACCATTTCCAAGATGGTCAAAAATCTCGAGGATGAGCTGGGGGTGCAGTTGTTTTATCGAAATGGCCGGCAGGTTGAAATGACAGATGCTGGACAAACGATGTATACACAGGCGAGTGAAATCACACAATCATTTCAGAATTTAACGAGCGAGCTAAATGATTTAATGAATGTCAAAAAAGGACATATTCGCATCGGGCTGCCGCCGATGATTGGATCGAGTTTTTTCCCGAATGTCATGGGAGAATTCCGCCAACAGTATCCAGATGTCACATTTCAATTGGTGGAGCACGGCTCTATTAAAGTAGAGGAAGGGGTCGAAGATGGTTCGTTAGATATTGGTGTCATTGTTCTGCCTGCAAATGATAAAATTTTTCATACGTACACCATTATTAAAGAAGACATGAAGCTCGTGACGCATCCATTACATCCGATGGCAGGTCGTGATAAGGTTGATTTAGCTGATTTAAAGGAAGAGTCCTTTATTTTCTTTCGGGAAGACTTTGTTTTGCATAGCCGGATATTGAATGAATGTATGAATGCGGGCTTCCGGCCCAATGTCATTTATGAAACGTCTCAATGGGATTTCATTAGTGAGATGGTAGCCGAGAACTTGGGAATTGGTCTTCTGCCTGAGCGGATCTGCCGTGATCTTGATCCTGAAAAGGTGAAAGTCATTTCCTTAAACACGTCGATCCCGTGGCATTTAGGAGTCATTTGGCGAAAGGATCGCTATTTGTCGTTTGCGGCAAGAGAATGGTTAAAGCATACTAAATCCTATGTGTGGGGAGCAGAGTAAAAGGGAGGACGATACGGATGAAAACAAGCTGCGTGTCTCATTTATTGGAGAGGGTTCGAGCGGAAAATCCACTCGTTCATAATATTACCAATCAAGTCGTGACGAATTTTACAGCGAATGGTCTGCTTGCTTTAGGCGCTTCGCCAGTCATGGCAAATGCCAAAGAAGAAGTGGCTGAAATGGCGCAGTTGGCGGATGCACTTGTGCTCAATATCGGCACATTGACAAAGGACACGGTGGAGGCCATGGTTCTGGCTGGACAAGCTGCCAATGAAAATGGTGTACCTGTTCTATTAGATCCTGTCGGCGTCGGTGCGACAACGTTTCGAACGAAAGCGGCAAAACAGCTGTTAGAGCAAGTGAACATGACCGTTGTCAGAGGAAATGCTGCAGAAATGGCTCATTTACTTGGAGTAGATGGCTGGGAGTCAAAAGGCGTTGATGCGAAAGCAGCAAACGGAGATGTATCGGCACTAGCCAAACAAGCGGCAAGGACACTTCAGACCGTTGTGGTGATCACAGGAAAAGTCGATGTGGTGTCAGATGGAGAGGACGTGTTGTCTATTCATAATGGACATGAATGGCTCACCAAGGTGACGGGAACCGGCTGTTTACTGACGTCTGTCATCGGGGCATTTTGTGCAGCAGGTGAACGGCCGCTTCATGCGTCGGCAGCTGCACTACTGTTTTATGGTGTCGCAGCTGAAAGGGCAGCTCAGTACACAAAGGATAAAGGACCAGGAACTTTTCAAATGGAATTGTTAAATGCACTCTCACAAACAAATGGCGATGATGTGTTGACATTGGGGAGAATAGGGGGAATTTCACATGACAAAGGCTGATCAACAGCAAATCAAACAGCAATTATCGGTTTATTTTATTATGGGAACAGCGAATACAAGCAGACCGCCGCTTGATGTCGTAAAAGAAGCCATTCAAGGCGGAATCACCATGTTTCAATTTCGAGAAAAGGGCGAGGGAGCCTTGCAAGGAGGAGAGAAGAAACAATTGGCTCGTCAACTTCAAGTGCTTTGCCAAAAAGCAAATGTTCCTTTTATTGTGAATGATGATGTACAGCTGGCGATAGACCTTGATGCAGATGGCGTTCATGTTGGACAGGAAGACACAAATGCAGAAGACGTCAGACAACGGATCGGGAATAAAATATTAGGTGTGTCTACGCATAACCTAGATGAAGTGAAACAAGCCATGAAGGACGGCGCAGATTATGTCGGCATGGGCCCAGTTTATCCAACAGAAACGAAAAAGGATACACGCAGTGTCCAAGGAGTATCTTTGATCACTGAAGTACGTCGTCATGGTCTTCATATTCCAATTGTTGGCATCGGGGGTATCACATACGACAATGCTGCACCAGTCATCCAAGCAGGGGCAGATGGTATTAGCATCATTAGCGCCATTAGCCAGAGCGCTGATCCAAAAAAAGCAGCAGAAAAATTGAAAGCACTTGTTGCATCAGAAAAAGCATCTCTTTAACCTGTAGGAGACATGGATTGACTCAATTCATGTCTTTTCTGATTTCAGGGAAAATAGACAGGTGAGAAACAATTGTGTACAATTAAATTGTTCGATTATTTTCGAAATGACAGGTAAATAAAGGAGAATGAATAATGGAAGTGCTCGATACGTATTTTCGCCGATACGATGAAGCGGGAAAAGGGCAGGAGCAAATGAATGAATTGCTAGCATTGTTTTCTGACGATGTCATGATTGTCTTAAATGGTGCCGAGAAGCCTGGTATTCAAGCGTTTACACAGTTTTTAAACACATTTTTCCACGTGCATGAAGACATCAAGCATATGTGGGATGGATGGAAAAAAAGAGAAGACGGAAAGTATGAAACGAACTGGGCTGTTTGCGGGAAACTTTCGGATGGCCGTGTCTATACAGCAGAAGGAATTGACATTGCAGAACTGGACGACAAAGGAAAGATCATTTATTTAGAAAACGTTCCGAAAAATCCAGAGTTATTTCAGCGCTATTAAAAAGCCGGCTCACTGCCGGCTTTTCCTTATGAATCAGTATCCATATGCATGCCTGTATGTGCCTTTACTTGAATTTCCGTAAAGGTGTCTTCATCTGCTTTTTCAGAGGAGAATATCGTGCCTAAGTAAGCGGCAAGGAATCCGAGTGGGATCGAGATAATTCCAGGGTTCGACAGCGGGATGAGCGGGTCTCCTGTAAAGATGGCGGCTCCCGATGGGTCCCAGACGCTTGGGCTGAGCGAGACGATGATCAGTGCGCTCAGCAGTCCTACTAAGCTCCCTGCAATGGCACCCGTAGAATTAAATCGTTTCCAAAAGACAGTGAAGATAATCAATGGTAAATTTGCACTTGCTGCCACGGCGAAGGCAAGTGACACAAGAAAAGCGACGTTTAAGGATTGGGCAAATAATGCAAGAATGATGGAAAGAATGGCCACGCCGATGGAAGCAAAGCGTGCCGCCTTCACCTGTTCCCGTTCACTCGCTTTCCCTTTGCGGATGATCTGACTATAAAAGTCATGGGCAAAGGCAGACGCTGCGGATAAGACGAGACCAGTTACCACTGCCAAAATGGTCGCAAAGGCAATAGCGGAAACAAAGGCAAATAATAAATCACCTCCAAGGGCTTGTGCGAGCAGAGGAGCGGCCATATTTCCTGCTGCATCTGCTGCTGTGATCGCTTCTGTTCCAACAAAGGCAGCAGCACCGAAGCCAAGGAAAACCGTCATTAAATAAAAAATACCGATGATCCACGTAGCGGATAGAACAGATTTACGCGCAGAAATGGCATCCTTTACCGTATAAAACCGAATCAAAATGTGCGGCAAACCTGCTGTCCCAAGCACTAAAGCAAGGTTCAAAGACAGGGTCTCTAAAGGCACATCATATTTATTTCCCGGGTGAAGAAATGCCCCACCAAGCGGGGTCGCTGTTTTCATCTCCTCAAACATCTTCAGCAGACTAAAATCAAACTTTGCAAATACAAGCAGTGAAATAATCAGGGTCCCAAGCATGAGAAGCACAGCCTTTGTGATCTGTACCCAGCTGGTAGCGATCATGCCGCCAAACACTACATAAATGGTCATCAAGACACCTACGACCAGCACAGCAATCCAGTAATCAATGCCAAGAAGCAGTTTGATTAATGCACCTGCCCCAACAAGCTGTGCAATCATATAAAAAGTAGAGACTGTGATTGTGTTAAACGCGGCAACCCCTCGAATGGCAGGACGCTTAAATCGTGCAGCAATCATATCGGCCATCGTATATTTCCCTAGATTTCGAAGCGGTTCGGCCACAACGTAAAGAACGACAAGATACGCCACTAGAAAGCCAATGCTATAGAAAAATCCGTCAAATCCATTTAACGCGATCATTCCAGCGATCCCTAAAAATGATGCGGCAGACATATAGTCCCCGGCGATGGCAAGGCCGTTCTGAAACCCAGTCAAACCTCCGCCTGCCGTGTAAAAATCGCTCGCATTGCTCGTTTTTTTCGCAGCAAAATATGTGATGACCAATGTGAGCCCTACGATCGCTATGAATAAAATAAAAGCGGTCATGCTCATTCGTCATCACCTCTTGATTCAGTTTTTAAAGCGCTTACATATTTGTCGAACTGAGCTGCTTTCCTCGCATAAAGTCCACATAATACCCAGGTCATGACAAATTGTGTGAGGGCGAATAACCAAGCCCATGAGATCGCGCCAATTGCCGGCGTGTTCAAAAAGGTGAAGTAGGATGTAGCAACCGGAAGTGAAAAGTAAAAGAGAAAAAAGAAAATCGTCATCGGTACGATAAATCTGCGTTTTTCCTCGAGAAGTTTTCGAAAATCCTCTGAAGCGGCAACCTTCTTATAATGAACTTTTTTGTCTGCCATTGTTTCCTCCTTTGTACGAATTAGGGACAAGGTACTCCAATGCATATGAGACGATCTGGTTGTTTATGACAGTATATCATAAAAAAGGCACCCGAAAAGGGTGCTTTCTACCGATAATTCGCAAGAAATGTTTGTCTCGCCTTTTCATATGTTTCTGCATCAAAATGATCTCCGCATTTGTGGATACACCAAGGCTCTTCTTGCCTCGCAATTCCAACCTCATAGCCCTGCTGGACGAATTCAAAGGACTGCGAAACATCATAAAAATGAAAGCCATCAAAGAGATCCTCACGCCACTTCACATCATACTGCGTCGCCATGAAAAGACCATCAATCGCCGAAGCGTTGATATAATCTTGTGTTTCCGCCTGTTGTTGACGACCTCTTTCAAACGAAAGCAGCTGATAGGTGTCGTGACGATATTCAATGACTTTCCCCCTGCAATGAGAACTCTCCCACCAAATCCCATTGTCAGGCACGCTTTCTGCACCTATGACCCCAACCATCCCAAGTGATGGATGCTGTAAAAAAAGCGGGATCAACTCAAGCAGCATATGCTGTTTGACAATCAATGTATCTTGATGAAGATAAATTTTAAACTGAGCTGGATGGGTGATCGCTTCATTATAAGCAGAGGTCATACTGGATGCATGTCTAATCGGCAAAACCTCTACATGATATCCATGGGGAGCAGGAAGTGAAGCGAGCTGCCGAAAGCAAGCCTGAAACATGGACTCATCATTTACACATAAAACAAACAGGATGGTGGGGTTACTCATGAAGCTGAACCGCCTCAACCACATACTGATAGGCGGTAGCGGCCTCGTGAAAATCTGAACGAATGCCATGCTTCATGAGTAATTCATGTAAATCACTCATCACGCTTGCATAGGAAGGATGCTGTACGCGAATGGTTTCGAGTTCGCGAATACGAAAGCCTGCTGAATGAAAGAGTGCATGAATTTCATGAAGGGTGAAGAAACGTAAATGTGTTTGATCCATTAATCCTGCATCTGTATAAGTGAATCTGCCGGCTAGTAATTCTAAAACTGTTGATATGTGACCGATATTCGGAATGGATGACAGGATGGCTCCTTCTTTTTTAAGGAAGGGTTTGACCTTCTTTAAAACGGCCCACGGATCCAATAAATGTTCAAGGACATCTCCGAAAATGATGCAGTCAAAGTGTTCATGTTCGTAAGGGAGAGTCATCTGTTCAATATTTCCGCATAGAACATGATCTAGCTCTTGCTCAGCCTCTTTTGCTGCATCCTCAAACGATTCAATTCCATAAATGGTCCGGCCCTTTTGTTTCAGGACTTTTCCAAGTTTGCCTGTGCCGCATCCGATATCCAATAAAGACGTCCATTCCTCACGAATACGGCTGACAATGACCGGGTTCAAGCCATGATAATACTGATCCTTTTTTTGGTGATAATAGGAAAGGGAATCTGAACTCACGCTCTACCCACCTTTCTGCTTTCTCATTGTTTTCATGCTTAATATATGGGTGGGGAGCTTGGTTTTATAACGTGAGAATGACAATTTTCATGAATAGCGGCTATAAAGGGATCATATAAAGAACGGGAAACGGACTGTCCTCCTAATATAGAAAGACAGAACCCCATGAGTGGAAGGGATTGGTATGAAGGGGTGTTCAATTACTGTAGCGTATCGTCATGAAAGGATTTTCAAAAGGTCAATTGACAAGTCAGAACTTTTAGCCAAAGCAGTCTGAAAGACAAAGGATAACGGCGTTGATTTACGGTTTGTTTATCATCTTCTGATCACCGTTGGATGTTAAAAAAGCTTGTATTTCTTCGATGCCTAGTCCAATTTTTTTCGCTTCCTGAATCAAATAAACCCACTCTTCGTCAACTCTTCTTTTCACTTGCGTATCCATAATATCCTCCAGTTCAATAAGACATATTCATCTGCAACCAATGACTTGAACAAACCGTCTAGTAACTGTACGTGTGGATGAAAACAGCGCAAAATAGATTTTGTCGAAAAATGATGACATTTAACCTATTTTGTAAAATCTATCACCTACCACGTTCCTAAAAAAATGACTAAAAAACCCATAAATATTGATTTCTTACTTCTAATAATAAACAATTGTAAAGTCAGTTAAAAGATTATAAATTAAAATAATGAAAAAGACCTAAATCATTTGGCTTATATAAACCGATTAGGTTGACATTTGCCATCAAGTAGAACAAATTTCATCTGTGCAGGACGTACATATTGTTCGTTTGGGAAGTTCTTCTCAAGATGGTATTCTAAAAGAAACAGAAACCACCAAGAAGGAATGAAGAAAGACATGTATAGCCTTTTTCAAAAGTATCAAGAAGTTGTCATGTATCTTGTGATGGGTGTGTGTACAACCATTGTCAACATAGTCAGCTTCTACTTATTCGTTGAGATGTTTTCCATGGATTATAAAACAGCTACAGTTGTTTCATGGGTATTTGCTGTTCTCTTTGCTTATATCACCAATAAGAAGTATGTCTTCAAGCAAAAGGCTCGTGATACGAAAAGCCTTATGCGTGAGCTTTCTTCATTTTTTAGTGTTCGTCTCATGTCTCTAGGTGTAGATCTGGGGCTGATGATTTTATTTGTGAGCCAAATGGCGCTCAATGAAACCGTCGCAAAAATTCTTGTCAACTTTGTGATTGTGGTCGTGAATTATGTCGCCAGTAAATGGTTCGTCTTCAAGAAAACAAAAGAAGATGCGATTTAACACATGAAAAAAGATAGGTGATGTGAAATGAGCAGCAGGCCAGACGAATTATATGATGTCATATATCAGCAAACAGAAAAGCAGCATGAACAAGTGCTGAGGCTAGTCAAAGAAATGACCGCACATCCAGAAGCGTTTTCGGAACAAGAAAAGGAAAAGATCAACCGAATGGACATTGCGCTTCAAACGGCAACGGACATTTTAGAAAACTTAATGACACCTGACACGCAAATGACCATTGTTTTAAGACAAGGGAGAATTCATGTTGACCTGACGAAAGCGTAAAAGAAGCAGCCAATTGTGAAAGCGGCTGCTTTTTATTATGCATCGCTTGTTTCCCGCAGTTGCTTTGGAGACATGCCGATTTTCTTTCGAAAGACTTTATTCAAGTAATTCGCATTTCGGTAGCCGCACTGTATGGCGATTTCTTCAATCGAGTATTTTGTTGTTTTCAGTAACGTTTCCGCCTTTTCTAACCGGATATTGGTTAGATAGTGAATAGGTGTGAAGCCAGTGGCCTTTTTGAATTCCCTCGTAAAATGACTTTTGGATAAACGTGCCGCAGCTGCCATATCGTCCGGGCCAATTTCCTCGTGAAAATGATGGCTGGCAAACAAGGCAGCTTGAACGATGGGCTCGGGCCATTTCTCCATTTGTCCCTCAAGCTTTGGCAAATATGAATATAGTTCCATGACAAATTGATAAGCAAGGCTAGACCCCTCAAATGGATTGGTAATCCGTCTTTCACTGGCTTCATCATAAATGTTCTTGAGCAGGCGGATCGGTCTGGAATTTGGATGAAAACGCATGACCTGCTTTCCTTGGTCAATAAATTGGTCAAAGCAAAGATCGCAGGCTTCCCCGTAAAGCGTTAAATAAAGGAATTCCCAATGCTCACTGTCCTCTGGAAAATAATATTGATAGGCACTTGGGCTTTTCACGAGAAAGGCCTGACCCGGCAACACTTTGAAACGTTTCTCTCCGATTTCAATCATGCCATGTCCAGACAGTGTGAGCTGAAAGATGCACTTGCCCTGATCTTTCCGCTCCACGCCATTCCAGCTATATAACGAAGATGATTGTACTTCCCAGCCAACAGACCATATTTGCGCCGGCAATGTCACATCAGAATGGTGAAAACGAAATGCAAATGCTTCCTTCTTCAAATTGGAAACCCTCCTTCACAGCAAAAAACAACCTTTTTCTATTTAGAATCATGTTACACCTCATATCACATCGTACCATTCACAGCAAAAAAAGGGTATTTTTTAACGGTTTTTTTACCATTGAACTGATGCTGCTGGGACAACTAAAATAAAAGTATCAGAAGAGAAAAGGGGAATGGATATGATCGATACGTTACGCGCGGCATTTCACCAGCAATTTGGAGATAGAGAAGAACTTCGCTATTTTTTTGCCCCAGGAAGGGTGAACTTGATTGGTGAACATACAGATTACAATGGAGGCCATGTGTTTCCATGCGCACTTACTCTCGGAACGTATGCTGCTTGTGCAAAGCGTTCAGATGGCCGCGTGAGAATGTATTCCTTGAACTTTGATAGCGATGGTGTGAAAGAATTCAACCTTTATGAAATCGCTTACGCGGAATCGGATGGCTGGGCGAATTATCCGAAGGGTGTGTTCAATCAGTTTATAGAAGCAGGGATGAAGATAGAAGAAGGCTTTGACATTGTGTACAGCGGCAATATTCCAAATGGCGCAGGTCTGTCTTCCTCTGCCTCCATTGAGCTTGTCACCGCTGTTCTCATCAACGAATGGCATTCATTCAGCGTTTCAAATGCCCGTCTTGCCCTCCTTTCACAGCGTGCAGAAAATGAATTTATTGGCGTCAATTGCGGGATCATGGATCAGTTTTCGATTTCCCTTGGAAAAGAAGATCACGCCATTTTGCTCAATTGTGACACCCTTGCCTTTGAATACAGTCCGTTTCGGCAAGAGGGACTGGCGCTTGTCATCGCCAATACAAACAAAAAGCGGACACTGGCTGATTCCAAATACAATGAGCGCCGGGCAGAGTGTCAATCAGCTTTAAATGATCTTCGGAAAAAAATCGACATCACCCACTTATGTGAGCTCACTGCGGATGAATTTGCAGCACATGCCCACTTGATTGAAGATGACATATGCCTTAAACGGGCAAGACATGTCGTGACGGAAAACGAGCGGACGATGAAAGCAGTAAATTTTCTGAAAGATGATAAAATGGAAGAACTAGGTGGGCTCATGAAGGCTTCTCATCTTTCTTTAAAGAATGATTATGAAGTAACAGGACTTGAACTAGATGCACTGGCTGAAGCAGCTTGGGGGCACCCGGGGACGATTGGCTCCCGTATGACAGGTGCAGGCTTTGGCGGATGCACGATCAGCATTGTGAAAGAAGAGCTGCTGAGTTCATTTATAGAAGAAACTGGTGCGATATATCAAGAGAAAACAGGCATTCAAGCCTCTTTTTACACAGCTGGAATTGGAGGCGGCGCAAGAGAACTCACAAAGGGGGAAGGTTGATGACAATTTTAGTTTGTGGAGGAGCAGGGTACATAGGCAGTCATGCGGTGGCGGCTCTTCTAGCGAAAGGCGAACGAGTAGTGGTAGTGGATAATTTGCAGACAGGCCACAAAGAAGCTGTTTTGGAAGGAGCTGTCTTAGAAGAGGGAGATTTACGGGATCACGTCTTTTTAAGACAGGTTTTCAAAACGCATCAAATAGAAGCGGTCATGCACTTTGCGGCAGATTCACTTGTCGGGGAGAGTGTGACAGACCCGCTTAAGTACTATGACAACAACGTCGGCGGAGCAACCGCTTTACTACAAATAATGAATGAATTTGATGTGAAACACATCGTCTTTTCTTCAACTGCTGCTGCATACGGTGAACCGAAGCGCGTGCCGATCGTTGAAACGGATGAAACGAACCCAACGAATCCTTATGGAGAAACAAAACTAGCGATTGAAAAAATGCTGAAGTGGTCTGAGCAAGCGTATGGAATAGAATACGTAGTGCTTCGGTACTTTAATGTAGCTGGTGCCCATACAGAAGGACTTGTCGGAGAGGATCATCAGCCTGAGACACATCTCATTCCAATTATTCTGCAAGTTGCTTTAGGAAAACGGGATCAGATCATGATTTACGGTGATGATTATGAGACAGAGGACGGCACGTGTATTAGAGATTACATTCATGTGATGGACTTAGTAGAGGCACACATCTTAGCCGTTGATCGGCTGCGTGCTGGAAAAGGCAGTGCTACCTACAACTTAGGGAATGGAACAGGTTTCTCCGTGAAGCAGGTCGTAGAAGCTGTCAGAAAAGTCACGGGGCATGCCATCCCGGCACAAGTGGCAAAAAGACGCGCGGGAGATCCAGCAAAGCTGATTGCTTCTTCTGAAAAAGCGCTGCAAGAATTGGGATGGACACCTCAATATGCTGACCTTCACACGATCATTCAGAGCGCGTGGGATTGGTTTCAGAAGCATCCAGATGGCTACCAAAGTGAATAAAGCGTAACAGGCAGGCAAGAGAGGGGACAGAGGGAATGGCGATTGATATTTTTGAAAAATTGGAACAGCTGATTCAATACGGGATCAATAAAGAGCTGATGACATCACTAGATATCGATTATACGAGAAATCGGCTGCTTGAGGTGTTCGGGCTCGATGACGCTGAAGCAAGAACAGTCTCAGGAGAAGGAGACCTTGAAGACATTTTAATGCCGATGCTGGATTGGGCAGTAGAAACAGGCCTTATTCCTGAGGGGACGGATACGTATCGTGATTTACTAGATGCGAAAATCATGGGCTGCTTGGTGGCACCTCCAAGTGTCATCTATGCGAAGTTTGAAGAAAAACGCCAGCAGGGAGGACCGAAGGCAGCTACAAGCTGGTTCTATGCGATGCAGCAGCATGCCCACTATATTCATACAGGCAGGATCGCCAAAAATGTACAGTGGTTTACACCAACAGACGATGGTGTGCTGGAGATCACCATTAATCTATCAAAACCGGAAAAGGACCCCAAAGCCATCGCTGAAGCCAAGAAGCTCAGTCAAAAGCAATACCCTCTTTGTCTCCTTTGTAAAGAAAACGTTGGCTTCGAGGGGCGGATCAACCATCCAGCGAGACAGAATCATCGGATTATTCCTGTGACACTCTCAGGTGAATCGTGGTTTCTGCAATTTTCACCTTATGTGTATTACAACGAGCACTGCATAGTGTTCAAAGGTAAACATGAGCCAATGAGCATCACCAAAAAAACCTTTGAACGACTGCTTTCCTTCATATCTATATACCCGCACTATTTCATCGGGTCGAACGCCGACCTTCCGATTGTCGGAGGCAGTATATTAAGTCATGACCATTTTCAGGGCGGTGCACATGAATTTCCGATGGCGAAAGCAGAGATGGAAGAAGTCTTTTCTCTCAAAGCCTTTCCGGATGTGCGAGCTGGCATTGTGAAATGGCCGATGTCTGTGATCCGCCTTCGAAGCAGCGAGCGGCAGTCGCTCGCGGACGCAGCAGACTTTATCTTACATGAGTGGAAATTGTATTCAGATGAAGAGGTGGGGCTGATCGCTCATACAGGAGAGACTCCGCACAATACCATTACACCTATTGCGCGGCGCCACGGGGATGACTATGAATTAGATTTAGTGCTGCGTAATAACCGTACAGACAAGCGGCACCCAGACGGCATTTTCCATCCGCACGAAGAAGTCCACCATATTAAAAAAGAGAATATCGGATTAATTGAAGTCATGGGCCTTGCTGTCCTTCCTGGCAGATTAGCAGAGGAATTAAGCCAATTAAAAGAGGCATTGCTATCCGAAAGTCCTCTTGAAGAAATCAAAGCCCGTCCTGCTATCATGAAACACGAAACATGGGCAAAGCGACTGCTTGAAGAGAACACCTTTACAGAGGACAATACCGAAACCATTTTACAACAAGAAATTGGCTCTATTTTTTCTCGAATTCTCTCGCAGGCGGGTGTGTTTAAAAGAACTGAGCAAGGGAAAACAGCTTTTAACCGTTTCATTCAAACACTTCATATAGGCAGGTGATTAGATGATTGAACAAGTAAGAGAGCTAATGGAAGAAAAGCAGCTTGATGGTGTCTTGATTCAAAAGCGAAATAACTTCTCCTGGCTGACAGGCGGAAGAAGGAATCACATTGTGTTAAATACGCCAGAGGGCGTGTGCCAGCTGCTCGTCTTAAAAGACGACCTCGTCCTCATTGTGAATCAAATGGAAGAAAAGCGGATCATTGAAGAGGAAATGGCGTATGTCGATCATCCCTTTCAAGTGGTCACAATGGATTGGTATGAGGATGAGACCCCCTACATTCAAGAATTCACAAAAGGTAAACGAATTGGGGCGGACATTCAAATGGGTGGATTCGAATGGATCGAGCCGGATTTGTCACATGTTCGATCGATCCTTACTGTCTCGCAGCTCAGTCAATATGAAATCCTTTGTCATGAAACAGCGGTCATTGTAGAAAGTGTCTGTCAAGAAATCGTGCCAGGGCAGACCGAACACGAAATTGCTTCGCTTGTTGCTCAAAGAGCCATTGCACAAGGGATGACGATAGAAGTCCTGCTTGTGGCAACGGATGACCGGATCCATCAATACCGTCACCCGATTCCAACAGAGAAAGCACTTCAAAAGCACGCGCTTGTTGTCCTCTGTGCAGAACGGCACGGGCTCGTAGCGAATGTCACAAGGTCTGTTTACTTTGGTCAGCTTCCAAAGGAGCTTGAAGAGAACAAAGAGCGGCTTGCACGAATTGATACAGTTATGAATGCTGCCACACGTCCTGGTAAAACATTAGGAGATGTACTGAAAGCAGGTATTGCTCAGTATGAAAAAGAGGGCTTCCCTGATAGCTGGAAAAAGCTTCATCAAGGGGGAAAGACGGGATTTGTATCTAGGGAAATCATTGCCGTTCCCTCATCGAAGGAAGAAATTCAGCTGCATCAAGTGTTTACGTGGAATCCTTCGTTGCCTGGACTGAAATCAGAGGATACGATAGTAGTAGAAAAAGAGGGCAACCGCTTTTTAACCTATACAGGCAAGTGGACGTACATGGACATTGAACATGAAGGGGAGATCTATAGACGACCTGATATCTTAGTGAGAGATGAATAAATGCAGAGTGCCGGCGCTGAGCCGGTTTTTTGCTGGAAGTCTTTAGCGAGATTCCACTAATTCAGCATCATTACCAATTCTTACAGCGTATCGCAGAGAATCGATACTTTCTTTTCTTGTGAACTTGCGTTAAAATGAGTAAGGTTTTTGTTAAATGTGGGGATACCTATTTCAAAATTGTTTACCTAGATAAAATTTCATTAAGTTAAATTGAAATTCGACCAAACTTTTTTATTGTGGTAAACCTAAATTTGACAAAGTTCTTGATTGTTTGTCCTTTGCCTTCAACTCTCAACTTTTCAAAATCCTAGAAATTTATTGTGTGTGCAATAATATAAATTTATGTCGAATTTATGACATTTTAATAGAAATCTGTTGAAAAATAAATGAACTTTTGAAAAAAGGGAAGCTAACTCTAACAGATTTTGATAGCATTACAAAGGGAAGAAAAGTTTTCGAAGGCAGATGGCTTTTCACAATTATTCAGCAATTTATACATTATCTAAGGAAGGATGGTGATCTTCTTGTTCAGAGCCATTAAACCTATGCTTTTATTAGCGATGCTCGTGAGTGTTTTTTTATTAGGAGGTTGCAGCAATATCGCTGTTTTAGATCCTAAAGGACCTGTCGCAGCACAACAAAAAGACTTAATCCTTTTATCCATTGGATTCATGCTCTTTATCGTTGGTGCGGTATTTGTACTGTTTACCATCATTTTGGTTAAATACCGTGAGCGTAAGGACGTTGGAAACGCCTCTTATAACCCAGAACTACACGGGAATACGCTTCTAGAAGTTATCTGGACAGTGATCCCAATATTAATCGTTGCTGCCCTTTCGGTTCCAACTGTAAAAACAATTTACTCTTTGGAAGAGGCACCTCAAGCAACAAGCCATAAAGATCCACTTGTCGTTTATGCTACAGCTGTTGATTGGAAATGGATCTTTAGCTATCCAGAGGAAAATATTGAGACAGTGAACTACTTAAACATTCCAAAAGATCAGCCGGTTTTATTCAAAATCACTTCCGCTGATACAATGGCATCACTATGGATTCCTCAGCTAGGCGGGGAGAAGTATGCGATGGCTGGAATGGAGATGGAACAATATCTTCAAGCTGATCAAGTTGGCACATATGAAGGAAGAAACGCCAACTTCACAGGCGAGGGCTTTGCTCAGCAAAAATTCAAAGTCAATGCGATGACGCAGTCTGACTATGATAAATGGGTAAGCAAAACGAAGAAAGAAGCACCAAAGTTAACGAAGAAAACGTATGACTACTTGATGCTTCCGGATGCTGCAGATGTGCAGACATTCTCATCAACACATTTATCCTTTGCGAAGCATGGCGAGGATTCTGAATACGCACTCCAAGCACGCAAACGTTTAGGTTACCAATCAGTTTCTCCGCATTCCAAAACAGATCCTTTCGAGAATGTGAAGAACTATAAAAGAAAACTAGATAATGAATAAACTGACTAAGGAAAGGAGGAGGCCGTTATGCATTTGAAATGGGATGAGTTTTTTGTAACTGGAGACCCATTAATTCTTGGTGCGCAAATTTCTATCGCTCTTACTTCCATTGCTATCGTGTTTGTTTTAACCTACTTTAAAAAGTGGAAATGGCTCTGGAAAGAATGGCTAACATCAGTTGATCATAAAAAGCTTGGGATCATGTATATCCTTGCTGCTGTGATTATGTTCTTCCGCGGTGGGGTAGACGGACTGATGATGCGCGCACAGCTGGCGCTTCCTAATAATACGTTTTTAGATTCCAACCACTATAATGAAATTTTCACAACGCATGGTACGATCATGATTCTATTCATGGCGATGCCATTTTTAATTGGTTTAATCAACGTCGTTGTTCCTCTTCAAATTGGTGCACGTGACGTTGCATTCCCTTATTTGAACAACCTTAGCTTCTGGACATTCATGGTTGGAGCGATGCTGTTCAACATTTCCTTCGTCATTGGAGGATCACCAAGTGCAGGCTGGACGAGTTACATGCCGCTCGCCGGAAATGATTTCTCACCAGGTCCTGGACAGAACTATTACTTGCTCGGGCTCCAAATTGCAGGTATTGGTACACTTATGACTGGTATTAACTTCATGGTGACCATCTTAAAAATGCGTACAAAAGGTATGACGCTTATGCGTATGCCAATGTTTACATGGACAACATTGATTACGTCTGTCATCATCGTATTCGCATTCCCTGTATTAACAGTTGCTTTAGCACTTATGACATTTGATCGTTTATTCGGTTCCGCATTCTTTACACTCGAAGCAGGCGGTATGCCAATGCTTTGGGCGAACCTTTTCTGGATTTGGGGACATCCTGAGGTATATATCGTCATCCTGCCGGCTTTCGGTATTTTCTCAGAAATCTTTGCGACGTTCTCAAGAAAACAGCTGTTTGGTTACAAAGCGATGGTTGTATCGATTGTGGCAATCTCTGTTCTTAGTTTCCTTGTGTGGGTTCACCACTTCTTTACAATGGGGAACAGTGCAGCGGTTAACTCATTCTTCTCGATTACAACAATGGCGATTTCTGTACCAACAGGTGTGAAAATCTTTAACTGGCTCTTTACGATGTATCGAGGCCGTATCAGCTTTACTTCGCCAATGCTTTGGGCACTTGGTTTCATCCCGAACTTCGTTATCGGTGGTGTCACTGGGGTTATGCTTGCGATGGCAGCTGCGGATTACCAGTACCATAACACGTACTTCCTTGTATCCCACTTCCACTATGTATTAATCGCAGGTACTGTTTTTGCTTGTTTTGCTGGCCTTGTTTTCTGGTATCCAAAAATGTTTGGTTACAAGTTAAACGAAAGAATCGGCAAATGGTTCTTCTGGGTATTCATGATCGGATTTAACATCTGTTTCTTCCCGCAGTACTTCTTAGGACTGCAAGGAATGCCAAGACGTATTTATACGTATGGACCAGAAGATGGCTGGACTGCACTAAACTTTATTTCAACAATTGGTGCATTTATGATGGGTATCGGATTCATCATCCTTTGCTACAACATCTACTACAGCTGGAGACACGCGAAACGTGAAGTGTCTGGAGACAGCTGGGGAGATGGACGTACTCTTGACTGGGCGACATCTTCTGCAATTCCGCCGCATTATAACTTTGCAGCACTTCCAGAAGTGACAACACCAGATGCATTCCATCATTGGAAGCAAAACAACGTAGACGTTCATCCTGAAAAAGAATTCAAGAAAATTCACATGCCGCACAATTCAGGCAGACCACTCATCATGTCTGCATTCTTCGGACTTGGTGCATTCGGTCTTGTATTTGAATGGTACTGGATTGGCGTTATTGGCTTAATCGGTGTATTCGCAACAATGATTTTACGCTCATTTGAATATGACGATGGCTACTATATTCCTGTTGAAGAAGTGATTGAAACAGAGAAAAAGAATAAGGAGGCGCAGAAGTAATGGGACATAATGATAGCAGCTATGCAAATGCACCGCTTGAATATCAGTCTGAAACAGGACGTTTAAACATCCTTGGTTTCTGGATATTCCTTGGCGCGGAAATCGTGTTATTCTCAACACTTTTTGCGACCTACTTTGTTCTTCATGGCAGAACAGCTGGCGGCGTTTTACCAGCTGAACTGTTTGATATGAAGCTTGTGTTGATCATGACATTCCTGTTATTGGTTAGTTCATTTACATGCGGGATTGCTGTTCATGAAATGCGCCGTGGAAGTACAAAAGGGGTTGTCATTTGGACGATTCTGACACTGCTTCTAGGTGCAGGCTTCGTTGGCTTTGAGATTTTCGAGTTCTTCCATTATGTACATGAGGGTGCGAGCATCCATACAAGTGCGTATTGGTCTGCATTCTTTGTACTCTTAGGAACTCACGGACTACACGTATCCATCGGTATCTTCTGGATTACCGGGGTCTTGTTCCAAATTAAAAAACGTGGATTAACTCCACAAACAGCAGCGAAGATTTTTATCTCAAGTCTATACTGGCATTTCCTTGATGTTGTATGGATTTTCATCTTCACAGCTGTTTACTTGATCGGATTAGGGGGGCTTTTGTGATATGGCTGGAAAAACACATTCCTCAGCAGAGCACGAACACTTCCCTTGGAAACACGTAGTTGGCTTCATCCTATCCATTGTGCTAACAATCTTAGCATTCTGGATTGCCATTGGAGCTGAAATTGGCAGTTCTGCAAAACTATGGATTATCTTTGGTTTTGCCTTCATTCAAGCGTTCTTGCAGCTATTCATGTTTATGCACATGACAGAAAGCGAGAACGGAACTGTTCAAGTCGGAAATACATTGTTTGGTCTGTTTTGTGCGATTATCTTCGTTATCGGATCTGTTTGGATCTTTGCGGCTCACTACAGCCACGGAGAGAACAGCAAAGACGGTTATTCACCTTCTGCGCCAAAGCAGTCTGAGCATTCAGAGAAATAATAAAAAAACCACTCATCCCTCAAAGGTGAGTGGTTTTTATCATGATGTTGATTACGCCTCCAATAGGTGGTGCGTGATTTATCTGGTGCTGCTGAATCTTTTGCGAATGAATGGAAGTCCATAAATGAGAAACGCTGCAATGTGTGCCAAAATGACGTTAATGGCAAAGAATGCGATCATGAAGGTATGTCCTGCTGGAGATAAACTGCTCGTCATGTAAAGACCGAAGAAAATCCACATAATCATAATGGGTGGAATAGAAGCTAGTGCAATTTTTCTGTTTTCAAGCCATAAAAACAGGGGTGTAGCCGTTGCAATACATAGGTACGCAAAGAACATATCCATCGTATCCAACTCCTTTGTAAGTTGATATCCAAATCAAATGAGAGGTCAGGATGCAATTGTGTCTGTTTTTAGGAGATATTGTGAACATTTTGTTACAAGTATTATACCACAATTGACTTTGAAGTAAACTCAATAATTGGAAAATGGGCCTTATTCCGTAGAAAGTGGCTTTTTCCTTTTCTCTCCGTACAGCTTATGCTGGCTTGATAATTGCTTGTCATATCGCCACATAGGTCATTGAATTTTCCCCTTAATATCTGTAAAATAATCTTTTTAAAGGACTCATGATCGGATGAATGGAAAGAGTATAGAGGAATTTTTTCCTATTGTTAGAAAGAAAAGTATTTCATTTTTTGAAAAATGATTGGAACCTTTCGGATGTATCTTCCGTCATATTTAAGGTGAGTTGCTTTTGTGAAAAATTCAATCTAATATAAATAAGGGCTTTTATGTTTTGTAATAAGGGTGGTTAGTTCATGAACAAGCAGAATACATCTCCGTACTATCAAGGGGATTTAATTTTTATATTTTTAGCCTTCTTTGCCATCAGTGTCATTGCGATTTATGCTGCGGGTCAATTTGGACAGTATGGATCTAATGCATGGACGAGGCAGATTATTTACTACATGGTCGGAGTTATATGTATTGTAGCCATAAATTACTTTGATTTGGAGCAATTAGAGAAGCTAAGCCTCTATATTTTTATAGGTGGCATACTGTTGTTACTTTTTCTGAAAGTCGCTCCTGCACAAATCGGAGGTCATGATTTTGCTCCAATTAAAAATGGTGCGAAAAGCTGGTTTGTGATACCAGGGATTGGGACACTTCAGCCTTCAGAGTTTATGAAAATTGGTTTGATTATGATGCTTGCATCTGTCATCGGTAAGTCAAGCCCTAGAGGAAAACGGACATTAGAAGATGATATCTTCCTACTATTAAAAATTGCCGGTGTAGCAGCCGTTCCAGTTGGACTGATTTTCTTACAGGATGCAGGTACGGCAGCTGTCTGTATGTTTATTGTCGTTGTGATGGTGTTTTTATCAGGGGTCAATTGGAAGCTGATTTCTCTCATCGGTTCTGTGGTTGTGCTTTTAGTTGCCGCTGTGTTAGCCGTGATCATTCTCTTCCCTGATGTTGCGAAAACAATTGGCATTCAGCAGTATCAGATTAACCGGATTACCGCTTGGCTGCCTGATAGCTCTACGTCAGCCAACCAAGCGCAGACTCAGGATGCGTCTGGGTCTGATAAATATCAAGTAGACCAGGCCATTATGGCTATTGGTGCTGGACAGATTTTTGGGAATGGGGTTAAAAACTTAAAAGTCTATGTCCCAGAAGCACAAACAGATATGATTTTCTCCATTATAGGAGAAGCCTTTGGCTTTGTCGGATGTGCGTTTGTTGTGATCATGTTCTTCTTCTTGATCTACCGGCTTGTCGTGCTGATCGACCGTATCCATCCATATAGCCGGTTTGCGTCATTCTTCTGTGTAGGATATACAGCACTGATTGTGATCCATACGTTCCAGAACATTGGGATGAATATAGGCGTGATGCCTGTAACGGGGATTCCGCTCCTATTTATCAGCTTCGGAGGAAGCTCTGTCTTATCTGTCCTTATTGGATTCGGGATTGCTTATAACGCAAGTGTTCAATTAACGAAATATCAAAGTTATTTATTTAAATAAAACGGGTAAGGGCAGTCTAAGTATAGACTGTCTTTTTTCATGCGAGTTTTAATTTTTGAAAAGCCATATGTCTTTGTCATATGATAGTACAAGTGAAGGAGGTCTTCGAATTGAACAAAACGATAGAAACGATATTAAATCATCGGTCCATCCGTTCATTTACAGACGAGCGTTTGTCCGAAGAAGAGGTGCTGACACTCATTAAAAGTGCACAGGCTGCTTCGACATCAAGCTATGTACAGGCGTACAGTATTATTGGTGTGACAAATCAAGAGAAGAAGGCCAAGCTTGCTGAACTGGCCGGGAATCAGCCATACGTTAAGAAGAATGGGCATTTCTTTGTCTTCTGTGCAGACTTGAAACGCCATGATGATATTGCAAAAAAAGCAGGGGAAAATCATCAAGAGGCGCTTGAGAATACGGAAGCCTTTCTCATTAGCGTCATTGATACGGCGCTCGCTGCGCAAAATATGAGTGTAGCCGCAGAATCAATGGGACTTGGGATCTGCTATATTGGCGGTCTGCGTAATCAACTGAAAGAAGTGTCTGAATTACTTGAAACGCCATCTTATGTGCTGCCGTTATTTGGTCTGGCTGTCGGACATCCAGCGAGTCAATCGTCACAAAAGGAACGGCTGCCAGTTGAACTCATTTATCATGAAAATGCATATCAGCAAGATGAAGCGCATGTGGATCGTTATTTAAAAGAATACGATGATCGTATTTCATCATATTATGAAGAACGAACAAACGGAGAGAGAAAAGATACTTGGTCTAAGCAGATGCTTCGCGGCTTTAGTCAGCCAAAGCGTGCCTTCCTTGGAGAATTTGTTAAAGAGAAGGGCTTTAATCGAAAATAAATAAGACATCCCCCCTTTCGATTGAGAGAGGGGGATTTCTGTAAGAGGTGCAGCATGATGAAATTAAGTATACTGGATCAATCTCCTTTGATCGGAGATGCAACACCTGCTGAAGCATTGAAGCAAACGGTTGAATTGGCAAAGCAGGCAGAGAAGTGGGGCTATCACCGTTTTTGGGTATCAGAGCATCACTTTTCAAACCGGCTTGCAGGGTCGAGTCCAGAGGTGCTTCTCGGTCATTTATCAGCCGTTACGTCACATATACGTATTGGCTCAGGCGGTGTGATGCTGCCTCACTATAGTGCCTATAAAGTAGCAGAGAACTTCAGGGTTCTCGAAGCACTGGCTCCTGGCAGAATTGATCTTGGGATTGGACGTGCTCCTGGTGGTATGCCCATTTCCTCCATTGCCCTTCATCATGGTGAACGAAAACGACTAGGTGATCAATATCCTGAGCAGGTAGAAGAATTGAAGGTCTATTTACACGACCTAGCGGATGAATTTTACCCGCTGCCCCATTTAACCGCTTCTCCGAAGGTAGAGACTGCACCAAAGGTATGGATGCTTGGTTCCTCTGGAGGGAGTGCAAGACTTGCGGCGAAAGCAGGTGCAGGCTATACGTTTGCTCTATTTATCAATGGCGAAGGCGGAGAAGATTCTGTGGAGCAATACATCAACCGGTTCGAACCTTCAGCATTCGGTGATGAGCCGCGCGTCAGTCTTGCGGTCTTCGTTTTATGTGCTGAAACAGAGGAACAGGCAGAAAAACTGGCAGTCAGCTTAGATTTATCCTTACTCGCCAATGAACAGGGGCAAAACCTCGGGGGCTTTCCTTCATATGAAAAGGCACAAGCTTATTCCTACAGTCCATATGAACAAAAACGAGTGGCTGCCAATCGTCAAAGGATGGTGGTTGGAACGCCATCTTCTGTGAAAAAGCAGCTGACGGCACTAGCGAAAGCGTATCGTACAAATGAAGTAATCGCTGTGACGATCACTCACCACATGCAAGACCGGCTCACATCGTATCGTTTATTAAAAGAAGCCTTTGATGCATAACGTATGTATGTCTGTTTACCGTCCACGCAGCCAATAGAGGGGGAAAAGGAGCATCATGATGAAAATAAACGCGGCTGTCACCAGCAAACTAAGCGGGTAAATGAAGGACACATAGACCGTCAGCTCGCATGCTTGATGAAAAGGACGAGGATGTTTCGCGTGTAAAAGGGTGAAAAAATACACCAAAGTGATCGTTAGAAAAAAAGCAGTCAAAAAAGAAACGATCCATAGCAATATCAACATCAGACTCTCTTTCCTCCATATATAATCGAAAAGCCTTGATGAGCTAATCCGCTCATACAAGGCTTTTCTTGTGATTCACGTTTATTCAGGATAAATATCGAAGGGTTCCTTCGTTTGAACAGTGTCTGATTTCCCTTTCAAACTTGCATACGCAAGCATTGTATACTCACCAGGTTCCAGCTTTTGACCTTGATTGATCGTGCCATTCCATTTTACGCGGTGTTCTCCTTTATCAACATGTTGATAAACACCTGCTTCACCTATATACTCTCCATCTGTCGAGTAGACGAGAAATGCAAGGTTCTCAGCGCCACCAGGCAGATAGCTGCTAATGACATAGCTTCCAGCACGGTTATCCGGCTCGACGGAAACCGAAGTGACGCGCGGATAATCAGGCTCTTTTACAATCAATAAAGTAGGAATCTCTGTGACCTTTCTGCCATTTTCACGAAGGGTAATGCTGCCTTGGTACGTTCCTTTTTTGGTTTTACCGTATTTCACTTGTACCGCGGAAGTAAAGGACCCAGTGGAATTCCCTTTGACAGTGATTTTTTTCGTTCCGTTTGTGCTGATGCCGCTGCCATTGAATTTGTAATCAATGGTATACGTTTTCGGTGCTTTTGAAAGGTTTTCTACCTTGAATTTCTTCGTTTTGATTTGAACGCCTTTTTCTTTCAAGAAAGTGCCGTAAGAATAGCTGGCATCAGAAACGATAGATGACGCTTGGAGTGATTCGATGATTCGAACACTGCCTGTCCCTTGTGTGTTATGAGGGAATGGGCTGCCATTTGCATCAAATAGTTTTTCTGCTGTATTCATCATCAGTGCTTTGATCTGTTCAGTTGTGTACGATGGTTTTGCTTGCTTGATGATCGCTGCGACCCCTGCCACATGCGGTGAAGCCATGCTTGTTCCTTGCTTTGAGCCATATCCATAAGGCTGAGAAGGGTTATGCGTTGGAATCGTACTCACAATGCTGACGCCAGGTGCTGATAAATCAGGCTTAATCATCCAAGTATCCACAACTGGTCCGCGAGATGAGAAGTCAGCGACTTGCTCACTAAGTTCTTTGACAAATTGAATGGAGAAAGTTGTTGTATTGTTTCCAGCCTCAATGGCTTTGACAAGCGCCGTTCCTTCAGCTTTTGAAAGCTTAATCGTAGGAAGAGCGAGACCCGGTACATCGACTGGAATTTCTCCATCGGTGTTGTTATACATCACAACGCCGATTGCACCAGCAGCTTTTGCATTGTCTACTTTATCAACAAAGGCAATGGCTCCTCGTTCGATCACGGCAACCTTTCCTTTAACATCGATGTCTTCAAATGCTTTTTCGTCACCGATACCTGCATGGACGAGTGTGACTTGTTTTTGGTCAAGTGCTTTTAAATCACTCTCTTGGTAGTAGCCCATCACTTTTGCAGTAGAATAGTTCGGGAATTTCACACTATAAAGGCTGTACGGAAGTTGAGTTGCTCCGACAGAAATGGCATCTCTTGACGTGCCGGGAGAACCGACTGTCCAGCTGTTCGGTCCGCTGTTTCCATTCGATGTGACAGCGACAACGCCTTCAGACATGGCCCAATCGAGTGCGATGCTTGTGGCATAATCAGGGTTATTCACACTGTTTCCGAGAGAGAGGTTCATGACATCTGCTCCATCAGTAACAGCGCGGTCGATGCCTGCAAGAACGTTCTCAGTTGTCCCAGACCCGCCTGGTCCAAGTACACGGTACGCAAGAAGTGTGGCATCCTTTGCGACACCTTTAATTTGTCCATTGGCAGCAATTGTTCCTGCGACGTGTGTGCCATGGTCTGTCGATTCACCTCTAGGGTCTCCTTTAGGCGTCTCTTGCGGAGAATAATCGTTATCAACAAAATCATAGCCTTTATATAAACCAAAGTTTCCTTTTAAATCAGGGTGGGTATAGTCTACTCCAGTATCAATGACAGCGACTTTTACCCCTTTTCCAGAGTAGCCGGCATCCCAAGCTTTTGGTGCACCGATAAATGGAGCGCTTTTATCCATAAGAGGGGAGACATCTTCATTTGGAAGCTGAATGCTTTCCTTTTTCACTTCATCTGTTTTATATGTAACATCCGGATAAACGGCTTTTACTCCGTCAACTGCGAGCAGCTTCGGAATTTCGTTTGCAGGAAGTTTCATAGAGAAACCAGAGAAGACTTTTTCATATTCTTGACGAACACTCGCTTTATCAATTTCTTTGAGTGCTGCATTTTTTATTTTTGTTCGAGATTTTTTGAGGGAGGCCTTTGTTTGAGCTTTGCCTTCTTGCTTGGCTTCAACTAAGGATTTTTCCTTTAATTCAACAATGACAGTGGTGTGTTTTCTAGAGTTGACATTGATTTCACCGAAGATTTCTGCTTTTTCTAGTTCCACCTGTTTGTTCGATGGAGCGGCAGCAGCCTGTTGACCTGTAAAGAATGTGGATAAAATAAAAATAGTAGAGAACAATAGAACAGAAGAACGAGAGATGACCTTTTTCATTAATTTTCCCCTTTCTAGCTGTGTTTTTAGGGAGATAGCCTTTCTTTTTGTGGATAAATAGGAAAGATTCACTGCCCGTTATTAAGTATTCAATACGATGAAAACAATTCCTTTACTAAAATGGTCTTATTTTACATAGTTATAAAGAGCTATTTTGTTTATAAAGTCTCACTTATGCACAAACTCCTGTTGATAACTCAATTATTTAGATATATATATGGAAAATAAAAAAATCGCATACACAAAATCTAGTAATGGGGTGTTGATATGTGGATAAACTCTGTTGATAAGGTGTGCTTATCTTTTGGATAGTGTGTGTATAAAATTTTTATTCAAACATCATCGTACGTGATGATCTTCTGCACTTTTCAACAAAACTTCTGAAAACTAGTTTGTTTTTTCACCCAGATTGTGACAAACCTCTCTTTTTTCTCGGGATATGATAGGAGCAGTTGTTTTGCTAGAACTGCTAGATTCTAAGAAAAGCGGAGGGATGTTCAGTGAGGAAATTCAAAAACTGGTTGAGTGTATGGTTTGGTTTCATGATGAATGTGCTTGTGAATCCTAGTGTGATGATGAAGCAGCAACGTTTTCAGGCGGCCGCGGTGGATGATCGTTTCTTTCAAGTCGTGAAAGAGAGAGAGCTAGAGAAGCTGGCAGAAGAAAAGAAGAAGAAGCGCAGGTCAGAGAGAGCGTTTAAGCAAAGTCTGATGATGCTTGATGAGAAGACGGCGAGAGAGGCGCGTGCTGGTCCGCTCTTACCTTTACATGGGAGATGAAACAGGGTAAAATCCCACATAAGAAACGTTATCTGGTGGGAGAGGATACCCCTTGAAGATATATAAGATATTGAATAACAATGCAGTGATTGTAAAGGAAGGTGATCAGGAGAAAATTGTGATGGGGCCTGGAATTGCTTTTCAGAAGGGGAAAAATGACGTCGTTCCCGTTCAAAAAATAGAGAAAATCTTTGTTGTGCGTGAAGAAAATGAGAAATTCAAACAAATTCTTGCGACATTGCCAGAAGCGCATATTGAGGTGGCAGAGCATATCATCAGTTATGCAGAGGGTGAACTGATGATGCCGCTTAGTGATCATATTCATATATCACTGACTGACCATTTATCCTTTGCCATTGAGCGCATTCAAAAGGGCATTGTGCTATATAATAAATTGCTTGGTGAGATCAAAGTCTTATATAAGCAGGAATATGATATTGGAAAGTATGCCATTCGTTATGTAAAGGATCGGCTTGGGGTTGAACTGCCGGACGATGAGGCAGGATATGTGGCACTCCATATTCATACGGCCAAAATGAATACGGAGTCTATGAAAAAGACCGTGAAATATACAACGATGATCAAAGAAATGATCGAGCATATAGAAAGCTATTTTCAGCATTCAATTGATGAGGATAGTATTTCCTATCAGCGGCTTGTGACACATTTGAGGTATGCATTAGGCAGGTTGGAATCAAATGAGGCATTTCAAATCATGGACGATGACATGCTGAGTTTTATCCAAACAAAGTATGATTTGGCTTACCGGTGTGCACGTGGACTCGCTGATTTGTTGAAAAATGAATATGAACTTCATCTCCCTGAATCGGAGATCGGCTACATCACGCTGCATGTCCAGCGTCTGCAGGATGCCGAATTGGTTTAGTGGTTGTGCCTGCATGCAGGCTTTTTTTTATGCACACTACTCTTATTAGTGTATATGGGTCAATTGATTCGAAAAAAGAGGTTGACGCACGTCTCTCTCTTATACTATGATGAAAGCGTAATCAAAATTTGATATCGTGGGATTGTGACTGCCAGGCAGGCAAGACCTAAAATTTGCGTAACGAGGGGACGTGTATGTCCTTTTATCGTTGGTGAATTTTAGGTCTTTTTTGCTTTAAAAAGGAGGAGACAACATGGATTATCAAAAAACAGCCAAAGAATTAACAAAACGATTAGGCGGCAAAGAAAATGTCATCAGTGCCACGCATTGTGCAACAAGACTCAGATTGGTGATAAAAGATGAGGAACTGATTGACAAAGAAGCCATTGAGGAACTTGAAGGGGTGAAGGGGGCTTTCTCAAGCTCGGGACAATTCCAAATCATTTTTGGAACGGGGGCAGTCAACAAAGTATATGAACCATTTGCTCGTGAGACTGGTCTTGAGACAGGAGACGAGAAACAAAAGCCTGTCAGCCATGATGAAGCAGTGAAACAAAAAATGAATCCACTTGCACGTTTTGCAAAGACGTTATCAAATATTTTTGTACCGATCATTCCAGCAATTGTTGCAAGCGGTTTATTAATGGGCCTATTAGGCATGATGAAAGCCTTCAAATGGGCTGACCCAAGCTCTGCGATCTTCCAAATGCTTGATATGTTCTCAAGTGCAGCCTTTATCATTTTGCCGATTTTAATTGGGGTCAGTGCAGCGAAAGAGTTTGGTGGAAATCCGTATTTAGGAGCCGTTATTGGGGGGATTATGATTCACCCGAACCTGCTCAACCCGTGGGGGCTGACGGATGCGAAACCAGAGTATATGCATTTATTCAATTTTGATATTGCTCTTCTTGGTTACCAAGGAACAGTCATTCCAGTCTTATTGACTGTGTACATCATGTGTCTTGTTGAAAAGAATTTAAGAAAAGTGGTTCCGAACAGTATTGATTTACTTGTGACCCCGTTTGTGACGGTGATTGTGACTGGATTTGTGACGTTTATTGCAGTTGGACCGCTTGGAAGAATGCTCGGTACTGGAATTTCGAATGCATTGACATTTATTTATGATCATGCAGGCTTCTTAGCAGGACTCATTTTCGGAGGAGCCTACTCTCTCATTGTGCTCACAGGGGTTCATCATAGCTTCCATGCGATTGAAGCAGGACTGCTGAATGATATTGGGCGTAACTATTTGCTGCCAATTTGGGCCATGTCCAACGTAGCTCAAGGCGGGGCGGGATTGGCTGTCTTTTTCTTAGCGAAACGCGCGAAAACAAAAGAAATCGCACTTCCTGCAGCTTTCTCAGCTTTCCTAGGTATTACCGAGCCTGTCATATTCGGTGTCAACCTCCGCTATCGTAAGCCGTTTATTGCCGCGATGATCGGAGGCGCATTAGGCGGGGCATTTGTTGTCTTCACGAAGGTTGCAGCCAACGCCTATGGTTTAACGGGTATTCCGATGATTGCGATTGCCGCGCCATACGGTGTGCAGAATGTGGTGAATTATGTGATTGGTATGTTAATCGCTGTTGCTGTTTCATTTACTCTCACCATCATCTTTAAAGTAAAAGAAGTAGAAAAATAATCAAGGAGTGGTCACAGTCATGACAACAACTGACGCAGCACTTCGTCAAAATGTAGCAGACCGTATTCGAAACTATGAGCATTTGGTGAAAAAAGATGTGTACCGTCAGCATTTTCATTTAATGCCGCCAGTTGGTCTTTTAAATGACCCGAATGGGTTGATTCAGTGGAAAGGGGTTTACCACGTTTTTTATCAGTGGCAGCCATTCAAAACGGGACACGGCGCAAAATTTTGGGGCCATTACACATCGACAGATCTAGTGAATTGGCAGCACGAGGAAGCCGCCCTTGCCCCAAGTGATTGGTTTGATCAAAACGGCTGTTATTCTGGCAGCGCAGTCATTGACGATGGACAGATGTATGTGATGTACACTGGAAACGTTCGCGATGAACAAGGAAACCGTGAGACATATCAATGTTTAGCTGTTTCAGAAGATGGCATTCATTTTCAGAAAAAAGGTGTCGTGGCGACGCTGCCAGAAGGATTCACCGCCCATTTTCGTGATCCGAAAGTATGGAAGCGAAATGGCCAGTGGTACATGGTTCTTGGTGCACAAAGCCTGGACCTGAAAGGGAATCTCGTCTTGTTTACCTCTGATACTTTAGACAATTGGACGTTTCAAGGCATGATTGCTGGCAGTGGAAAAAATGGATTAGAGGATTTCGGTTATATGTGGGAATGTCCAGATCTATTTGAATTAGATGGCCGGGAAGTATTGATTGTGTCGCCGCAAGGGTTAAAGTCGGATGGCTTAAAATATCATAATACACATCAATCAGGCTATTTTGTTGGGAGATTGGATGATCATACCTATCAATATACGCACGGAGCGTTTGAGGAGCTGGACCGCGGCTTTGACTTCTATGCGCAGCAAACCTTTCTAGACGAATCAGGCAGACGTCTTTTAATCGGATGGATGGGGGTGCCTGATCAAGGAGAAGAGCATCATCCAACGATTTCGTATCAATGGATACACTGCCTCACGATCCCGAGAGAGCTGCGTTTAGATGATAACGGACATCTGATTCAAAAACCAGTCACTGAGCTCCAGGCGATGAGAACCAATGAACAAGAGAATGTTTTTCATATCAAACGCTCCGTCCAATCGATTCCTGTAGATGATATTACAAGCGCAGAGGTATTCATTGATCAAATTGACACACAAAAAGGGTTTGAATGCTGTATTCGAGCGGCAGCCCGTATCATTTATGATAAAGATGAAGGCAAATTAACATTAGAGCGAGATCGATTTGAAGATCGAACAAAAGAAGTTCGAGAAGTGGCAATAGAGGAATTACACGACCTTCACATCTTTATCGATGCATCGTCGATTGAGATTTTTGTAAACGGAGGCCGAGAAGTATTTACTGCACGTTACTTTCCTTCCCCGGGAAATAAATCAATCTCGATCAGTGGCAGAAATGAAACAAAGCTGAAACTGAAAACATGGCATTTACAAAGAAAAGCAGATCAATGATCTGCTTTTTCTAGTGAAATCCGCCTGTATCTTAGAACCTATAACATGTATATACAAGGGTGGTCTGAAGCGGTTTGATGACGTTTTACATATATGATAACAAGTGGAATTATGGTATCATTTTAAAATATATACAGCTGAGGCTGACGTTTATCCAAATGCGGAAGGACAAAAAGGGGTTGTTTACTTGAATTCAAAACAGCAGCCGACGACTAGAAAACGCTTGGAGACAATGGCAGATCATGTTGAAGATAAACGTGAAGAATATAAAGAATTGCTCATTCAAGTCCAATCTATTCTCGGTGAACCTTCTCTAGAGCAGGAAGAATTAAAAGAGAAGCTGTCAGATACGTATAAACAAATGAAAGAATATGCCTTATTTGTTGAATCCATTGAAGCCTTTATTCGAAAAATGGCGAAAGAATCTGATCAGCAAAAGTAACGAAATGTGATGTTTTGTTTCATTTTTATTTAAGTTATAGTGTGGAAAAAAATTATTTATAACTATCTTAGCCTGTGATTTATCATTAAGATTTTTCATTTTAGTTAGAAAAGAGAGAGAAAGCCCAATTCATAAAATTATATGATTTGGGCTTTTTTTACGAATATGTTAAAATTAATATTTACCTAAAATGGTAGGGAATAATTTGTAGTTTTGTTTTTCACTATTTTAAGAAAGAGGTAGTATTAATGAGAAAAAAAATAGCTGTCGTTCTTTTGTTTACTTTAATGATTTCTTTATTTGCACCTTCTGTTTATCTTAAAGAAAATGATGACTACTCGATGCCGCCATCAAAAATGGCTTTAGTTCTCGGTCAAGAAAATAGTCATTTGGAAATTGGCTATAAAGAAACTGACGCATTTTGGGTGTTAGTCGGTCGTTTAGTATTGCAAGGTGGCTCTAAATTAATTAAAGTAGGAACGAAAACGTTTAAAAAAGCACCTAAGTCAAAAGTTGTAAATAGTTTGAAAAATTATAAAGGTGCTACATATAAAGCAGGATCAAAAACGTATAAGATAACGAAGAGTGATATGAAGCATATGTTAGAAAGGCATCATCCTAAGTATTGGAATGGAACATCTAAAAAGACCCAAACTTTTTTTGATAGTCGACTTTCTGTTAAGGATATAGAACGTATAGCAATTAATGTGGCAAAACAAAATAGAACGAAGTTATCAAAAATAAAAGTTTCAGGACAAGTAGAAGGTAAAGTAGATGGAGTGAAATATGTCCTAGGCGTTTCTAATGGTCATATGCGTCAGTTATATCCTAAATCTTAATGTTAAAGGAGATTATAAGGTGAAAATTAAAACATATATTTATATAGAAAATGAAGAGAGATATGTATCAATTCGTGACATTGAGAGTATCAAGAAATTCGTTGCTAAGAAAGAAGATTTTATGGAACAAGGGTTTACTAATTTAGAAGGGACAATCACGTTCGATCATGGAAAAAAAGGAAGAATTGAGGATTTTGAAAATCCTGATTACATAGAAGAGTTGTGGCATTATTACACAAATATTTTTGAGGAATATGTGGAAGAAGGGTATGGAAAAATATATTATCCGAGTGTTCCATTAGAGATACAGTTAGAAAAAAAATCTGATCATGAAGTGATGTTATCGCTTGAAAATCAAATTTTGATTGCCGATTATAAAGAATTTGTGCGTCATTTCATTGATTCTGGTCGTGAGTTCATTCGCTTTCTAGAAAACATTGCACCACAGGTAGATCATTCTGGTTTCACCAATCAATTGAACGATCTAGAGAAAACATGTTAAAAACAAAACCCGATTCGCCCATTAACAAGGCGAATCGGGTTTTTCTGTTCTATTTGTCAACACGATGAGCAGAATGCTTTGTTGGTCCGATGTATTCGTTTAGCTGGAAAGAGCCTTTGATGGCAGCTGTGATGAATTCTTTTGCTGCATAAATGGCTTCTTTCACGTCTGAGCCGTTTGCTAGTTCAGCTGTGACTGCTGCTGAGAATGTGCAGCCTGCGCCGTGTGTGTATTCTGTGTCGATCTTATCTGTTTCAAGGCGTTCGAAGGTTTGTCCATCATAAAGCAAATCGATCGCTTTATCTTGGCTTAGCTTACCGCCTCCCGTGATGACCACATACTTGGCACCAAGTTCGTGAATGCGTTTTGCCGCTTCTTCCATTTGTTCAATCGTTTTGATCTCACCGATTCCGCTTAATTGACCTGCTTCGAAAAGGTTAGGCGTGATGACGGTTGCCAGTGGTGTGAGTTTTTCGCGCAGTGCTTCAGCGTGCTCTGGGTAAAGGACTTCGTTCGCACCCTTACAAACCATAACAGGATCAATGACGACATTTTTTAGGTCGTATGTTTTGATGGTGTCAGCTGCAAGTTCGATCACGTCGACCGTTGGGAGCATACCCGTTTTCAGTGCATCTACCCCAATGCCTTCTACAATGGTAGAGAGCTGCGCACGAATCGTCGCCGTATCAATTGGAAACACCTGATGATCCCAATGGTTATGAGGGTCCATTGCAACGACAACGGTTAAAGCTGTCATCCCGTAGACGTTTTTTTCTTGAAACGTTTTTAAATCTGCTTGGATACCTGCACCGCCGCTTGAATCCGACCCTGCGATGGTGAGTGCTTTATTCATAGACATAGTTGCTGAACCTCCAATGTGATGTGTAACAGTTACTGTTCTATCCCTTATTATAATCAGCTTTTCCATTTATCACAATGAAACGACATAAAAAAGCGTTCCACCCTAGGAGGAACGCCTTTCTCCTTACCTTTTACAAATCACCAATTTTCCTTTTTTCAGTTCGTCTAAAAGTGTTAAGGCTAATTCCTGATCCGCGCCAACCGACATCATTTTGGCCATGAGCTCGTATCCCGGGTGCGGATGACATTGGCGATTTGATCTAAAATCCCTTGATCGACCGCTGTCATGCTTTTGGCATTCGTATGCTCTGTGACGGTATCAGAGCGTTCTGGATCGTACGCAAAAACGAAAATATCATCCTTTGCTGAATGTATTTGTTCAATGGTCTGTTTGGCTTCTTTGCTATTTTCTACTGTGAAGTATTCCATCGTGATCACTCCTTTTCATCAAAAATTCCCATTTTCCCGTCACATCAAACCGCCTTTTATATCATGAGAAGAACGTCATTTTATGTTTTAATGGAAAAAGACGAATCTATTAAAGGAGTAAGCTGAATATGAAGATTTCCTTATTAATTGTGACACATAACCGGCTCAGCGCACTGTGTGAGCTGCTTGAATCCATTACGAGACAAACTGTACAGCCTTTTGAAATTGTGGTCGTGAATGATGCAGGAGAGCGAGTCGACATCATCCAGGAACTCTACTCTGAACTTCCGATCCGCTTGATCCATTTAGATGAGAATGTCCAGCATGTGAATGCTAGAAACGTGGGGGTGCGGGAGCTGACAGGCGATGTCATCATGCTGAGTGACGACGATGATTACTTTACACCTTGTCATATTGAACGTATGAGTAAGGCGCTGGAGGACGCCGATTTTGTCTTTTCTGATGCAGAAATTGTGTCATTTGAAGAAAAAGGCGCGACCCGCTTCCCGGTGTCGAGACGTTTATTTGCTTATACAGCAGCTATTGAGGATATGCGTGTTTTTTCTACCTATGTTCCTTCCGGCAGTATGTACAAACGCTGTATACACGATGAGATTGGCTACTTTGATCCAGCGATGCATCATTATTGGGACTGGGACTTCTTTTTGCGTGTATCACAGCATGCCCGTGTCAAACGAGTGCCAGCTGCCAGCGTGATCTATGCGTTTTTTGACGGCGGTGGGAATCAGTCTAGTGAGCTTGGTGAAACAAGGAAGAACTACTTAGATGATCTAAGTGAAAAGCATGAGCTGGGTGACCTGCCGACAGCTAACTTTGCTGTCTTATTAGAAGAACCAGCGATGAAAAAACGAGAATCAGAGAGTGATATTGTGTGGGACGGAAAACCGATGATCTCCAGACTAACGCAGCAAATAGAAGGAGGAGAACCCCAATGAAGCCATTTTTAAATGATAGCTGGTGGGCTGTGATGAAAAGTGAATTTGAACAGCCGTATTATCAGGAATTACGTGAATGGATGAAGGAAGAATATCGCACGCAGACCGTTTTTCCGAAACCGGATGACGTTTATCGTGCGCTTCATTTGACGTCTTATGAAGAGGTCAAAGTGGTGATTTTGGGACAAGACCCTTATCATGGCCCAGGTCAGGCACATGGATTAAGCTTTTCTGTTCAGCCTGGCGTGAAGCATCCGCCATCATTGAGAAATATTTTTCAGGAGCTAAAGGATGATCTTGGCTGTCCTGTTCCAAATCATGGCTCACTTGTGAGCTGGGCAGAGCAGGGTGTGCTGCTCTTAAACACTGTGCTGACCGTGAGAAAGGGCGAGGCGAACTCGCATAAAGGCAAGGGCTGGGAACGTGTGACAGACCGTGTCATTGATGTGCTGAATGAACGTGATCAGCCCGTCGTTTTTGTGTTATGGGGAAGACATGCTCAAAATAAGAAAGAACGCATTGATCAAAACAAGCATTACATCATTGAGTCACCTCATCCAAGTCCTTTTTCTGCAAGAAACGGCTTTTTTGGCAGTCGTCCGTTTTCAAAGGTAAACGCGTATTTAAAGCAAATGGGGATCGAAGAAATCAACTGGTGTATCCAAGGTATTGAGTGAAAAGAGGACGAGGGGAGAGCCCCTTCGTCCTGTTTATTTTAAAAATTTACGAACCAAGTCTAGTCCGTTTTTCGCATTTGGATAACGGAAGGAAAAATCGAAGCGATTGGTTTGGCGCAGGACGCTTTTTTCATGTGTAAAAGTAAAGAAGCTTTCTTTCCCGTGATATCGTCCCATGCCGCTTTCGCCCACGCCTCCGAATGGCAGGTAAGGAGTAGCGACATGCATGAGCGTGTCATTGATACATCCTCCGCCAAATGAGAGATGGTCTAGGATATAGGATTCTGTTTCTTTACTTGTTGTAAATAAGTAAAGAGCAAGCGGCTTCGGCCTTGTTTTGATCATATGCGCTGCCTCATGCAGAGAATCAAAGGTCATGACAGGCAGAATCGGTCCGAAAATTTCCTCCTGCATGACGGGATCTTCCCATGTGATGTGGTCTAAAATGGTCGGAGCGATTTTGAGCTCGTGTTCATTGCGCTGTCCACCCGTGACAATCGTTCCATTTGAGAGGAATTGTGAGAGTCTGTCAAAATGACGCTGGCTGACATTTTTCCCAAAGTGCGGATGTGTTTCAGGGTGTTCACTATAAAAGTCCCGGATACAAGCTGTCATTTCCCGCAAAAGGTCCTCTTTAATGGACTCATGAACGAGCAAATAGTCTGGCGCAATGCATGTTTGCCCTGCATTGGTGAATTTGCCGAAAGTGATTCGCTTCGCCGCTAGTTTGATGTCTGCATCAGGCATGACGATGCAAGGGCTTTTTCCGCCAAGCTCAAGTGTGACAGGTGTCAAATGCTTTGCGGCGGCTTCCATGACGATTTTGCCGACTGCCACACTTCCTGTAAAGAAGATATAATCAAAGGGCAGTTTAAGCAGCTCTGTACTGACATCTACACCGCCTTCTACGACAGCTGCATGGTCTTCTTGAAATACACGTTCCACCATTGCGCTGATTATTTGTGAGACTTGCGGCGTCAGCTCAGACGGTTTTAAGATGACGGCATTACCCGCAGCAATAGCTCCGACTAATGGAGAAAGAGCCAATTGGAAAGGATAGTTCCAAGGGGCAATGATGAGCACACTGCCGTAAGGTTCTTTGATGATCATGCTTTTCGATCCGATATGAGTCAGAGGTGTTCGCACGCGTGTTGGCTTTGCCCATTTGTGAAGATGCTTGATGGTATGATTGATTTCTTCATATACCATCCCAATCTCTGTTGTATAGGCTTCTTGTTCGGATTTATGTAAATCATGGGCTAAGGCTTGTAAAATATCCTTTTCATGCTGTTTGATTTCTGCTTTTAAGTCTTTAAGGAGGCGGATGCGTTCTTGAACCGGCGGCTTTTGAAAGACTTTTTGTTTCTGAAAAAGAGCAGTGAGTTTGTCCATTATTCAATCCTTTCATAGACGATTTTGTTCCTTTTATTATGTGTGAAGGGCTATGACGGGTCAAATAAGAGAGGCGGGAGCGCACTGCTTTGAAAAAATGAACCCATTTCGTTTGTTCATTTGGTAAAATAATGTTGAAAAGAGACTTTTTTAGATTGGAGGGTCTACCCTTGAATATTCATATATCAAGCCTGCTTCAAAAAATGGAGGAAGCGGTTCAAAAGGCGAAACAAAGTGGAAATGATGAAGAGGTGAAACGTCATGTGGCAGCGATTTCTTCACTATGTGAGGTCATTCTCGATGCACCATCACAGGTGCAAATGCCGCAGTCGCCGGTTATCTCTCCACCTTCTTCGATACAGACACCGTCTGCGCCGCCCGTATCCTCAGATCAAGCCATGCTTGAGAAACTGATGGGTGCGAGTGGTGCGAAGAAATTTCAGCATCAAGAAGAGGGGCAAAAAGAGAAGGATGGGAATGGCGACTCTATCTTTGATTTTTAATGGTTTTGTCACGACAAAGGGAAGGTGATCGGTTTGAAACTATTTTTGGGCGCCATTCAGTGGATGGCATTTTTTATCGCAGCTTCTATTGCCGTACCTATTGCGATTGCACAAGCGTTTGAATTGAACCAAGTGCAGTCAGCGGAGCTGATTCAAAGTACATTCTTTTCACTTGGTCTTGTGGCGATGGTGCAGTGTTTATGCGGCCATATGCTGCCGATCAATGAAAGTCCAGCAGGGCTTTGGTGGGGTGTGTATACCCTTTATGCAGGCATGACAGGAACAATTTTTGCGACGTATCCTGAAACCCTGCAAGCCTTACAGGGGGCTTTAATTTTTAGTGCCGCATTCTTTTTTATTTTTAGTTTATTTAAAATCATTAATTGGCTCGCGTCTTTATTTACGCCAGTCGTCACAGGCATTTACTTGCTGCTGCTAGTTGTGCAGTTAAGTCAGCCGATCATGAAAGGGCTGATGGGCATCGGCTATCGAGGAAATCAGGTGGACGGGCTTGTCTTTTGCTTATCGATCTTGATTATTATCCTTACCTTCATGATCAGCCGCTCAAAATGGCATTACTTAAGGCAGTTTTCTGTGTTATTTGCCCTTGCAGGAGGCTGGCTGTTATTCGCTCTACTCGGGTTGGCAAAGCCGGTTCGAATTCCAGAAAAAATCATCGAGTTTCCGAAGCTGTTCCCATTCGGCATGCCGGTCTTTGACAGTGGACTACTTGTCACGTCCTTTTTCATTACGATCTTACTCATTGTGAACATGCTGGCAAGTATTCGAATTGTGGAAAGTTCAGTGAAGGCATTTGGTGAACTGCGTGAGCGGAAGAGAGCTCGGCCGGCTGGTTTTGTCGCAGCATTTGGTCACTTACTGAGCGGATTGATCGGTGCCATTGCGCCTGTACCTATTTCCGGGGCAGCAGGATTTATACAGACAACGAAAATTCCATCGAGAAAGCCATTTTTCATAGGAAGTCTGCTCATTGTACTCATTAGTTTGTTCCCGCTGCTCATGAGCTTTTTCTCCGCACTGCCATCACCTGTGGGGCTTGCTGTAAACTTTGTGGTGTTCTCCTCGATGATTGGGATTGCGATGTCTGAGTTTGATCAGTATGAGAAAGAAGAAATTCCGCGGATTCGCTTTGTCCTAGGGATTGCCGTTTTAGCAGGTGTAGGGGCGATGTTTGTACCGCAGGGAGCCTTGAAAGGCATGCATCCTGTGCTCATTTCATTATTAAGCAATGGTCTAGTTCTAGGTACACTCATTGCGATCGCGGTCGATCAAGTCCTGTTACGAAAGAAAAAGAAATCCGACAATCTCGTGTCAACGTAAAGGGAAAGTTGAATGTCGTCTGTCACCCGCGCTATGATAAACATAATTGACGAGATAAGGAGAATGACGAATGAAACTATTTTTCATTTTAGGTGCGATTAATGCCATGCTAGCTGTTGGACTCGGAGCCTTCGGTGCGCACGGTCTGGAAGGGAAAATCCCTGAAAAGTATATAGACATATGGAACAAAGGGGTTCAATATCAGATGTTCCATGCGATTGGATTATTTATTGTCGCCTTTCTTGCAGATAAGCTGTCAGGTGTTTCTCTAGTTCCAACCGCTGGCTGGGTGATGCTTGCAGGTATCCTTTTCTTCTCAGGAAGCCTTTACGTGCTGGCATTGACACAGGTGAAGATTCTAGGTGCCATTACCCCAATTGGCGGAGTGGCGTTTATCGCTTCTTGGATCATGCTTGTCATTGCAGCAGCAAAAAATTTATAAGCCAAAAAACCGATGCTCTGAGAGGGGCATCGGTTTTTTTCTTAATTCCAGTAAGGGGCATAGTTTGGCGGTGCTTGATAATAAGGGATGTAGTGAGACGGAGGGACAGGATGCGTTTGTGCCTCCTCTTCTCTGTGGCAAAATGGTCCGATAAACACACTCGGCTTCACAGGCTGCGTCGCCTGCTTCCACTGTGTTTCGTTCATGCAATACGTATGTGCCATGATGTGAGGAGGGGTGAGGGTGAGAAGGTCTGAGCCTAGGATCACTTCTGGCGTAGATGCGTTAAAAATGGCTAACAAATGAGTTCTGTCTTGAAGGGCAACTTCGTAGTGCCACCAGCCTTGAGGTACGTTTGCCACCTGTCCAGGGGTGATGGTATAGGTGTGCAGTTTTTTTGTAAATGGATTCAGCATCGAGACGGCAGCAGAACCGGCTATACAATAAACAAGCTCTGCGGCATTTTGATGATAATGAGGCTCTACGACTTTGCTTTTACTCAAATATATATCCAGCAGGGATACTTGATCCAACGAGTTTAATTGTTTTTTTCCTAAAACATTAATCAGGTTATGCTGATCGTATTTCACAAGTGGGCTTTGATTCAGATCGTATGAATATTTAACATTCGGTGATGTATAATCCAGCTCAACAGTCATTGATTTCACCTCTAGGCGTTTGATAAAAACTACTAGGCATCTTATGACCAGCGCCCTAGAGGTGTGTCAAAAACCTAGTCAAAAAAAAGCAAGGGCGCCTGCTCCTTGCTTTTGCTATATGTGGCGTTATCTATCTCGGAGAATACGTGGACATAGAGTATGGATAGTCGTATTGAATTTCCCCATCAAACGTAATGTAATCAAGATAGATCGTTAATAGTAAGTATCGTGTTCCTGACTTGTTATCACTAATGATAATGTGGTCACGTCCTGCAGCTTCAATGACGCCTCTGAAAATCTTCGAGTTCCATTCCTTACTCGCCTCAAACGTCATGTAAATCGTGGCTACCTTCCCGCGGTTCAATCGTAAAATATTTTCAATATAGGACTGCTCGATTGGCAGCTGACCAGTGACATTCTGCTGATAAATCGGTCCAGAAGGAATTTGATACGGCTGGCCGCCGCCCTGCGTTCCTTGGCCTCCTTGTGAAGTGCCGGTAGATGGCATTGGTGAAAATCCCTGCTGCATTTGTCCTTGCATTTGACCCTGCATTTGGGGAGGGACTGAATAACCCATCTGCTGCGCAGGATACGGATTTGCTCCATATTGCTGCTGGCGAAAATCTTGACCTTCGAAACCCGAACCTTGCCCAAATTGATTTTTCAATTTCATAACGTTCCTCCTCTTTCCTCATGGTGTTCTAAACAGAAGGCGCTTAAGCACCTGTTGTTTCCATAGCATTCTTTCTCTCTTTCACACTATGAGACAGGAGGGCAGAATATGTACATTGAACGAAAAAAAGGAACTGCTGTGCAGTTCCTTAGGCGTGGGCAAACCCTCGCGTTCTTTGTCAGGTCTGCGTTTCGTTGCTCACGAATATGATGCTCAACCTTCCTTACATCATCCAATTTACAGCGCGCTGGACACCAAATAAAAGTGTAATGATAAGAAAACATGCCGCAAGCGGTGTGATCACAATGAGAAAGGCTTGCCATAATCTGAGCTTCATCACAGCGACAATGCCTAAAACAGTCATTCCAAATATCCACGTCTTTGCATAAGCCTCGATCAGTGTCAAAAGATCGAGATAATACCAAACCTCATAATGCTGATCTAAATAAGGTGAGATTTTGACAAACGTATACGGACCAAGCATTCCAATAGTGAAAATCCAACTGAGTGAAAATAAAGCAGAAGGGAAAAAGACCGTCAGCGTGCAGGCTTTGAGCACATCTCGATACGCCGGTTGACTGCCGAAAAAAAGACGCCCTAACCACTTTAGGATGAGTACACCGAAAAATAGAACCAGATTGCCTGCAAGAATACCATATCCCGCTCCTTGTAACAGAATAAAAGGGAACGGAATATGATTGCCCATATACTCGCTAAAATAACCTTCGTAGACCCAGCCTGTACCAGCAATACTTGCAAGGAGCATCATCAGCCAAATTGGAATAGAGGAACGTTGATATGAGCGAATAATCGTTTTTGTTGCGACGAAAATTTTAAAAAATCGAAAAAAACCTTTTGCTTCCTCTTCTTGGGAGTGATCATTCTTCATAGCTTCCAATGTTCTTTACTCCTTTAATACACATAAATGATTACTTATATTACCAAAAAGTTCGCAATTTTCAAAGGTAGATCGATAAAAAAATACAATTTTATAAAAAATAGGTCATTCTACAGTCTCTTTAAGAGGAGAAACATATGATAAACATAGTTTGAAAGAGACCGAGGTGAAAACTTTGACAAAAGTAACTGTCATTATGACGAGCTACAACAAGGCGGCTTACGTCGGCAGATCGATTGAAGCGGTCTTGCAGCAGACGCTGTCAGACTTTGAACTATTTATCATGGATGATGGTTCAAACGAAAAAACCCTTGCTGCGATTGAGCCCTTTCGCAAAGATCCCCGTGTTCATTTTATCCAAAGCGGTGTCAAATCACTGGAGGAGAGAACAGTGAAAACCCGATACGCCGTCCTGATTAATCAAGCATTAGAACTGGCAAAGGGCGAGTATATTTCCTATGCCACAGATGACAATGTCTATGCCCCGGACCGTTTAGAGAAGCTCACTCATTATCTAGATGCACGACCAGGTGAGGATATTGTCTATTCTGCATCGAAAGTAATCTATTTAAATAGCAAAAAAGAGCCAGTAAAGGAAACGATTCGACCTGCGCAAACGGTGCAATGGAATGCACCCTGTGCCATTGATCATTGCTCAGTCGTTCATCGTGCATCTATTTTATCAAAGATTCAAGCTGAATTTGGGTCTTACTGGGACGAGAGTCCGCATTTTTATCGAATAGGAGATGCCCGGTTCTTTTTTCGATTAAATCATTTTTATCCGTTCTATCCCTTTGATGAAGTTTTAGATACAAATTACATCACAGAACAGTCGATTCACTATCAGCTGGCAGAAGAAGAGAAAAGTGCCTTTATTCAAGCACTTCCTGAGCAGTCTACCTGCTGGGAGCTCCGCCACATATTAAAACAAAGACATGGGAGGTGACCTGAAGTGTCGCACTATATTCATCATTATTGGCAGGTGTACTTTGAGTATGTGAATCTCATGAAGGATTTGTCGTATAAACAAATTCCTCTTGGGTTGATCAGCAATTTCTATCAATATATCAGTCCTGAAGTGAGGGAACGCATGGAGGAGGAAGCACTCGGTCAAGAATTGACAACCGATTGTCCATTACCGGAAGAGATTCAGCCATTTTTTGATCAACATAAGCAGCAGATCAAGCGAATTGCTTATCGTCCGGCGAATGGAAAGGTATTGCTTCACTTTGAACATCTGCGTTTTACTGAACAAAATTACACGCGGTTCCATCCGAGTCAAACGGTGGTGCTCGCTCGCTGGAAGAAGGCAGATTATTTCGGTTTACCCGTCATCAGCAAGCCGGAATTAGCCGGAGAGGTTAATAAAGAAGCCCATGCTGAATATATTGAAAAAGCAAATGCTCTCCTTAAACCTTACGCAAAGCACCCCGTCTTTGGCAATGTCTTTTTTAGAGAAAAGCTTCGGAAGGACATTGTGCAATTTATTGATGTGATTGACCAGACAGAAGTTCTATTTCAGATGGAGCCAATTGCAGCCGTCATTGTGGGGACGACGGAGGATGCTTACAGCCGCGTACTGGCACTGCAAACAGTGAAACGCCAGCTCACGAGTATCTGTCTTCAGCACGGCGCACTTATGGGAGACGAAGCCTTTTTGCCGATTTTCACGACGTGCCATGGGGTGTTTGGAAAGTATGAAAAGGACTGGTATGTAGACAAAGGCTGTCAGCCGGAACAGGTGGAGATCACAGGTCATCCGAGGTTTGATTTGGTGAAGGATCGAACGCCGCTTCAACAGGAACTCATCTTTCGTAAATTGAACTTCAATCCTGCCAAAAAGACCGTGCTTGTGGCAACGCAGCCGTTCTCAGAAGCCTTCTATGGTGATGTTCTTAAAACGATTGCAAAACGGAAAGACATTCAGTTGATCATGAAGCCGCATCCGTGGGAAATTGCCCGAAACCGATTAAATGAGTATGTGTCCATTGAACGAGCTGGAAATCATGTGAGATTGATTAAAAAAGATATCGACTTATATGACCTGCTGCCATATATGGATATGGTCATTACGCTCACATCAACCGTCGGTCTTGAAGCAATGCTCTTTGAAAAGAGTGTGCTGATCGGGAAAATGACAGAAGGCAGAAGATACCCTTATTACGAGTCGCTTGGCAGCTATCATATGGAAAACCCTGTTGAACTGGCTGAGAAAGCCATTCGTATTTTGTCGGATGATCAAGAGATGAAGCTGGCAAAGCAGCAAGGAGCTCAATTCATTAAACAACATTATCCGCATGCGCGATCGACCGATGTTCTGCTTTCTCTGCTTAAAACAAAAACAGGTGTGGATTTTCAGAGATGAAGATAGGGGTGTGCAAGCGATATGGAAAAAAAGAGAGCGCAATTTCTTCCTTATGCCCTGCCGTTGATTGAGCAGGAAGAAATTGACGAAGTCATTGGAACATTAAAATCCGGCTGGCTGTCAACCGGACCAAAAGTAAGACAGTTTGAAGAAGAGTTTCGGCAGCTGACCGGTGCAAAACATGCGATCGCTGTCAATTCATGTACGGCTGCTTTATTTTTAGCCTTAAAGGCTAGAGGGATTGGGAATGGGGATGAGGTGATTACAACGCCTCTGACATTCTGCGCAACAGCCAATACGATCATTCATACAGGGGCAGCACCTGTATTTGTCGATATTGACCCAGCGACTCTCAATCTCGATGCAGAGAAACTAGAAGCGGCGATTACACCACATACAAAAGCGATTGTCCCTGTTCATTTTGCTGGTCAATCGTGCGATATGGACCGGATTTTAGCCATTGCCAAAAAGTACGATCTATTTGTGCTCGAGGATGCCGCTCATGCTCTGTATACAACGTACCATGGTCAGCCCATTGGAGCGATTGGTGATGCGACTGCCTTTAGTTTTTATGCGACGAAAAACATAGCGACTGGAGAAGGCGGCATGCTGACGACAAATGATGATGCACTTGCCGCACGAATCAGAAGACTAGCACTCCATGGGATGAGCAAGGGAGCGTGGAATCGTTATGGAGAAAAAGGAACATGGTACTACGAGGTCGAGGAACCTGGCTATAAAATGAACATGTTTGATGTGCAGGCATCGTTAGGGCTTGTCCAGCTAAGACGTCTGGATGATATGCAGGCACGGAGAGAACAAATTGCGAAAACATACAATCAGGCATTTCAAAAAGAAGCAGGGCTGATTTTGCCGCCTGTCCATCATGAGGGAAGACATGCATGGCATTTGTATGTACTGCAAGTGGATCCAAAAGAAGCATTCATCACACGCGATGAGCTGATTGATCAGCTGCAAAAGGAGTATAAAATCGGCACGAGTGTTCACTTTATCCCTGTTCATTTGCATCCATACTATCAACAAACCTACCACTATTCACCAGAGGATTTCCCTGAGTCACTCGCTTACTATAAGCGGACTCTCTCACTGCCTCTTTATCCAAGTATGACCGATGAAGATGTGCAGGATGTCATCACTGCGGTGTTGTCTATTTTAAAAGATCAGAAGGCATCTTCATGAAGGCCGTTCATGCAATAGACGATCAGGTGCTGTCCGCTTGGCTGGAGAAATACGGCCAACAAGCTGAACAAATGAAAGGCTTCAAGCAGTTTGGTCTTGTCAGTGGCGCCCAGCTCAAAGCGGTGCTGTTATTCGACTGGTCAAAATGGGAAAGCGGCATATTTGATCAGCATATTTTTCATGTGAAGTTTGCGGAAGCTGAGTCATCATCTGCTTTTCAAGAATTGATGGAGCGCTTCATCAATTGGATGAGAACAGAAAAATGCGATTTTTTCTTTTTACGTCTTGAAGCGGCTGATCTTGAAAAAAACCGGATCGTCCAAAGGCTGTCACATGTGTACTATGTAGGCGGTCTCACTCGGCTTGAGGCGCCGCCTGTTCACATGGAGATGCCATTAACAGGTGAAGATGTGGTGATAAGTCTGCCGGATGAAAAGGAATACGATGAGGCGGTTTCACTTGGTCATCAGGCTTTTGTGAAAAGCCGGTATGCACTCGATCCATTTTTAGACCAGAATGTCGTCCAGCATTTCTATCAAGAATGGATGAGAAACAATTTGCTCGGACGTGCAGATATCAATCTCGTGGCAAAGGTGAACGATGAAGTCGTGGGCTTGATACAAGGGATGACCAAGGGCGATGAGATGGCGCTTGAGCTGTTTGCGATTAGACCGGATGTACAAGGAAAAGGGATCGGGAAAAAACTGTTTATCGAGATGATGAAGGTCTCTTATGAGAGAGGGCATCGTTTTATTTCTGCCGGAACACAGCTGCATAACACAACCGCCATTCAGCTGTACGAAAAGATGGGCTTTAGAACAACAAATGCCTTCTTGTATTACCATGTATGGCCGAAAAAAGGAGAGAGATAAGATGGCGCATTTCTATATTGGAGATCGCAAAGTGGGGGATGGCGCGCCTGTTTTTATCATTGCAGAGGCAGGCATTAACCATGATGGAAAGCTGGATCAGGCGCTTGCTTTAATTGATGTGGCAAAAGAAGCAGGTGCCGATGCAGTGAAGTTTCAAATGTTTCAAGCTGATCGGATGTATCAAAAGGAACCGGGTTTATACGAAACAGCCAAGGGAGAAGAGGTATCCATTTTTTCTTTAGTCGAACAAATGGAGCTGCCGCCAGAATGGCTGCCAGCTTTATTGACGCGCTGTGAGGAAAAAGGGCTGATGTTTTTAAGCACAGTGTGTGACGAAGAATCTGCGGATCTATTGAATCAAACCGATCCGCCGGCTTTCAAACTGGCATCCTATGAAATCAATCATTTGCCTCTTTTGCGTCACACGGCTTCTTTTCAAAAGCCCATCATTTTCTCAACAGCCGGAGCCACTATTGCAGATGTTCATGAAGCATATGAGGCGATTACAAGCGAGCAAAACCATCAAGTCGCCATTATGCATTGCGTAGCAAAGTATCCAGCACCTAGAGCTTACACGAATCTTCGTGTGCTTCAAACCTTAGCCTCGGCTTTTCCTGAGGCAGTCATTGGCTTTTCTGATCATAGTGAGCATCCAACTGAAGCCCCTGTTGCCGCTGTGAAGCTTGGGGCAGCCATGATTGAAAAGCATTTCACGGTAGATAAGACGCTGCCTGGGGCCGATCATTCCTTTGCGCTCGATCCAGAAGAATTAAAGGAAATGGTTCAGCATATTCGAGCGGCGGAAAAGGACCGAAATCAATCAGAAACAGACGCTCATCCTCTGTCAGAGGAGATCCTTGGCAGTTCTTATAAAACGACAGCAGCCATTGAAGGGCAGATTCGTAAATTTGCGTATCGAGGGATTTTTACAACAAAAGGTATTGCAAAGGGCGAGACTTTGACAGCACAAAACATAGCCGTATTACGTCCAGGACAAAAAAGCCAAGGTCTGCATCCGCGGTACATGGAGATTTTACTTGGCACCAAGGCTGTGAGAGACATCCCAGCCCATACAGGCGTATCGTGGAAAGATGTGCTCATGCAGGAGTCCGAGCATGATCAATGATGTGCTCTTTGTCATACAAGCTAGAATGGGCTCAACAAGGCTGCCAAAAAAGGTGATGAAACCGATCGGCGGTATGGCACTGATCGATTTCATTGTTGAACGGGTAAAGCAATCAGATCATTACAATCACAAAACCCAGAACCTCATGATTGCCACAACAGTCGAGGCAGAGGATGATCTGTTGGCTCAATATTGTTTATCAAAGGGCTATAAGGTATTTCGCGGTAGTGAGATAGATGTACTGCAGCGATTTGCGCAGATTGTCCGTCATTTTGAACCGCAAACCATTGTCCGTTTAACGGGAGATAATCCATTTATAGATCCAGCGCTTTTGTCGAAAATGGTTGAAGAACATAGACAGAAGAAGGCTGATTACACGTATACGACTGGAACGCCACTCGGTATTTCCGGGGAAATGATCGACGCATCAATTTTACGTGAAATCGACAATTTTCCCCTTACGCAGCCGGAGCGTGAGCATGTCACTCTGTATATCCGAAAGCATCCTGAGCGATTTCAACTGCAATTATTCACACCGCCCAAAGAACTCGCATATCCTGCTTATCGATTCACGATTGATACAGAAGAAGATTATGTATTTGCCACCCGTTTACTTGAGAAAGCTGGTGGATCTATTGCTGTGCCTACGGCTGAGCTTATCTCCATTTGTGAACAAGATCCTGATATTGTTCGGTTGAATCAATTTGTGAGACAGAAGGATGCTGAATGAATAAAAAAATCATGATTGTTGTGTACGGTGGTTTTTTAAGAGGGATGGGGCATGTCGCCAGAATGAGACGGCTGGCAAAAGAATTGTTTCAAGAAGGAAACGACTTATATTTCTATACAAATGAACAGATTTGTGTAGAAATGCTCTCGCATCCAGCTTGGCACGTTCATTTAGTGCAGGAACCAAACGTAATCCTTCAAATGGAGCAGGATATAAAAGAGCTGAATCCTGATCTTCTGCTGATTGATGTGCTTGATTGTGACCTCCAGTTTCTTCGATCGATCAAAGCGTCCTCCGGCTCTGCAAAGCTGGTCTTATTTGAAGAAGAAAGAGCAGAAGCCTGCCAGCTTGCTGATGCTGTCGTGAACGGCATTTATGGTGGTCTGGACGAAAAGCGTCTGCAAGTAAATGGAACGGACTATTTTTATGGAACACCTTATTTATTGTTAGATCACGAGGTCAGCAGATTAAAAGACACATATGAGGTTCGAAAAGAATGCAAAAAGGTGGTTATCAGCCTTGGAGGCAGTGATCCAGGCGGATTGTTATCAAAGGCTGTATCAGCACTCTTCGAAGCTGGCCATTTACACATTCTAGCGGTTACAGGAAAAGCCTCTCGCATCGAAGAACAAATCGAGGCTGCGCATATTCAATTCATTCGCCATACGGATCAATTACCTGCCCGTCTTGCAGAAGCCGATCTGGCGATTGTTGCTGGCGGGATGACGTTATATGAGGCAGTTTGTATCGGGGTGCCCAGCATTGTCCTTTCGCAAGTAGACCACCAAGCAGTGACAGCCACTCGTTTTGCACAAAAGGGAGCCTGCCACCATCTTGGATTAGGTGACCTTGTGGATGAAAAGGATATATGGCGTGCTGTTGAAAGAATATCCGCCAGTTACTTTCTCCGCAGGAGCATTCATCTCAATGGACGGTCACTCATTGATGGAAAAGGAACCGAACGAGTGAAAAACATTCTTATACACCTCATGAACCATCACCAAAAAGAACATAAGGATGTGTAGATGTGAAGGGAGTTATTTTAGCAGGAGGAAAGGGATCACGACTGGCACCTTTAACGAAGATTTTCAATAAACATTTATTGCCGGTTGGTCCATATCCAATGATTTATTGGTCTTTGTTCAAACTGAAAGAAGCAGGGATTTTAGATGTGATGGTCATATCACAAGAAGAACAAATCCCGCTGTTTCAAAAGCTACTTGAAGGCGATCAGGAACTCGGGATGAATATTGTCTATCAGGTACAGCCTGAAGCTTCTGGAATTTCGGACGGTTTATCCTATGCAAAGCCCTTTGTAGAAGAGGAGAAATTTGTGCTGATGCTAGGTGATAATGTATTTGAGGATTCGCTAAGCCCTTTTGTTGAAGCCTTTCAGCAGCAAGAAAGCGGAGCGAAGGTTCTGTTGAAAGAAGTGGCAGATCCAAAGCGGTTTGGCATTGCAGAAATTGATGCCGCTCACCACCGGATATTATCAATTGAGGAAAAACCGGAGCATCCGCGTTCATCTTACTGCGTCACAGGCATCTATTTTTATGATCAAGAAGTCTTTCAATATATAGAGAAAATCTCGCCGTCAGATCGAGGCGAATTAGAGATTACAGATGTAAACAATCTCTATATCTCAAATAGCCAGCTGACCTATGATATGTTAAAAGGGTGGTGGATTGATGCAGGAACACATGAATCTCTCCACCAAGCATCTACGAAAATGTTTGAAACGATGAAGAAAAAAGAGGGATACGAATGACGAAGTCTTATTTAATTACAGGCGGAGCGGGATTTATTGGACTAAATTTTGTGAAGCTGCTGCTTCAGGAAACCGATGTCCGGCTCACTGTTTTTGACAAGTTAACATATGCCAGTCATCCAGAGGAGATGGATGAATTATTAAAGCTGTCTCATTTTCGTTTTATTCAAGGGGATATCACCCTTCAGCATGAGTTGGATCAAGCATTTGATGAAGTCTATGATGCCATCATTCATTTTGCAGCGGAATCCCATGTTGATCGCAGTATTGAATCGGCTGAGCCCTTTATTCAAACCAATGTGCTCGGCACCTATCGTATGCTGGAGGCAGTCTTAAAAGGAAAGGCGAAAAAACTCATTCATATTTCAACAGACGAAGTATATGGAGATTTGGAGCTGGATGATCCTGCTTTCACAGAACTAACACCACTTTCACCGAATAATCCTTATTCAGCAAGCAAGGCGAGTTCAGATCTGCTTGTGAAATCTTATATCCACACTCACCAATTACCCGCGATGATCACACGATGCAGCAACAACTACGGACCGTATCAGCATGAAGAAAAATTAATACCGACTATTATTAGAAAAGCGATCAATGGTGAAAAGGTCCCGATTTATGGAGACGGCCAGCAGATTCGCGATTGGCTGTATGTAGAGGATCATGCGAGAGCTGTAAAGCGGGTCCTTGAAAACGGAACAGCTGGGCAGGTGTACAATATTGGCGGCGGCAACGAGAAAACGAATCTCGATTTGACCAAGACCATTCTGACGCAGCTCGGGATCAGTCATGACCGTATTGCGTTTGTTCAAGATCGAAAAGGGCATGACAGACGGTATGCTATTGATGCCAGTAAGCTGAAACGGGAGCTCGGCTGGACGCAGGAGACGTCATTTGAAGCAGGTATTGAAAAAACGATCAATTGGTATTGTGCCAAATTTGATCAGGGCGAAGAAGGGTGACGGATGAAAGTTTTAATCACCGGTGCAGGCGGGCAACTAGGGAAAGAATTGAGCAGACAGCTCAAGGAAAAAGATATCACCGTCATTGCCTTAACGAGGAGTATGCTCAATATCGCAGACCAGCAAGCAGTCAGACACGCAATGAGACACTTTCAGCCTGATATTGTTGTCAGTGCAGCAGCATATACATCTGTTGATCAATGTGAAACAGAAACGGAAAAGGCGTATCTTGTCAATGGCATTGGCGCCTATTATACAGCGCTGGAGGCAAAGAACGTGGGGGCTGATGTGTTACATGTCAGTACAGATTATGTATTTGACGGGCAAGCAGACAGCCCTTACCAAGTCGATGCACAAGCAGATCCTCAAACCATTTATGGAAAAAGTAAAAAGCTTGGTGAGGAATTGATTCATCTCGTGTCAGACGAAGTGAAAATCATCCGTACATCGTGGCTATACGGACATGAGGGACATAACTTTGTGAATACCATTCTTAGGCTCGCAGAAACAAAGGATCATTTGCGCATCGTGAACGATCAAGTAGGATCACCTACTTATACAAAGGATGTCGCAGAGGCAATCATTCATTTGTTTGATCAAAAAGCAGGGATTTATCATGTCAGTAACCGAGACAGCTGTTCTTGGTTTGACTTTGCGTCAGAAATTGTCGCAAAAAGCGGCCTGTCTACGACCATTGAGCCAATTTCCACGGAAGAGTACGGCTTCCAAACGCCTCGTCCAGCCTATTCTGTGTTAGACCTTCAAGCGATTGAAGCCACAGGCTGGCAACCAAGACATTGGAAGGATGCACTTCACGAATATTTGCAGAAAGAAGGGAGATGGCATCAGCATGATTGATGGTGTACAAACGAAAAAACTCATGAAACATTGTGATGATCGCGGCTTTTTTGCAGAGCTCATTCGAGATGATGAGCCGATGCTGAAACGCTTTGGGCAGGCATCGTGGTCGAAAAGCTTTCCAGGAGTGATCAAAGCCTTTCATTATCATGAAAAGCAAGACGACGTTTGGTTTTTCCCAGCAGGTCATGCCCAGGTCGTTTTATACGATTTGCGTGAGGATTCTCCTACAAAGGGTGAAACCGACGTGTATTATATGGGGGAAGACAATCCAATGCTGCTCCTCATCCCAAAGGGTGTCGCACATGGCTACCGGGTACTAGGCGAGACGCCGCTGCAAATTGTGTATTTCACGACAGAATCCTATGACCCGAAAAACCCAGATGAAAAGAGAATCGCTTGGAATGATGAGACGATCGGATTTGATTGGGAAACGACATTTAAATAAAGAACAGAGGCCTTTCGCAGGAGAAAGGTCTTTTTTTGTTGAAATACATTCTATATGTGTCATTTTATGTATGTTTACTAAGTTGAGTAGAAAAGGGATGTGGATGAGTTTGTCTAAAAGAATTGCATTTGTCACAGGGGCAAGTACCGGGATTGGAAAGGCAATTGCTATAAAGCTTGCCGCCCAAGACCATGTAAAAGTCATCATCAATTCTAGAAATCAATCCTCACTAGAAGATGCGCAGCAGCACATTGGGCGTATGGCAGAAACAAAAGAGCCGGTGTCTCTTTTCTGTGGCGATATGTCCCATGAAGGAGTGCGAGCTGAGGCCTTTGCGGCAATAGAAAAAGAGTTTGGCAGACTGGATGTGTTGATTAATAACATTCCAGGAGGGAAGCCAGATACTTTTGATTCATGTGAAAGTGAGCAGATGCTGGCAGCATTTTCTCAGAAAGCCATTGCGTACATTGATACGATGAAACGTGCGGCAGCGATGATGAAAAGACATGAATACGGCCGGATCATTCAAATTGTCGGGAACCTCTGGAAGGAACCTGGTGACCAAATGTTTACGAACAGTATGATGAATGCAGCGATTATCAATGCTAGTAAAAATGCAGCCACACAGCTTGCGCCCTCAGGAATCACAGTAAATTGTTTAAACCCAGGATTTATTGCTACAGATCGGTATGAACAATTTATCGGAAACATGATGCGTCAACAGTCATTATCACGCGAAGAAGCTGTAAAAGCTGTTGCGTCAGGAATCCCGATGCAAAGAGTAGGTTCAGCGAGTGAAATGGCTTCATTAGCCGCTTTTATCGCATCAGAGGAAGCCTCCTATGTCACCGGACAGCAAATATCCGTCGATGGTGGTTCAATGAAAAGTATATAACATGAAAAACCCGCTATATGCGGGTTTTTTGATGAAAGCGAATCGGCAGTATATGGAGCCGATCGATAAAAAGGGCAAGCTGTTCAATTGACGCCACCATTGAGATGCGGACATGACGTCTTCCATGTGCTCCAAATACACCCCCAGGCGTCACGACGACATCTGCATGCTCGAGTAAATAGTCGGCAAAAGCATGAGAATCCTCGAAATCATCAGGGATCGAAGCCCATAAATAAAAGGCGCCGGCTGGACGTTCAATGGTCCAGCCAAGCTGCTTCTCCGCTTGACGGATGAAGAAATTCATTCGTTCAAGGTAGACTTCTTTCAAGGATTGAATATGACAGTCATCACTTTGTAAGGCAATGGTGGCGGCTTGTTGAAATCCGCCATACATACTGACAAACACATGATCTTGGAAGGCGTTTATGGCATGAATGATGTCCTCATTCCCTACAGCAAAAGCGACTCTCCATCCTGCCATATTGAATGTTTTGGATAAAGAATATAATTCCACGCCTACTTTTTTTCCAAGAGGTGCCTTTAGAAAGCTTACTGGTTTTTGCTCATAATGAAATGAACCATAGGCAAAATCATGAATCACATGCAGACCGTGAGCTGAGGCAAATTCCGCAGCTTCTTCAAAAAATGCTTCACTTGCCACAGCACCTGTAGGGTTATTCGGATAATTTAAGAAAAGAACCTTTGCCTTTTTTAACACGTCTGGATCAATTGACGGGAAATTCGGCAAATAGCCATTTTCCTCTTCCAGTCGGATGCAGTATGGCTTTGCGTCCGCCATCAAGATGCCTGAATGATATTCTGGGTATCCAGGATCGGGGACGAGGGCAATGTCCCCTGGATCAAGCAGGCACTGACTCATCACATAAAGGCCTGTTTTCCCTCCATTGAAAAGGGCAATCTCCTTCTGCGGGTCAACCTCAATGCCGAATTCCTTTCTGTAGAAATCTGCAATGGCTTGCTTGAAAAAGTCAAAGCCTCTAAAAGGAGCATATTGCTGAAATTGCAAAGTGCCTGCTGCCTCTTGAAGGGCACTCACAATATGGGCAGGAGTAGGAAGATCGGGATTTCCCTGACCAAGGTTCACAATGTTCGCTCCGTTTTGTGTTTTATGTGCAATTTTCTCAAATACGGTTCCAAATTTTTGTTCTGGCAGCCGTTCAATCATGTTAGATGGTAAGATCTTCACCACGTTACCCTCTCTTTCTATCCCTTCACTAGTTCATCCATTAACTGAATGGTTGCCTGCTTCTGAATGTTACGGATGGATGCGGCAACATCCTGAGAAGACGAGCCTTTTAATTCAAGAGACACGATGCCATTAAATGCTTCAAATAAAGATAGGTCCACAAAGGTCCCTTTAGGTGGGACGGATTCACTGATGATGACAGTATCTCCAACCAAAGTGTCCTGCTGAATATGCACATGATCAATGGTGATGTGTGTGACCTCAGGCGGAATGTGTCCGCTCTCTTTGAAATGCTGAGGGTATAAATGACAGTCTGCTAAATAATGCGTATGTCCAGAAAGCAGTTCTTTTGGCAAATCAGCCTTTTTTCCATCGACTAATACATCAATCAGCAGCTTGGCCATATCCACCCCAAAGACCTTTTTGATATTCGGAATCATATTCCAGCCAGCAAATCTAGCTGCTGATTCGATTAATCCGGTTTCTCGATTTTTCATGAGCTTGATTTCTGTATGAGTGGCACAGTTTTCAAGACCTAGCCCTTCATTTGCCTTCTTTGCTGCCTCAATGATGAGTTGCTGGGCTTCATTGTCTAGGATCGACGGAGTAATATGAGCCGTTTCTGTAAAACCGATTTGAGGGGTCTTATCATGAATGACAAAAGGGATATATTCACCCTCAACGACTAACCCTTCAACACTGACATAATCAGCGTAGCCGTCCTCTTGATACCAATCCTCGTAAGCACCCTCTAAGTATGTTTCAGCGACAAACGGAGCTTCATACGTCACAGCGTTTGGAACGGGAATGGTTTGCAAATAGGATTGTACGTTTAAAAAGAGATCATCACTGCCGGCTCGGTCATGAAAAAGGGTCACGCCAATGGAGCTTGCTAAATATGTAGGCTTTAAAATAAGCGGTGTCCCGATATGTTCAATGGCTTGCTGGAAATCAGCTAAAGTAGTGACAGGCTGAGTTTTTACTGCTTTGACCCCAGCCGCGTTGAATGCAGCCCTCATTTGACTTTTATCACGCGCTAATTCAGCTGCCTTTACCCCAGCGCCGCGCAGTCCAAGACGCTCAGCGGCTTTTGCCATTGGTGTAATGAATAATTCATTATTGGTGGTAATCGCATCCGCTTTGAAAAAGGAAGCCACACGAACTAGGTCGTCCACCACCTCTTCCTCGGATTTCAGATAATCGTCATGTGCCCAGTAAATAGAATCTGGGTGTTCAAAAGAAGGGTTTGTGTCAAAATAATCTCGATCTTTGATGACGGCAATGGAGTATTTTTCGATTAGCTCAGCGTGTCCCTTTGTAATAGCAAAGGGTCTCGGGATATAAGAAACGATATGATACGATGCTGCCACGCTTTCGTAAAACATATGGGGCGGGCATCCTCCCAGATCAGCAATGACAAGTACGGTTTTTTTACTCAATGAAAGCACTCCTTTTTATCTAGCGGTGTAACCGCCATCTGCTGTGACAACACTTCCAGTCATATAACTGGATAGATCAGAGGCGAGAAACAGCATGACGCCCGCAATTTCTTCGGGTTTTCCGAGACGAAGTAATGGGTTCACCTTTGCTTTTTCTTTTTTGACAACCTCAAGACTTTCTGAATGATTGTCTAAAAAGGATTTTTCATTTAATGGCGTATCAATAATGCCCGGGGCGATACAGTTCACCCTGATTTGATGGGCGGCATAGTCGACCGCCATGGATTTGGTTAGCTGGATGACACCGCCCTTTGTTGCGTTATAGGCAGGGATGTCAGGCCAGCCAACAAGACCCCCGACAGATCCAGTATTGATAATACTTCCGCTTTTCTTTTCAAGCATATGCGGCAAAGTATGCTTACTCATGAGAAATACACCCGTCAGGTTGACCTGTACAATGTGGTTCCAATCCTCCAGTGTCATCTCGTGAACGGGGGAGACAATTTCGATGCCTGCATTGTTAATCAAAACATCAATTGTTCCAAAATGGTTCAGCACGAACTGAACGGTTTTTTGACAGTCAGACTCATTCGTAATATCTGTTTTGAAAAACGCAAGATGCTCGTGCGGCAATGATTCGACGAGTTGTTTGCCGCTCTGTTCATTGATGTCAGCCACTGCTACTTTTGCTCCATGCTCAAGGAAAAGCTTGACTGCGGCAAGCCCAATCCCTGATGCACCTCCTGTAATCAGGACGACTTTTCCGTCGAGGTTCATTTCTTCACCTTAGACGCTTTTGGCTTCAACCGATTATAGCGGGGAGGGAAGAAGAGATTAATAGACTTTGATGCTTCCGGCTTTGGATTTATCGCACCATGATCTTCCTTTGGATCACAGAAATAAGTGGTGCCAAATTCCATTTTCTCTGTAAAGCCTTCAATGGTCATATCATAACCTCCGCTGATGCAAATGCCGATTTGTTCATTGCGGTGTTTATGAAAAGGCATTTCACCGCCATTTCCAGGAATGTTGGCAATCATGAGCTCCATCCAATCCTCAACAAAAAAGGTGACTTCCATGCCAGGGAGTAAATCCCGTGTTTTGAAAATATCTAAGAAATAAGTAGGAGGAGCCGTATATTCCTCGCCATCTTTTAATCTCTTAATATCAATGGCAATCACTTCTTCATCTGTCAGGTTAGATGCGCCGTGAGGGACAAAAGGTGGTGCGATATAGGCTGATTCTAAAGGGGTGAGCAATTGGGTCGATGGGCCGACCGTCATTTGAAGCTCGCCTTTTAATACGATGCCGATTTGTGCTTCGGGATGCTCGTGAGGTTCTATGATCGTGTGAGGAGGGACGTATGAAATTAACACTTCCGTATCACCTCTGACCGTGGAATATTGTGTGACACCATTCTCCCATTCTACTTTTTTGGCTTGAGGAAAATATCGTTCTTGCGTCTTTTGTTCAGTTTGCATATTATATCTCTCCTTTTCCGAATATGGACCAGCTCATTGGGATGCTTTTAAACGTTCGAATGAAGGTGAGGCCGTATGTGGCTCTGGCCACTTCATTGGTTAAAGCGAAATCAAATTCGCCGTCTCTTACTTTTTGTGCGGCAGTACTTGTAGAATTGACCAGCTCAAATTCAGCATTTTGGTGAATGAAATATTGAATCAAATTGACAGGTGCAGGGTGAGAGACAATTTTTAAATGGTGGAGCATTTGTTCTTGAAATGGGAAATCTGGTCTGACAGCCAAACCATACATGGGTGTGTCACATCTGAAAATTTGTAAAAGCTGCAGGTCAGGTCTCATGTAGAAGTGTTTGATTCCTTCGTATGCGTGTGGAACGAGAGTGTATTGGAGTGCGTTAGAGAGAGTATGTTCAATGCAAGTTTCGAACGTGTCGTAAAGGGATAGTTTCGTATGAGTGCCGAGTGTAGTGGTGGAATGAGAGATGAAATGTTTTGCTGCATATTCACTGCTTGTCCCCTCAGGGCCTAGTGTATTGACTGTAAACATCTTAGGTGAAACGATGGGCTCTTCTTTGAAATGAAAAACATCATTCTTTAAGATCATGTTTACCATCCAATCTTTTTCAAATTTTTACTAGATTATAAAAAATAAATTTGGCAATTGTCAACAAAATTTATAAAAAATGTATTTTACGATGATATTAAAAATTGATCTAAAAAACTGCACATACCGAGATGTGCAGTGAAATGAGCTTACGTTTCAAATGTGTTTTTATGTTTCTGCTGTAAGGTTCGTTCACGTTTATAGCTGGCGAAGCTAATGAGAAAACCAACAAGCGTAATGAGTGCACATACAAGCCCTACCGTATGATAGCCGAAATGGACATAGACAGGTCCCATAAGAGCGGAACCAAGCATAACGGCAAGATTGGACGCAAGGCTGTAAAAAGCCATCACTTTGCCTCGGTGGATTTGGGAGCAGTCGCTTAGGACAGTGCTCAAAAGCGTGACAGATAAACTTTGCATGGCACCCCAAATAAATAGGGCGAAAATCAGCAATGTCCATGAGAAAGGTGCATAAGGAAGTAAGGCGAGAACGAGCGTAATGCCGCCCAGCACAAAGAAAAGAGTACGTGTTTTGCCAAACCAGTCTGCTAATTTCCCTGTAAATACACTCATGGAAAAACCGACGCCGTAAGCCATGATCAGAAGTCCTGCCGTCGATTGCCCTCCAGAAAACAGACTTTGCAGATAAGCTCCTAAGAACGAGTACATGCCATAAAATCCTAGCATATTACAAAATGTCACGGTCAAATAGGCGGGGACACGATCAATTTTCAAAGCTCCCCATAAAGAGCCAGTTTTCCCCCTAGCTTGAGGTGTTCCTGTATTCGCTGTCGCGGTTTGTTTGCGTGATTCAAGGATGACGAGCAGCAGGACAACGAGACTCATGATGGCGAAGATCCAAAATGTCCAGCGCCAGTTCAAACTCTGACCGATAAAGGCGCCAATTGGTACACCAAGGACAAGAGAAAGAGACCAGCTCGACACAATGAGTCCCATCACCTTGCCTCGATATTCGTAAGGAACCCGGTCGCCTACAAGAGCATAGGCTGTTGGCACAAATACACCGGTCGCCAGCCCAGAAATGGCACGGCCGGCAAAAAACACTGCTAAATTCGGGGCAGCCGCACACATCACGGTTCCAATCAAAAAGAAAGAAAGCCCGATGATCAAACACAGTTCCCTTGAATACCGGTCCCCTAAAGGAACCAGCAGCGGGGCTCCAACCAGCACAGCTAACCCATAAATGCTGATGGAAAGGGCGAGAATATCAAGAGAGTGCTGAAAGGAGTTTGATAAATCAGGCAGCAGTGGTGAAATCACCAGTTCTTCCGATCCCGCCGCAAAGACGCCAAGTGTGAGCGCGATGGCAAGTGTGATGGGAAACGTTTTAGAAGCCTTGCTGTCTAAAGATTCTTTCATCAGGTGATCCCTCCATACTTGCTTTTTCATTCAATTCCGTTAAAATAAATTCTACCATTATTTAGTTTTATTTTACATTTCGAATCATAAGTATTATCATAAAATACTTTTCAAATGGAACGACTTTCGGATAGGAGAGGTACGAATGAAAATCACCGATGTTGATGTGCATATTTTAAATGAATTGAAAGAAGATGCCCGCTTGTCTATGAGGGAATTGTCCAAACGAGTCAATTTATCCGCACCTGCGGTAGCTGAAAGAGTACGTAAATTAGAGGATGCAGGAATTATTGAAGGGTATTCGGTTCAGGTTAACTATAAAAAATTAGGGCTTATGATTGACTGCCTGCTGGAAGTCACAGTGCTAAACGGGGAGTATCAACGTTTTGTGGCTTTTATGAATCAGCACCCACGCGCTTTTTTTGCTTATCGAGTGGCAGGACAGTCATGCTTTTTCATTAAGCTGTCAGTCGCTTCTCTTGAAGAAATTGAAGCCTTTATTCAGGCAGTGTCTGGGTTTACAAAAACCGTATCTCATATCGTCTTATCCGAGCACTCCTTTTCCCATCCAGTTCAGGAACGTGTGAAACAAATAGAAGAGCCAGAAATGACCGTGATGAAATAAAAAAGGACCTGACTCAGGTCCCTTTTGTTCGACTATCTGACTGATAGCTCATGATCGTAATGATGAGTCCAATGAAGGTTACAGCTGCAGCAAATAACGGTACAAGCTGCAAGACTGTCAAGCGCTGCACCGCCGGCATTCCCGATATTAAAGGCAGAATGGCTGAGGGCATATATAGAAAATAAAATTCTGTATTACAAGATATCTTAAACAGACTAAATGTATTTATAAAAATGTGAATTGTTAATAAGGTATTATTGCTGATGTGAGTTTGTTGATTGTAGGTTTATATTAATCTTTAAAATCTCTCAACCTATTGATATATATGCTTCGATAAGGTCTTTTATGATTTCCCTTATATTTTTTGTCTTTTTATTTTTATTGTTTATCTTTATATTAATTGTTTCTTTAATATATCTTGTTTATTACACATCATTGGCTTACTAATTAGCTTTCATTCATCAATTTATTTATTTAATTTGTTTCCAAAAAAATAACCTTTTTATGCTAAAATATTCGCAAAGTAATAATTTGAGATTAAAGGAGTTAATTCTTTTGAAGCTTTTAAAAGTAATAGATTACGCAGCATTAATGGATATGCACAGAACAAGAAGCAAAGAAAGTCACTATAATAATTTACCTATTGACGTAGGTAATAGGGATCGTTTTTTTAGTGCTCAGCCAATTGATTTAGAATTTCACATCGATAACCATACAGCAAACTTAAAAAGTGGGATATTTTCTTTTCATTCAAGCATCAGATCTGATGTAGATAAGAATGACAAGGTTTCTGGGGAAATGTTTTTGCGTAAAGAGTCTAAGCACAAGCCCAATGTAATCTTCGTACATGGATGGCGCATGGATTCATACGACAGAATTAAGAAGATTTATCACGATAAAATCGTTAAAAATTATGATTGGAATATGTATTACTACACGCTGCCTTATCATTTCGATAGGGAACCACAAAATTCAACATATTCTGGTGAACACATGATTAGCGCCAATATAAGTCGAACAGTGCAATCCTCCCAGCAAGCTATTGTTGAACTTAGAGGGCTGATTAAATGGATCAAGGAAAACGAAGGTGGAGAAATAATAGTAATTGGCATTAGTTTAGGAGGGTGGCTAACAAACTTATTAGCAACAGTCGAGAAAGACGTTAATATTGTTGTATCAGCTTTTTATGCGAATAATATTGCGCATTCCATCTGGAACACTCTTCCTGGGAAGTATATACGAAGAGATCTGGAGGAACATGGAACAACGTATGAAGAACTCGACAAAGCTTGGGATATTATGAACCCTAGTAAAGCAAAACTTCTCGTAGACAAAGAAAATGTACTCTTAATATCAGGAAAATATGACATGTATATCGACATAAACGATGCTGATACTCTGTGGAATAGCTGGAATCAACCTAAAAGGCACGTATACAGTTGTGGGCATGCTGGAATTGTTCTATCTAGAAATAGAATAGCAGCTGACACACTTCAATTTATTGAAAGTAGGCTAAAGAAATAAAATGATGTTCATCCTAACTGCATTGTTGTGGGCCATGAGTTTAGTTTTGTTTCTTACTTATCCTGAAAATGAAAAAACAAGATGGGGCAGTTTTATTGGTTTTTTTGGGGGATTTGGTGGTTTAAGTGTAATTTTATCTTATTACTTGGATGGTTCATCTAGCCAGCTACAGCTGATCCACTACATTACATCATCGATTGGACACTATGGAACAGCATATGCAATCATGATTTTCGGCCTTGTGTTTTCAGAAATAATCACAAGTAAAAAGCAAAGTTTCATTTGGAAAATAATTTTGTTCATACCCGTAATCATTATGCAAATTTACTTTACGGAATTCCCTCTATGGCAAACACATCATGTAGTTCTTTCATTATGGGTCGTACCATACGTCTTTATTTCTTTAGGATTGATGGTTTATGCAGCATATACAGAAAAGAGTATAACAAGCAAAAGACAAAAAATTTATACTTGTCTAGTTGTTGTACCAACACTCTTATTCGCGGTATTCACCAATATAATTTTAGAAGCCTTTGGAATATTCGGTGTATGGATGCTAAACCCTTGGGTAATAGCTATTGCTTTTGTACTATTTGTTTATTTTATAATTAAATATGGCTTCCTGGGAGTACAAATAAAGTTTGAAAAACAAAGAAGAGACTTAACTATGAAGGCAGTAACATCTGGTACTGCCTTATTAAATCATTCAATAAAAAATGAAGTAGCAAAAATAGATCTTCTTGCAAATGACCTCAAAGAGTCAAAATTTTGGGAAAATCAGGAATCAGTTGATATGATTCTTAAATCAGCCAATCACTTGTTTGAGTTGTCGAGCCGTATTCAAAGTAAACTTGATATTATGGAATTAAAGGAAACAGAATTTAATATTATAGATCTTGTTAATTCAAGTGTTGAACTACTTCAGCCACAGATCAGCACTGTACAATTAAAGAAATTATTTGAAGTGGATGCGAATATCTATGCAGATCCTATTCACTTGCAAGAAACGTTATTAAATTTAATGAAAAACGCGATGGAAGCAATGGAGGATAATAAGCAGATAAAGATCAGAGTCTACCAGGTGCGTCGTAAATTACATATTGATGTCGCTGATAATGGAAAGGGTGTTAATAAAGAAATGCAGGCCAAAATGTTAGACCCGTTTTTCTCTACAAAAAAGAAGGTTGGAAATTTTGGTCTTGGCTTAACATATTGTTATAACGTCATGACAAAACACAACGGTAGCATAAAAGTAAATAGCCAACTAGGAGAGGGAACAACTATAACCTTAACTATTCCCAGAAACAGAGTTATCAACTTAAAATCAAGTTCAAGTTCGAAAAAAGAAATTGTTGGTGAAAGTTATGGATAATAGGATCAAGGTAATGATTGTTGAGGATGATCCAGTGTGGATGAAGGGTATTAGCGACTTAATTTCGAAAGAAAAAGATATGGTTGTTGTAAAAAAAGCTCTCACAAAAAGTGAAGCCTTGCAGCTGGAGAATCATGAAGTTGATATTATACTTATGGATTTAACTTTATCTGAAGATGAGGAATTAGGCGGTTTAGATTTATCAAAAGAGTTGGTTGAAAGAGGTTTCCAGAAGATCATCATGCTTACTTCCTGGGAAGAGCCTGCAATCATTCTAGAATCATTTGATCAAGGGGCCATGAATTACATTAACAAGTCATCGTACAAAGATATCCCAAAATTTATTAGAGAAGCTTTTATAGATAAGGTTACATTAAATGCTGATGTTTCAAGCCTGTTAATTAATGAACTGCGTATAGAGAGAAAAGCTAGCATATTAACTCCGGCCGAAAGAGAGGTTTATAAATTAAAAGAAAAAGGGTTAACAAGAGGGCAGATCGCAGAACATTTGTTTAAATCGGTCGAAACAATAAAAAAACAGTTGAAGACGATAAAGAAGAAACTTAAATAAAAGGGGGGGTATAAAATTAACCCTCCCTTTTTGTTTTATCATCTTGTAAAGTAATATTCGTAATCGAATTTAAAAAATCCCTCAATAAGTCACGTTCCTTATCACTTAATTCGTTGAAGGATTGTATGAGGGGGGCAATATTATTCATAAGTGAAAGAACATTAGTTGATAAAAATGATTGGATAAACTCTATTTCGCCACCTGACATTTGATTAAGTACATGAATAAGCTTCCATTTTTCTGGGCACTATCATCAACTTCAGGGAAGAGAGATTTAGGCAGAACTCCATACAATGGAATATTTAAAGCTTTGCAAATTTTAATCAGTGTCTCGATGTTTGGTGAGGAAGTCCCCCTTTCAATTTTACTTATAGAGGATTGGGAGACTCCTGAAAGGCTAGAGAGTTCAGTAGATGATATCTTTAACGCTTGCCTGCTTTTGAGAATATTTCTTCCTATTTCATTTCGTAATTCGTTCATAAGATCCACACACACCAATGCTTGTTTTTATTTAATGATAGCAGAAAAAGGTAAGATATTTTAATTTCAACTTTAAGGAGGTGAAAACAATAAAGAACATCGTTAAAGAAAAGAGAAAAGAAAAAGGGTGGACCCAGTTTCAGTTGGCAGCAGTATCCGGGGTTTCGCAAGCAACCATCTCTAAGATTGAGAATGGAGACTATAATAAATCCTCCCTTGCTGTGATGATGAAAATTACGCAAACATTAGGAATAAAGACAGAGGATTTAACAGAAAATTTATAAACGGTGGTGCAACATCAAATATGAGACAGGCGCAAAAAATGTCAGAAGAAAAAATGGTAAGATTTGAATTTGTTGATCTTGCTAATAAAGTGACGATTAAGACCTTTAATAAAGAGATTTATGTTCTGAAATCAAGTTTATTTGTTCAAAATGTCCATAATAATCAAATCTTAAGATTTCATGAAATTTATTATGATATAAGAACAGTAAGAACAATTGAAGGCAAAGTTCTTGCTAAACGCAAGAATAGAAATAGTGAACTGGTTAAGGTTGGCAGGTCAAGATCAGTTAGTTATAGAGCAAGTTAAACTGTAATGATTATTAAAATGTTCCTTGAAAAAAAAATTATGCGTGGTGCTTGGTCGAAGATCACCAACCAAGTTAACTATACGACTAATCTAGTTAGTGGGGAGAAGCTTAAAATCCACTTGTGATACAATTCGTGACTGAGGTTTTCTATTTATGATAGGAAATCCAAGGTTGTTGGTACATGCCAAAAACCAACATTATAAAAAGAGATAATACGAATAAATATGGAAGTTACATTTCTTGTACCATATCATGTATTTTAAGTTGGTTTCCATATTTAATTGTAGCATCTAGAGTCTTTTATTACGGCATTCATTCTTAGAAAAAAATGACGATACTATAAAAGGGGATTTTACAATGAAAAAGAAAATTATTGCTGGCATTGCAGTAGCGACTATTGCTGTAACCGGTTTCGGTGGAGTTTATATATACAATAAACAAGCTGAAGCAAAAGAATCTAATCATTTTAATGAAGCTATTGCTGCTGTACGTAACTAAACAAAAATTTGAATGAAAAGAATTTATTGGCTGTTAAAGGGAAAACAGAGTTAGTCAGCGACAAAACGGCAAAAAAATCTTTACTTGCTGATATAGAGCAAGCAGAGAAAAAAATTAATTTCTCAAAAGAATTAAATAAAGTATCAAGCAAAAAGGGTGTTCTTAAACCAGGTGAAACAAAGAAACAAATTAGTTCCTTGGAAAAAGCACTTGCAGCTATCAATGATAAGAATTTTGTAAAGAAAGAAACTAAATTCTTAAAGAGCCTATCAGAACAGCAAAAAGTTCTCGGAAAATCAAATAAAGCATTAAAAGCTGGAGTGAAATCTCAAAAGGATATTGATCTTGCTAAAAAGGAGATCAGCAAAATTAAAAATCCAGAATTAAAGAAAGAAATGCAAAAGAAACTAGTGAAACTTGAAAAAAATTATGTCAAAACAAAAACTAAAGTTGAACAGAAAAACATTGTGACTAGCAATGAGAAAAGTAAATCAAGGCGTTACTAGTAAAACCGAAGAACAAACTCCTAGCAGCAATAAGAAAGTCCAAAATGGATACAGTTCAAATAAATCTAATAATAATTCCAATGTTTCTAGATCACTTAAACCAAACTATTCCAACAAGAAAAATAACAATATTAGTTCTGGTTCAACTACCCCAAAGAAGTCTTATGTAAAAAAAGAGACTCCAAAAAAATCGCCTAATAATTCTACCTCTAACGGTAAAAGAACTGGTGGTGGCAATATTAAAAATAATGGTGGTAACGGTGAATCTGGGAAAACGTATAACGAGTACACTTACGGTGAAGGTGAACTTGACGTGACATGGGATGAACTAAATAAATAGCAAGAAAAAAGAGTATTTCTTAAAAAGGAATACTCTTTTTTTATTAAAAAGGGTGAGGATACGTATATGAAATTATTATTAAGGCGTTTATTGATTGTTTTAAGTTTAATTGTTATTGCTTCTTTAATGCTTACCACAAATGATAATCCAACCACTAATTATACAGCCAAGGGGATAGAAACATTTGGGGTTAATAATGAGGGCTATTTAGAAATGGATGGGAAATTATTGTACATGTTAGTCAATGGAAAAAGGGAGAAGGCTTCGTTTGAAAAATTGATTAATCATGGTGAAAAAATCAAGAATTAGTTTTTGAAGAACAGATTGAAAGTAATGCATTTGAACTGTCATTTTTATTCAATCTTTTCAAGAAAAATACTGCGTATGCAGCTGCACCAAAAATTGAATATAAAGGGGCTATTAGATGATGAAGAGAAGAAAACATTGAAACGTGCTGAAGGAATCGGTACGGTGGCAACGCGCGATTCTATCATTGAGCTACTAATCAAACGTGGTTACATTGAACGTAAAGACAACAAGTTAATTTCAACGCAGCTGGGTAGAACATTAATTCAAATGATGCCGGATGATTATCTTCTTACTAATGTGCATGCAACAGCATATCTAGAGTCATTGCTGTCGGAAGTTGAAGCATGCAAAATGACGAAAGAAGACTTTTACATGGAATTGAGGTCTTTTATCAATAAAACTTGTTCTGACATTAAGAACAACATTAAGACAATAAATGTTGAACGAGAAGTAATAGCAACTTGTAAACAGTGCGGAAAACTTATTCTTGAAAATTCTAAGGCTTATAGTTTTTGTTTAAAAACAACTTGGAGAAATTGGGGGAGAAAAAAGTCACGCCAAAGGAAACGGCCAAATTACTCAATGAAACTAAAGTCAAGCAAGGGTAAAGCTTGGAGCCAATCGATGGTCTATAGCTTTGAAAATAAAAGAGTGGAATTTGCTGAGCAAAGATAGCCTCCTATTTAGGAGGTTTTTTCTTTCTTTACAATAGGAGGAGTCAATTTTGGTGAGGACAAATATCTTATTGAAACTACCTAACACCTGGAATGTCTTGTTTATTGTATTTGCCGTAATCGTAATGATAGGTGTTTGTTATCTTGTTGCAAGCTTTCTTTCAAAAAACAAAAACAAGAGCAAATTCGTAAAGTCTAGCATTAAGGATATTGACTATATGGATGGTTTTCAGTTTGAGCAATACCTCGCATATATGTTTAGGGCCAATGATTATAAGGTTCAGGTGACACCTGAAAGGAAGGATTTTGGGGCTGATCTCATCATAAAAAAATCAGGCACAAAGATCGTAGTGCAAGCAAAGCGTCAAAAAGCTAAGGTCGGTATAAAAGCGATTCAAGAAATAGTGGCCGCCAAAAATCACTATAAGGCTGAAGAGTCCTGGGTGATCACGAACAACTTTTATACAAAAGATGCGCGAGAACTGGCTGAAAGCAATGATGTTAAGCTTTTGGATAGATACAAACTCATTGAACTAATGACAGCACTCAATTTATCAGTAAGCATGACAGCTGGTGAATTCAAACAGAAAGTAAAGGCAAAGCCGATCAAGTGTGTTTGTGGAGCTCAAATGGTCCGTAAAAAAAATAGACATTCTGGCCGTTCGTTTTATGGTTGCACAACGTATCCCAAATGCTCACATACAAAGCCAATCCTGTGAATTTTCTTTCTGACTTCATGAGTATCAATGTCTGTTGCTATTCAAATGAAAACCCCATCTCTACGAGAAGGGGGGGATTAACCCATGTGGCCGCCAACTGCGACACCAAGTGCGTATCCGGTAATCAGCTGACCTGAAGCAGAAATAGATACATGGAGATCATTTGCGACGTTTGGCAAAAGCCCCATAATGACAAATTCAGTCATGCCAATCGAAAACGCACCGAGCGTTAAAGCAAAAATAGCGATGGGGAAGTTTTTCATGATGTGATCACCTTTCTAAACAAATACATAAAAAAGCTTCGGAAAGTTCCGAAGCCTTAAGTGTTTATCATACATGGAAATAAGACGCCAGCTGCTCGTTTGCTAATCGGTTTCCGACAAAGAAGGAACCAAATTCGCCGTAGCGTGCACTGACTTCATCAAAGCGCATTTCATAAACCAATTTTTTAAATTGAAGCACATCGTCAGAGAAAAGAGTGACGCCCCACTCATAATCATCAAAACCGACGGAGCCTGTAATGATCTGCTTTACTTTCCCGGCATAGCTGCGGCCAATTAAGCCGTGGCTTCTCATGAGTGATTTACGCTCATCCATAGAGAGCATGTACCAGTTGTCATTGCCGGAACGTCTCTTATCCATTGGATAGAAGCACACGTATTGAGAAGAAGGGAGCTCTGGGTATAGACGTGCACGTACATGCGGGTTCTCGTAAGGATCTCCGCCATCTCCGCCTCCTGCTAAGTAGTTGCTGAGTTCGACAACTGAAACGTACGAATAAGCTGGGATCGTAAACTCTGCTAGTCGTGTCTTGTTGAATTCAAGTTCAATTTCACCCAGTTCTTCCATGGTTGGACGCAAAATCATGAGCATAATATCTGCTTTTTGGCCGACAATACTATAGATTGTTTGGCTTCCAGCCTTATCGTGCTCAGCTGTTTTCCATTTTTCTAATAGACCTGTGAACTCATGAAGAATCGCTTGTCGCTCATCACTTGTCAGCAGCTTCCAAGCTGTCCAGTCAAAGGTTCTAAAATCATGCAGTGCATACCAGCCGTCTAGTGTTTGAGCTGCTTCATTGGTTGTATGTTGTTCGCTCATTTATTTCACTCCTATTTACAGTTTTCATCTGTTCCAACTATAACATAGTTTGTCCAAATGAAGATGTGATCAAAACTTGAACGACGAAAACAGCTTTTATGGAAATTGATTAAATTAGTTTGAAAAATAAGAATTTAATTTGTAAGCGCTATAATGTAAGTTGGTAGTTTGAATTTATGTAGAAGAAGAGTATGCTTAAAAGAGAACGCTTTTTTTGTAAAATCAAGGAGGGTATATAAGTGGCAGATATTTTTTCAACAGTTCAGGAAAAGGTTGCAGGTAAAGGAGTAAAGATCGTTTTTCCTGAGGGAATGGACGAACGCATTCTAACAGCCGTTCAAAAACTAGCAGATGGCAAAGTATTGCAGCCAATTGTTGTAGGTAAAAAACAAGAAGTTGAAGCAAAAGCAAAAGAATTAGGTCTTACACTTGATGGTGTCGACGTGTATGATCCTCATACATATGAAGGTTTTGAAGAGCTTGTACAAGCTTTCGTAGAAAGACGTAAAGGCAAAGCAACAGAAGAGCAAGCAAGAAAAGCATTACTAGATGAAAACTACTTCGGTACAATGCTTGTATATAAAGGTCTTGCAGACGGACTTGTAAGCGGTGCAGCACACTCAACTGCTGACACAGTGCGCCCAGCACTTCAAATCATTAAAACAAAAGAAGGCGTAAAGAAAACATCTGGCGTCTTCATCATGGCTCGCGGCGAAGAGCAATATGTGTTTGCTGATTGTGCGATCAACATTGCTCCAGACAGCCAAGATCTAGCTGAAATTGCGATCGAAAGTGCAAACACAGCCAAAATGTTTGACATCGAACCACGTGTGGCAATGCTTAGCTTCTCTACAAAAGGCTCAGCAAAATCAGACGAAACAGAAAAAGTATCTGAAGCAGTTCGTATTGCAAAAGAAAAGGCACCTGAGCTTGTACTTGATGGAGAATTCCAATTCGATGCAGCTTTCGTTCCTTCAGTAGCAGCGAAAAAAGCGCCAGATTCCGTCATCAAAGGCGATGCGAGCGTATTTGTTTTCCCTAGCCTAGAAGCTGGAAACATCGGCTACAAAATTGCACAGCGCTTAGGTAACTTTGAAGCTGTAGGTCCAATCCTGCAAGGCTTAAACCAGCCAGTAAACGATCTTTCAAGAGGCTGTAATGCCGAAGACGTTTACAACCTTGCGCTCATCACAGCAGCTCAAGCACGATAATAGTAACGATCAAAAAAGCTAGTTTCGTTTTCACACGAAGCTAGCTTTTTTTGCGCGTGTGAAATAGGTATAAAAACCCTACGATTCGTTTTTTGTTGAATTCGTTTTCAATCATATGCCTCTTGTGCTAGGAAACGGTAACATAACGGAGGACTATTTGAGGAATAGAGGTGTTTGACGATGTCTGGAGCTATCATCGGTTATACAACAGCCTTGTATTCGTTAAAGGCAGACATATCCATAAAAAAAGAACAAATCATAGAACTCAACATGTGTCGAAAAGAAATAAAAGAAGCAAAATCGGCTCTGGCAGATGCTAACAAGAAAATCACTCATCCTGATCTGACATCACATACATGGTTTGGCCGTCTTGCAGATACGTTTGATGACATTCGAGACGAGATGGCATCCGCCAGTCAAGAGATAAAAGGTGTACAGCTGACCAATTTAGTGAATCGAATTGATGAGAAAATCAGTGACCTAAAATCGGAGATCCATTCGTTAGAACATGAGATTCATTCTGTTGAAAGAAAAATAGAGAAAGAAAAGCAGAAACAATTGGAAGAAAAAAGAGGGAAGTCACATGAGTAGAGAAATCAAAATAGATGCCAGTGAAATCAATCGAGTTTTACAACATGCCAAACAATCAGGCGCTCAAATGAATGCAAAACTTCCAACAACCATCAAAGGGAGAAATCAGCTCCTAGCAGCAGACACATTAGAAAAAATCAACCAACAGTTGAACGAATTAAGTACATCCAACATAGGCATTCTTCAGAAACAGCTTGTACAAACAGAACAAGCGGTGAACACCATGATTGAAACGGACAAGGCGCTTGCCTCCAGCAGTAAAAGAAAATAAAGGAGAACGCAATGAAAACCCTTGACGCCTTTGCGCTAATAAACGGAGTTGACCAAACGCTGAATATATTAAAGCAGCAATCACAACAAATCAGCTCTTTAGAAAAACAAATTCATCATATCATTTCACTCGATGGTGCACTAAAGGGAGAGGCGGGACAAGCCATCCGCTCCTTTTATACAGAATGTCATATTCCCTTCCTGTAATTCTTTCAGGTCGTCATTGAGGAATACAGCACTGCGCTGAAAAGCACAAAACAGGCGCTTCATGCACTTGAATCAAATCAGCACGGCTTGATCTCACAATCATTTATTGAACACGAACTAGATCAAGGACTAAAAAAAGCGGAGCGCACGATATCTGAGATTGTAACGGATGTAAACCATGCCATCGGTAGCATTGGTCATATTGTTCATTTGCCAAATGTAGACGAATCAGCTTTTCAGCAAAACTATCAAAAAGCATGGCTCGAGACCTCAAGAACCATTGGCCTGCTTCATGCATTTGACAGAGAGCAGACAAGCGCTTTACAAGAAACAAAAAGCTCCCTTCAAACAATAAAACAATACATAAACACCTTGAGCACCATGTTCACCGGCCCAAAAATCGATATCACCACCTATCAAAAGGGGTCTATTTTCAAAGATAGAAAAGAAGAAAAAGTAAGCAGCACCATCAGTGGATTGAATGACAAAATAGATAACCCGAAAGACAATCCGATGACGCTCATGCTGAAGAAACTGAGTGAGAAAGAACGGGCGAATGTGGAGACGGTTGTCCACGAAAAGCCGTCTAGTAAAATCAATCAAACGACCGTGACCTTAAATGGAAAAGTATATCATATAAATGAGTACAAAAAGATCAACTTCGAAAATGCCAAAACGGTTGAGGTCATGCGAGACGGAATGCTGTATCGGTTACGAATATCTGAAAAGAACAAAGTAACAATTGAGAGCGTTAAACCGATGTCAGATGTAAAAACAGGCGATCAACCCCAAAACATCTTAAATACAGCGGTTGAATTTACAGGAATAAACGACGCCATTCGAGCGATTACAGGAAGAGATCCTGTAACAGGTGATAAAGTCGCTGATATGGATCGTTTAGTATCCGGGGTGTACATGGTTCCAAGTGCCAACATTGTTAAAGTGGGGAAATATGTTTTTAAAATTATTAAAGGGGAGAAGGTAGCTAAGAGGGTTGAGAAGAGTGCTGGAAGTGCGAGGAATGGGGCTAAAGATTTTGAAAAGTCGTTAGTGAAATTGCCTCCAGCAGAGCGCGTTGCAGCTGTAAAAATAAAAGTACAAGAAGTTGCTAAAAGTAATGGCTTAATAAAAGATTCAAAATTAAGTAAGATTAATAGTAGGGATGTATATAAAGACCCTAAAACTGGAGATTTATATTCAGTAGATACGCAGCATGGTCGTTTTGAAAAAACAAATAACAAGGGGAAGCATCAAGGAGAAGTTGATTTTGATTTCAAACAAACTAAACCTGCTGATGCATCTGGTGGTCACAATTTAAAAATTAAGTAGAGAGGATGTAATAGAAATGATTGGGAATGATTGGATATCTGTTCGTGAAATTGAAGACGATACTCGAATTTGGGCTGGAACTATAATCAGAGTTTTTAAGGAAGAAATAAATAAGGACAACATAGAAGATAATTTCTATGATTACATCGTTTCTTTTATTTATGATAACAATGAATATTTACAATTAACCTGCCTAACTCAAGGGGAGGGTGGAAATATTGTTTGTATATTGCAAACAGAACCAAATTCTAATTATTCATTAGGTAAGGAATTGAAAAGAATGATGGATGATGGTTCAAACTCTGTTTTTGTGAAATTTTCACCTGAATGTATCGTTAAATAAACCTCTAATATGAGTTGGACAGACCAGATTCTTTTCAAAATAAATGAGAATAAGTGATAGAAAAGGTGAGTTTACAGAGATGTCGCTCATCTTTTTTCTATCTAAGTTAGTTTTATGATGGCACAATACAAATCGATAAAGTGATTGGATATTTTGAAGGAACTGATACAGAAAAAATCAAATCCGCAGCTGCGGAAACGCCAAACGCATATTAGACGGAGAAGTCGTCTCAACCACCGAAAACATCATCCTAGAATACAGCGGCATCTACGATGGCTATCGAGCCGTCACAGGCAAAGACCCCGAAACCAGCCAAAACATCAGCAGCACAGACCAAGCTCTGTCCGCAGCTTCTATTATCCCAATCACGAAAATAGTGAAGGTTGGGAAATATGTTTTTAAGATAGATCAAGGGAAGAATGCGGTGAAAAGGGTTAAAACACCTACTTACGGTAAACAATCCGTACCAAAAGGACCGTATCGTGAAGTAAATGGTTTCCCTGCAAAAGTAAAATCAGGAGCTCAAGAAAAACATATTCCAGAAACACCAAATTACAAGCAAGAAGTAGCTAATGGAAAAAAGAAAAGCATTTTTTATGGAGATAATAAAAAGGCACAAGAATTACTTGATAAATATGCTGGATCAGGCAAAGAATTGGGTAAAAATAAAGAAAGGATAGACTTTGGCCAAGCGATAGGAAAATACTATGATATAAACACTGGAAAGTATGAAGAGACTACTAAGGGAATGATTCATTATGGAAAAGATGGAGCTCACATAGTACCAGCGAGACCATAAAATGATGAGGTGAGGTAAAAAATGAGTTATGATCCTTTGATTGGAACATTAATAAAGCATGAAACAAAAGATATGATATTAGAATGGAATAGTGGATTGAAAATATTGGGAAAATTAGATACAGTTTTTGAAACAAACAATATGTTAGATGAAGATGATATTCATTTTACAGAATATATTGCTGCCGCTTTCCAAGTAAATGATATACTATCTCATCCCGATGAAAACAGTGGAAGTGTATACGATTGGTTAATTCAAAGGAAAAGCTCTTTAGTTGAGATATCTCTTTATGATGATCCACCAAATAAGATTTTGGTAGATGGTCAAATAGTATGGAAATTGACAGATGAATAACAATTGACATCTTAGAATTTTAAATTCAAGCCCTCGTGTAAGAGGGCTTTTTTATATTTATGAGTTAGTGAAATACTCCAAGTTGACCATAGGCAAAACTGATTTCTGAAGGTTCATAACTGGGTCAGTTTAAGCTGAAATATGGTAACGTATATGTATCATCAACTTCCCATCAATATGAATCACAGTAAAGTACCATTGACTGATCTGAAAAGTAGGAGAGTTCAATGAACAAAAAAGAAGAGCTAATAAATCAAATTCAAACCCTAATAAACTTTTTAGAAAAAGAATATTCACAAGAGATAAATCAAGGTATTCTCCAATTAATATACAAAAGAAATAAAGATGCACAAATTTTTATTCAAAACAATGGAGATCTCCAAAAGATCTTAATCATTGGAGGGGTAAGAGCCTATTTGGATAGTTACAATGACTATTTAAATCCCTTTCTAGATGAATTGCATAAAGCGGAAATTTTACTAAAAGAAATGCTGTATTAGTTTGGACCGCTGTCTATAGTTCCAGATTATCGAATGTATAAAAGAATCATGAATATAGGAGGCTCTCAAACATGATCAATTTCCCTCAAAACTCAAACAGTTACATGAATGAACCAGCAAGTGACAAACACATCAAAGAGGCAGAATCCCAACTAAACATGGTGCTGCCTCATGATTATAAGGCCTTGCTAAAACAATCAAATGGATGTTCCATAGGCAGCAACCTGCTACTATACGGCACTGAGGACATCGCGGAACGCAATGCAACGTGGGAAGTCCAGCAATATGCAAGCGACTATGTGGCGATTGGCGACGATGGCGGCGGGCAAGTATTTCTCATGCGGCTGGCTGAAGAGGAGAAAAAGGTATGGATTGTGGATGCTGGTGTAATGGACCCTCAGCATGCTGAGTTGATGACTGGAAACTTGCTGAAATGGGTGAGTGAGGGATGTATCATTGAATGATCACACTGCTTGAATGCATGAATCACTGAAAAGTAAAACCAAATCATCCAACTGAAACGCTCTGTGACGCCAAATGTCATGGAGCTTTTTTGATGATCTCTCTCTCATTCTCCCTCCATTCATCCCATGTTATAATAAACACAGTTTATGAACGAGAGGATATGCAGGACATGAAAAATGAACCTATTGAGTTACTGACACAGCCGAAATGGCGAATCATAGATCAATCGAGCCTCGGTCTTTATGTGGACCCGAAGCAATCCTTTGCGATGGATGATACGCTTTGTGCGTCGGTTGGGAAGGGTCTCTCACCAGCGACAGCGCGTTCTTGGGTACATCACAATACGATTGTGCTTGGGATTCAGGATACAAGACTTCCATTTCTGCAAGATGGCGTGAAACTGCTTGAGGAAGAGGGCTATCGCGTCATTGTACGCAATTCAGGCGGCCTTGCTGTGGTGCTGGATGAAGGTGTCTTGAATGTGTCATTAATCTTTGCAGAACAAAAGAAGGGCATTGATATTGACCGCGGGTATGATGCGATGGTGGAATTGGTCCGCCGGATGCTGTCTAAGTATGAGGTGGACATTGAAGCTTATGAGATTGTCGGCTCTTATTGTCCGGGCAGTTATGATCTAAGCATCAATGGAAAGAAATTTGCAGGCATTTCTCAGCGTAGATTACGCGGTGGAGTCGCTGTGCAAATTTATTTGTGTGCAGATGGAAGCGGGCGGGAACGTGCCGACTTGATCCGCCGTTTTTATGACGCCGCCTTAAAGGACAAACGAGAAGAAGTGAAGGCTGTATTTCCTGATATACAGCCAGATACGATGGCGTCTTTATCAGAATTAACTGGAGAACCAATTGATTGCGCGCTTCTTATGCGTCTTTTGCTAGAAGAGCTTCAAAAGCTCAGTGATCAGCTGACAGCGTCAGGACTGAACGCAGAAGAACAACTGGAATTTGAGAAGAACATGACGCGGATGATTGAGCGGAATGAAAAGGTGTTTTCGTAAAAAGAAAGGAAGGGTTCTGGTGAAATCCAAAAACGGCGGTTACCTCTATTTACTATGGCTTCCTGTCATCATGGGAGCCGGCTACGGCATTTCGCTTTTGGTGCCGTTTCTTCAGCCTGTACTGACACTTGGCATCGCAGGTCTTTATCTTTTTATATTTGGTGATTTTCAGGTGAGACAAGTCAGGTATATTTTTATGTTCGTCTTTTTAATTAATGTCCTTTTTAGTGTGATGCTATTTTTGGGTATTTAAAAAGTGCTTCCCGCAGATGGGGAGCACTTTTGGTTATTCTGCCATTTTTTCGAGGTTGCCGTTCCGGTCCATTTTAAAGGTTGGAGCGGCAGTGTCGTCCTCTTCAAACAAAACTAGTTTTCTTGCACGGTTCATGATTTTGACGAGTGTTTCATAATCTTCTTGAATGGTGAGCTGATCCTTTTCAAGCTTTTTCACTTCCGCTTCTAGCTGCGTGACTTTATGTGAAAGTTCGTTATTTTCTCGTTTTAACCGGCTGTTTTCCATGCGTAAGGCAGATGATTGCTGTCCATCGCCTTCATAGCGGCGCAAGAAATCAATGACATCTTCGATGGTTAAATCCTGTTGCTGCCTAAAAGGGTTGGCTTCTGGCTTTTTCTCTACGACATGAGAAGCCTGTGACAATAAATGTGATAAACTAGCTAACTCTTCATTGTAGCTTTGATCCACAAACTGGAGCTGCTCGGCTGTTTCAGATGCTGGTGCAAACGTTTCTTCCTGCGCTGTTTCCAGCTCTTGTGAGAATTCCTCGTGCGTGACCGTTTCTTCTACTTGCGGCTGATAGAGTAATCGTTTCTTTGCAGGCTGGCCATTGCCGAGTGCGCGCATCCGTTGTTTTCGCTGCTTTTTGGCAAGGGCTAACGCTTTTTCATATTGATGCCTCACAACAGCATTCCATCTAAAACCGCATGCCGCTGAGGTACGGTTCAGCTTGTCTCCTACTTCTTCAAATGCATTCAGCTGTGTGCTGCCCTCTCTGACGTGACGTAAGACGGTTTCTGCCAAAAGAAGATCATCTTCCTCTGACCAAGCATCTTGTCTTTGTTTTGACATGTTTAAACCCCCATATGATTTGATGGTATTAGATTAGCCAAGTTCAAGAAAGTTTATACAAGTTTGCTAAAAGGATAGTGGAAAATACTAGCTTTTATGTAAGCGCGTATCGGCGGTTACAATGCGTCTTGCAAGTCCAGCCGCTTCGATGTACAATGTTGGGTGGTATATTATGACTCTTGGTTGTCCAACTGTTTCATATAGAATGAAGTTCATCATTGAAAGGAAGCGTAAGACCATGGCTAATGAGTTTCGCGTATGTGACGATTGTGATGCGACGAACCTAAAGACGTTGCTGCCTCGACTCAAATCGGTTGACCCTGATGCAAAAATTGAGATTGGCTGTCAATCCTATTGTGGTCCAGGACGAAAAAAGGCTTTTGCGTTTGTGAACAATCGCCCATTATCCGCACCAACAGAAGATGAGTTACTCGAAAAGGTTCAAAAAAAAGTCAAATAAATGTCACTGAATGTGTTCAGTCGACCTAAAAAGAGGTCCGTCCCTGTCAGGTCGGGCTTTTTACGTCCGTGCAATCTTTGAGAACACATTCACCAGCAAATTCAAGGATGTTTTCGGGGAAAGTTACCCGATATAATAGAAACACGTCTTAAAAAAAGAGGGACGAAACGATGGCGTATCCAAAAGGGAAATTATCTGAGGAAAAGGTATTTAAAGATCCTGTGCACCGTTATGTTCACGTACGGGACGCATTAATATGGGATTTAATAGGAACAAGAGAATTTCAGCGCCTGCGACGAATTAAACAGCTAGGAACCACTTACTTGACGTTTCATGGTGCAGAACACAGCCGTTTCAATCATTCACTCGGTGTATACGAGATTGTGAGACGGATTGTGGATGATGTATTCAAAGGTCGGCCGGAATGGGATGAGGGAGAACGCGAGCTTGTACTGAGTGCAGCCTTGCTTCATGACCTCGGACATGGTCCATTTTCTCATTCCTTTGAAAAGGTCTTCCACTTAGACCATGAATCGTTTACAAGAGATATTATTTTAGGGCAAACCGAAGTCAATGAAGTGCTTCGCCGGGTGAGTGATGATTTCCCGAAGCATGTGGCAGAAGTGATTGCCAAAACGTATCAAAACAAACAGGTGGTCAGTTTGATCTCAAGTCAAATTGATGCCGACCGTATGGACTATTTGCAGCGCGATGCCTACTATACAGGCGTCAGCTACGGCCATTTTGATATGGAACGTATTTTGCGCGTGATGCGTCCGAGAGAAGATCAGATTGTGATGAAGCAGAGCGGGATGCATGCGGTCGAGGATTATATTATGAGCCGCTATCAAATGTACTGGCAAGTTTATTTTCACCCAGTGACACGCAGTGCGGAAGTCATTTTAACGAAAATTCTCCATCGTGCAAAAGAGCTGCATGAAACGGGCTATATTTTCACACATGCCCCTGTTCATTTTTATTCGATCTTTGAGGGGAATGTCACCACAGAGGACTATATTAAGCTGGATGAATCCATTGTCTTATTTTATTTTCAGGCGTGGGAAGACGAAGAAGATCACGTGCTGGCTGATTTGTGCCGCCGTTTTATGAACCGCCGATTGTTCCAATATACAGAGTTTAATCCGAATGAAGAAATGACGAAATATTTCAAGCTGACCGCCTTGTTCAAGGAGGCAGGCATTGATCCTGACTATTATTTAGTCGTCGACTCTTCCTCTGACTTGCCCTACGACTTCTACAGACCAGGGGAGGAAGAAGAGAGACTGCCGATCCACCTTTTGACGCAAAGTGGTCATATTAAAGAGCTGTCGAGACAGTCAGATATTGTTGATGCCATTTCCGGTAAACGAAGAACCGATCATAAACTTTATTTCCCGATGGACTTAATTGTAGATATGTCGGAAAAAGCTGAAGAAAAGAAGGCGATCATGAAGCTGCTTGGATTGGGATAAGGAAGTACTGAAAAAGGAGATGTCGGGAATTTGTTGAAAGAGCATGCAAAGTTGATGAAGGTATTCTCTGAATCAGGGGAAATCGTTGGACGGAAGAAGCTGCAAAAGATGATTTACATAGCAAAAAAGCTAGATTTGCCTTTTTATGAGAAATACGATTTTCATTTTTATGGCCCCTATTCAGAGGAGTTGACGCTCAGAATTGAAGAGCTGTGCAACCTTGGATTCTTGGATGAAATGAAGGAAAAAAAGGGCGGATACTATCAATATCGCTATTCGCTGACGGACAACGGGAAAGAGTTTCTCGATCAGTGTGAAGTGGACATGCCTGACCTCAAAGTGCTGACGCAGCAGATGAACGAGCAGTCGTCTCGTTTCCTAGAGCTCGTCTCCACAATTTTATACTTTGATGACCTGCCAGAAGATGAGGTAAAGGAAAAGGTCTTCACCATTAAAAGCAAGCAGCGCTATACGGACGAAGAATTTGAGGATGCGCTTGCTTATATTGATCAATTGAAGGAATTGAACTAGTTTCGCAAAAGCCCAGCATTTAGGGCTTTTTTTGTTTTGTAAGACCCAGACCAAAAGCGCTATTTTTCGATGAAATGTGTGCTGAAATATCCGAAAAATTAGTGAATATGACGTATTTCGACTTTTTTCTGTGTATCCAATTCCCTGTTTTTGACTGAATAGAAGGAAAATGGTGAATTTTCAGTGAATATATAACCTTGTGAAAATCAAAGGAGGGATAGGAATGAAAAAGCGTTCAGTCTTTTTGTCATTTTTATTGGTAGGTAGTTTGTTACCGGGAGTAAGTTCAGCTTCAGCACCAGTCGCGAGTGCTGGTCATGGGCATGATCATGGTCATGCGCCGTTCGAAACACATATTAGTGAGGGGTTGCCAAAGGCAAACGATTTTAAAGATTTGACGAAAGCACCTCCAATTGAACGAGATGTGAAAACAAAGGTATTAGATGAGTCTGGTAAGCAGGTAGGCTCTAGAACCTTTAAGGCGAATACAGGAGATTCTATTTCAACAAAGGCAAGTACAGGCAGTCAGAAAGTAACGGTCTATGCTGTAGCAGATGCGCAGTATCGTGCGAAATATAGTGACTGGCAGACGCGGATTGTCAGCATCATTGAGCAAGCGGACGTCACCTTTAACCGTGACCATGATGTAGACTTTGTCGTACAAGCAGTAGGATCTTGGACATCTTCTGGATCAAATGCAGAGCAAATCTTGTCAAACCTTCAGCGAAGCTTTGATGGCAGAGGATACGATTTTGTCACAGGATTTACAGCAAATCCAAACTTTGATGCGGGCGGAATCGCATATGTATACAATAGTGCACCGAGCGGAAGTGCATTTGCCGTCAACCTTGATCAAGGAACAGCGAATACAGCAAAAGCGGCTACGCATGAATACGGCCATAACTTTGGCTTACCGCATGACCCTCAAGGCAGCGGCATTGTCTGCTTAATGAATTATGATTATTCCTACACAGTCGATTTCTTTGATGCGGCTCATAAAAATCAAGTGAACCGTAACAAAGCGTGGTACAGATAAAATAAGAGACAAAAGGACAAACACCCTATGTGCTTGTCCTTTTTTTATGCTTACAGGTCGCTGATTCGTTTTCCTGCTACGGCATAGTGTTCTTTTTTCATTTCTTCAATAATGACAGAGACTTTTTCTGCACCTGCGCCTGTTGCTTCAACAACAGCATCAGTGACTTTCTCCACAAGAGCTCTTTTCTGCTCGTCTGTTCTTCCTTCTAGCATTTGAACGGTGACAATCGGCAATGCGAAAACCTCCTTTTTCCTTTTCGTGCTACGCTTCCCTTTAGTTTAAGGGACTTCTTATAGTATACTGAATGGAGTAAATCATTGTATAGAAAGAAAGAGGGATTCATGCCTTTGGACCAATTTCTTGTGTATCCATTAGAACTTATTCCATATGTCGCTATTACGCTTGTTGTTGCATTTACGATGCACGAGCTGGCGCATGCATATGTTGCGTATCGCTTCGGAGACCCGACAGCTAAGAACCAAGGGAGACTCACGTTAAATCCACTGAAGCATCTCGATATATTCGGGACGATTTTAATCTTTGTCGCCGGGTTTGGCTGGGCGAGACCTGTACCGGTGAATCGTTATCATTTTAAAAAACCGCGCTTAGCAGGAATCTGCGTCTCTATTGCTGGCCCTTTAAGTAACTTGGTGTTGGCGTTTCTAGGCTTTTTCGTGTACGTGCTTCTTCAGAAATTTGGCGGGGAGTCGCTCATGCGCTTTGAGCCGGGAGTCGATAATTTCTTCTTAATCTTTATTAACTTGAACGTCATTTTGTTCCTATTTAACTTATTGCCAATTCCGCCGCTGGATGGGTATCGTATTATTGAGGACGTCGTCAGCCCTGGTATCCGGGCGAAAATGACGCAATTTGAACAATATGGGATCATCATTTTTCTCATATTCGTGATCACGCCGCTAGGACAGTTTGTTTTTGGTCCATTGATCGGAATGCGGGATCAAATCATATACTGGTTTAATCTTATTTTGAAACCGCTGCTTTAGGAGGTCTAATGAATGGAAGGTAAAAAAAAGAAACCAATTGGTTTTAACATCATTAAAAAAACAGATGCAACCGACGGACACGGGGGCTTTGGAGCGGGTGCGCTCAGCCTTGATAACATTTCGCCAGTGATCATTGACGTAGAGGAAAAGGAAGCTGTCATTGATATTGGTGCGATGCATGCAAGAAGTGCCGTGGAAAAAGGAATTAAATTCTTGAAAAGCAAAGAAGAGGTGCCGAACGGAAAGCCGTATTGGCTCGTATGGGTGACCATTGATCGCAGAGAAGATGGCCCTTATTATGCGGGTGTGACGGCTTGTGAAATGACCGTCGACCGTTCAATCCGCCGCGGGTATAAGTCGCTTCCAGAGCATGTGAATTTAATGGATAAATCGATGAAGCGAAAAATCGTCGTCAGTCATATGGATGACGTATCGAAAAAGGTGCTGGCTGATTTCTTGAAGAGTCATAATAAAGCACTATGGGAAGCATCCACAGATGAATTAAAAGAAGGATTGTCTGTCTCTGAATAATTGTGAAATTTTTGTGAAGAATGGCGGATCGCTACCAATTCCAGCTGTTTTTTGAGTAAACTGGTGTTAAAGCTAGGACATGGAGAATCCCGAGATGCAGATCTCGGGGTTTTTCATGTCCTTTTTTAACGTTTCAGCCACTTTTCCCACCATTTCTTTGGTTTTTGATCTTGAACCGGATCTTGTTCAGAGGCTTTGTCCTCAGCACCGTAGCAGACACCTGTCGGCTCCGTTCCTTCTATAAAATAGGTGAATACCTTTGATTCACATCCTGGGCCTGCGAGATCGCCGGTTTTTGGATTGATATACACACCTTTTACACCGTCTGGCGGCATGAAGGAGGAGGCTGGCTGCTTCGAGAGGGCTGATTCCATAAAGGATGCCCATATCTTTTTTGCATAGGCTGTTTCTTCGACCGAGTCAATGGTGCGCCCTTTATCATAGCCCGTCCACACACCTGTGACGAGCTGGGGAGAGAAGCCGATCATCCAGCTGTCGGCTCCTGTCGTTCCCGATTTTCCTCCGTATGTTCGTGTGAGATCCTTCATAATGGTGCGGCCAGTGACACTCGTATAGCCGTTTAACTGATCATTGAACATTCCTGACATCATATCGGTGGTAATAAATGCTGCTTTTTCATCTAGGACTTGCTCTCGTTTTTGTTTTTCTTCATAAAGCACGTTGCCTTTTGCGTCCGTTACTTTCGTAATAAAGGTTGGTTTGACGCGTTTTCCGCCGTTGACCAGCATGGCGTAAGCATTGGTCATTTCAATTGGTTTGACAGGGGACGTGCCAAGGGCAAGTGATGGCACTTGATCTAGTTTTTCGTTGATTCCAAATGTTTTGCCAGCACGTACAAGCTGCTCCATTCCTAAAAATAGATGGGTTTTCACGGCATAAATATTATCAGACAGCGCCAAGGCTTGAAGCATGGTAATGCCGTCATTGGCGTAATAGCCATGATAATTGCTTGGTGAATAAGCAGCACCGCTTCCTTGATCATCGAGCTCAAAAACCGTTTCTTCACTGCGCATGACGGTTGCTGGTGTAAACCCATTCTGCAAGGCAATGTAATAGAGGAGAGGTTTCATTGTTGAACCGGGCTGTCTTTTCGCCTGTGTCACCCGATTGAATGGACTTTTCTCATAATCTCTTCCCCCGATGAGGGCGAGTACATGACCTGTTTGGGGATGGATAGCGGTAAAGCCGATTTGGATGTCTGATTTCGAATATATTGTGTTTTTTAACGTCTTCTCTGCGATTTTCTGTAACTCTGGATTTAAAGTCGTTTGGATATGAAGTCCATAGGTTTCAATCTGTTCCTCAGTTAACCCCAAGCTTTGTTTCAACTCACGAATCACATCATCATAAAAATACGGGGCTTGCTTTGCTTGCAGCTGCTTCTGCTGCAAAGGGCGATAGGACAGTTTTTCTTTCGAAGCTTCAGCGGCTGCTTTTTTCGTAATCATGCCGTCCTCTTGCATTTGCCTCAGAATCATATTCTTTCTTGCGCCGGCTTTCTCTTCATTCACATAAGGGGAATAGAGAGAAGGGCCCTTTGGGATACCGGCAAGTAAGGCAGATTCGGCGAGGGTCAAATTCTTCGCTTTTTTCCCGAAATACAGACGGGACGCCGCTTCCACGCCGTACGCTCCGTGACCATAATAAATGGTGTTCAAGTATCCTTCTAAAATCTCATCTTTTGTATAGTTTTGCTCTAAGCGGATCGTGTAAAAGGCTTCATTCCACTTCCGCTTCCACGTTTTATCATGATCTAAATACAGGTTTCGTGCATATTGCTGGGTGATCGTGCTGGCTCCTTGTACCTTATCCATGGCACGAATATCAGCCACTGCAGCACCTGCCATCCGTTTCACATCAAAGCCATGATGCTCATAAAAAGTTTTATCCTCAACAGCTACAGCTGCCTGCCTGATATGAGAGGACATGTCCTTTAATGGCACCCAATATCTCTTTTCTCCAAAGCTGGATTCTCCAAGCTTTGAACCATCGGCTGCATAAATGGTCGTGGATTGGGGAACTTGAACAGAAGGGGCACCTTGCCATTTGGCAAGTAAAAGAATCGTCAAAAAGACAGTGCCTGCAAATAGAAAAGCGAGCAAGCCAATAAAAAAACAGGCTCGAATCGTTTTCACGGTCATGCGGATTTTTTTATTACTCATGATTGTGTCCATGCAAAGCCCCCATTTTGACGGTTTTTTATCAGTATGGAACAAAGAAAACCGTTTTAAACAAATGATTGCAAGAGCGTCCATTAAAATTGAAGAGAACTCATGCGGTTCTTTACAATTTGATATGAATCCACTATACTTTTTTCTTGGACAATCGATATAGTCATAGCCGATAAAGGCGCTAACAATAGATGTTTTTTTATTATTGGATGAGAGGAAGATGGACAATGAGCGAACTTTGGTATACAGAGAAGCAAACGAAGAATTTTGGTATTACATTGAAGGTGAACAAAACCCTTCACACAGAACAAACAGATTTTCAGCATTTAGAAATGGTGGAAACAGAAGAGTTTGGCAATATGCTGTTTTTAGACGGTATGGTGATGACATCTGAGAAAGATGAGTTTGTATACCACGAAATGGTGGCACATGTTCCTCTCTTCACTCATCCAAACCCGGAAAATGTTCTTGTCGTAGGCGGAGGAGACGGCGGTGTCATTCGTGAGATCCTCAAACACCCAAGTGTGAAGAAAGCGACACTTGTTGATATTGATGGAAAAGTCATCGAATACTCGAAGAAATTCCTTCCTTCTATTGCTGGGAAACTAGACGATTCTCGTGTAGATGTCAAAGTCGGAGACGGCTTTATGCACATTGCCGAAGCTGACAACGAATATGATGTCATCATGGTGGACTCAACTGAACCAGTTGGTCCAGCTGTGAATCTGTTCTCTAAAGGATTTTACGCAGGAATCTCAAAAGCACTTAAAGAAGACGGTATTTTCGTGGCACAAACGGACAACCCTTGGTTCACACCTGAGCTGATTACAAATGTACAGCGTGATGTGAAAGAAATTTTCCCAATCACGAAGCTTTACACAGCGAATATTCCAACGTATCCAAGTGGTCTTTGGACATTTACCATCGGTTCTAAAAAATATGATCCACTTGCTGTAGAAGACAGCCGTTTCTTTGATATTGAAACGAAATATTACACAAAAGAATTGCACAAAGCGGCATTCGTTCTGCCGAAATTTGTGAGCGACTTAATCAAATAAATCAAGCGGAATGGACATGCGCAAATGACGGTTTGCGCATTTTTTGAAGCGTAAAAGGAGGAATCTTGTTTGAGATTCGACGAGGCTTATTCAGGAAAAGTGTTTATTGGAAGTCATCCGACATGGGAAGATGCAAAAGTCATTTTATACGGTATGCCGATGGACTGGACCGTCAGTTACCGACCAGGCTCACGTTTTGGCCCAAACCGTATTCGTGAAGTTTCGATTGGTTTAGAGGAATACAGCCCTTATTTAGATCGTGAGCTGCACGAGGTGCCATTCTTTGATGCCGGTGACATTCCACTTCCTTTTGGAAATGCACAGAAAAGCTTAGATTTAATTGAAGAGTATGTCGACAGCATTTTAGAAAAAGGGAAGTTTCCATTAGGAATGGGCGGCGAGCATCTTGTATCTTGGCCGGTTTTCCGTGCGATGCATAAGAAATACCCTGATTTGGCGATCATCCATATGGACGCACATACGGATCTTCGTGAGGAATACGAGGGTGAGCCGCTGTCTCATTCAACACCGATTCGTAAAGTAGCAGGACTCATTGGACCTGAAAATGTGTTCTCTTTCGGGATTCGTTCTGGAATGAAAGAAGAATTCGAATGGGCAAAAGAAGCGGGCATGCACATTTCTAAATTTGAAGTGCTGGAGCCATTGAAGCAAGTATTGCCAAAGCTGAAGGGGCGTCCAGTTTATGTGACGATCGACATTGATGTATTAGACCCGGCTCATGCACCTGGTACAGGCACGGTGGATGCTGGCGGTATTACATCAAAAGAGCTGCTTGCATCTATTCATGCGATTGCAGGATCTGATGTCCAAGTAGTCGGTGCAGACCTTGTTGAGGTAGCACCTGTATATGATCATTCTGACCAAACAGCGAATACAGCGAGCAAGCTTTTACGTGAAATGCTGCTTGGATTTGTGAAATAACACCTTGATAGAGGAGCTTGTCATCTCATGTGGACAAGCTCTTTTTTTACATGGAAAAGGAGGCAGTTCATGTTTTCTTCTATATTGATGGTGCTTCTCGCTTTATGTGTGTTAGCGGCAGGCATTCTCACGCTGAAACGAGAGCTCAAAGCTGAGCCGCCCGTTTTTGCTTCGAAAAAGGAAGCAAAGGAAGAGGTGATGGGGCTGTTTCAGGATCGAGGCTTTTTCTATCTGACGGCCATTGCGTTATTCATGCAGGTGGTATGTAAGCAGACGCAAATCGTGCCATTTGATTTTTTTTAGGTATTTTTGGCAAGTTCAGGCGTACAAGCTCTTTTTTATTTAATCAACAGAAAAGACTTGGGCGTAAAGGCTGGATTGGTGGTATTAGTGAGTGTCCTGTTTCTTTTTTTCTAAAGGGATGGCGGAAGATCAAAAACGAGGTTTAATCGCCGTGAAGAAGAGAAATGATGGTATGATAGGCGATCATGAATATGGTATACTATTTTAGTTAAACGGGTCTTAGCAAAGGAAGTGCAAAATGACACAAAACCAAATTTCAATTCATGTCAAGTCAGTGATGAAACCAGAGACGGAGCCGGCTGAAACGATCGAATTCTGCACGACTGGAACGTATCAAGAGAAGAATGACAAAACGTATCTCACTTACCATGAAGAACATGAAATGGGTCAAGTAAAAACCGTTGTGAAAATGAGTGAAAAAGAAATTTTTGTCATGAGATCAGGTGCCATTCAAATGAAGCAGCGCTTTCTCATCGGAGAAACGACCGTCACACATTACACGATGCCCTTCGGTACACTACAGCTTGATGTACACACACATGGCATTGATTTCGATGTGGACAAGGGACTGCTGCACATTACGTACGATATGCTGACAGGGGAAGATCAAAAGCATTTACATACATTATCGATTTCGTATAAGGAGGATTTACGTTCATGAATATCGCAGAACAGGTCAAAGATGCGTTAAAAGAAGAAATCATTGCGGCAGTCATCAAAGCAGGACTTGCTGATGAAAGCCAGGTACCAGATGTCCTTTTAGAAGTGCCGAAAGACAAAACTCACGGTGATTACTCCACCAACATGGCGATGCAGCTTGCCCGCATTGCGAAAAAAGCACCTCGCCAAATCGCAGAGGACATTGTCAAAGCGTTTGATAAAGGGAAAGCTTCTATTGAAAAACTGGATATCGCAGGTCCAGGATTCATTAACTTTTATATGAACAATCAGTATTTAACAAAGCTCATCCCAGCTGTCCTTGAAGCAAAAGAGGCATATGGCGAAACGAATACAGGCGGCGGTCAAAAGGTGCAAGTCGAATTCGTCTCAGCCAACCCAACAGGTGACCTTCACCTTGGACATGCCCGCGGAGCAGCTGTAGGTGATTCCCTTTGCAACATCCTTGATAAAGCAGGGTTCGATGTGAGCCGTGAATACTATATCAACGATGCAGGGAATCAAATCAATAATCTCGCTTTATCTGTAGAAGTACGTTACTTTGAGGCACTCGGTCTTGAAAAAGAGATGCCTGAAGACGGCTACAGAGGAGAAGACATCAAAGGCATCGGGCAAAAGCTTGCGTATGAATTTGGTGACCGTTTCGTGCATGAGCCAGAAGAAGAGCGGATGAAGTTCTTCCGTGAATACGGATTAAAATACGAATTAGAGAAATTGCGTGTAGACCTTGAGAATTTCCGTGTTCCATTTGATGTATGGTATTCAGAAACCTCTTTATATGAAAACGGAAAAATCGAACCAGCGCTGGAAACACTTCGTGAAAAAGGCTATGTCTTTGAAGAAGACGGTGCAACGTGGCTACGTTCAACTGATTTTGGTGATGACAAGGACCGTGTGCTGATTAAAAAAGACGGCAGCTTCACTTACCTGCTTCCAGACATCGCATACCATAAAGACAAACTAGACAGAGGCTTTGACCAGCTCATTAACATTTGGGGAGCGGACCATCACGGCTATATCCCCCGAATGAAAGCGGCGATTCAAGCACTTGGATATCCAGCTGGCAAGCTCGAAGTAGAAATCATTCAACTCGTTCACCTTTACAAAAACGGTGAAAAGATGAAAATGAGTAAGCGTACAGGAAAAGCCGTCACGATGCGTGATCTGATTGAAGAAGTAGGCTTAGATGCTACTCGTTATTTCTTTGCAATGAGAAGTGCGGCGACACATATGGACTTTGACCTAGATTTAGCGATTTCTACGTCTAACGAAAACCCTGTGTACTACGCACAATATGCCCATGCGAGAATTTGCAGTATGCTGCGTCAAGGTGAAGAAAAAGGCTACGAGCCAAACCTTGAAAAAGCAGATTTCTCTCACATTCAATCGGAAAAAGAATACGATCTTCTCAAAATCATTGGCAGCTTCCCAGAAGTTGTAGCAGAAGCAGCTGAAAAGCGCATTCCGCACCGCGTGACGAACTATATTTATGACCTTGCATCAGCCCTTCACAGCTTCTACAATGCCGAGAAGGTTATTGATGTAGAAAACGAAACAAAAACAACAGCACGTCTTTCACTCATGAAAGCAACACAAATCACGCTTGCTAATGCATTAAAACTAATTGGTGTATCGGCTCCGGAAAAGATGTAATACAAAAAAGCCCCGCTCTACTATAGGAGTGGGGCTTTTTGATGTTCAACACCCGCTATCTTCTAAGGACAGCAGGTGTTGAACATTACCCAAGCGTATTAATAATGTTAGAAATAGAATCGAATAATTGACTAAGTACATCAGAGAACAAGTTGCCCCCTTCTCTCTTTTCTTTTTACATCTACTTAACGAAGGGGGAAAAGGGTTGGATCACTTTTTTCTAAAAAAATTTTATAAAAGATCGTGGCATAGAAAAAAGCACCGTTTATTTGGGTGCTTTTTTGGCTCTGTTTTATGATAGAATGCGCAGCTGCACGGCTCCATCTTTACACGCTAGCTTCACGTTTCCGCCAATCGGTAAGGTGAAGGCCGGCTGCGTATGTCCGATATCGACATCGTAGATCACTGGGATGTGTTTGAGCATTGGATGTTTATCTAAAATGAACCTCAAATGTTCCTCTGTCATCTCGGATTTCTTTTGGAAGCGTCCGATGATCAACCCTTTGATTGATTCTGCATGCTGCATGAGGGAGGTGAGGTCTCTGGCGAACATTTCAGGGAAGACCAACTCATCATCCTCTACAAATAAGATGGCATCCTTGATTTGAGGCATAAACGATGTCCCTTGCAGTAAGTTCAGTGTACAAAGGTTCCCCCCATACAAGGTGCCTTCAGCTGTTCCTTCCTGATATATTCCCCATTTCGTCGGATGAAACTGTCTGTTCGCTTGATCAAGATACCACGCATCATCACTCCACTTTGTCGAAGGGGTCACATCAAAAGACTCACTGCCATTCATCAAGCAGGCTTGAAACATAGCGGTCTGCTCCACTTGTCCCTGTTCCATTTGAAAGCTGGAGAAATGGGGTCCAGAGTAAGTCACCATCTCACATTTGGCAGTAATAGCGCTTGCGAGTGCGGTAATATCACTGTATCCGCAAAGAACTTTAGGGTGCTGACGGATCAAGTCGTAATCAATGTAAGGCAAAAGTTCATTGCAATTGAAGCCTCCAATAGCTGTCAAAATACCGTCGACTTCATCATCTGTGAACGCCTTATGCAAATCAGACAAGCGGTGTTCAATAGATGATGAGGAATGAAGATCACATTCAAACGCGTGCTGTCCAAAAGAGACAGTGAAACCTAACATCTCTAAACGCTTTTTTGCTTGAGCGATTCCTTCTTCTGATAAAATGCTGGCACTTCGGCTTGGGGCAATGACACGAATATGGCTGCCCTTTTTTAAAGGAGAGGGTGTATACATAAACAAATCTTCCTTTCCATCACATATTTATCCATTATATCGGATCAAATGGTCCAAGTCTGTAAAAGCTAGAAGAAAGGCATAGGTCGTGCGTTTCATACAAGCTGTGCAAAGGGTATGGAAGAGAAAAGACAGAAACGAATGAGGGCGGAGAATGTGAAAAAAAGAAGGCTGGAATTTTTATTTTTATATTTTATGATATTCGGGGCATATGTGGTGTATTGGTGGCAGGTTCCAACGTGGAGTGTTCAGCTGTACGCGGCAGTTTATATCGCCATTATTTTATTTAGTATCATCTCACTCATGCTAGAGAACCGTACATCACAGCACACGTTGTTATGGATGTATGTGCTGATCTTTTTCCCGATCATTGGCTATATGTTTTATTTGTTCTCAGGACAGCTCTATGTGAAAGGTCATTTATTCAAATCAAAGAGAATGTACAACCGTGAAAAACTACGTAGAATATCTGAGCTTGAGAGCAAGCCGGATGAATCGCGTCTAACCGAAAATCAGCGGACTTTTTTTCATTACACAGAAAAGGCAACAGGCATGCATGTGAACACAAATAGTGATATGGACATTTTAAAGAATGGGAAGGAGACGTTTCCCCGTATTTTTGAAGAATTAAAAAAGGCAAAATCGTTCATCCATATAGAATACTACATGTTCAAATCAGATTTCCTCGGGCACCGGATGATGGAGATTCTGATAGAAAAAGTGAAAGAAGGGGTGGAGGTTCGCTTCATCTATGATGCGGCTGGCAGCATTCGCTTCTCTCGAAAAGATATTAAACGCTTGAAGCAGGCGGGAGTCAAGGTCGCTCCTTTTCTGCCTTTAAAATATGGTTTTTTTAATCAAAAATTCAATTTCCGAAATCACCGCAAAATCGTGATAATTGATGGGAAGACAGGGTTTGTCGGCGGGTTAAATGTCGGAAAAGAATATGTCGGACGTGATGAAAATATCGGTTTTTGGCGTGATACGCATACCATGTTAAAGGGTGAGGCTGTTCAGACCCTTCACTCTGTTTTTATGCTCGACTGGGAGTATGTATCAGATGAAGTATTAATTGAGGATCCGAAGTATCATACGCCGCATCCTGTGACGGGAGAGGATGTGATTCAGGTTGTACCGACTGGACCCGATATGAAAGAAAGTATGAGTGATTTATATGATGCACTCATCTCAAATGCGAAACAATTTGTCTGGATTGCGACACCTTATTTTGTCCCAAATGAATCCCTTCGTACAGCATTAAAAATTGCTGCGACAAGAGGGGTGGACGTCCGGGTGATGGTACCGGAGATCAATGACGGCTTTCTCACACAATACGCCACACGATCCTATTTTTCTGAGCTCCTAAAAGAGGGCATCAAGGTGTATCACTATCAAAAGGGCTTCATGCATCAAAAAGTGATGATCGCAGATGGAGAACTTGCCTCTGTCGGTACCGCAAATGTGGATATGCGAAGCTTTCAGCTCAATTTTGAGGTCAATGTCTTTACAGCCGCGAAAAAGCCCATTGAGCAACTGATGGCTCATTATGAAGAAGATATGAAAGAATGTGAGCAAATGGGGCCTGTCCATTTTTATAAAAGAAGCTTAAAAGAGCGCTTAAAGGAATCCTTTGCCCGGTTGTTTTCTGGCGTGTTATGAGGATTTCAAGTCAAAGAAATCATTTCCTGATCTAGTATTTTGAAGAGGATTCCTCTATAATTGAAAATGATTATCAATTATAGAGGAAATGAGGTTCTTTTACATATGCTAAAACGCTTTTTCGCCTATTACAGGCCCTATCGAGGTCTGTTCTTTTTAGATTTCTTTTGCGCTGTCGCCGTTGGATTGATGGAACTGGGTTTCCCGCTTATCGTGAACTACTTCATTGATACATTATTGCCAACAGGAAACTGGTCGGTCATTGGCTGGACCGCACTTGCGCTGTTTGTCATTTATGCACTCAGCTCGGTTATGCAATTTATTGTATCGTACTGGGGGCATATGCTTGGAATTAATATTGAAACAGATATGAGGAAGAAGCTGTTTGATCACTTTCAGCGCCTATCCTTTAAATTCTTCGATAACAACAAAACGGGTAAGCTCATGTCACGGATGACAAACGACCTCATGTACATTGGAGAAGTGGCGCATCACGGACCTGAAGATTTGTTTATAGCGATTATGACGATTCTTGGCGCCTTTGCTGTCATGCTGATGATTAACTGGCAGCTTGCTATTTTAACCTTCCTGATCATGCCTGTCATCATCTGGCTAGCCCTTCATTTTAATAAGAAAATGACGCATGCGATTACACAGCTTAACAATGACATTGGAGACTTTCATGCAAGGGTTGAAAACAATATCGGGGGCATTCGACTTGTTCAAGCCTTTGCCAATGAACATTTCGAGAAAAAGCGTTTTGCTGAAAACAACAACCGTTTTCGGAAAGCGAAGCTTCTTTCCTATAAAATTATGTCGGTCAATGGATCAATCAGCTATATTCTGACACGTCTTGTGACACTGTTTGTCCTTCTCGCAGGTACATGGTTTGTCCTGCAAGGCCAATTAACAGCAGGTGGCTTTATCGCGTTTGTTCTGATTACAAATGTTTTATTTAGACCGATTGATAAAATCAACACGGTCATTGAAATGTATCCAAAAGGCATTGCGGGCTTTAAAAGCTATGTCGATTTACTAGAAACAGAGCCGGATGTGAAGGATACAGAGGGAGCACGTGATGTATACGGACTGAAAGGTGAAATTGAATATCGAAACGTGACATTTGGCTACGATGAACACAGCCATGTGCTAAAGGATATCGATTTAAAGATCAAACAAGGAGAAACGGTTGCGTTTGTCGGGCCTTCAGGAGCGGGGAAATCAACCATTTGCAGTCTACTGCCTCGTTTTTATGATGTGGATGAAGGGGAGATCACGATTGATGGTGTAAGCACAAAGTCTATGACATTGTCTTCTTTAAGGCAGCAGATCGGTATTGTGCAGCAGGATGTCTTTTTATTCTCGGGCACCATTCGTGAAAACATTGCGTACGGCAACCTAGAAGCCAGTGATGCAGAGATTTGGGAGGCTGTAAGAAGTGCGCATTTAGAGGAACTCGTTCAGCGTTTCCCAGAAGGGTTAAATACCGTGATAGGGGAGCGCGGCGTCAAACTGTCAGGTGGTCAAAAGCAGCGTCTGTCGATTGCGCGGATGTTCCTGAAAAACCCGTCCATTCTCATTCTAGATGAAGCCACATCAGCACTTGATACAGAAACAGAAAAAGCCATACAGGATGCACTGAGCGAACTAGCTGTCGGACGGACAACACTCGTCATTGCCCACCGCCTTGCGACAATTAAACACGCCGACCGTATCATCGTCGTGACAGAGGAAGGCATTCAAGAACAAGGCCGCCACCAAGACTTAATCCAAATGGGCGGCGTATACAGCAGACTGCACGAAGCGCAGTTTGGTCATTAAGAATAAAGAGAAAGCCCTTTTGATAAAGGGCTTTCAGCGTGTAGACAAACCCTCGCATTCGTTGTCAGTCCTGCGCTCTGGTGCTCACGAATGTTCAATTCGCTCCGCTCCAGTGCTCGTCCTTCCTAGACTGCAAAGGTTTCCTATCACGCTGAAAAAAGATAAAGGACTAAAATAAAGATCATTATAGCCCTTTGTCAAAAATCTGAAAGCCCTTTTGATAAAGGGCTTTTTTTGTTAGGATAGAAAAAACTCGTGTAGGAAGGATCTGATGGAATGAAGGGGCTTCGGCGATTACAAAAGGGAGATAAGATCGGTATTTTTTCACCTTCAAGTCCTGCATCAGCGACCTCGCCTCTTAGGTATCAGCGGGCGAAGAAGTGGCTTGAGCAAAAAGGATTCATTGTGGTACCAGGATCATTAACAGGGAAAGAGGATCACTACCGTTCAGGTACAATTCAAGAACGAGCCGATGAGCTGAATGAGCTAATGGCTAGAGAGGACTTGGCGTGTGTCATGTCAATGATTGGCGGGACAAATTCAAATAGTTTGCTGCCTTATCTTGATTTTGAGCTGCTGAATCAACATCCGAAAATCATGATCGGTTATTCAGATGCGACAGCGATTCTTTTAGCAGCCTACGAAAAAACGGGACTGCCTGTATTCTACGGACCGGCGCTTGTCCCATCTTTTGGAGAGTTTGAACCGTTCGTCGCTTATACATATCAGTCGTTCGAAGACATCCTGATGCAGCCTCAAACCATTCCTTATCAGGTCAAAAAACCACCTTTTTGGACGGATGAACGAATCAATTGGGAAGAAAAGACGCGTGATAAAAAGCAGCGTCCAAACGATTGGCTGTGCGTCATAGAGGGACAGGCAGAAGGTAGATTGATCGGCGGGAATCTGAATGCCATGTACGGCATATGGGGAAGTGAGTTCATGCCAGCCATTCAAAACGGAGACGTCCTCCTTATTGAAGATTGCATGAAAACCGCTTCGGTTGTAGAAAAAAACTTCTCTTTATTGAAAGTAAATGGAGTGTTTGAGCGGGTATCAGGTATTCTTTTGGGAAAACATGAGCTGTTTGATGATGAGGGAACGGGAAAAGAACCTTACGAGATTTTACTTGAGGTGCTTGGAGAGACAAAGAGACCGCTCATCGCAGATTTTGACTGTGCCCATACACACCCGATGCTTACGATGCCAATCGGGGCACAAGTGAAAATGGATGCAGCTTCAAAACAAGTTTGGTTGACAAAAGAGTGGATATAACAAAAGAGCGGCCTGAGGGCTGCTCTTTTTTATGAAACCTGCTCTTTTTCAAATGGCTGCAAGAGATCTTGCGCTTTTTTTCCCTCTACGACAATTAAGTAGTCAGACTCTAAATGAGTGAGCCTGAAGGTTTCAAGCTCTACGATGTTCTTGATGTTGCACATTGTTTTTTTAGAATACACATATAGACGATGTTGAGCCTGGTGGCATTTTTGATAAAGAGAAATAAGCTTATGTAAATTCAATGCTTTCGCAGCGATTTGGATTGAATAGATTTGAGACATCTTCATATCCTCCTGTTAATAACTTTCTCACAATAGCTTTGTTACCCTTGTTTGCATAGGGATAAACCTTTCTCTATGATTTCCACTCAAAGGTTCCTCCGCCCGTTCGCTTATTGCCTCTTATCGCAGACAGCTCTTCGACAAGTCGGAGCAGTGCCTGATCCTTTAACTTCGCCTCAATCATAAAATCTACATCACGCCCATACGGTTTTAATGCATGAAAAAGCGGTAAGACAAAGGACATATCTACACCATCTGCATGACTGCGTATGGCTTTTTCTGATTTAGGTGAGGATAAATGGATTTTAGGCGGAATGCCAGTGCTCGTCCAAGTGTCGAACATTCTTGGCAGAATGTCTTCAAGCGCGGCATCGTCATCTTTATTGGCCACGTGATGATGGTAATCAAAAACAAATGGAATACCGTGCTTTTCACATACACCAAGGGTTTCTAACGACGTATACGTTTTGTCATCATTCTCAAGCGTCATTCTCGCCTTGATATGCGCTGGAAGCTTTTTGATATTGTCATCAAAACGTTGAAGCGCCGATTCTTTATCACCGTACGCACCGCCCACATGAATGTTCATATAGCCTTCCTTTTCGAGCTTCATCGCCTCAAGCATTTGATAATGGTACGTCATATCGATCACGGCATTTTTTGTGATTGAAGGCTTTGGGCTAGTAAACAAGGTAAATTGATTAGGGTGAAAGCTCACACGGAGCCCATGCCGTTTCACCAACTCGCCAATTTCATGAAACTCCTTTTGAAAAGGTGTCACAAAGTCCCAGCGCACATCGGGATGGGTCGCGAGCGGGACGATCGAACTTGAAAAACGGTAAAGCGGGATATCATGGGCAATGGCGAAATAGAGCGTTCTTAATGTATTCACGAGATTGGCTTTCGTTGTTCGCAATAAAGCCTCTTCTCTCTCTTCCTTTGAGAGCTTACTGTATCTTGCAAAGGTCAGCGACTTGGCAGGAGAAGCTTCCCACAAGGTGACGGCATTGGATACATAACCAAATCGATAACGCATAGGTCATCTCCTTTATAAAAAGTACGAGAACATGGCGCCAACCCATTCCAGCGGACGTGACAAAAGCGGACGCTGGGTCAATTTCTCCTCTGTCATAAGCTCAGACACTTCCATGTGCTCCCGAATTTTTTCCTCTACGTGTGCAGTAAAGTCGGCATCATCAATGGCGACGTCTACTTCCTCATTTAGAAACAAGCTGCGTTTATCAAAATTTGCCGTGCTAATCATACAGCGTCTCTGGTCAATTAGAATGGCTTTCGCATGATAAAATCCTTTATAAAAACGATACACAAGGCAGCCAGAGGCAATGAGGTCCTTCAAATAATGAAATCCAGCCTCTTTGACAAGTGGATGATCCGCTTTCATTGGGATGATGATTTCAACCGTGACACCTCGCTCTCGTGCATCAAGCAGTGCACTCAGAAGAGGGGCAGATGGAATAAAGTAAGGCGTACAGATGATGATCTGCTTTCTCGCCTGCTGAATATCTTTGAGAAACAAAGCTTCTAAAGAAAAACCAGCAGTCGCGCGTGTTGTGCATTGTAGCGTTCCCGGTTCCAAAGCAGGAAAAACCTCATATTGCAGCTGATGAATGCCAGATGACCGGTATAAATCATTCAAAAACACATGCTGGAGATCTGCGACAACTTGCCCTGTCATGCGCAAATGATAATCTTTCCAAATGCCAAACTGGCCATTTTTTCCAACATATTCATCGCCAATATTAAACCCGCCAATATAGCCAATCTTTCCATCAATCACCGTAATTTTACGATGATTTCTCATGTTTAACCGATAAATCAAAAAAGGGAAACGAGGCTTATTTAAAAAGTAAAATTGGATGCCGCTTTTTTCTAGCATATCAATGGACTTTTGATCAAACGGATAGGACCCTAGTCGATCGGTCAGCAAAAAGACTGAAACCCCTTGTTCCGCTTTGGCTTTCAGTGCTTGAAAGACCCTTTGGCCAATCTTGTCGTTCTTTACAATAAAGAACATCATATGAATAGAAGAAGAGGCCTGTTGAATATCCACGAGCAGCTGATCAAAAAATGGTTCGCCATCATGATAAAAAGCTGCATCACCGCTTGTTTTGTCAAAAGACCGTTCAAAAGCGCGGGTAGAAAAATATTTCTTTCCCATATAAAGGTCTACCATCACGAGAAAAACGATGGCAATGAGTACGAGTAGGATGATCAATGCGATCATGAAGCTTCCTCCTTTTTTGCATATTTCAATAGTGTACCCAAACGTGTAAAAAATATTGACTGAATGCTCATTCATTATTTATGATAGAGGTACAACATAGAAACGGAACAAAGTGGTTTTTGGGGAATGAAAGGGGGAGCAAGATGAATAGCCTTTTAATAATGAACTTGATCGCATTTGCGGCGGTGACCGCTTACGCTGTGTATTTGTTTATTTATCTCATTCGAACACGAGCGGCGTATATTCGTCTTGGTAAAAAAGAAGAATTTCAACAAGACATGAAGAAACGCTTAGAGCGTGTTTGGGTCAATGTGTTTGGGCAAAAGAAGCTGTTAAAGGACAAGAAGAGCGGCATCATTCATGTGCTGTTTTTCTACGGGTTTATCCTTGTACAGTTCGGAGCCCTTGATTTTATTATGAAGGGACTCGTTCCGGGCAGCGGACTCCCTTTAGGTCCGCTTTACGGCTTCTTTACCTTTTTCCAAGAGGTGGTCACACTTCTCATTTTAGTAGCCGTTGTTTGGGCATTCCATAGAAGGTATGTGGAGAAGCTTGTCCGTTTAAAACGAGGCTTTAAATCAGGTCTAGTGCTTTTATTTATTGGCGGCTTGATGCTGACAGTCTTACTGGGGAACGGGATGAACATCATTTGGCATGGACACTCTCTATCACCAACTGAGCCAATCGCCTCCAGTATTGCTTTCTTGCTGGGCGGAATTTCACCTCTTGCAGCAACGGTCGTTTTTTATGTCGCATGGTGGGTGCATCTCCTTATTTTGCTGACATTCTTAGTATATGTCCCGCAGTCAAAGCACGCTCACCTCATTGCAGGACCGGTGAATGTATTTGCCAGCAGATTAGACCCGCCAGGCAAGCTGCAAAAAATTGATTTTGAAGATGAGACACAAGAGACCTTCGGTGTGGGAAAAATTGAAGACTTCCGTCAGTCACAGCTGATCGACCTTTACGCCTGTGTGGAATGCGGGCGCTGCACAAATATGTGCCCGGCAACAGGAACAGGGAAGATGCTGTCTCCAATGGATTTGATTTTAAGGTTAAGAGACCATTTAACAAATAAAGGGGCCGCCATTACATCGAAGACACCATGGGTCCCGCAGCTTGCCTTCAGGCAGACAACAGGAAATCAGCTGGCGCTGCAGGCGAGAGGAGCAGGTGCAGAGGAATCGGCGGCCAGCTCAATGTATCATCCTTCTCTCATTGGTGAGGTCATTACAGAAGAAGAAATTTGGGCATGTACGACGTGCCGAAACTGTGAAGACCAATGCCCTGTCATGAATGAACACGTCGACAAGATTATTGATATGCGCAGATATCTTGTGCTGACCGAAGGGAAAATGGATGCAGATGCACAGCGTGCCATGACAAGCATTGAGCGCCAAGGGAACCCGTGGGGATTGAACCGGAAAGAAAGAGAAAATTGGCGTGAACTGAGAGAAGATGTGCATGTGCCGACAGTAAAAGAGCTGAAAAAAGCAGATCAAACCTTCGATTATTTATTCTGGGTTGGTTCAATGGGGGCATATGACAATCGAAGCCAAAAAATTGCGCTTGCCTTTGCAAAGCTCCTCAACGAAGCAGGGGTCTCCTTTGCCATCCTAGGCAATAAAGAGAAAAACTCAGGCGATACACCAAGAAGACTTGGAAACGAATTTTTATTCCAAGAGCTTGCTGCAAAAAATATTGAAGAATTCCAGAAAAACGGGGTCACAAAGATCGTCACGATTGATCCGCACGCCTACAATTTATTTAAAAATGAGTATCCAGACTTCGGACTTGAGGCAGAAGTGTACCATCATACAGAATTACTGGCAGAGCTAGTGAAAGAAGGGAAAATAACGCCTGTACATGAAGTGAACGAAGTGATTACCTTCCACGACTCTTGCTACCTAGGCAGATATAACGAAGTGTATGATCCGCCGAGAGACATTTTAAAAGCCATCCCTGGTGTGACGCTGAGAGAAATGGAGCGTCATCGTGAAACCGGTATGTGCTGCGGTGCAGGCGGGGGCTTAATGTGGATGGAAGAAGAGACAGGTACCCGGATTAACACTGCCCGAACGGAGCAGGCGTTACAGGTGCAGCCGTCCATCATCAGCTCAGGCTGCCCTTATTGCCTCACCATGCTGGGAGATGGCACGAAGGCGAAGGAAGTAGAGGAGCAGGTAGGCACATTTGATGTCGCAGAACTTCTTGAAAAATCAGTGTTTGGTGAGGCTGGAAAGCAGGTTTCGTAAACAAAACAGGCCGATGAATAGGATATTCATCGGCTTATACATGGCGCTGTACATCAGCTGCCTAGATAATATGTAAGCGGTAACAAACGGGAGGGGACATACATGAGTAAGACGGTCATTGTATCTGGAGCAAGAACACCATTTGGAAAACTAGGCGGTGCTTTCAGTGGGTTGACTGCCGCAGAACTAGGCGGAATAGCGATCAAAGCTGCACTGGAAAGAGTGCCGAGTTCGCATCTTGTGGATGAGGTCATCATGGGAAGTGTTTTGCAGGGAGGACAAGGTCAGATTCCTTCAAGGCAAGCAGCAAGATATGCTGACCTTCCATGGTCCGTTCCGACGCAAACTATCAATAAAGTCTGTGCATCAGGAATGCGCAGTGTGAGCACAGCAGATCAAATCATTCGAGCTGGAGATGCTGAGGTCATCGTAGCGGGCGGTATGGAATCCATGTCACACGCCCCTTATTTGCTAAAAAAAGCGCGATGGGGCTACAAAATGGGAGATGGTGCGGTACAAGATGCGATGATTTTAGATGGATTAACCTGTTCATTTACAGGCGTTCATATGGGTGAGTATGGGAGCATGGCTGCAAAGGAGCTTGGTATCACGCGGGAAGAGCAAGACCTTTGGGCACTAAGAAGTCATGAACGGGCCATCGAAGCGCAGAAAAACGGCTTTTTTCAACAGGAAATCACCCCAGTCACCGTCAAGACGAAAACGGGAGAGCGGCTGATCACAGAAGATGAATCCCCGCGGCGTGATACGTCATATGAACGACTGTCAAAGCTCATGCCTGTTTTTGATCAAACGGGTACCATTACCGCTGGAAATGCACCAGGTGTCAATGATGGAGCAAGTGCGCTTCTTTTAATGAAAGACACATATGCGGAGCAGCATGACGTAAAGCCAATGGCAGTCGTGCTTGGGCATACGCAGGTAGCCGTAGAGGCAAAGGATTTTCCGAAAACACCAGCCTTTGCCATCGAGAAGATTTTACAGAAAACAGGCAAGCGTCTAGAGGATATCGATCTCTTTGAAATCAATGAGGCCTTCTCAGCTGTGGCGCTGGCATGTGAAAAAATAACCGGGCTGGACCGGCGGAAAATGAATATCAACGGTGGTGCAGTTGCGCTTGGTCATCCAATTGGGGCAAGCGGAACACGTATCATATTGACTTTGATTCATGCATTGAGACAAAGAGGCGGAGGCATTGGTATCGCGGCGATTTGCAGTGGAGGCGGTCAAGGAGATGCCATCATGATAAAGGTAGATTAAAAGGGAGGCGTTCATCGTCATGAGTACAGAAGAGACCGTCATGGTCGTTGGAGCAGGTCAAATGGGATCAGGCATTGCCCAAGTTTTTGCTCAGTCTGGCTACACAGTCCTGCTGCATGATGCATCTGAAAAGCAGATCCATCGAGCCATTTCCTCCATGACCAAACAACTGACGAAACGAGCAGAAAAAGGAAAGCTGGCCCATCAGGCAGTCCGAGATATTACGCAGCGGCTTGCCGTTTCCACAGATTTAAAGGACGTAAAGCAGGCTCATTTAGTGATTGAAGCTGCATCTGAACAAATGAGTGTGAAGAAACAAATCTTTGAAACACTTGATCAATTTGCAAAGGCGAAGACGATATTTGCAACAAACACATCTTCCTTGTCAATCACAGAATTAGCAGCTGTTACGGGGAGACCGGAGCAAGTGATTGGCATGCATTTTATGAATCCGGTGCCTGTCATGAAACTGGTTGAGGTCATTCGAGCGCTGCAAACGAGTGACGACACATATCAAATCGTTTATGAAACAGCAAAGACATTAAACAAAACCCCAATTGAAGTGGAAGACTTCCCAGGGTTTGTATCTAATCGCATATTGATGCCAATGATCAATGAAGCCATTTACACCCTTTATGAAGGCGTGGCAGATGCAGAGAGCATTGACGGTGTCATGACGCTTGGAATGAATCACCCAATGGGTCCGCTTCGTCTCGCTGATTTCATCGGACTAGATACATGTTTATTTATTATGAATACCCTTCATGAAGGACTTGGGGATAGCAAATACCGACCTTGTCCTCTTTTGAAAAAATACGTAAATGCAGGCTGGCTGGGCAAAAAGACAATGAGAGGTTTTTACACATACCACGACCACTCATAGGGGGAGTCAAGATGGATGTTTTGCTTACGGATCAACAGCGTCTCTGGAGAGAACAGGCAGCAGAATTTGCAAGACAGCGTGTATTCCCTGAAGTGGAAGCCATGGAACAAGGTCAGTTCCCAAGAACACTTTTAGCTGAAATGGGACGCCAAGGCTTTCTAGGAATTCCAATACCAGCTTCGTATCAAGGCTTAGGAGCAGATTTTACAACTTATATCATTGCGATTCATGAATTATCCAAAGTGAGTGCGACTATCGGTGTCATTGTGTCCGTTCATACATCTGTTGTGACGATGCCTATTTTGGCTTTTGGAACGAATGAGCAAAAAAAATCCTATGTTCCGCTGCTTGCATCCGGGCAGAAACTGGGGGCATTTTGCCTGACTGAACCCAAGGCTGGCTCAGATGCCTCCAGTATTCAGTTAAGAGCGGAGCGGGCAGGCGACCACTATGTGTTAAATGGTACGAAAATGTTTATTACAAGCGGCGGGGAAGCAGAACTGTATCTTGTCTTTGCAGTGACAGACCCTGCCTCTGCGAAAAAAAATATATCGGCGTTCATTGTCGAAAAAGATACACCAGGATTTACGATCGGAAAAGATGAGAAAAAGATGGGACTGCACGGGTCAAAAACAGTAACGCTTCATTTTGATGGTGTGCGGATTCCAAAGCAGCAGCTGCTCGGTGCAGAAGGAGAGGGCTTTCACATAGCCATGTCTAGTTTAAATGCGGGGAGAATCGGTATCTCGGCTCAAAGCCTTGGTATAGCAGAAGCCGCATTAGCGGAGGCAGTGACGTATTTAAAGCAGCACCCAGCAGGTCTAGAAACGACTATTCGTCTGGGTGATTTGGCGGCGAAGCTTGAAGCAGCCAAGCTGCTGGTCTATCAAGCGGCTTCTTATAAAGAGGCGAATCGTCCGGTCACAAAGGAAGCATCAATGGCAAAGCTATTTGCGTCAAAAACGGCAGTTGAGATCAGTACAGAAGTGATCCATTTGCTCGGCATGGATGGTTATACGAATCGCTATCAAACAGAACGTTACTTTCGTGATGCGAAAGTTTGTGAAATCTACGAAGGAACAAGTGAAATTCAAAGGCTGGTCATTTGTAAACAGCTAATATGAAACGAGGTGGCTCATGATGCAATTTCAATTAAGTGATGAACATGAAATGATCCGAAAAATGGTGAGAGATTTTGCGAAAAATGAAGTAGAGCCAACAGCAGCAGAGCGGGACGAGACTGAAACGTATGATCCAGCTATTTTTCGCCAGATGGCGGAGCTCGGTTTAACGGGTATCCCTTGGCCGGAAGAGGTCGGCGGGATCGGCAGTGACTATTTAGCCTACGTCATCGCAGTTGAGGAGCTTTCAAGAGTGTGCGCCTCTACAGGTGTCACCCTCTCCGCTCACACCTCTCTCGCCTCGTGGCCCATCTATACTTTCGGAACAGGTGAACAAAAGGAGACCTATTTAAAGCCGCTTGCAGAAGGACAGAAGGTAGGGGCATATGCACTCACTGAGAGCGGTTCAGGTTCAGATGCCGGTGGAATGAAGACAACGGTAGTAAAGGCAGGCAGTGAATACGTCCTGAACGGTGCGAAAATCTTTATTACAAATGGCGGCATTGCGGATTATTATATTGTGTTTGCCGTGACAGACCAAGAAGCTGCATCTCGAAATACAACCGCCTTTATTGTAGAAAAAGAGACCCCCGGGTTCTCGGTTGGCAAAAAGGAAAGCAAACTGGGCATCCGCTCATCGCCAACGACTGAAATTCGATTTGAAGATTGCCGGATTCATGAAAGGAACCGGCTCGGACAAGAAGGAGAAGGATTCAAAATAGCCATGATGACGCTCGATGGCGGTAGAAACGGTATTGCTGCTCAGGCTGTTGGGATTGCACAAGGCGCTCTTGATGCGGCGGTCCATTATGCGAAGGAGCGCAAGCAATTTGGCAAACCAATCATACAGCAGCAAGGGATCGCTTTTAAGCTGGCAGATATGGCAACTGCAATTGAAGCCTCCAGGCTGCTTACTTATCAGGCAGCATGGCTTGAAACGAAAGGGCTTCCGTATGGAAAGGAATCAGCTATGTCAAAGCTCTTTGCTGGAGATACAGCCATGAAAGTAACAACAGAAGCCGTTCAAATCTTCGGCGGCTACGGTTATACAAAGGATTACCCAGTCGAACGATACATGCGTGATGCGAAAATCACTCAAATTTATGAAGGCACACAAGAAATCCAGCGCCTAGTCATCTCGCGCAAACTGCTAGATATGTAGAAACCAAGCAAAGACCACCTGACGTGAGGTGGTCTGTTTTGGTGCGATAATCAGTTCTTAAATGTGAAATCATTTCCAATATTGTCCCATGCCACCTTATCAATATGATAAAATGTGCAAAAGTATCAATATGGAGGTTATCATAATGAACACAACATTTATGGGTATTTTAGGATTGGTCACGATGATCATATGGATTATGGTCTCCACAGAGCTTTCAAAGTCTCCAAAAAAGAAGGAAGAAAAAGAAAACAGCCGCAGAAAACTATTTGTCCTCATGCCTGCGGGAATGGTATGTACGATTGCTATCGTTATCTTATTCATTCAGAGAATCCAGTTTTAAAATAGAGATGAACAAACTAAAAGACAAAAAGCATACCGTACACAAAAGCCAGACCAATTTCACGCAGATGGTGCGCCCCATGAGAAAAAATCAAAAATTAACATGATTAAAGGTGGCATAAACTCCTCTAATTTGTTTATAATGAGAGGTATGGTTTGTCGTAAAAATAAGGGATAAACACTTATTATTTCACTGATAAATGGATACATACATGTAATAGAAAGGGAGTGTCTGACCTTGAGTTTGAAAGAATACTCACAGGAGCAGCTCAAGCACATGTCTTTAGTTGAACTTGCATATGAAATTTTCAGAGACAGCAAAACACCGATTACGTTTTCCGAGTTAATAGATGAAATGGTCCGTTTACAAGGGATACAAAAATCTGATCTTGATGATCGACTTGCTCAATTTTATACAGACTTAAATATAGATGGCCGCTTTATTTCGTTAGGTGATCAGAGATGGGGACTTCGCAGCTGGTATCCAGTTGATCAAATCGAAGAAGAAGTTCAGCCAGCTGTGAAAACAAAAGCGAAAAAGAAAAAAACAAAAGCAGCTGTCGTTGAAGAAGACTTCGATGAAATTGAAGAGGAAGAAGAAATCGAAGAGCTTGAAGAAGATCTTGATCTTGTTGAAGACGACGATGATCTCGATCTAGACGATGATGAGGAAATTGACGAAGATATAGAAGACTTCGACGAAGACGATGACGACGAAGATGATGACGGCTTAACAGAAATTGACGAAGACGATTTAGACGATAATAAGGAAGAAAAATAACCCTCACAAACCGGTCCTCAAAACAGGACAAAACCGTCTTGACTTTCGAGAGCGAACTATGTAGTATGTATTTTGGGCTCTCTAAAAAGAGTACGTAAAGATACGTTCATTTACGCTCCCTTTCATTTATTTGAAAGGGAGCTTTCTTATTTTTCAAGAGATTTAGGGATACACTCTAAAAAGGATGAAGCTGTGCATGTCTAGTCATGCAAGGGTAAAAAAGAGAGGAGCATACGAAATGACAAAGTATATTTTTGTAACAGGAGGAGTTGTTTCCTCACTTGGAAAAGGGATCACGGCTGCATCGTTAGGCCGCCTTCTGAAAAATAGAGGGATGGATGTTACCATTCAAAAATTCGATCCATATATCAACGTAGACCCAGGGACCATGAGTCCATATCAGCACGGTGAGGTCTTCGTCACAGATGACGGTGCTGAAACAGACCTTGACTTAGGTCACTACGAGCGCTTCATTGATATTAACTTAAATAAGTACAGCAACGTCACAACGGGTAAAATCTACTCTACTGTTCTGAAGAAAGAGCGCCGAGGCGACTATTTAGGCGGAACCGTACAGGTTATTCCCCATATTACAAATGAAATCAAAGATCGCGTGTACCGTGCCGGAAAAGAAACAGGTGCAGATGTGGTCATTACAGAAATCGGCGGAACAGTAGGAGACATCGAATCCCTTCCTTTCCTTGAAGCGATTCGTCAAATGAAGAGTGACATTGGCCGTGAAAACGTGATGTACATTCATTGTACCCTTGTTCCTTACATCCGAGCAGCAGGTGAACTGAAAACAAAACCAACACAGCATAGTGTAAAAGAACTTCGCAGCCTTGGTATCCAGCCAAACGTTATTGTGGTCAGAACTGAAATGCCAATGACCCAAGACATGAAGGACAAAATTGCGTTATTCTGTGATATTGATACAAAAGCTGTTATCGAATGTCAGGATGCAGACACGCTGTACTCTATTCCGCTTGATTTACAAAAACAAGGACTAGACAAGCTTGTATGTGAACATATGAAACTTGACTGCCAAGATGCAGACATGACGGAGTGGACAGCGCTAGTCGATAAAGTACAAAATCTCTCAAAACAAGTCACAATTGGTCTAGTAGGAAAATATGTTGAACTGCAAGATGCATACATTTCTGTCGTTGAGTCACTTCGCCATGCTGGTTATGCATTTGATGCAGACGTACAAATCAAATGGATCAATGCAGAAGAAGTGACAGCAGAAAATATGGCTGATTTCGCGCAAGATGTAGACGGCATCATCGTTCCTGGAGGCTTCGGAGACCGCGGAGTGGAAGGGAAAATCATTGCTACACAATATGCCCGTGAAAACAAAGTGCCATTCTTCGGAATCTGCTTAGGAATGCAAGTTGCGTCGATCGAATATGCGAGAAACGTACTAGGCCTTGAGGGAGCTCATTCAGCGGAAATTGATCCTGAAACAGCATTCCCAATCATTGACCTTCTCCCAGAACAGAAGGATGTAGATGATCTAGGCGGAACACTTCGTCTTGGTCTGTATCCATGTAAATTAAATGAAGACTCAAAAGCATTTGCTGCATACAATGACGAAGTGGTCTACGAACGCCACCGTCATCGCTATGAGTTTAATAATGAATTCAGACAGCAAATGGAAGCCGCAGGCTTTGTCTTCTCTGGTACAAGCCCAGACGGACGTCTTGTTGAAATTATCGAATTGAAGGATCATCCTTGGTTCCTTGCTTCTCAGTTCCACCCAGAATTCGTCTCAAGACCGACAAGACCACAGCCATTATTTAGAGATTTCGTTGGTGCTTCACTGCAAGCATCTGAATCAAAATAAATCAAAAACTGCCGAGAATATGATCTTCTCGGCAGTTTTTTTATTCATATTCCTCAACGATTTCTTTCACAGTAAACGATAGAGCGTGGTAGACGTATAAGCATGTCATTAAAGCAGGATAACCGAACCTTGATCCGTCATCAGCGGGCACAAGCGGTTTCTTGAGCAGAAAATCAATGTGGACATCACAATGCTCTTCAATCATGGACGGCTCCTTTTGTGCTGGACCGACACCAACAATGGGCGTACCTTGAGCGTGCAGCTCTTTTACAAGAGATTGAATCTCCTCGTCTTCTGGGTCTGAATAAAATAGCAGCACCCTGTCACTTGGATGAAGCAAGCTGAGCTCCGTTTGATCAAGCGGCAGTACTTTCGCACCTGGAAATGGCTCCTTGCTTTCAGTTGCCTCTAGGGCTACAGCAGCCAGTTCATTCTTTCCGTGAAAATAAACAGCATGTCCACTGACAACGGCTTGTGCAAGAAGGCGTGCACCATCCTCGATCGCTTCAGCCTGCTTTTCTCCAATACGTGAAAAAATACCTGATAACTGGGTCGTGAAAATTTTTAACAAGACTGATTTCCTCCTTCGGTCAGATCATTTTATAATAGAATATAAAGAGAATATTAGGAAAAATGCTCAGGAAATGTCGTAAAGTAAACTATTATAAATAAAGGAAATGTGAAAATCAAACAGAATTATTTAACAACAGCTCTTTTTATGGCGAAAAATGAAAGCAATGGGGTGTAACAGATGAATGAGAAAATTTTAATTGTCGATGATCAATACGGTATTAGAATATTATTGAATGAAGTGTTTCATAAAGAAGGCTATCAAACCTTCCAAGCAGCCAATGGACTTCAGGCGTTAGATATTGTGAAAAATCATAGACCAAACCTTGTCCTGCTTGATATGAAGATTCCCGGAATGGATGGTATTGAAATTTTAAAACGCATGAAATTAATTGATGAAGACATCCGTGTCATCATTATGACAGCCTATGGCGAATTAGACATGATCCAAGAATCAAAAGAACTCGGTGCATTGACGCACTTTGCGAAACCATTTGATATTGATGAAATCCGAGATGCTGTTAAAGAATACTTGCCGCTCGAAACAAATGGTTAGATGGAAATGATTGAATCGAGTCATTCTGTTGCCGATTTGTCGAATAATTGGTATCCTAGATAAGAAGAAGAAAGCGATCTGACTTTGAAAGTTTACATATGGCGAGAAATTCTGGTCATGCTAGGGTGGAGAGCTTTTTTTAGTAAGCAAATTAGCTACATAGGGAGGATTTTTCATCATGCCTTTAGTTTCAATGACAGAAATGTTGAAAGACGCAAAGGAAAAAGGTTACGCTGTTGGACAGTTTAACTTAAATAATTTAGAATTCACGCAAGCGATTTTACAAGCTGCTGAAGAAGAGAAATCTCCAGTTATCTTAGGAGTATCTGAAGGGGCAGGACGCTACATGGGCGGCTTCAAAACAGTTGTCGCAATGGTAAAAGCGTTAATCGAAGAATATAATGTAACAGTTCCTGTTGCGATTCATTTAGATCACGGTTCAAGCTTTGAATCTTGTGCAAAAGCCATTCATGCAGGATTTACTTCTGTCATGATCGACGCTTCTCACCACCCATTCGATGAGAACGTAGCAACAACTGCGAAAGTAGTTGAGCTTGCACATTTCCACGGTGTATCTGTAGAAGCTGAGCTTGGGACTGTTGGCGGACAAGAAGACGACGTCATCGCTGAGGGCGTTATTTATGCTGATCCAAAAGAATGCCAAGAGCTTGTAGAACGCACTGGCATTGACTGCCTTGCACCTGCACTAGGTTCAGTTCATGGTCCATACAAAGGTGAACCAAACCTTGGTTTCGCTGAAATGGAAGAAATCGGTAAAATGACAGGCCTTCCACTTGTTCTTCACGGCGGAACAGGTATCCCAACTGCTGACATCAAGCGTTCAATTTCACTTGGTACAGCAAAAATCAATGTAAACACTGAAAACCAAATTGCTTCTGCGAAAGCAGTACGCGAAACACTTGCTGCAAAAACAGAAGAGTATGATCCACGTAAATATCTTGGACCAGCTCGTGACGCAATTAAAGCGACTGTTATCGGCAAAATGCGCGAATTTGGTTCTTCTAACCAAGCATAATTTGATGAGAACCGAAAGCCGCCTGAGTCACAGGCGGTTTTCTCCATATCTTGAGAAAGCGCAATCAAAATTTACATTTCAGACAATTTATTGATAGGAGAGTGGCACGGTTATGTTATTTTTCGTAGATACAGCGAATATCGCAGACATCAAAGAGGCGCACGAGCTTGGCATTTTAGCAGGCGTCACAACAAACCCTAGTTTAGTAGCGAAAGAAAAGGACGTATCATTCCACGACCGTCTTCGCGAAATCACTGACGTCGTATCAGGTTCTGTCAGTGCAGAAGTGATTTCCCTTAAAGCAGAGGAAATGATTGAAGAAGGAAAAGAGCTTGCTGCCATCGCACCAAATATCACGGTCAAAGTACCGATGACAACAGATGGCCTTAAAGCTGTCAAAGCGTTAACAGACCTTGGTATTAAAACAAACGTCACTTTGATTTTTAGTGCAAACCAGGCATTGCTTGCAGCTAGAGCTGGTGCAACGTATGTCTCTCCATTCCTCGGCCGCTTAGATGACATTGGCCAAAATGGTCTCGATCTCATCAGCGAAGTGAAAACCATTTTTGATGTTCACGGATTAGATACACAAATCATTGCTGCATCCATTCGTCACCCGCAGCACGTGACAGAAGCTGCGCTTAGAGGTGCTCATATCGGCACAATGCCGCTGAAAGTCATCAAGCAGCTGACAAAACACCCGTTAACGGATGCAGGCATTGAGCAATTTTTAGCAGACTGGAATAAATAAGTGATTGTGGCAGACGGGATTGTCTCCCGTTTGCCGCAGTTTTCCTTAAAAACGCTAAGAAATGTTTTGTGCAAAGAAGAGAACATCACAGCCTCGCAAAGCTTCGATTATTTTTCTTCCGACAAATTTCGTTTAACCTGTATTCTTTCTCTTGATATTGGCTAAATTTTGGACAAGACCTTTTAAAGCGCGACATCCACAAACAGTATAACTCCAACAGTGATCTTCTTTAAGAAGGGAGACAAATATGGAAAAGTTAAACATTGCCGGCGGTGACCCTTTGCGCGGGACCGTACATATTAGTGGTGCGAAAAATAGTGCAGTGGCACTGATTCCTGCCACGATTCTCGCTGATTCTCCAGTAACCATTGAGGGCCTTCCGCATATTTCAGATATTGACACATTACGAGATCTGTTAGAAGAGATTGGCGGAAAGGTTACGTTTGAAAAAGGTGAAATGATCGTCAATCCTTCTTCCATGATCAGTATGCCGCTTCCTAATGGAAAGGTGAAGAAACTGCGTGCATCCTATTATTTAATGGGAGCCATGCTCGGCAGGTTCAAGCAGGCTGTCATCGGACTGCCAGGAGGATGTCACTTAGGACCTAGGCCGATCGATCAGCATATCAAAGGCTTTGAAGCACTTGGTGCCGAGGTGACAAACGAGCAGGGTGCGATTTATTTGCGCGCTGAAAAATTAGTCGGAGCTCGTATTTACCTTGATGTTGTCAGTGTAGGTGCGACCATCAATATCATGCTGGCAGCCGTACTGGCTGAAGGAAAAACGGTGATTGAAAATGCCGCAAAAGAACCCGAAATTATTGATGTAGCGACACTGCTTGCAAGCATGGGAGCCAAAATCAAAGGTGCGGGTACTGATGTGATTCGAATCGAAGGTGTAGAATCTCTTCATGGCTGTAAGCATTCCATCATCCCTGACCGCATAGAAGCAGGCACATTTTTAATTGCTGGTGCTGCGATGGGAGATGAAGTTGTTCTTGATAATGTGATCCCAACTCATTTAGAATCAATTACGGCGAAACTTAGAGAAATGGGGTTCACCATTGAAACGAGCAACGATCAGATGCTGATCGTTGGCAGAAACGAAGGACTCAAGCCTGTCGATATCAAAACCCTTGTGTATCCGGGCTTTCCGACTGACCTTCAGCAGCCGATGACGGCGCTGTTAACAAAGGCGAAAGGCACGAGTGTGGTCACAGATACGATCTACTCAGCCCGCTTTAAGCACATTGACGAATTGCGTCGAATGGGTGCAAACATGAAGGTCGAAGGTAGATCTGCCATTATAACTGGGCAAACGCAGCTTCAAGGAGCAAAGGTCAAAGCAAGTGACCTTCGTGCAGGTGCTTGTCTCGTCGTTGCAGGGTTAATGGCAGACGGTGTGACCGAAATCACAGGGCTTGAACATATAGACAGAGGATATAGTTTGCTTGAGAAGAAGCTTGAAGGCTTGGGTGCAACCATCTGGCGTGAAAAGCTGAATGACCAAGAAATAGAAGAACTTCAAAATTCGTAAGGCTTTGACTGTGAGAGGAGATTTGGACAAAAATGGAAAGAAGTTTATCGATGGAACTAGTACGGGTGACAGAAGCAGCCGCATTAAAATCTGCCCGTTGGATGGGAAGAGGATTAAAAGACGAAGCAGATGATGCTGCAACAAGTGCAATGCGTGATGTATTTGATACCATTCCGATGAAAGGAACAGTGGTCATTGGCGAGGGAGAAATGGACGAAGCACCAATGCTTTATATTGGGGAAAAGCTTGGGAACGGATACGGACCCCGCGTGGATGTTGCTGTTGATCCATTAGAAGGAACAAATATTGTGGCAAGCGGCGGCTGGAATGCCTTAGCTGTTATTGCGGTTGCAGATCATGGCAACCTGCTGAATGCACCTGATATGTACATGGATAAGATCGCAGTAGGTCCAGAAGCGGTAGGCTGCATCGACATCGAAGCGCCTGTCATTGATAATCTTCGCGCTGTGGCAAAAGCAAAAAACAAAGATATTGAAGATGTCGTTGCAACGATTTTAAACAGAGATCGACATGAGAAAATTATTGCTGAACTGAGAGAAGCAGGAGCAAGAATTAAACTGATCGATGATGGTGACGTTGCAGGAGCTATTAATACAGCATTTGATCACACAGGTGTTGATATTCTATTTGGTTCAGGCGGAGCGCCAGAAGGTGTTCTTTCTGCTGTTGCGTTAAAGGCACTTGGTGGTGAAATCCACGGAAAGCTTCTTCCTCAAAGTGAAGAAGAACTGAGACGCTGTGAGAAAATGGGGCTGGATGTTGGAAAAGTCCTAAGAATGGAAGACCTCGTGAAGGGCGACGACGCCATTTTTGCAGCGACTGGTGTAACAGACGGCGAGCTATTAAAAGGTGTTCAATTCAAAGGCTCTGTTGGAACAACACATAGTGTTGTTATGCGTGCGAAATCGGGTACAGTTCGTTTCGTAGACGGCAGACACAGCTTAAAGAAAAAACCGAATCTTGTCATTCGTCCGTAATCTGAAAGCGGGTATTCATTACCCGCTTTTCATATAGGTGTCAAATGTATATCATTTTCTTTTTAAAGTTGAATATTCTCTGCAAATGAGGTAAAACTAAAGAGTGCTGCGAAATTTTCTGCGAATTTACTTCTTTTAAGCTTCAACAAGTTTAAAACTGCCGCATCATGACGATATACTCATTATCCTTCTCTATGTTGACAAAGCTCAATTTCACATTGTTCCTATCTTTTACGATAAAACGAGTGGGAGCGTTACCATGAGAGCGAGGTCATTCCAACAAAACGGAATTAAAAGCTAATCAAATACAATGGTCATGCATTTGTAATGAAATACATTGACTAGAAAAGTGTGGTGTCCATATTGAAAGATGTTTCGATTTCATCTTTGGAAAATATGAAATTAAAAGAGCTGTATGAGTTAGCAAAAAAATACAAAATCTCTTATTACAGCAAACTAACAAAAAAAGAATTAATTTTTGCCATCTTAAAGGCGAACGCTGAGCAAGAGGATCTCTTATTTATGGAAGGGGTTCTTGAAATTATTCAGTCTGAGGGATTTGGTTTCTTAAGACCAATTAACTACTCTCCAAGTTCTGAAGACATTTATATTTCAGCTTCACAAATCAGACGCTTTGATTTGCGAAACGGAGATAAGGTGTCTGGAAAGGTACGACCTCCAAAAGAGAATGAACGCTACTATGGCCTCCTTCATGTAGAAGCAGTAAATGGGGACGACCCAGAATCAGCTAAGGAACGTGTTCACTTTCCTGCACTCACGCCGCTATTCCCTGATCGTCAAATGATTCTTGAAACACAGCCTAATCACCTGTCTACTAGAATTATGGATATGATGGCGCCAGTTGGATTTGGGCAGCGTGGTTTAATTGTTGCACCGCCTAAGGCTGGGAAAACCATATTGCTCAAAGAAATTGCCAACAGCATTTCTGAAAATCACCCAGAGTCAGAGCTGATTGTCCTTTTGATTGACGAACGCCCGGAGGAAGTAACAGATATCGAACGTTCTGTTGCAGGGGATGTTGTTAGTTCAACCTTTGACGAAGTACCGGAAAACCACATTAAAGTAGCAGAGCTTGTATTAGAGCGTGCCATGCGTCTTGTTGAACATAAGAAAGATGTCATCATCTTAATGGACAGCATCACAAGGCTTGCTCGTGCATACAACCTTGTCATCCCGCCAAGCGGCCGAACGCTTTCCGGCGGTATTGATCCAGCGGCTTTCCACCGTCCAAAACGCTTCTTTGGTGCTGCGCGTAACATTGAAGAAGGCGGAAGCTTGACGATTTTAGCCACTGCGCTTGTGGATACGGGTTCACGTATGGATGATGTGATTTATGAGGAGTTTAAAGGAACGGGGAACATGGAGCTCCATTTGGACCGCTCTCTTGCAGAAAGAAGAATTTTCCCAGCGATCGACATTCGTCGTTCTGGTACGAGAAAAGAAGAACTGCTTGTACCAAAAGAGCATCTTGACCGTCTATGGGCGATGAGAAAATCGATGTCAGATACACCTGACTTTGCTGAGAAGTTCATGCGCAAAATGAGAAAAACAAAGACAAACCAAGAATTTTTCGATATTTTAACGCAAGAATGGAAACAAGCGAACATGTCTGCATCAAGAAGATAGCTTGTTGAAAAAATACATTTGCAATCATAGACTCACACTGTTATAATTTCATCATGTGCGTTTCAGAATTTATTCTGAGATATTAACTCTGTTTCCGAATTGGATTCAGGGCGGAAGGAGATGACAGTAGATGAAAACAGGAATTCATCCTAACTACAAAAAAGCTACAGTCAAATGCGCTTGTGGAAATGAGTTTGAAACTGGATCAGTAAAAGAAGAGGTACGCATCGAGATTTGCTCTGAGTGCCATCCTTTCTATACAGGCCGTCAAAAATTCGCTTCTGCTGATGGACGTGTTGACCGCTTTAACAAAAAATACGGTCTTAAGTAATAATAGATACAATAAACAGGCAGGAATCCGTTCTTGCCTGTTTTTTTACGTGGATTGATGGAACTTTAAAACGGGGGAGAAGACCTTATGTATGTGATGAAACAAAGCGGTTGGCTTGAAGTCATCTGCGGAAGTATGTTTTCTGGAAAGTCGGAAGAATTGATTCGGAGAGCCAAAAGAGCCACCTTTGCCAAACAAGAAGTAAAAATATTCAAACCAGCGATTGATAACCGATATAGTACAAGCTCAGTTGTCTCACATAACGGTTCATCAGTCGATGGGATTGCAGTAGCCTCACCAAAAGACATAATAACGCACATATCAGAAAGAACCGATGTCATTGGCATTGATGAGGTGCAATTTTTTGATGAGACAATCATTGACATTGTCACTCAATTGGCTGATAAAGGTTACCGAGTCATTGTTGCAGGCCTTGATCAAGATTTCAGAGGAGAGCCATTTGGTGTTGTTCCGCATTTAATGGCATGTGCAGAGCTTGTAACAAAACTTCAAGCAGTTTGTTCGGTATGCGGCTCCCCAGCGAGTAGAACACAACGCTTGATCGACGGTAAACCCGCATCCTATGATGATCCTATTATTTTAGTAGGTGCGCAGGAATCATACGAAGCACGATGCAGACATCACCATGAAGTACCAAGACTTGACGTTGGTACAACACTTGACAATTAAAAAAATAGCAAATGCCGCTGTGTTTCGTTTTTCGAGATTTTGGCTGAACACCCATCATTTGTACTTAAATAAATTAAATAACGCTACGAAAAAATTATCTAATTTTCAACGCTTGCGTTTTAGCATAAGCAGGCATAAAATGACTAACTGTAGTGTAAAGCATTTTAACGAAAAGTTCGATTTCTTGTCATAATTTTTTTGATTAAGGATTTTCCTCCTTAATCGTTCTTTAAATTAATAGTTCACTTTATTTATATTTTAGAAAGAGGGTAGTTTTTGATGAACAACGTGAAGAAAACAAAAGAAGGGTACCTCGAAACCACTTTGACAGGTAAAGATGTATTATCGATTCCAACGTTGAACAAAGGCGTTGCTTTCTCTGAAGAAGAAAGACAAGAGCTTGGACTAGAAGGTTTACTTCCTCCAACTGTTCTCACTCTAGAACAACAAGCGGAGAGAGCGTATAAGCAATTTCTGGCACAGCCAGATCGTCTTCGTCAAAACGTATACTTAAGTGATTTGCAAAACCGTAACGAAGTATTGTTCTATAAGCTTCTAACAGACAAGCTTCGTGAAATGCTTCCTGTTGTGTACACACCAACTGTTGGTGAAGCGATTCAAGAATACAGCCATGAATACAGAAGACCTCATGGTGTCTATCTTTCAATCGACAACATTGACGGCATTGAGAAAGCATTTGAAAACTTACATGCAACAGCAGGAGATATTGACCTTATCGTTGCAACTGACTCTGAGAGCATTCTTGGAATTGGTGACTGGGGTGTTGGTGGTATCAACATCGCAATCGGTAAATTAGCTGTTTACACGGCTGCAGCAGGTATTGATCCAAGCCGCGTGATTCCAGTCGTATTAGATGTTGGCACAAACAATGAAAAATTATTGAATGATCCATTATACATCGGAAACCATCACAAACGTGTACAAGGTGAAAAATACGAAGAATTCATTGATGCTTATGTAAAAGCAGCGCTTAAATTCTTCCCGAAAGCCTTACTTCACTGGGAAGACCTTGGAAACAAAAATGCGCGTAACATCATGAAAAAATACAATGATAACATCTTAACGTTCAATGATGATATTCAAGGTACTGGTGCCATTACTTTAGCGGGTGTTCTTGCAGCTGTCAAGAAAACTGGTACTCAATTGAAAGATCACCGTGTTGTCATTTTCGGAGCTGGATCAGCTGGTATCGGAATCGCAGATCAAGTGCGTGACGCAATGGTCCTTGAAGGTCTAACGGAAGAAGAAGCAAACAATGCATTCTGGACATTAGACTACAGAGGTTTGCTAACAGATCAATTTGAAGATGAAGTGCTTGATTTCCAAAAACCATACCTTCGTTCTTCTGCTGAAGTAGAAGGCTGGGCACGCGATGAAAAAGGACAAATCTCATTTGCTGAAACTGTTCGCCAAGCGAAGCCAACAATCCTTATCGGTACATCAGGTCAAGGCGGTGCATTCACTGAAGAAATCATTAAAGAAATGGCAGCTCATACAGAGCGTCCAGTGATCATGCCAATGTCTAATCCAACACCACTTGCTGAAGCAGTGCCAGAGGATCTATTCAAATGGACAGACGGCCGTGCACTGATTGCGACAGGAAGCCCGTTCGAAAACGTTGAGTATAACGGAATCGAATATGAAATCGGACAATCAAACAATGCGTTCGTTTTCCCTGGACTTGGTCTTGGTTCGATCGTAACAGAATCAAAAATCATCACAAAAGCCATGTTCGTCGCTTCTGCGAATGCAATTGCTGAAATGGTTGATCATGAGAAACCAGGTGCTGGTCTACTGCCAAGCATTGATAAATTGCAAGAAGTGTCAATCCATGTGGCTGTTGAAGTAGCGAAAGCAGCTATTGAAGATGGTGTCGCAAGAAAAACGCCTGACAACATCGAACAAGCTGTGAAAGATGCAATGTGGATTCCTGAATATAAAAAAATTGTAAGAGCATAATAAAAAGTGTAACGCGGCATTGTTTCGAGTAATCTAAGCAATGCCGCAATAAATAAAATAAGAGACATGTAAAAGATTCAAGGAGGAATAGTAAGATGGACTTTTTAAATATTTTGATCCTCCTAGCACCGATTTTTTTCGTTATCGCGCTGGGTTGGTTCGCAGGGAACTTCGGCAGCTATGACGCTAAATCTGCAAAAGGTGTAAGTACACTTGTTACAAAGTATGCTTTGCCAGCGCACTTTATCGCCAGCATTCTGTCAACACCAAAAGATAAATTCTATAGTCAAATTCCATTTTTCATTGCATTGATTTTCGGAATCGTTGGTTTTTATATCATTATCCTTTTAGTTACGAAATTTGCTTTTAAATATGATTTAACAGATTCATCTGTTTTCTCGTTAAACTCAGCACAACCGACCTTTGCATTTATGGGGATTCCGGTCTTGGGCAGTTTATTTGGGGCTCAAGAAGTTGCAATTCCGATTGCTATTACCGGAATAGTTGTAAATGCATTGCTTGATCCAATTGCCATTATTGTGTCAACTGTCGGTGAAAAAACAAAAGGAAAAGCCAAAGACGGCGAAAGTTTCTTAAAAATGACAACAAAAGCGATTTTGCACGGTTTATCAGAGCCGCTTGCACTTGCACCGCTAGCAAGTATCATTCTTGTACTTTTAGGATTTAAACTTCCTGAAATCGGACATGAAATGTTAGAGGAAATCGGAAGTGTGACATCAGGGGTTGCACTATTCGCAGTCGGTGTCACTGTAGGTATTCGAAAAATTAAACTGAGTTTACCAGCATTTAGTATTGCACTATTAAAAGTAGCTGTACAACCGCTTCTTATGTATCTTATCGCCATTCTTATGGGTCTTTCGGCGGATGAAATTACAAAAGCTGTATTGCTTGTTGCCTTCCCAGGTTCAGCTGTTGCAGCGATGATCGCCACACGATTTGAGAAACAAGAGGCAGAAACTGCATCCGCATTTGTGATCAGTGCCATCATGTCACTCATTACATTACCGATCATTATTGCGCTTACCGTATAATATAGTAGAAGGCTGCCTCTTGAGGCAGCCTTTCTTAGCGAAATGAATGAAACAGAGGGAAGAGCACACGCTTTTTTTTGATGTCAGGGTGTGTGATTTCCTTTTTTTCTTCTATTTGAGAGGGTTGTTTCAAGCTCGCGGCAAGACGCTCAAGTTTAGTGGTGAGATCTTCAATTTCTCTGCGGTGCTGAAGCAGCTGGTAGGATACACCTTCATCTGCTTTTTTAGCCAGTTTCCGTTCGAGTTCTTGGAGTCGATTTTCTACATCAGTAGTGACATGCAATTGCTGCTGAATGAGCTGTTTCACTTGCTTTTCTAATGCTTCAATCCGCTTTGTGGAGGCATCAGTTTCTGCAGCAGGTGATAACTGTTGAACGGTTTCCTCGTGGATTGGCAGTCGAATGTCTTGGAGGATCACACCTTCACTCATTTGGTGTTTGACTTCTTTGAGCAGCTGTACAATATCTTCATGAAATTCATAATGTCCAAGTTCATTCCGGGCGACAGGGATGTTGAGCTGTTTAACCCAACGCTGAATCGTTTTTGAAGAAACACCAATTTCTTTTGCAACCTCATTTGTATTCAAACCAAATGCCCTCCCTTTTTTCAATTATAAGTACCATTCTCTTCAAGGAGGACTTGTTCCTTCACGTTAGACAAAACAAGTAACCAATCGCCAAAGATCGTGTTTTCTAGCGAAAAATTGCAGAAAATCAATTGTTTTGGAAATTTTTTTGACTGTCATACCCCGCTATACTATAATTAGACTGTTACGCACAAAACAGAGGTGAAGACCATGTTAGACCGTTTAAAATCAATTGAAGAACGCTATGAAAAGCTAAATGAATATTTAAGTGATCCTGAAGTGGTGAACGACCCTAATAAGCTTCGTGAATATTCGAAGGAACAATCTGATATTCAAGAAACTGTTGAGGTATATAGACAATATCGTGCGGCATACGACCAGTTGAGTGAAGCGAAAGCAATGCTGGAAGAGAAGCTGGATGCCGAGATGCGCGACATGGTCAAAGAAGAAATTTCAGAGCTCACAGAGGAAACGGAACGTTTAGAAGACGAGCTGAAAATCTTGCTGATCCCGAAAGATCCAAATGACAACAAAAACGTTATTGTGGAGGTTCGTGGTGCAGCGGGAGGAGAAGAGGCCGCGCTTTTTGCTGGAAATCTTTACCGTATGTACAGCCGTTATGCTGAAATGCAAGGCTGGAAAACGGAAGTGATGGAAGCGAGTGTCACTGGCACAGGCGGTTATAAGGAGATTATCTTTATGATCAGCGGGAAAGGCGCATACTCCAAACTAAAGTTTGAAAACGGCGCACACCGCGTGCAGCGTGTTCCGGAAACAGAATCAGGCGGACGGATTCATACATCAACAGCGACAGTTGCTGTCTTGCCTGAGGCTGAAGAAGTTGAAATTGATATCCATGAAAAAGACATCCGTGTAGATACTTTCACATCAAGCGGACCTGGCGGACAAAGTGTCAATACGACCATGTCTGCTGTTCGATTAACTCACCTTCCAACAGGTGTGGTTGTATCCTGTCAGGATGAGAAGTCGCAAATCAAAAACAAAGAAAAAGCCATGAAAGTGTTGCGTGCGAGAATTTATGATAAATTCCAGCGTGAAGCACAGGCTGAATATGATCAAACGCGTAAATCTGCTGTTGGAACAGGGGATCGTTCAGAGCGTATCCGTACGTACAATTTCCCGCAAAACCGTGTAACGGACCACCGCATCGGATTGACGATTCAAAAGCTTGATCAAATTTTAGAAGGAAAACTTGACGAGGTCATAGATGCATTAATTATGGAAGACCAAGCAAGAAAGCTTCAAAATGCAAAATAATCAGCGAACCATCTTTGAAGCCCTTAAATGGGCTTCTTCTTTGTTAACGGAAGCCGGTAGAGACCAAAACGCAGCAGAGCTCCTTTTGATGCATGTAATGTGCCTAAGCAGAAGTGAACTTCTTGCACGATTTCATGATCTGCTGCCAGAGGAGCAAGATCGGTTGTTCAGCGAGTTTGTCACGCAGCATAAGAGAGGCGTGCCTGTTCAGCATCTAACGGGTATTGAATTCTTTTACGGCCGTCCCTTCGAGGTGAACAAACATGTTCTCATTCCTCGTCCTGAAACGGAAGAGGTCGTTTTGGCGGCGCTGAATCTGGTGAGTGACGTCTTCCCGCACGATCAGCCGCTCAAAGCAGTGGACGTTGGCACAGGAAGCGGGGCAATTGCGATTACGCTGGCTCTTGAAAAAGAAACATTATCTGTCACAGCAACGGATATTTCACATGAAGCACTTGCGGTAGCAAAGCGGAATCAACAAGCGCTTGGTGCAGACGTCCATTTTTTACAAGGTGACTTACTCGAACCTATCATGGATCAAGGCATCAAAGTGGATCTGTTTATTTCCAATCCACCTTATATTGCAGCAGAAGAAATGGACAGTTTGTCAGAGGTGGTTACGAAGCATGAGCCAGTGAATGCGCTGACAGATGGACGTGATGGTCTGTGGTTTTACAAGCGTCTCATTCGTGATCTTCACTGTGTACTTCATGAGCAGGCGGTCGTTGTCTTTGAAATTGGACATACGCAAGGGCAAGATGTAAAAGCACATCTCTTGCAGTCATTTCCCGCGGCAGATGTCCGCATCGTCAAGGACATAAACGGGAAAGACCGAGCTGTTTGCGCACACATTCAAAACGGAAAGTCCGGCTGAAAAAAGTCGGACTATTTTATTATGTAAAGATGAAACTTATGGTAAAAGAGAAACGTATATATAGAAGAATGAACATTCTGATCATGATTTTTTTACATAAATTTGTTTTGAAGGAGCGAATGGTGTGAACAGAAGGTATGCGATGGTGTTGGTCATCGTCAGTGTACTATTGATTGTGAGTGCTTGTGGTAAACCGAGCTTTAAAAAAGAAGCAGCAGCATTTGGAGAAAGCTATAAAAAAGCACAATACACAGTGAATCGAACAGATGACCTAACTGACATGAAGGAGAAGCTGAAGTTTTATTTAACTGAGCATGAATATCAAGAATATACACAAGACAGCATGTTCCCGAGCGTGTTAGAAGCAGCAAAGGATCAAGATTGTCAAATTAAGCTGAAGAAAATTACGTTTACGCCTTCAGATGAAAGCGATGACAGAATTGAATTTGACTATGAAATGATGATTCAATTTATTGATCAAAAAGGAAAGGTTAAAAAAGAAATCAAGAAAAAAGGAGCAATGACTGTCATCAAAACAGAATCAGGGTTAAAAATCAGCCGAGATTGGGATGGGAGACTGTACCCTTCCGATTACCAATCCTCACTCCAAAGCCGTTCTTAATGGGACGGCTTTTTTTGATTTGACTTATAATCTATTAAAAAAATCATTTTGTCTGTTTATGAGATGGGTTTCCTGGACACAATGTTTGTAGCGAAGAGAAAAAGTGGGGGGAACACATCATGTTTAAAAGTAAAATGATGATTTGTCTTTATATGTTTCTATTATTATGCGGTGCTTTTGCAAACCTTGGAAGGGAGGAGACAGCGGCTGCTTCTGCAAATCAGCCTGTTGTAATACCAGACGAAGCGATCCGCTTACGCATTTTAGCAAATAGTGATCGTTCAGCGGATCAGGATGTGAAAAGAAGCATTCGTGACGAGGTCAATGCCAATATGACAGAGTGGGTTAAAGACCTCACGTCCATTGAAGAAGCAAGACGTGTAATTCGGACCAAGCTGCCAGAAATCAATCGTATTGCCAAAGCGAAATTGAAGGAACAGCACATTGATCAATCCGTCTCAGTCAGCTTTCAAAAAGCCTCATTTCCAACAAAGCTATATGGGAATTTCGTCTATCCTGCAGGGGAATATGAAGCCATTTTAATTACACTTGGAGAAGGGGATGGAGCCAATTGGTGGTGTGTGTTATTCCCGCCGCTCTGCTTTATCGATTTTTCAAATGGAGAAGCCATCGCATCGCCAGAGGGGGATGAGGATAACCAAGTGACAGCGCAGCAAACAGATGAGTCTGTTAATGAAGTGGTGAAAGAAGAGAAAGAAGAGACCGGTGAAGTGAAATTCTTTTTATTCGAATGGGTCTCTAGTCTTTTCTCCTAAAAAAGGTATAAATCTGTTTTTGCCTCATAGAGTTGAAGTAAGAGATCAAAAAGAGGTGAAAGCATGTATTATCAATTAAGAATAGCCACAGAAGAAGATGCCCCAGCGATCAATGCTTTTCTTGAAAAGGGACAAGCGAAAGGCGGCGTCACGCTTGCAGAGCGTACGACATTTGTTGTCATGGAAGATGCGGACGGTCAGCTGGCGGGGTGTTTAGGTCTTGAACAGCTTAGTGAACAAGAGGGCTTGCTGCGGTCCCTTGTCATATCAGATAAACTAGGTCAGGGACACATCGTGTCTTTGTTCCAAAGTGTTCAAACGCTCGGAGGAAAAATAGGTGTGGATACTTTTTATGTCGTCGCAAACCACTCCTCCTCACATGACTTTTTGGCATTGATGGGCTTCACGCCATTAGAGGACATTCCAGAAAGCATGTGGGTATCTGCACATGCAAAAGAGATATTGGCGAAAGAACAAGCTGTGGTTCTTCATAAAAAAGGAAGTTAATCACAACATACTGGACTTATACACATACTTATCCACTGTTAAACAAGCGTTATCCACAAATTGTGGACAACGCTTGTTTTATTGATCATCATCTTTTATACTTTCAAAAGGATAATTGAGATATATCAACAGTTTTATCTTTTTTAAAAGGAGTTTGTATGATGTTAAATACAAAAAGGTGGTCTGTGGATTTAGAAAAGAGTTTATCCACATACTATCCACAAATTGAACAGGCAGCTGTGTTATTGCAGCAAAACGAAGTGGTCGCTTTTCCGACTGAGACTGTTTACGGACTAGGGGCAAATGCGAAAGAGACAGAAGCTGTCATGAAAATATATGAAGCGAAAGGGCGTCCAAGTGATAATCCATTGATTGTCCACATTGCGGAGGTTCAGCAGCTTCACGAATTTGCGCAAATAGAAAGTGAAAAAGCAAAGGCGCTGATGGAAGCCTTTTGGCCGGGCGCTTTAACCATTGTTCTTCCATGTAAGCCGGGTGCTTTATCAAAGCAGGTCACAGCAGGTTTATCCACGGTCGGTGTGAGAATGCCTGACCATCCGATTGCGCTTGAGCTCATCCGAGCAGCTGGTCTGCCGATTGCCGCACCAAGTGCCAACCGTTCAGGCAAACCTTCACCGACACAAGCTGACCATGTAGCGAGTGATCTCGATGGAAGAATCGCTGGGATTGTCGATGGCGGTTCAACTGGAATTGGCGTTGAGTCAACGGTTGTATCCTGTGTCGACGAGATTCCAGTGATCTTAAGGCCTGGCGGGATTACAAAAGAAGCTTTAGAAGAGGTAGTTGGAGCGGTCAGTATCGACCCGGGGCTGACAAAAAAGGACGAAGCGCCTGTATCGCCAGGAATGAAATACACACACTATGCACCTGAAGCTCAAATGTATCTTTTTTCTGGAAGTGATGAAGAGATGCAGCATCACATTCAAACATACCAGGCAGAAGGTCTAAAAGTGGGCGTGCTGACAACAGAAGAAAAGAAATCGTTGTTTGTGGCAGATGTTGTTTTCAGCTGTGGATGGAGAGGGAAACCTGAAACGATTGCGGCAAACTTATATCGTGTACTGAGACAATTTGATGAGACAGATGTAGATGTCATTATTTCAGAAGCTTTTTCAGAGCAGGGAGTGGGTTCAGCGATTATGAACCGTCTGCAAAAAGCGGCAGGAGGGCGTACTCTCTCTTCATTCAAATAGTTCTAACCCTTCTTGGACAAACATAGGTTAAAGGAGAATGCGTGTCCAAGGGGGATTTACATGTACGAACTAGCTGGCGAATTGCTGACGCTCAGCATCATGGCTTTTGCACTGGGAATGGATGCTTTTTCGGTTGGACTTGGCATGGGGATGGTTCAGCTGAGGTTCCGCCAGATCATTTATATTGGACTTGTCATTGGGATATTTCATATGTTTATGCCGCTTTTTGGTATGCTGACAGGTCAGCTCCTATCAGGCTGGCTCGGTCTCCTTGCCACCTATATCGGCGGGGCGCTGCTTTTGGTGCTCGGGCTGCAAATGATCGTTGCGTCTATTCGCAAAGAGGATAAACCATTTATCGCACCTGTTGGGGCTGGTCTCGTTCTTTTTGCAACAAGTGTCAGCTTAGACAGTTTTTCCGTTGGTTTAAGTCTCGGAATTTACGGTTCTCACGTGTGGATGACCATTTTATTGTTTGGTTTTTTTAGTATGATCCTCACATGGCTTGGATTATTACTCGGTAAACAGGTTCGATCATGGGTTGGATCATATAGCGGGGCGCTTGGCGGAATCATTTTACTAGCCTTTGGTATCAAATTATTATTTCCGCTCTAGTCAGTCTCCTTACATAACATGTAGAATGAAATGCTATATAATAGAAGAAAAGGAGGGCGAAAGATGAAAATCTTATTTGTTTGTACGGGAAATACATGCAGAAGTCCGATGGCTCAAGCCCTTTTTGCTTCAATTGCATATGATAAAGGTTTAGAGGTCACTGTTAAATCAGCGGGCATTTTTGCCTCAGATGCTGGGAAGGCTTCTCCTCAAGCGGTCGAAGCATTATTTGAGAAAAGCATTCCACTGAATCACTCTTCATCAAAACTGACAGAGGATCTTCTGCGAGAAGCAGATTACGTCTTCACCATGACCATGCAGCATAAACAGTTGATTGTGGAGCAATATGCGCATGCAAAAGACAAGATCTTCACTCTAAAGGAATTTGCGACAGGAACAGAAGGCGATGTATCCGATCCGTTTGGAGGAAGTCTGTCTGTTTATCAGGAAACACGTGATGAACTTGAAGCATTGCTCTATCAACTGGCTGAGAAATTGAAAAAAGATCAGACATCCTCATAATGGACAACCTGTAAAACCGTTGCGTCAACGGTTTTTCTGCTTTTGTTTGCAAATGACTAGGCAGAGGTTAAAATATAACTGTAAATAAAGAATAAATGTAAGGCATGACAGATCAACTCACCCTTAGGAGGAATTGCCCGATGAAAGTAGCCATTGCATCCGATCACGGCGGAACGAATATTCGTGAAGAAATCAAACAACTGATGGATGAATTGAAGATTGAATACATTGATATGGGTTGTGAATGTGGATCAGGTTCTGTAGACTACCCAGATTATGCTTTTCCTGTAGCTAATATGGTGGCAAACGGAGAAGTCGACCGCGGCATTTTAATTTGCGGGACAGGCATCGGTATGAGCATCTCAGCAAACAAAGTGAAAGGAATTCGCTGTGCGCTGGCGCATGATACATTTAGTGCGAAAGCGACTAGAGAACATAATGATACAAACGTCCTTGCGATGGGAGAGCGAGTCATTGGACCTGGATTAGCACGTGAGATTGCGCACATTTGGTTGACAACAGAATTTACGGCAGGACGACATGCTGTGCGGATTGGTAAAATCGCTGATTACGAAGAAAAGCACCTATAAGGAGCGCTTAACATGAACATTGGTCAAGATTGGCTTGAAATGTTAAAAGAGTTTCATCAAATGGTCGAACTGCGTGCTGGGCAAATCTTAGTGATCGGCTGCAGTACATCAGAAGTGGCTGGTGAGCATATTGGGACAGCAGGAAGTGAGCAAATAGCTGCGTCTATCTATCAAGAATTGGATCAGCTAAGACGAGAGACTGGCATTGAGCTCGCTTTCCAGTGCTGTGAGCATCTGAATCGTGCTCTTGTTGTGGAAGAAGAAGTGGCTTTCCGGCTTAACCTAGAGATTGTAGCGGCAGTACCTGTCCGAAAGGCGGGTGGTTCGATGGCGGCTCATGCGTATCAGCACATGGAACATCCTGTGTTAGTTGAATCCATCGAGGCGCATGCTGGAATCGATATCGGTGACACATTAATTGGGATGCATCTAAAGAGAGTCGCTGTACCTGTTCGCCTCAGTCGTCATCAATTAGGACATGCACATGTGACGTTTGCGAAAACGCGTCCGAAGCTGATTGGCGGAGAACGAGCGGTTTATACAAGATCATAGCTTAGATATATTTCTAATATAATGTTGAATAATGAAGACGATTCACCGCTTGAATATTCGGTTTTTCGCAAAAAAAGAAGGCGATTTTCCAAAAAAACTTTTACATTTCACTCAAAAACCGTGTACAATGAGATGGTGAAAACATCGAATGGAAATAGATTGGAGAGGATTTCGCTGATGAAACATTTACCTGAGCAAGACGCACAAGTATTCAAGGCAATTCAACTAGAGCGGAAACGCCAGCAGGACAAAATCGAATTAATTGCATCAGAAAACTTTGTAAGCGAAGCAGTCATGGAAGCACAGGGCTCTGTATTAACAAACAAATATGCAGAGGGCTACCCTGGTAAACGCTACTATGGCGGCTGTGAACATGTAGACGTTGTAGAAGATATCGCACGTGACCGCGCAAAAGAAATTTTTGGCGCTGAGTATGTGAACGTACAGCCTCACTCAGGTGCTCAAGCGAATATGGCCGTATACTTTACCATTCTTGAGCATGGCGATACAGTGCTAGGCATGAACTTATCACATGGCGGGCATTTAACGCACGGAAGCCCTGTTAACTTTAGTGGTGTACAGTACAACTTTGTAGAATATGGTGTCGATAAAGAAACGCAGCATATCGACTATCAAGATGTACTTGAAAAAGCACGTGAACATAAGCCGAAGCTAATTGTTGCGGGTGCAAGTGCATACCCACGTCAAATTGATTTCAAAAAGTTCCGTGAGATTGCGGATGAAGTCGGTGCTTACTTTATGGTCGACATGGCTCACATTGCAGGTCTTGTTGCAGTAGGTCTTCATCCAAATCCAGTTCCTTATGCAGATTTTGTGACAACGACAACTCACAAAACATTGCGTGGACCTCGCGGCGGAATGATTCTATGCCGTGAAGAGTTTGGTAAAAAGATCGACAAATCGATCTTCCCTGGTATTCAAGGTGGACCACTGATGCATGTCATCTCTGCAAAAGCTGTTTCTTTCGGTGAAGTATTGAACGGAGATTTCAAAACATATGCACAAAACGTCATTGATAATGCAAAGCAGCTAGCTGAAACCCTGTTATCTGAAGATATTCAGCTTGTATCTGGTGGAACGGATAACCATCTTGTTCTCATCGACTTGCGTTCTCTTGGCATCACAGGAAAAATTGCAGAAAATGTTCTTGATGAAATCGGTATTACAGTGAACAAAAATGCGATTCCTTATGATCCAGAAAAACCTTTTGTCACAAGTGGTGTACGTGTTGGTACAGCAGCAGTGACAAGCCGCGGTTTCGATCAAGAGGCGATGAAAGAAGTCGGTTCCATTATTGCGCTTGCTCTAAAACATCATGAAAATGAAGCGAAATTAGAAGAAGCGAAAAAGCGAGTATCTGATCTGACAGCCCGCTTCCCTCTATATAACGAATTAAATTATTAAAAAGCAGACCCATTTGCCTATTTTTGGCATGTGGGTTTTTTTGTAGGATTTGCGAATCATATTGAAAGATGACGTCTTTTTATGTAGAATTGTAGGAAGTGTGCAAAGTTCACCGGAAGATGACAGAAAAGGAGTTGTAGCAAGCAATGGCAAAGGTTTATGTATTTGATCACCCGCTTATTCAGCACAAACTTACATATATTCGTGACGTTCATACAGGAACAAAAGAATTTAGGGAGCTAGTGGATGAAGTCGCAACATTAATGGCATTTGAAATCACAAGAGACTTACCGCTTGAAGAGGTAGATGTAGAAACACCTGTACAAGTAGCGAAATCAAACGTGATCTCAGGGAAGAAACTCGGTGTTGTGCCAATTTTAAGAGCAGGTCTTGGAATGGTGGACGGGATTTTGAAACTCATTCCAGCTGCTAAAGTGGGACATGTCGGTTTATACCGTGATCCGAAAACATTAAAGCCTGTTGAATATTATGTGAAGCTTCCATCTGATGTGGAAGAGCGTGAATTTATCGTAGTAGATCCAATGCTTGCAACTGGCGGTTCAGCAGTCGAAGCATTGAACAGCTTGAAAAAACGCGGGGCGAAAAACATTCGCTTCATGTGTCTGATCGCTGCCCCTGAAGGTGTAGAAGAAATGCAAAAGCATCATCCTGATGTTGATATCTACATTGCAGCATTAGATGAGAAATTGAACGAAAAAGGCTACATTATCCCAGGTCTTGGTGATGCTGGTGACCGTATGTATGGAACGAAATAACATGTTTTAATAAAAGCCCACATGCAAACGTGCATGTGGGCTTTTTGAAATATATGACAAACGATTGATATCGTTCTTAGAAAAATCAATGTATACTGAACATTAGCTGTTTTTTTGAATGAATGTCACGTGTCTCCTAAAGTTTGATGAAATTGTGAACATTTTGTGTGCTCTATCACTATAGAAAAGTTTTTTAACTTTCAACGGATTGACACATCATAGACGCTATTGTATGCTAAACGAGGGTATTATGGTAAGGTTTTCATAGCCTATAGCACTCTACTAATCCTCATTGTGAACCCTTTAATTATCAGGGTTTGTATCAGCGAATGAAGCAGCATCCCATAGATCTTTAGATTTCAAGTCTGATTGTGCAATTAGACCGATGGGTGATTGATTTTTTTCGAACAGGACTGCTTATCATAAGCGTCTTCTACGCAGTTTTCATCACCAATTATCACCTTTTTTACAATATTTTTCATCGGGAGTCAGATGAATGAACGATCCAAACGCGATTTTCCGCAGACAGAGTAAATATATGTTCTATCTATTGGCAATTTTTGTGTTTGGCTATGCCATGCCTGGTTTTAAACCACTGTTTCTTGGTTTCATTATCGGCACAATTTTTGCTTTCTTTAATTTATTCCTACTTATACGGAGAATGCACGCTTTTGATCGAGCGGTTAAAAAAGGAAAATCCATTCGTTCAATGGGAAGTACAGCCAGGTGGGCCAACGCAATTCTCGCAGTAGCGATTGCTTGGCGTTACCCTAATGAAGTTCATCTGGCAGGTGTTGTTATAGGATTAATGACAATATATCCTGTCATTATGATAGATTCCTTCATTCAACTTAAACGTTCTACTATGGAAGAGAGGTGAATACTCTTTGGGTCACAGTTCAAAAACTACAGAATTTTTAGGGTTAACGTTCAACTTATCCAATGTTCTCATGATTACGATTGCTAGTATCATCGTTCTTCTCATAGCGGTGCTGACTACTCGTGTTCTGTCTATTCGTCCGACAAAGGCGCAGAACTTTATGGAATGGATTGTTGATTTTGTTCGAAATATCATAGGTAGTTCGATGGACATGAAAACAGGAGCCCCATTTCTAGCGCTTGGCGTTACATTACTCATGTACATATTTGTTTCAAACATGCTTGGACTGCCATTCTCGATTACGGTCGATCACAACTTGTGGTGGAAATCACCAACAGCAGACCCTGCAATCACAATGACACTAGCGATTATGGTCATGGGATTGACACATTACTACGGTGTCAAGGCAAAAGGAGTCAAGGAATATACGAAAGACTACTTTAGACCAATTCCGCTTTTAGTACCATTGAAACTTATTGAAGAATTTGCAAACACGCTAACACTTGGTTTGCGTCTTTATGGAAACATTTTTGCTGGAGAGATTCTTCTTGGTTTGCTTGCAGGACTTGCGACCAATTTCTACACGCAAAACATTGCGCTTGGTATCGTTGGTACATTAGGTGCCATCGTGCCAATGATTGTATGGCAGGCATTCAGTTTGTTTGTCGGAACAATCCAAGCATTTATCTTCACCATGCTGACAATGGTGTACATTTCCCATAAAGTCAGCGATGAACACTAAAAAATTGAGAGTCCAAAAAGGACGTTATTTTAAAGGAGGAGCTTTTTAATGAATTTAATAGCAGCAGCAATTGCAATCGGTTTGGGAGCACTAGGAGCAGGTATTGGTAACGGTCTAATCGTATCTAAAACAGTTGAAGGAATCGCTCGTCAGCCAGAAGCTGGTAGAGAACTAAGAACACTTATGTTCATCGGGGTCGCTTTAGTTGAGGCACTTCCAATTATCGCTGTCGTTATCGCATTCTTGGCATTCTTTGGTTAATATGTGAGAAGCGTTCTAATATGAATTTTAATGGCGAAGATCAGATTAGTTCGAAACTTCGCCATTCCTTTATGTTTTGTTTCTTAACATATTATTTAAAGAAGGGAGTTGCCGTACTAAATGTCTCAGTTACCAGTGGTTTTAGGAGCAGGTGGCTTAAGTTTCAACGCCGGGGATATGTTATTCCAGCTTATCGCTATGCTCATCCTGCTTGCACTTTTAAAGAAATTTGCGCTTAAACCTTTATTAGGTATTATGAAGCAGCGTGAAGATTATATAGGAAATGAAATTTCAAGTGCTGAACAAAAGCACGTTCAAGCTGAAAAGCTTCTTGAAGAACAACGTGTCTTATTGAAAGAAGCACGCGAAGAATCACATACACTCATCGAAAATGCGAAAAAGATTGGTGAGAAACAAAAAGAAGAGATCATTCAAGCAGCACGTCAAGAGTCAGAGCGCTTGAAAGAGTCTGCTAGAACTGAAATCGTGAAAGAAAAAGAACAAGCTGTGGCTGCACTGCGCGAGCAGGTTGCATCACTATCTGTACTCATTGCATCTAAAGTGATTGAAAGAGAACTTGATGAGCAAGCACAAGAGAAATTGATTCAAGAGTATCTTAAAGAGGCAGGCGAAAGCCGATGAGCGTGACTATTGTCTCTAAGCGTTACGCTTCTGCTCTTTTTGACATCGTTCTTGCTTCTTCGGCAGTAGACGAAACTGAAAAAGAGCTGAATGAGATCAAAAAAGTTCTAAAGGCTGACCAAGAATTGAATGACTTTCTTGTTCATCCAAAGATTACGGCAGATAAAAAGAAACATTTGATTGCAGAAGCTTTCAAAGGTGTTTCGACACATGTATTGCACACAATGTATTTATTGATTGACCGCGGACGCACGAATATTTTCTCTGAAATGACGTCTGAGTTTGTGAAACTTGCAAACCGCACGAAACAAATAGACGATGCGGTCGTGTATTCAGTGAAACCGCTGAGCGGCGCTGAAATTCAATCTTTATCTGAAGTATTTGCCAAAAAAGCCGGAGTCACATCACTGCGTGTTGAAAATGTGATTGACAAGGATCTAATAGGCGGAGTGAAAATCCGTATCGGAAACCGCATTTATGACGGCAGTGTCAGCGGAAAGCTTTCCCGCATTGAACGTCAGCTTGCAGGCGAAAATCGTTAGAAGGGGTGAAACCTTAGTGAGTATCAAAGCTGAAGAGATTAGCGCGCTGATAAAGCAGCAAATCCAAAACTATCAATCTGAAATTGAAGTAAAAGATGTCGGTACAGTCATTCAAGTAGGGGACGGTATCGCGCGTGTACATGGCCTTGACAACATTATGGCAGGAGAGCTGGTTGAGTTCTCTAATGGTGTAATGGGTATGGCTCAAAACCTTGAGGAGTCTAACGTAGGTATCGTGATTTTAGGACCTTACAAAGATATCCGTGAAGGTGACGATGTAAAACGTACAGGTCGTATCATGGAGGTTCCAGTAGGTGAAGAATTAATCGGACGTATTGTGAACCCACTTGGTCAGCCTGTTGATGGACTAGGTCCAATCTTAACGAGCAAAACTCGTCCAATCGAAAGTGAAGCACCAGGCGTTATGGATCGTAAATCTGTACATGAGCCGCTTCAAACAGGGATTAAAGCAATTGATGCCTTGATTCCAATCGGACGCGGACAGCGTGAATTGATCATTGGTGACCGTCAAACAGGTAAAACATCTGTTGCAATTGATACGATCCTAAACCAAAAAGATCAAGACATGATCTGTATTTATGTAGCGATCGGACAAAAAGAATCAACGGTTCGTGGTGTTGTTGAAACACTTCGTAAGCATGGTGCGCTTGATTACACAATCGTAGTCACAGCTTCTGCATCACAGCCAGCCCCGCTTCTTTACCTTGCTCCTTATGCAGGTGTAACGATGGGTGAGGAATTCATGTATAACGGCAAGCACGTACTTGTTGTATATGATGACCTTTCTAAACAAGCGGCAGCTTACCGTGAGCTTTCATTATTGCTTCGCCGTCCTCCAGGTCGTGAGGCATTCCCTGGTGATGTTTTCTATCTTCACTCTCGTTTATTAGAGCGTGCAGCGAAGCTTAGTGACGAAAAGGGTGGCGGTTCTATCACAGCATTGCCTTTCGTAGAAACGCAAGCTGGCGATATCTCTGCATATATCCCAACAAACGTTATTTCAATCACAGATGGACAGATTTTCTTACAATCTGATCTCTTCTTCTCAGGCGTACGTCCAGCAGTAAACGCAGGATTGTCTGTATCTCGTGTAGGTGGTTCTGCACAAATCAAAGCGATGAAAAAGGTAGCAGGTACACTTCGTCTGGATCTTGCTTCTTATCGTGAGCTTGAAGCATTCGCTCAGTTTGGATCTGATCTAGACCAAGCGACTCAAGCAAAATTAAACCGTGGTGCTAGAACAGTTGAAGTCTTAAAACAAGACTTGAACAAACCGCTTAAAGTTGAAAAACAAGTAGCGATTCTTTATGCACTTACAAGAGGATACTTAGACGATGTCGCGATTGCTGATGTCAAACGTTTTGAAGCTGAGTTATTCATGTACATTGAAGAAAACCATAAAGACTTGTTTGACACCATCTCTCAAACAGGAAACATGCCTGCTGATGAAGAGTGGAATACAGCAATCGAAGGCTTTAAACGTACGTTTGCACCAAGCAACTAATTAGTAATCTTTCCGAGAGAAAAAGATTCTCTTTTTCTCTCTTTTCACGTAAATGAACACGGATTCCTGAAAAAAGGTGGTGAAATCTTTGGCCTCATTACGCGATATAAAGTCAAGGATCACGTCAACGAAAAAATCGAGTCAGATCACAAAAGCGATGCAAATGGTATCAGCTGCGAAACTGAATCGTGCTGAAAACAATGCGAAGTCTTTTGTTCCTTACATGGAGAAAATCCAGGAAGTGGTTGCTGCAATCGCAACTGGAACAAGTGCTAAGCACCCAATGCTTCTTTCAAGACCTGTCAAGAAAACAGGGTATCTCGTCATTACATCTGATCGGGGGCTTGCAGGACCTTTTAACAGCTCGATTTTGCGTGCCGCTTACCAAACCATTCAATCTCGTCATCAATCCGCTGATGAATATGCGGTGATTGTGATTGGTAAAATCGGACGCGACTTCTTCAAAAAGCGCGGTATTCCAGTTATTTCTGAAGTAACAGGGCTTGGAGACGAAGTAGCGTTTGCTGATATTAAAGAATTAGCAAGCAGTACAGTTCAAATGTTCTCTGATGAAGCGTTTGACGAACTTTACATGTTCTACAACCACTTTGTCAGTGCCATTTCACAAGAAGTAACAGAGAAGAAATTATTGCCGCTAACGGACCTTTCGGCCGCAGCGACACCAAATAAACGTTCCGCATCTTATGAGTTTGAGCCTTCTGAAGAAGAAATTCTTGAAGTTCTCCTTCCTCAATATGCAGAGAGTTTGATTTTCGGTGCGCTTCTTGACAGCAAAGCAAGTGAACATGCTGCAAGGATGACAGCAATGAAGAGTGCAACAGACAACGCAAAAGAATTGATCGACAACCTGACACTCTCTTATAACCGTGCTCGTCAAGCAGCGATTACACAAGAGATTACAGAAATTGTCGGCGGAGCAGCTGCCTTAGAATAGAAATAATTGTCAGGAGGGAATGCAATGAAAACAGGACGCATCAGTCAGATCATGGGACCAGTCGTAGACGTTCATTTTGAAGACGGTCACTTGCCTGAGATTTATAATGCGATCAGAGTTTCGCATAAAGCGGAAAGCGAAAGTGAAGTTACTATCGACTTAACTTTAGAAGTAGCACTACATTTAGGTGATAATACAGTCAGAACCATCGCAATGGCATCAACAGACGGTGTGAAGCGCGGTATGGAAGCTGTAGACCTTGGAAAACCAATTTCAGTACCAGTTGGTAACGTAACACTTGGACGTGTATTCAACGTACTGGGAGATAACATTGACTTAGATGAGCCACTTGGTGTGGAAGCCCAAAGAGATCCAATCCACAGACAAGCGCCTTCTTTTGATCAACTTTCTACAGAAGTTGAAATTCTTGAAACGGGTATTAAAGTTGTTGACCTTCTTGCTCCTTACATCAAGGGTGGAAAGATCGGTCTATTCGGTGGAGCCGGTGTAGGTAAAACCGTTCTGATTCAAGAATTGATCAACAACATCGCACAAGAACACGGCGGTATTTCTGTATTCGCTGGTGTTGGAGAGCGTACACGTGAAGGAAACGACCTTTACTACGAAATGAAAGATTCTGGCGTTATCGAAAAAACAGCCATGGTCTTCGGCCAAATGAACGAGCCACCAGGTGCACGTATGCGTGTTGCCCTAACTGGTTTGACAATGGCAGAGCATTTCCGTGATGAACTAGGTCAAGACGTATTGTTCTTCATCGATAACATCTATCGTTTTACCCAAGCAGGTTCTGAAGTATCAGCCCTTCTTGGACGTATGCCTTCAGCGGTAGGTTATCAGCCGACACTTGCAACAGAAATGGGTCAGCTGCAAGAGCGTATCACGTCTACAAACGTAGGATCGGTTACATCGATTCAAGCGATCTATGTACCTGCGGATGACTATACGGATCCAGCTCCAGCAACAACGTTCGCTCACCTTGATGCAACGACAAACCTTGAGCGTAAGCTGACTGAAATGGGTATTTACCCAGCGGTTGATCCTCTTGCTTCAACATCTCGTGCACTTGCACCAGAGATCGTTGGTGAAGAGCATTATGCCATTGCGCGTGAAGTGCAGCAAACATTGCAGCGTTATAAAGAACTACAAGATATCATTGCCATTTTAGGTATGGATGAATTATCTGAGGACGATAAGCTTGTGGTACACAGAGCACGTCGTGTTCAATTCTTCCTATCTCAAAACTTCCACGTAGCAGAGCAGTTCACTGGCCAAAAGGGTTCTTATGTGCCATTGAAAGAAACTGTTAAAGGCTTCAAGGAAATCTTATCTGGTAAATACGATCACCTTCCAGAAGATGCATTCCGCTTAGTTGGACGCATTGAAGAAGTGGTTGAAAAAGCCAAAGAGATGGGTGTAGAGGCCTAATCTGGTCCTTAGGAGGGTAAAAGCATGAAGACCGTTCAAGTCAATATCGTTACTCCCGACGGCCCAGTGTATGAAGCGGATGTGGAAATGGTCAGTGTCAGAGCAGAAAGCGGTGAGCTTGGTATTTTAGCTGGCCACGTTCCAATGGTTGCTCCGCTAAAAATCGGTGCAGTTCGCTTAAAACATAGTGGATCAACTGAATTGGTTGCAGTAAGTGGCGGATTTGTTGAAGTTCGCCCTGAACAAGTAACCATTCTTGCTCAGGCCGCTGAAACATCAGATAAAGTTGATGTCGATCGTGCTAAATCAGCGAAACAGCGTGCTGAAGAGCATTTGAACCACCCGAATGAAAGTGATGTACGCCGGGCGGAACTCGCATTAAAACGGGCGTTAAACCGTTTAAATGTAGCAGGGAAATAAAACAGAAAATCCTTCTTATCATTGTGATAAGAAGGATTTTTTTAGAATGACATGAGAGATTGGTACATCGACACATACGGGTGAGAATCCTGTTTTTCAAGATATAAGTGCTCGCAAAACTGCGTACTATGCCACGTTTTATTGTGCCGGCGCAAGCCAAGCGTATATTGATGCGGAGAGTCCATATAAGGCCGTACTACCCAGTCAGCATCTGAATGATGACGGAGGACAACCTCTCCCATATACACACTCATCATCGCTTCTAATGCATCTATTGGCATTTTCCACTCAGCAAACAGCTGCTTGGTAAATGCATCAAAGTATAGTGATTCTAACTGATACAGGCTTTCCTCAGAATAATCCAAAGAAATGTTATGAAAATGACACAATTGCGCTAATTCTTCTAGCTGTGTCTGTCTATAATCAAAGTAGAAAGCAATGGCCTCCCATTCATGATCAAATGAGGGAACCAGTTCTCCGTACAAATCAACAAAGTCAGGAAAAGAATCTTTCAATGTGTTCAGCTCCTTCCACACGCAGTATATCATCTCCTTGGCACCAGGATAAGAGGGGATTTACTCTAAATGTAGCTCTTTTTTCCAAATGATTCATCTTTCCGATTTTCGAGGATATAATGAAAGGGAGTTTTCCTTTACAGAAATAAATAAAAGGAGGATTCAACTGTATGGAAGACGTAGGACAACAAGCCATCGTGAGTATTGTGATCCACCTGTTTTTTATTGCGGTTACATGGTGGGCATTGCTTGCCGTAAATGTTGATCCACTGATTAAAAAAGGGAAAATCGTTCAGGCAAGATTGCTGATGATGCTCATTACCATTGCCATCGCATCTGCAGTCAGCAATTTCTTCCTTGATTACTTAAATTTCTCTAGACAAATTCCTTATATGTTCTAACATAAAAGGTTTGGTCACTGCCTTATGCGGGAACGTAAAAAGAAGCGTCAAAAGTATGGTCTTTGATGACTTTTCCACGTATGCATAGACCTCCTTGCGGCAACACTTGTAGCAAGGGGGAATGACAAGTGAGAAAGTATGTAAAAGGTTGGCCATTATTTGCGTTTATTCTTTTTTTTGTTCTGATGATTCAAGGTGTTCGTGCGGAAGAATCTTCTCCGCTCGCCCAAATAGCAGAAGGTCTGAAAAACCAGCAAATTGAAGTAGATGGATGGACCCTTCACGCCAAAACAAATGTAGACATTTCATCCGAACAATTTTCAAAAAAAGTGCAACGTTTGAAAGACGAACTACGACAGTATGAGTGGACCGAAAAAGAAGAGAAACATGTCACCAAAGTCACAGGAATTTACAAAGATGAAAAAAATGATACTTTATCGAAAATTTTACTCGTGAAGACCGACACAAAATCCAATCAAAAGTCGTATTTATTATATGAGCAAAAAGGTGCTCGCCCACTGAATACCTGGGAGCATACATATGATCAGTTCGTACGTCATGCAAAAAGCTTATTACAAGAGAAATTTGTAATTTTTACTTGTCTCGATGGTCATGTAAATGGTATGATGGATGTTGTTTTGCAAAAAAAAGCTGAAACGTTAGCAAATGAATTTCAAGCAAAACCAGTTGAGTATCTCGTTGAGTCTAATTTTGTGTCGCTTTCCGCTTACACAGATAAGTGGGAACAGTTCATTATGACTTCAAATGATAAAATGAATGTTCAAATTGCCATCAGAAGTTCGGAAATGAACGAAAATCATACGATTACGGTTGGCACACCAATCGTAACGACTGAATATTAATATAGAGAATTTGGGACGCGGAGGGGAAGACCTTGGAAAAAATCATCGTCCGCGGCGGTCAAAAGTTAAACGGCACAGTTAAAGTAGAAGGCGCAAAAAATGCCGTTTTACCAGTTATCGCTGCATCTTTGTTAGCAAGTACAGAAAAAAGCGTAATTTGTGATGTACCTACGCTCTCCGATGTATATACAATCAATGAAGTGTTACGTCATTTAGGAGCAGAAGTACATTTTGAAAATAACGAAGTATCAGTGGATGCATCTCATGCACTAGAAACTGAGGCTCCGTTTGAGTATGTCCGTAAAATGCGAGCGTCTGTGCTCGTCATGGGACCACTTTTAGCAAGAACAGGTCATGCAAGAGTTGCATTACCTGGAGGCTGTGCGATTGGTTCAAGACCAATTGACCAGCATTTAAAAGGCTTTGAAGCAATGGGAGCTAAAATTCAAGTAGGAAATGGTTTCATCGAGGCTGAAGTAAAAGGCCGTTTAAAAGGTGCGAAAATCTATTTGGATTTCCCAAGTGTCGGTGCAACTGAAAACATCATCATGGCAGCAGCATTAGCTGAAGGAACAACGATTTTAGAAAACGTAGCAAAAGAACCTGAAATTGTTGATTTGGCAAACTACATCAATGCCATGGGCGGTAAGGTTCGCGGAGCTGGTACTGGTACAATCAAAATCGAAGGTGTGGAAACACTTCACGGTGCAAAACACAACATCATCCCTGACAGAATTGAAGCAGGTACTTTCATGGTGGCAGCAGCTATTACAGAAGGAAATGTTCTTGTAAAGGGCGCAGTGCCAGAGCACATGACATCACTTGTAGCAAAAATGGAAGAAATGGGTATTCAGATCATTGAAGAAGAAGAAGGTTTAAGAGTCATTGGACCATCTGAGCTCAAGCCAATCGATCTAAAAACAATGCCACATCCTGGTTTCCCAACGGATATGCAATCTCAGATGATGGCGCTATTGCTTCGTGCGAACGGAACAAGCATGATTACAGAAACGGTGTTTGAAAACCGCTTTATGCATGCTGAAGAATTCCGCCGCATGAATGGCGATATTAAAATTGAGGGTCGCTCTGTGATTATCAACGGGCCGGTTCAACTTCAAGGTGCTGAAGTATCAGCGACTGATTTAAGAGCAGGAGCAGCACTTGTACTTGCTGGATTAGTAGCAGAAGGTCATACACGTGTCACTGAGTTGAAGCATATCGATCGTGGTTATGTGAACTTCCACCAGAAGCTTGCAGCAATCGGTGCAGATATTGAAAGAGTAAACGATGAAACAGCAGATGTGACACAAGAACAAGTTGTATCAGATCTGAACGCGTAATCATAAAGAAATCAGTGTGTCCATGGGGCATGCTGATTTTTTTTAGAATCATAGAATGCTTTATTTTTAAAGCTTATCATTAGTGTATCCAACCATCTTAAATTTTATTCATAAAGACGAACAGTAAAATCAGTTGATAAACAGCCTCATATCTTCATCAAAAGACTTGTCCACTGAATGAAAGAAGCTGTCATATTAGCTTGTCCCCGCCCATAGGATAAAAGAGATTCAATGACAAATGGGGGCAGCCAAATATGAAACCAATGATATGGACAATCGCAGGAATATGCATCATTATTTTAATGATTCCAACTTTACTTGTGTTGCCGACGTTTCAAGGGAAACCGGAGGTAAGCCAGCATGTATCAGCGGAGCCATCAGTTAAAAAAGAAGTGAAGGGTACAGTCAAATTGAAGCAATCACCCGTCGCTATCCCCGTCTATCGTTCAGCTCATCAGCAGGTAGAAAACATCCCCTTAGAAGAGTATGTGATCGGTGTCGTAGCGTCTGAAATGCCAGCTGATTTTGAAATGGAAGCACTCAAGGCACAGGCACTCGCTGCAAGAACGTATATCGTCAGACAAATGATCATCGATAAGACCGTCAAATCACCAAAGGGCTCTCTTGTAGATGACACCCAAATGTTCCAAGTTTATAAAAACAAGCAGGAACTCAAGAAAATTTGGGGGAAAGCGTACAATTGGAAGTTAAAAAAAGTCACAGAAGCTGTCGCCAGCACACAAGGAAAAGTGCTGACTTATGACGAGAAACCAATTGATGCCTCATTCTTTTCAACAAGTAACGGAAAAACGGAAAATGCTGAAGCTTATTGGAAAAACGAAATCCCATATTTGAAAAGTGTCTCAAGTAAATGGGACGAAAAATCGCCAAAATTTCAAAACAAGAAAACCATCCCAGTTAGTGAATTTCAGCAAAAATTAGGTGTGACGCTCACTCAGCAGGCTCAGGTAGGACAGATAGTAGAACGGACGCCAGGAAATCAAGTAGCGAAAGCCGTAATAAACGGTAAAACACTGACAGGCAGAGACATTCGAGAGTCACTAGGACTTCATTCAGCGGACTTTACATGGGAACGACAGGGCCAGCAAATTATCATTACGACAAAAGGGTATGGCCATGGGGTTGGAATGAGTCAGTATGGTGCGCACTATATGGCACAGTCAGGCAAAAAAGTAGAGGCTATCGTGAAACATTATTATAAAGGGATTCAAATTGAATCAGCTGAACGTTTTCTCAACACGTATATGGCTAAAAAATAAAGCAAAGGTGCCTCAGAAATGGGGCATCTTTTTTTGTGTTCCAAGAGGTTTGAACAGAATGTGTCAATTTGCGACTTAAGACGCACCTCAGGAAATCTTAAACATTTACGTCCCGACAAGAACCGATGGCCGATACAAAGCCCCTCGAAAGAAGGAGAAAACAAAAGAAAAAATGATGTGTTAGGTGAATATATCTAGACAACTGACAGATTTTTAGTGATTTTGATGAAAGAGAAAAAGGGACCGAGTCCTATACCATTCCAAGACAGAATATTTTACGATTAAGATGTTTCAATTAAATACATAAGGAGGAAGGAAAAATGATGTTGAAAAAAGTATTTACACTCGTAACCTTAGCTGTATTGACATTATCTATGTCAATCTCTTCACCAGTATTTGCAAAAGCATCTACAGTCAAAAAACATAACAAAGATGTAAGAGTTACTATCTTACTTGATGCAAGTGGAAGCATGGCAAGAAAAGTAGAGGGAGAACGCAAATTTGACCTCGCAAAACAAGAGGTATTTAAATTTGCTCAGTCACTTCCAAAAGACGCTAAAATTCGTATGAGCTTGTTTGGCTCTGAAGGAAACAACAAAAATTCAGGTAAAGCTCAATCATGTGAAGTCATTAGAGGCGTTTATGGCGTACAGCCTTACGAAAAAGAAAGCTTTGAAAACTCTTTAAACGGACTTGGACCAAATGGCTGGACACCGATTGCTCGTGCTCTTGAAAATGCAAAGCAAACGGATGAACAGCTTAATGGTGGAACAAAACATATTGTGTACCTAATCACTGATGGTGAAGAAACTTGTGGCGGAGATCCAGTAAAAGTAGCAAAAGAATTGCATAACTCAAAAGGATCGACTGTTGTTAATGTGATCGGATTAGACTTTAACGATGGCTATGAAGGTCAATTGAAGCAAGTAGCCAAAGCGGGTAAAGGCCAATACTACCAAGCAAGCACTGGTAAAGAAATGGGTTCTATCTTGTCGGCAGAATCATTAAAACTACACGAATAACTTGCTGAACAAAAGGGAAACGATTGATGTATGCTATCGTTTCTCTTTTTCTGTACAAATGTAAAAAGGGAGGTTTTTATGAATGAAACGAAATATTGTATTAACCATTTTGGCTAGTCTTGTCCTGCTTCTTTCTTCACCAGCTCATGCTGTGACAAAACAGGAGCCTGCTCATGTGGTGATATTACTTGATTTAAGCGGCAGCATGGCACAATCAGTTGAAGGCGAAAAGAAAATCGATATCGCCAAACGTTCTATTCAAAGCTTCGCAAGTATTTTATCAGAAGATACACAAGTCCTGCTACGTGTGTTTGGTCATGAAGGAACCAATAAAAATGCAGGAAAAGCAGTTTCTTGTGGAAGCTCTGAAGCCGTTTACGGATTTGGATCATATGAGCCATCAACATTTCAGCAAGCACTGAATGTGTATAAGCCGACCGGCTGGACACCACTTGCAAAAGCATTAACAGATACGAAACAAGATTTTGAAGATCACCAGGCTGAAGGAAAAAATATTGTCTATGTCGTCAGTGATGGTAAAGAAACTTGTGGAGGAAGCCCTTCACAAGCAGCAAAGGAATTACATGAAGACGGAATTGACACCATTGTCAATATCATCGGCTTTGACGTGAATGAAAAAGAAGCAAAAAGTCTAAAGTCTGTTGCAAAAGCGGGTGGTGGACAATATCAACCGGCTGCGAATGCCGAAGAATTGAATCACATTCTACAAAATGAAGCGAGCGCTTTTGGTCAGTAGGATATGAATGGGAGCTGGGGATTGTTTTCCCCAGCTGTTTTTTAGTTGAAGATCAATTCAAAGTAGTTTCTAATTCATCAATTCGTTTCTCCACGTAGTGCTGATCTTTTCTTGCATGAAAAGTTTCGGCTTTTTCTAATATTGCCGCCGTATTATACTCGGGAATCTGTGAGTAGCTCTCATACACACCCTTTGGAATTAAAACGTTCCCTTCAGGCCAATAAACAGCGATATTGCCACGTTTCAAATCCCCGAATTGAGCCACTCCTTGATAGGACCCATATTGATTAAACAAGACAACTGGATCACCTTCTTGGACATAAAGTTCTTTTGCATCTTCGTTATTCATCAAGATAGAATGACGCTTCCCACCATTAAAGGCATCCTTTTCACTATAGATCATGGAGTTGAATTGCTTTCCTCTTCTTGTCGTGATATTAAAATGTCCTTCCGTTTTTCGGTATTGAGGCAGCTGGGCAGGAAGAAGATGTCCTTTGCCGTCCGGTGTTGGACACTCCCCGTCTTCACATAGCCATGCGCCACCCCATTGAAAAACGTCTCCTTTATGACGCAAATGCTGGATGCCGTCATAGTTTCGATTTGCGACCGCAATCTCACGGCGAATGTCTTCAGCCGTTTCGAAATGAATCAGCTCAGCATCTTCTGGCCGGACTCTTTTTGCAAGATCAATATAAATGTCCCATTCTGCTCTGGCTTCCTCAATACGAGGTCCTTCAATTTCTGGACTGAAATATACCATGCGTTCCGTACTAGTTGATGTACCGCCGCCTGGCTGTTCATATCTTGTCATAGCAGGCAGAACAATTACCGTCTCTTCTGCCTCTACAAGTGTAGAGGTATTCAAAATGATATCTTGATGGACACGGAGTTCAAGCTCAGATAAAGCTTTTTCGATCGCATCTGGATTTGGCATCGTTTCTAAAAAGTTTCCGCCGCTCGTAAACAGCATTTTGAGTTTTTGCGGATGTTCTTTTGGGAGAGCCATTTTCTCAAAGGATTGCCCAATGGTGTCACCATGCCATTTCGGAATGTCAAACCCCCAAATTTTTTCGATTCTTTCAATATTCTCTTCATCAAAATCACTGCCCGGCAAAACGAATGGATCAGCACCCATTTCACCAGAACCTTGAACGCCGCTATGCCCTCGAATTGGCATGACACCACAATGTTTCCTGCCAATAAATCCACGTAACATAGCAAGGTTGGCGACCTGTGATATATTATCAGTTGCAAAGCGGTGCTGGGTAAGACCCATACTCCAAATAAAAACGCCTGAATTGGCATTGGCAAGGAGGATCGCAAATTCCTTCATTCTTTCTTTTGATAAGCCTGATGATGCTTCTAGGTCCTCCCACTTCAACTGTGCGGCATGCTGCTTTAAATCCTGTATGCCGGTAGTATGGGCTTGAATAAATTCATGATCAAGAGCGGAATGGGGAGCATGCTGCTCCATGTCAAACCAATGTTTGATGACGCCGTTCATAAACGCAATATCGCCGCCTATATTGACTTGATAGAAATCATCCGCGATTTTTGTGCCGAATAGAGCACTTTCTGGAATAGAGGGAACCCAGTACTTTTCCATGGCAGGCTCTTTGTACGGATTGATGACAATAATTTTGGTTCCTTTCTTTTTCGCCGCATACATATATTTAGTGGAAACGGGCTGATTGTTTGCTGCGACAGATCCCCAAAAAATTAAGACATCCGTTCCGATCCAATCGTTGTAATTACAGCTGGAGGCTCCTATACCAAGGGATCGTTTAAGAGCGGTTTTGCTCGGTGAATGACAAATGCGAGACGCATTATCAATATGATTTGTCCCGATAAAGCGAGCTGCCTTCGCAGCGGTATAATAGACTTCATTTGTAATTCCTCTAGCCGTTAAATAGAAAGCGAGCTGCCGTTTATCAATTGATTTGATTTTAGCTGCGATTTGATCTAATGCATCATCCCAGGAAATACGCGTAAAGGCATTGTCACCTTTTTTTCGAATCAGTGGATAAGGAATACGGCCAAGTTTGCGAAGAGAGGTGCTGTCCATTTGTTTGAGCTGTTGAATATCTTCGAACCATTTTGGATCAATAGCTGGCATTGTATTAAGACGAAGTACATTTAGTCTTGTGGTGCATATATGAGGTCCTGCGAGCGTTTGGTCATATAACCCTGAAACACCCAGGGCACAGCCATCACACACGCCCTGCGTTAAAATACGATATGCATAGGGGAGATTATCCTTGTTTTCCCATGCCACTTTCATCGTATCTCGAATGTGTTTCGGTTTTACTTTTCCAAGCCCCATAGGCGCAAAAGAGGCCCATAGCTTTGGTGAGGGTTTTTTATTAAGCTTAATAGGCCCCTTATGTTTTGTTTTCCCCATGATATCATCACCCTCCTATTACTTTATGAAGCGTTTTCATATCTAAAAATTACCTTTAGATTGTGATTCTGTCAAATTCAAATTAAGGTCGGGCTGAGACAGAAGAAGTAGCAGCAAGGTTTGTTTCTCTAAGCTGTTGAATATCTTTCCGTATGAGAAGAGATATGATAAAAGCGATGAAAAATAAGCCAGAGAACACCATCAGACTTTGCGTGTAGTTACCTGTTATATCTCGAATAAAGGATGAAAATAAAGGTCCAGCTAAACCAGCAGCGGCCCAGGCAGTCAGAATATAACCGTGTATGGCACCAAGTTGTTTCGTGCCAAATAAATCCCCAATATAGGCTGGAATTGAAGCAAACCCTCCTCCATAGCACGTATAAATGATCGCCATCACGATTGAAAAGACGAGCGGTTCTTTTAAATAGGGGAGTAAAGGAAAGGCAATGAGCTGGATACTAAAGAAGATTGTATACGTATTCGGCCTTCCGATATAATCTGAGAAGGATGCCCAGCCAATCCGCCCTAAACCATTAAAAGCACCTAAAATACCAACAAGGGTAGCTGCAGCACCTGCAGTGAATCCAACACTTTCTTGTGCAAGAGGCGATGCAACTGAAATAATGGCAATTCCGCATGTGATATTAATAAAGAGCATGAGCCACAAATAATAAAAACGTCGTGTTTTGATCGCTTCATTTGCTGTAAGCTGTGATAAATCCTGAGGGATTTTTCTTTGATTTGTTTTTAACACGTCAAACTGTTTGACGTCTTCAGATGTTGGTGGTGATAAATAAAGAGATGAGATCACCATGATCATAAAATAGGAAATTCCAAGAATGTAAAAGGTATTTGCGATGTTCACTTTTTCAATGAGATATTGGATAATTGGGCTGCAAATAAGAGACGCAAATCCAAAACCCATAATAGCTAAGCCGGTTGCAAGTCCTCTTCGGTCCGGAAACCATTTCACCAAAGTTGATACAGGTGCAATGTAGCCTACCCCTAATCCTATCCCAGCGAGCACACCATAAAATAAATAGAGGAGTGGGAGTGAGGACATGTGGACAGCGAATCCTGACCCTGTCATTCCAATACCGAAGAAAATAGCTGAGAAGAGCCCTGATGCCCTTGGACCATACCTTTCAACGAAATGCCCCATGAAAGCAGCAGATAATCCTAAAAATAAAATAGCAATACTGAAGGTCAAGCTTATTTCTGTCAATGACCACTGAAAGGCTTGATGCAAAGGGTTCGTAAAAACACTCCAAGCATAAACAGACCCAATAGATAAATGAATTCCTACAGCACTTGTTGCAATGAGCCAGCGATTTTTCGATTTGTTCATTTTGTTCCCCCCATATAAAGCAATCAAAAAGTTTGATAAGATAGGAATATGTTGCAATTTTATGACTTTTTAAAATAATATCATAATTTGATTGGATCATATAACTAAATTTGTGCTGAAAGGAAGATCATACAATGAATCCTTCTGTTAAAAAGAAACGAGTCATACACCAATACCGTGAAGGCCAATTTACTTGCAAAACAGATGAAGTTGTAGAAGAATTCCCTTTAACTGTGATCGTGAATGGAGAGGAATTTGTGACACTTGTTTGTTCACCAGATCATTTGAAAGAATTGGTTATCGGTTTTTTAGCTTCAGAAGGAGTCATTCGATTTGAAAATGAGATTAAAAGGTTTACAATAGATGAAAGTATGGGCTTTGCATATGTTGATTTAGTTCACCCAAGCGGATTTCAGTCATCAGATTTTACAAAGCGAGTGATTGGTTCTTGTTGTGGGAAAGGGAGACACTTTTATTTTCTCCAAGATGTGAAAACGGCAAAAACAGCCATTGATCGAATCAACATTTCTGCTGAAACCTGTATGCATCTAATGAAGTGTTTACAAGAAGAAAGCCAATTATTTCAACATACTGGTGGTGTTCATAATGCTGGACTGTGTGACACAGAGAAGCTATTCATCACTAGAACTGATATAGGAAGACATAATGCTTTAGATAAAATCTATGGATACTGTTTACTTCATCGAATTCCACTTAGAGATAAAATCCTTGTGTTTAGCGGCCGGATATCGTCAGAAGTTTTATTGAAGGCAGCAAAACTAGGAGTGTCGATCGTCATCTCAAAATCAGCACCTACTGAGCTGGCGCTTAATATGGCAGAAGAATTAAATATCACGACAGTTGGATTCGTCAGAGGAAAATCTTTTAATATCTACACTCACCATCAGCGTATTACAGAATAGGAGGCAAAGTATGGACAGTATATTGGATAAGAGACATCGACCATTGCGCGATTTAAGAATATCAGTAACAGATCGCTGTAACTTTAGATGTACGTACTGTATGCCTGCTGAAATTTTTGGACCAGATTATCCTTTTTTGAATAAAGAAGAACTGCTTAGTTTCGAAGAAATTGAACAGCTTGCTACCCTTTTTGCAAAGGACTTAGGTGTGGTGAAAATACGCATCACGGGTGGTGAACCTTTAATGCGAAAAGATTTGCCTATCTTAATAGAAAAGCTTTCAAAAATTCCAGGAATCGAAGACATTGCTATGACAACCAATGGAACGCTTTTACCTTTATATGCTGATAAGTTAAAGAAAGCAGGTCTTCAGAGAGTCACCATTAGTTTGGATTCATTAAATCCTGACCGTTTTATGCAAATGAACGGAAGGAATATTTCTATCCAAAAAGTGTTTGATGGGATTGAGGCTGCAAAAAAAGCTGGACTTGCTATTAAGATCAATATGGTTGTTCAAAAAGGTGTGAATGATCAGGATGTTTTACCAATGGCAGCTTACTTTAAAAAAGAAGGACATGTTCTCAGATTTATCGAGTTTATGGATGTTGGAAATACGAACAAATGGAATCTAGAGCATGTCATGACAAAGAAAGAAATCATTGGTCTAATTGATTCAACATTTCCTATCAAACCAGAACCTCCTCAATATCCAGGTGAAGTAGCCAACAGATTCTTTTATAAAGATGGTTCAGGAGAGATAGGCATTATTTCTTCTGTTTCAGATGCTTTTTGTGGAACATGTAACAGAGCGAGGCTTTCTGCTCGCGGTGAATTGTTTACATGTCTTTTTGCATCGTCGGGTTTTGATCTGAAACGGGTGATTCGCTCGGCTAAAGATAATGAAGATATAAAGAATATATTGAAGGAACTATGGTCGAATAGACAGGACCAATATTCAGCCGAGAGAGAACAGAAGAAAGATCAGAAAAAAGTTGAAATGTCATACATCGGTGGGTAGTGACAACAAAGTATCATGATCATGTATTTTTGAAAAGAATAGAAAAAGTCATAATCATTGTTGACAATCTTTTTTTGAAATAGGTCTATTCATCTTATGAATCCAGTCATTATAAAAAACCAGCAGAAACTCTGCTGGTTTTTAAAATGTTATTTTGTAGCTCAAAAAGGTTTAGATATGCCTGGAAAATAGAATTTTAAACATTTTTTGCTACTTTACTTTTATGAGAGCTGTGATAAGATCAATTCAATCTTTACCAGCTCGATTTTTTTACTCCTGGGATGTGGCCCTTATAGGCAAGCTCACGAAAAGCAATTCTAGACATTTTAAATTTTCGTAAGTAACCTCTAGGGCGGCCGGTTAATTCACAGCGGTTTTTTAAGCGGGTAGGGGAAGAGTCTCTAGGTAATTTCCGTAAAGCTTCATAGTCACCTTTTTCTTTTAACTCTTTTCTTAATTCTGCATATTTCAATACAAGCTGCTGCCTCTTTTTTTCTTTAGCAATCTTAGATTTCTTTGCCACTTAAAACCCTCCTTTTTTAATGTTGGATTTTCCATTGAAAGGGGTCTTCAAATGTAGTCCAATCTTGATCAAATTCTTCAGGTGTGAGTAAGCATTGATCTAGTGTGCGAATGATATCTGCTTTAGGCAAATCTACGCCGATAAACACAAGTTTTGTATGCCGATCACCAAATTCTGCGTCCCACTCGTCAAGAAGCTCTGGTTCTTGCTTTAATATCCGTGCCTTATCTTGCTCAGGCAAGGCAGCAATCCAGTATGCAATTGGTTCAATCGCAACAGATTTTCCGGCCTGTGAAATTAAAATGGTTAAATCATGATGTGTGGCCAGCCATGTAAATCCTTTAGCGCGAACTATTTGCTCAGGCATCTGATCTAACCAATTATTTAACCTGCCAGTATGAAAGGGGAGTCTTCTTTCATAAACAAAGGATGAGATTTGGTATTCTTCTGTTTCCGGCGTATGCTGAGAATGCCCGGCGTTGATTTCTTTGATCCAGCCAGCAGAAGCACTGGCTTTTTCAAAGTCGAATAAACCAGTATTCAAAATGTCACTTGGCTTTACTTGCCCTTTTGAGGTTCTGATGATAGATGCTTCTGGTTGAAGTGTGGTCAGCACGTGCTCAAGTCGGTCTAATTCTGAGTTTGATACTAGATCACACTTATTTATAATCAGCACGTCACAAAATTCAATTTGATCAATAAGTAAATCAGAAATTTCCCGTTCGTCATCATCGGAAACGGCTTGTTTACGGTCTAATAAACTTTCTCCTGACTGGAAGTCGGTCCAGAAACGGTTCGCATCTACAACAGTGACCATCGTGTCTAACCGGCAAAAGCGTGTCAAATCTATCCCCATTTCTTCATCAATATAAGAGAAAGTTTGCGCGACTGGAATTGGTTCACTAATACCTGTTGACTCAATGACAATATAATCGATATGACCAGTCTTACACAGGCGTTCTACTTCGATTAACAAATCTTCTCTCAATGTGCAGCAAATACAACCATTAGACAATTCAACTAGCTTCTCATCTGATCGAGAGAGCTCACCGCCTTGTTTGACTAGTTCTGCATCAATATTAATTTCGCTCATGTCATTGACAATCACAGCTACTTTTAACCCTTTACGATTTTGTAGGACATGATTTAATATTGTTGTTTTTCCTGCTCCTAAAAAACCGCTTAATACTGTAACAGGTATTCGCTTATTCATTTCTTTCTGTCCTTTTGACAATACTCATTTTGATTTCCGCCTCACTTAAAAAGTAATAATTACGATTTAAAGCCTAAAAAATTCATTTTGTTTCTCTATGAAGGGTATATTTCTTTAGCCGAGGAGAATATTTTTTTAACTCCAGTCGGTCCGGATTCGTTCTTTTATTCTTTGTTGTGATATAGTTTCTGTCACCTGTTTCAGTACAGGCTAAGGTAATTTTTACGCGCATCAGTAATGGATCCTCCTTTAATTCGTAATGGTTACGATTTGTATTTTAAAATGATCAAGGCGGAATGTCAAGCTTAGTAGGATGATCAATGCCAAATGATCAAACAAAAGGGGTATCGAATGTTCATTGATACCCCTCTCCATTAATAAAAGTCACCAAGCTCTTGTTCGTATTCACCTTCGTATTGCTGGACGTCACTAGGAATTTCTTGAAGAAAGGCTAGGCCACCTAATATCAGCATCAAGATAATGGCGATGAATGAGAGAATGACTGTGACAATACTTGATATGGCAAATAGCGTCTGCATTTTCATCATCTTAGCATATTGTTCTAATAACTCTTCATAAGAAGTATCAGGAGCTTGAATTAATTGTTCAGCTGCATTTACAGATTTTTGTACATGGAATCCCATCATAATGAGGAAGACGCCAAGGGCAGCAGGAAGAACAAGCCAAAAACCAATAAGAATAGCTAGGCCGCCTGAAATATAGAGAAATATACTACCAACTTTTCCCCACTTTGTGATCGAATGAAGAGATTGAATGATTTTCTCAGTTTGTTGCAATGGTGTTCACTCCTTTATGTATTCACTCTTTATCATACTTGAGCAAGTAGTACTTTAGGAAGAGTGAATGTAGAGCAATTAAAAAATATTTCTATCTTCACTTTACTATTATTTATGGATAAATAAATTATCTTCAAATAAGAAAAAAGTAACATTTACTATAAATTTTAACGACAATTTATGTCATAAATAAGATTAATAGTTAAAAATAATTAGTAAATTTATCAAAATATGTTGTTAGTTGTCTTGTAATTGGTTATTATTGTGTTGTATTACCATAAAAATTGGAAGGTGGAATTCATATGTTAGATCGTTTCTTAAACAAAATGACCAATGTTCAACCTGCAGCTTCAAGATGTATTTTGCAAAAATTAGTCACTTCATGCAAATCAGCGCCAACTTGTTTCCTTCAAGGTGTTGGAACTTTCCGTTACTACGTGGATCGTGATACAGGTGAGATTTGTACTAGCCAAGAACGCGTTAGATGTGGCTGCTAAATTCAAGGATTTTATTTAATAGGATGTGAACGCATGAGCATATCTTCAATTTCATTTTTAACAAATGCTGTGCAGACGTCAAACAGTCGTCAAGCGGGTCAAACATCAAATTCTTTTTTAAACCAAGCTGCGAAAATTGTTCAAGGCGACCATTCTCCAGAAGAGAGAAAGGCATTATTTCAACAACTGACTCTAGTTCAGCAAGGAAAAGATTTAGAGCTTCATGTGTCTAAATTAAAGGAACTAGAGAAAGAGCTTCAAAAAGAATCGTCTTCTTCGTCTGTTACTGTGAATCAGCATGGTGACCAAGTAGACATTTCAAATGAGGCTCGCAGTGAGTTTGAACAAGCTGAGGAACAAGCGACAGCTTCAAGTGAAGCGAGTGAAATCGCCGCAAGGGAAAAGGATCAGGATGTTCAGGCAGATCCACACCAATAAAAAAACGAGGCGTGTGTTTGTTGTCTTCACATGCCTCATTTATGTTTATTTTGCAGAAATCCTTGAATAAATACCATCCGGAAAAGGGGCTGCATATGAGATTGTTTCATCTTCTTCTACCAAGATGTAATATGGAAACTCTTCAATATGAAAGGCGCCTATCATTTGTTCGTCCACTGAGATAATTTGCATGTTGGTTTGGTTATCACGATATAATTCTTGATCCTTTTCTTGCCCATTCTTTAGCAAAACACTAAAAGAAATGTCTAATTGACGCTGCTTTTTCGTTTCTAGGAATTGTTCCAGTGATGGGATGCAGTGCGGACATGCTGTGTCAGTGAATATAAGCAGCTGTTGCTTGTGATTGGTTTGCAGCAAATCATTCATTTGAATAGGTGATGGTTTTTCAATTAGCGGATGAACAAGTTTTTGTCCGACATACTGGATCGGTAAGATGATTAATTCCATCTGGTGTTTTAAATAGATGATGATTCCGATCGTCAATAAAAGACTGCAAAGAATAAGAGTGAGCTGTAAAAGTAAGATTGAATTCATCGTTATCGTCCTCTCAGAATGAAGTTACGCAGAGCTATCATAATATAAATATCAAAAATATGTCAATTATACTAAATGGTGTAAGGTGGAGCGTTTGATGAGTACAGTGAACCATTGTTTATATGCAATCTCCTATACTTGGAAAAGAAGTCGATCATATCTGCTGTTAACTCTATTGATCCAAGTGATCGTTGGTTTTATGCCTTTGGCTAGTGTCTGGATTATTCAAACATTGATTAATGAAATTATTTTATTCATGACTTCTTCAGGAGACATTCAAAAGGTCTTAAGGTTATTTGGGTTGCAAATGGTCATTGTGGTTTTAGGATATGGGCTTCAATTCATTCTTCAACTTAGTCAGCAAAAAGCGACAAATTTGATTGGTTTGCATTTGAAGAGTGAATTGCTTCAAAAGGCAATCAGGCTGCCATATATTACATTTGAACATCCGTCTTTTTATAATGAAAGTCAACGTGTGATGAACAGTCATCAGCATGTTCTGAGTATGGTTAGAAGTATTTTTACAATCATGAGCGCATTGATTACTGTTGTATCACTTCTCATTTATATGATCGGTATCCATTGGGGTTTGGCGGTCATTCTGATCTTATTTACCCTGCCTGTCTTGTGGATTGAGCTCTTCTTTGGAGGCGCGCGGTATCAATTAAACCGCATGTTAACTGCTAACGATCGAAGAGAAATGTATGTGTCCGACCTTGTTGCACAGCGAGATTCATTGAAGGAAATCCGTTTATATGGAATAGGACATTATCTTCTTCAAAAATGGAAAGGTCATTATGTAAAAAGTGCAGATGAAAAATATAAATTACTAAAGCGGCAGGTTCGCTGGGAGATGGCGGGCGGATTGCTTATGACATTTGCCTATGTGTGCTGCGGTCTTTTTATTGTCTTTCTTATCTTTCAAAAGAAATTAGCAGCAGGTACGTTTGTCGCTGTGCTGCAAGCTGTGCAAAATATTCAAAGTGGTTTTCAGGACTTAACGAGGGAATGTTCTGGTTTATATGAAACGAGTCTCTATATTGATGAAATGAGAACTTTTCAAAAGAGAGAAGAAGAAATTGATGAACAGACAGAGAAAGGGGCATCGCTTCGGAGGATTGAGTGTATTCGGTCCATTACGCTAGAAAACCTCTCTTTTACCTATCCGAATATGAAAACGCCTGCTATTGAGCATATACATTTTCATATCAATAAAGGTGAACGCATTGCATTGGTGGGGGATAACGGATCAGGTAAGACGACCTTGATTAAATGTTTGACCGGTTTATATGATCCAGACAAGCCGAATATGCAAAAGGTCAATGGTGAGTCTATTTCGACCATTTATAAAAAATCATATCATGCGAGAATGGCTGTCCTTTTTCAAGATTTTATGAAGTACGAATTCACTGTGAAAGAAAACATTGGATTTGGCCGTATCGACGAAATAGATGAGGAAGAGCGCATGGTGTCAGCTGCGCGGCAAGCAGGCATAGAGAAAAGAATTCATCAAATGGAAGAAACATACGATGCGCAGCTTGGCCGGTTTTTTGAAGAAGGTCATGAACTGTCTGGCGGACAATGGCAAAAGCTTGCGATGGCGAGAACCTTCTTTAGAGAAAGTGATTTTATCATTTTAGATGAACCGACTTCTGCTCTTGATCCGCTATCGGAGATTTCACTCATTCGAAAGCTATTCGATCATACGCAGGATCAAGGGGTCTTGTTTATCACACACCGTATGGGAGCGGCCCGCTTAGCAGACCGCATTATCGTGATGAAAGATGGTGCTTTCGTTGAAGAGGGGAACCATGAAGAGCTGATGGCGCTAGGTGGAGAGTACAAAAGGCTTTATGAGGCACAATCTCAACTATTTCAACAAAAGGAGATGGCGTAAGGTGAGTGTCTTTTATTTTATAGGTGTCTATTTCTTAGGAATCATCTTTGCAGGTGCATGGCTTGATAAAGTGAGAAAACAAACGGCGCATATGCAACAGATGAATGCTTATCGGCTGCTGCCTTCTGCGCTCACGGCGCCAATGTTTTATTTGTTTTTGACTATTGAATTGGCTTGTACTGGTCTATTGTTCGTATGGAACATGTCTCTTGTACCTGCGATTGGTCTTACAGCACTTTTATTTACCTATACTGGAGCGGTCACTTTCAATTTATTGAGAGGACATCGTAACATTTCATGCGGCTGTGGAGGTTTACTTGAAAATGACCGTCTTCACTGGGGAGTTGTGATTCGTAATGTGTCGATGCTGGCTCTTGTGATTGGCTTGTTTTATGTGCATTCCTATGTAGAAACAATTCCATGGCAATTTCACATTATTTGTTTTCTGATTGCAGTGGCTGTCTGTTTCATTATAGCGGTGGGAAAAGACATCATGATGTTCAAAAGAAAGTGGAATCAATTTGAATCATTTATAGAAGGAGACCAAGTGAAATGACAGATATTCTACTGATTATTGTGTTATTCATTGTCATTGCTCAGCTGGCTGTGGTGTTTTTGCTTGCCCGCTTTATCGGAAAATTTATGAGTAAAATCAAAACCCTTGATGGGATTGAATTAAAGGAAGCGGATGTTGGTGATGCGGCGCCGTTATTTCGAAGCTATACACATTTAGGGGATAAGGTCATTTTAAAGGAATATTTGCAGAGCGGAAGAGCCGTGATGCTGTTATTTGTGAACTCTACTTGTATGACATGCAAAAGCATTTTGTCTGATATGAAGCAGCACATCTCTAGCGACGATACTCAATTCATTTTGATCAATGGAGATGAACAAGGAGATGATGCGTCGCTTCTTCAATTGCTGCCTGATCAAGCTGTGTATGTGCGCTCTTCGCAAATCATGGAGCTGTATGGGGTAACTGTTGTTCCGCAAGCGATTCTGATGGATGAACATGGCATCATCCTGCAAAGAAAATCTCTTCAAAATGCGAAACAGTTTGAACAGCTGTTACATGCTTCATAAAAAAGCGTCTCTTTGTTGGAGAGACGCTCGTTTTATAATTCTTTTCCTAGAATATCTAAATCGTATCTGCTGCCGTCCATTTCTGCGATACGTGGCAGGTGACCCCATGTCTCAAAGCCGTGCTTTTTAAATAATCGAATGCTGGCTTCGTTGTGCCCGAAAATAAAGGCAAGTAACGTTCGAATGCCTAATGAAGGTGCCAACTCAATGGCCTCTTGTAAGAAAAGTGACCCTAAGCCTTTCCCTCGATCGTCTTGGTTTAAGTAAATACTCATTTCAACGGTCCCGTTGTATGCAGGTCTTCCGTAAAACGTTTCAAAGCTGAGCCATCCGTAGATATGTCCATCCTCATCTGTTTTCACATAGAGAGGTCTTTTCTCTGAATGATTCAAAAACCATTGCCGGCGGTCTTCAACTGAAACTGGTTCTGTGTCGGCGGTTACTTCTCTTGAAGCAATGGTTGAATTGTAAATATCAACGATCGCTTTGAGATCATCTTCTGTTGCTATGCGGTTGAAAGTTTTCACAATAAAGTCCCCCGTCTTTTTTTCATTCATCATACATATTATTGGTGCGATTGCGCAAAATAAAAAGAAAAATGATTTCGTGTGTATATATTTTTTGAAAAGTGTTCAGAATGTTGCTGAGGTGATGAAAAATGAGAGAGGAAGAAAAGAAACGTACTTCCAAAATCACAAAAGTTCAGCAATTTTTCCGTAAGCGCTGGGTATTCCCTGCTATTTACTTGGTCAGCGCAGCGGTCGTGTTAACAGCTGTTCTTTGGTACCAAGCTGTATCAAAAGATGTGAAAGACCAACTATCTGATGGAAATCAAACAGGGCAAGAACAGCGTGATGATGCCGTTGAAGTTGGAAAGCCAATTGAAAATGTTGCAATGCCGGTCCAGAATTCTGATAATGTTTCTGTCGTGAAAAAGTTCTATGAAGCAGATGCTGATCAAAAAGAAAAAGAAGCAGCACTTGTAAACTATAATAACACCTATACCTTGAGCAAAGGTATTGATCTTGCAGATAAAGATGGCAAAGTGTTTGATGTCACAGCTGCTCTTAGTGGAACAGTGGTTCAAGCGAAAAAAGATCCAGTTCTCGGTCACGTCGTTGAAATTGAACATGAAGATGGATTATCGACTGTTTATCAATCGTTGTCACAAGTGAGTGTCAAAGAAGGCGATGAAGTGAAGCAGAATGATGTCATCGGTGCTTCTGGTAAAAATCTTTATGGTGCTGAAAGCGGCAACCATGTGCATTTTGAAATTCGTATGGAAGGTTTAGCGCTTAATCCACTTAGCTTCATTGACAAGCCTGTTTCGACTATTGAAAAGGCCGCGCAAGAAGTGACGGAAGAAGCAAAAGAACCTGCTCAGCCAAAAGCTGATGAAAAAACGAAGGAACCTGCTGCTGAAGATAAGGCCAAAGAGCCTGCTGGAGAAAAATCTGAAGAAAAGTCTGATGAGAAGGGGAAATCCTCTGATCAAGAAAAGTCTTCTGATTCCTCTAAAGACAGCAGTCAATCTGAAGAAACAAAACAATCTTAAAGCCTTGCAACCTCTGTGTATGAATTATGCAGAGGTTTTTTCCTATCTTAAAAAAATCCCCCGCACTTGGCAGAGGATGGTTTATAGGGCGGCAGGCCCTTCTTCACCTGTCCGAATGTTGATTGTATTTTCTATCTCATATATAAAAATTTTCCCATCCCCTGGTTCGCCTGTACGAAGTACCTTTTGAGCTGTTTCAACGACCAGTTCGACAGGTACTTTGCTTAGGACGATTTCAATCTTTAATCGTTCGTACACATTGCTTTCCTTTTTGACGCCGCGGTATAGCTCTGTATGTCCCTTTTGTAGGCCGCAGCCGTGCACATTCGAAAAGGTAATTGAGGTGACACCGATCTTTCCAAGCTCCACCTTTAATGTTTCAAAATTGGCTGGACGTGTGACAATCTCCACTTTATACATTTTGCTCATCGAGACACCCCTTTTTCTTTAATCTTGATAGGCTTTTTCACCGTGCATGGTTAAATCAAGGCCCACTGATTCTTCTTCTTCGGTTGCACGAATCTTGAAGAAGAGATTGACCACTTTGATGATCACGTATGTCACAACGGCTACAAAGGCGTAGGTGGCAACAATAGCGACTACTTGCTTCCAAAGTAAGCTGGCATCTCCGTAAAATAAGCCATTGGCTCCGCCGTCATTGACAGAGGTTGTTGCGAAAAGTCCAGTTGCAATACCTCCCCAAGTCCCGCCAATTCCGTGAAGCCCGAATGCATCCAGTGCATCATCATAGCCAAATTTGGCTTTGAGTGAGAAGACTCCCCAGAAACACACGATCCCGCCGATGATTCCGATGATAATAGAAGCAAATGGGGTGACAAAACCTGCGGCAGGTGTAATCGCGACAAGACCTGCGATGGCTCCAGAAATCGCGCCGAGCATAGTAGGCTTTTTGTTGATCATCCACTCTACTAACAGCCAGCCGATGATTCCTGCAGCAGCAGCTGTATTGGTGTTAATAAAGGCATACATCGCGACACTGTCTAATGTAAGGGCACTTCCAACGTTAAAGCCAAACCATCCAAACCAAATGACAGCTCCGCCAAGAAGGGTGTAGATCAAATTATGAGGAGAAGAGTTTGCTGCTTCTTTACGCTTCCCGAGCACAATCGCCACGACTAGACCCGCAACACCAGATGAAATGTGAACCACGTTTCCTCCGGCAAAGTCAAGTGCACCCATTTCGCCAATCCAACCGCCGCCCCATACCCAGTGTGCGACTGGCGCGTATACAAATGTGACCCAAAGGAGTGTAAACACGACGACCGCTGAGTAGCGAATTCGTTCAGCAAAGGCACCTGAGATGATGGCTGTTGTTAAGACGGCAAAGGTCATTTGGAACATCATGAACAATGAATGTGGAATGGTCTCACTGTAGGAACCAGGTTCAAAGCCAACGCCTTTTAGTCCAATCCAGTCTAAGCCTCCGATCCATGCATTGCCTGGCGCAAAAGCCAAGGAATAGCCAAACATGATCCATACGATGGAGACGATTGCTAGTGAAGTTAAGCTGTGCATGGTTGTACTTAAGACGTTTTTACTTCTCACGAGTCCTCCGTAGAATAAGGCTAAACCCGGTGTCATTAACCACACGAGTAGTGCGCAGAAGAACATAAATACTGTATCACCCATTTGCATGCTGCATTCCCCCTGAATCATTCAGAATTAATTGATTTCTTAATTCTTCATTATAGAGAGAAAAGTCATATATAACATAACCGTGTTAGTTAATCTTACATGGTTTTTGGTTATATTCAATATAAATGGATGAAAAGTTCGTAAAAAAAGAGAAAAAACGTGCATTGAGCACGAAAAATAAAGGGCGTTTGACCTATAAAATGGAGCTGAGAAACAGCTTGGTTCGTTCCTCTTGAGGAGAATCGAACAATTCTGATGGGGTGCCTTCTTCGACGATGCGGCCTTCGTGCATATAGACGACACGATCGGCGACTTCTTTCGCAAAGCCCATTTCATGTGTGACAATGACCATCGTCATGCCTTCTTTTGCGAGACTTTTCATTGTTTGCAGTACCTCGCCTACAAGCTCTGGATCGAGGGCAGACGTAGGTTCGTCAAATAACATGACATCTGGCTTCATGGCGAGAGCTCTTGCAATGGCCACACGCTGCTTTTGACCACCTGATAATTTAGAAGGATATACGTTGGCCTTATCCGCAAGTCCGACCTTTTCCAACAGGACGTTGGCTTCTGATACAGCTTGAGCCTTTTTTGTTTTTCTCACCATGACAGGCGCTTCGATGATGTTTTCAAGCACAGTTTTATGCGGGAAGAGATTAAAATGCTGAAACACCATGCCTATTTTTTGCCTCATCTCGTTTAATTGATCTCGTTTTGGATGTACTGGATTCCCATCAATGATGATCTGGCCATCATTTTTTATTTCTAAAAAGTTCATACAGCGGAGCAGGGTGCTTTTTCCAGAGCCACTGGCACCAATTAAGACGACCACATCATTTTCATAAACGGTGAGATCGATATCCTTTAAAACATGCAGCTCTCCGAAGTATTTATTGAGTTTTTCAACACGAATGAGTTCCTTTGATTCTGTCATGCTTCTCCTCCTAATGGTCACTGACTGATAGTTTCTTCTCAAAGGTTTGGACAGCGAATGTTAACAGCAGGACAAGAACTAAGTAATAGACGGCTACAACAAGTAAATAGGTCATATTGTCAAAGCTGTTGGAGCCTTGGGTCGTGGCGACGTTAAATAGTTCATTGACGCTGATAAAGGCGGCGAGTGATGAATCTTTTAAGCCGATAATGAACTGGTTGCCAAGAGGGGGGAGTGCGCGCCGCATTGCTTGCGGGAGAATGATGCGTCTCATTGTTAGGAAACGTCCCATGCCAAGAGAGCGTCCTGCCTCTTTTTGCCCCTGATCGATCGATTGGATGGCGCCTCTGAATATTTCTGCTATATATGCTCCATTATGAAAGGCGAGCGCAATGGAAGCAGCCCAGAAGTCGGGGATATTTAATTCCGTCAGTCCAAAATATAGGATGAAAATTTGAACAATCAGTGGTGTTCCGCGTACAAGGAAGATATAGGCGTTGGCGATATAACCGAAGACAGCCATGCGTGATATTTTCAATAAAGCAAAGAAGAGTCCGATGAACATGCCGATGAAGATGCTGATCACAGTGAGCTGTAAGGTGAGCAGCATTCCTTCTAAAAAAATACCTCTAGAATCAATCAGCGTCTGAAAAAAATGTGATAGAGTAGGCAAAACAATCATCTCCATTTGAAGAAAGTGCGCCTAAGAAAGGCGCACAATCGTGGTTTTAATTTTGTTTGACCGTGATGTCTTCGTCAAAGTATTTCTCGCTAATTTGTCTTAATGTTCCGTCTTTTTTTAGTGCGTCAATCGCATCGTTGATCTCTTCTATGAGCTGTTTATTTTCTTTTGATACAGCGATTGCCTGCTCGCTTTGTCCGAGTCTTTCCTGCGCTTCGATTTTTAATTTTTTCTTCATGGCTTCCGCACCTGTGGCGAAATCCGTCACGACTGCATCGTGTTTTCCGTTGGCCAGTGCTTCTAAAGCGACTACATCACTGTCGTAATATTTTGGTTCCTGCCCGCTATGTTCCTTTGCAATATCAGCGTAGGACGAGCCTTTTGATACAGCGATTTCTTTGTCTTTTAAGTCATCAGCATGTTGAATGTCTGCTCCAGGTCTTGTGAAAATTTGCGGACCAGAGTAGTAATAGGGCTTAGATAAAAGGACGTGTTTTTTTCGTTCCTCATTGATGGTATGACTTGCAACTGCCGCATCAAATTTTCCTGCTTTCACACCTTCGACGATGCCTGCGAATTTATATTTTTTCTGTATAGGCTCGAGGCCTAGTTTGTCACTAATCGCATTGCCTACATCGATATCAAAGCCTGACATCTGATTTCCATCCATGTAACTAAACGGGTGAAATTCACCTGATGCTGCAAATATAAATTTTCCATCCTCCAAAATTGGCGACCCTTTCGCTGTAGAATTACGTTTATCTCCGTTCCCATTTGTTTCATTTGAACCACACGAAGACAGAAGTAATACTGCAACCGAGAAAAGGGCTGGGACCCAAAACCGTCTTTTTTTAATAATAAGCTTCTCCTCCTTTTCAGCCGTTCTCCATATAAGGAGAAAGTAGGCTTTTAAATATGTGTAGCATCTTACCATTTGTTCCTCATATTCTCAATTTTATATGTGTTTTTCCAACACTCGCCCTTTTTAAAATGTATGTCTTGCTTTTCCGAGAGAGAACTTGAATTGATTAGGGTAAAAAAGGGAAATGAATCTCATAATAACGGAAGGATTGGCAAAAAACATGCCAGATCACAAAAAGGGGGTCGGTGTATGAACAAGTGGAGAGACAGCCGAAAGGTTTTTTTAACTGCTATTGCCTTTGGAACGATGTTAAATCCACTGAATTCCTCGATGATTTCTTTGGCCTTGCATCAAATTCAGCATGAATTCGGCTTGTCATTTACGACTGTATCTTGGCTTATTTCGTCTTTTTATTTAGCCAGTGCGGTGACGCAGCCGGTGAGCGGCCGGATTGGGGATCATGTGATGAGCCGGAGAACATTATTTTTATTCGGGCTAGGTCTTGTGGCGGTCTCAGCCATCTGTGCGCCGTTTGCCCCAACGTTTGCAGTGCTGATTGTGATCCGGCTGCTGCAGGCGATTGGGAGCAGTGCCATTTATCCTTCTGGTGTCGGACTCATTCGGGATCATATTCAGGAAAAGCAGGCTTCGGCGTTAGCGGTATTGTCCATTTTTGCTTCGGCGATGACGGCACTTGGACCGACGCTTGGCGGCTTTTTGATGACAATCGGCGGCTGGCCAGCTATCTTTTTAGTGAACCTGCCTTTTATTTTGATCAGCTTCTTTCTTGGACTAACTTTGTTTCCAAAGGAGCAGAAAAAGAGAAAGCTTCGTATAGGTGAAACGGTACGGAAGCTCGATTTGCCAGGGATGCTTCTTTTTACAGTTTGTATTGTCCTTCTGCTTTCGTTTTTATTATCACTAGGTGATGGGATTCAATATGTACAGGGGATTCTTTGTCTCGTGAGTGCAGGCGCTTTTATCTGGTGGGAGTATCAGGTGGATGAACCGTTTATTCAAATTCGAATGTTCAGACAGGAGCAGCGGCTGTCACTTGTGTATGTGCAATTTATCATTTTAAATATATTTTTCTATTGTCTTTTCTTTGGTTTGCCGAGCTATTTCCAGGATGAATTAGGCTGGCGTGTGGAAATGACGGGTCTTTTTATGCTGTGCATGTCTGGGGTGAGCATCATTGTGTCGCCGCTGACAGGAAAGTGGGTGGACCGCGGGGATGAACGTCATCCAGTATTAGCCAGTGCGGTATTGATGCTGGCTGGAGCATCTGCGATGACCTTCTTTTTTATTCCGGCACCATTATGGGGAAAAGGGGTGGTTCTAGCGCTGCTTGGACTGAGTTACGGGATTGGGAATGTTGCGCTGCAAGCGGCGATGCTCAAGGCAAGTCCTCAGCATATGATTGGCACGTCCTCCGGGCTTTTTCAAACATGCCGTTACCTTGGTTCCATTCTGTCGTCTGCTGTCCTCGGTATGCTGTTTGGGGATGAAATTGCTGGTCCTCATTTTGAGCAGTTAGGCTGGACGTTGATCATGATTTCCCTTACCGGCATCGGTGTCAGTCTTTATTTTTCGAACAAGGTCAGAGGAGGACAGCCAATAAAAAAAGCGGCGCGATAAGTGGAAGAAGATTCTTCATCACGTTATCGCAAGCCGCTTAAGAGTTAGACAGGTCAGAGCCCTGATCCTTTTGCTTCCTTCTGAATATTTTCCCTACAATTGTCTCATAGAAAGTGACAATGCGGTCAATTGGAGAGTCAAAGAACTTCCATAATTTATTCATGATAAAGACAACCACGATCGATACGACTAAGCTGCCTAAGACATCTAATGGATAATGGTGACCGACCCAAATGCGGGAGAATCCTGTGAGTAATCCAAAGACGAGCAAGATGTTGCCAAGCTTTTTATTACGAGATCTAATGGCAAGTGAAAGAGCCAGTGCACCTGTTGTATGGTCACTTGGGAAGGAAGCGTCTGCTGAGTGCGGAATGAGTGTGTCGACTTTATGCGCCACAAACGGCCGCTCTTCATAATGAAACAGTGTAATCGCAAAGTTGACGATGAGTGCCGCGATGCCCGTTACACCGGAAAAGAAGACATGCTTCTTAAATTTGTGATTACCTAAAAACCAGCAAATCAATAAGACAAGGGCATACACAAGAATGGCCTTTTTCGTAATGAAAATCATGGCTTGATCTAAAAACTCAGAATGATGAGCCATCCCGTGTATGACTTTAAACAATTCGTAATTCAAAACATCACCTATACCTTCGCTTAATGCCAACTATTTTTCAAATAAACGTCTATTTGAAATATCCTATATTTTAGCATGTTTCCGATGAAGTTTAAAATAGTATCCTATTCTGATAGGGAGACCTTCTGTGCTTTTGCTTCTTGTGGCTTTCGTTCGCTCCAATAAAAAACAATCATACTTAGCAACACAACAATACCTGCAATGAGATATACATTTGAAAAGTCTGTGAAGCTGACAAGAAGACCAAATACAAATGAGCCAGCAGCAATACCCGTATCATATAGGGTAAAGAAAGTAGCCGTCGCGTAGCCTGTACGGTGAGCTGGTGAGTGCTGAATGGCAAGTGTTTGTAAACATGGCACTAGAGATCCATATCCAAGACCAATAACAGCACCTGATAGAAGAAGCATTGTCGCTGAATGTGTAGCTGTCAGCATCCATAAACCAATCGCAAAAAGAGCAATGGAAGGATAGATCACAATGTGAGGTCCTACTCGGTCAAAAAGTCTGCCTGTAAATGGACGTGATCCAAGCATCGCTGCCGCAAACACAATAAAGAAATAACTGCTTGCACCCATCAAGTGAAGGGAATTGGCATAGACTGAAATAAATGAAATGATCGGCGAATAACAGAAGGAAATAATGATGCCGACTGCCGCTGTTTTTAATGCGCCTTTTTCAAACAGGTGAGAAAAAGTAAATCGGAAGACGACGCTTCCCCCGTTTTCAGGCTCCGGCTGTCTAATCAGCATGGTAAAAGCAGCCCCGATGGTAACGATAATGGAAAAGAGAAGGAATAAAGAATGGAATCCTACTTTTCCTACTTGATTCAGTGCGATAAATGGACCGATGACAACAGCAAGGTTCATCGACATGACAAAGTAGCCGAGTCCTTCCCCGCGTTTATGTTTCGGGATCATATCCGCTGCAATGGCACTGGCTACTGTCGTCAAAATGCTAAAAAAGATTCCCTGCATGAAACGCAATATGAGAAGCGTATGGAATTGATCAATCGGAATGTATAAATAAGTGAGTAAGGCAAATGCCGTTGATGAGAAAATCGCCATCCGTTTTTTGCCGAATTTCTCAATAATGGCTCCAGAAAACGGTCTTGTCACAATAGCAGACAATAAGAAGACCGTCACAAGGAGGCCGCCCTGTGATTCTGTTCCATTTAGTTCATCCATTGTGTAAATGGGCAGCAATGTCAAAAGGGCATAAAAAGAGGTGAACGTAAATAAATTCACCAGGACAATCATGATAAAGTCTCTCGTCCAAATGCGTTCGTTCATGATGTATGTCACTTCCTATTCAGTTGATAATTTGTGTAAAAGTGTATGGAGGAGTTGTTTTTCTTCGTAGGTGAAATCTGATAGACATTCTTCTTCAAATTGTTCCATCGTACGTTTGATTTCTTCAAATCGGGCCTTAGCATCATCTGTCATCACGATCAGATTTTCACGTTTGTCTTTTCCTTGTACACGTTTCACCCAGCCATTAGCTTCTAGACGGGTTACGGTTCGGGTAATGGTTGGGGCTTCGACGTTCAAATATGTCCAAATGTCTTTTTGGGTTTTCGGGCCGAATGTATCCAAACAAAAAAGTACAGTCCATTGGGACATGTACAAGTCATAAGCAACAAGCGCTTCGTTCGCCTTTTTAGACAGCAACCTGGCGCTTTGGTGTATTTGATGTAAACACTCTCTATTTAACGTATCCATATGCTCACCTTTTTTTAAATATTTAGCTAGGTAAATAAAATCACCTTTCCTATTTTACGTGCTCGACCCATTCTTGTAAAGTGAAAATTTTCGCCACTCGAAATGATTGCATTTTCTGATAAATCCCTTGTCCCATCTTCATTTTTAGCATATTCCCTATGCAATGCTAATACACTGTTACAAACCTGACAAAGAGAGTGTTTGAGGTGAGGGATCGTGTTTGGCATTTACTACCTAATGGATGAGAAATTAAGACGAACAAGCGCTGCTGAAAATGGATAATATTTATACGGATCTCATTTCACACTTCTCACATCCATTTTAGGGAGGTCGAGTGGTGTGCACGATTACATCAAAGAGCGAACAATCAAGATAGGAAAGTATATCGTGGAGACAAAGAAAACCGTTCGTGTAATTGCGAAAGAATTTGGAGTCTCCAAAAGTACTGTACACAAGGATCTAACAGAAAGACTGCCAGAAATTAATCCAGATCTGGCTAATGAAGTGAAGGAGATACTGGATTATCATAAATCAATCCGCCACTTGCGAGGAGGAGAAGCCACTAAATTAAAGTATAAAAAAGAAGAAATTTTAGAAGGCGAGCCTGTGAAACAGTAAGCTTAGTTCTTTGTTCATAAACATGACATATATATCTTCCTCATATCGGTAGTTTCTAACCACAAATTTTGTAAAGACTTTTGTAAAGAAATATCTTTTTTTCTGCAAATTATGATAGAATATATAATTAGGGCAGAATGTGGTATTTGCTATGGAAACAGATTTTCAAGGAGGATATATATAGATGTTTGCTAGGGATATTGGAATTGATCTTGGTACTGCTAATGTACTGATTCATGTCAAAGGAAAAGGAATTGTGTTAAATGAACCATCTGTTGTAGCTCTTGACAAAAACAGCGGGAAAGTTTTGGCTGTTGGAGAAGAGGCTAGACGTATGGTTGGACGTACGCCTGGGAATATTGTTGCGATTCGTCCATTAAAAGATGGCGTAATCGCTGATTTTGAAGTAACTGAAGCGATGCTCAAGCATTTTATTAATTCATTAAATGTGAAAGGGCTGTTCTCTAAGCCGCGTATGCTCATCTGCTGCCCGACAAACATTACATCTGTTGAGCAGAAGGCGATCAAAGAAGCTGCTGAAAAAAGCGGTGGTAAGCATGTATTTCTTGAAGAAGAGCCAAAAGTAGCAGCTATCGGTGCTGGTATGGATATTTTTCAGCCGAGTGGAAACATGGTCGTAGATATTGGAGGCGGAACGACAGATATCGCTGTCATCTCAATGGGTGACATTGTAACCGCCTCTTCTATTAAAATGGCTGGAGACAAATTTGATCTGGAAATTCTCAACTACATTAAAAAAGAGTACAAGCTGTTGATCGGTGAGCGCACGGCTGAGGATATTAAGATCCAAGTTGCAACGGTATTCCCAGACGCACGTCACGAAGAGATTTCAATTCGTGGACGAGACATGGTGACAGGATTACCAAGAACGATTACCGTCACAAGCAAAGAAGTAGAAGAAGCATTGCGTGAATCTGTATCTGCGATTGTTCAGGCTGCGAAGCAAGTTCTTGAGAGAACACCGCCTGAATTATCAGCTGATATTATTGATCGCGGCGTCATCATTACAGGTGGCGGAGCTCTTCTAAACGGGCTTGATCAATTGCTTGCAGAAGAGCTGAAAGTACCAGTTTTCGTTGCCGAGAATCCAATGGATTGTGTAGCTGTTGGTACTGGCGTCATGCTTGATAATATGGACAAGCTGCCAAAGCGTAAACTCAGCTAATGATGTCCCTCATTCTTTTTCGAAAGAATGGGGGATTTTTATTAAAGAACCCTGCAAATATGCCGATATATTTCATAGAAGATTGTGTTTAGGTCATGTGAAAGAATTTTAATGAGGTGAGCACGTGTTAAAAGGACTATACACCGCAACATCTGCCATGATCGCTCAAGAGCGGCGGACAGAAATGCTTTCAAATAATATCGCAAATGCGAATACGCCAGGTTATAAAGCGGATGAGGGGACCATGCGGGCATTTCCGGAAATGCTGCTAAGCCGAATGGAATCAGGACGTTTCCAAACATCCTCAGGCAAAGGTTTTAGTGTTCCTCAGCAAACGCCGATTGGCGGTATTAACACGGGGACATATATGCAGGAACTGATCCCTCAATTTACACAGGGAACTTTAAAAACAACAGATCAAACAACGGATGTCGCACTAGTCGAAAATAATGTGCCGATCAACCCGGAGACCAATCAGAAATCAGCGCTCTTTTATGCAGTTAATACACCAGAAGGCGTTCGTTATACGAAAAGCAGCTCCATTACATTGAATGCACAAAATCAGTTGACCATTGGTGGCCGTGCCCTTTTTTCCGTGACAGGTCAGCCGATTACGGTTCAGAGTGAGAATTTCAAAGTGAATGCAGATGGAACTGTGAGTGAAAATGGACAAAATCTCGGACAAATCGATGTACGTGTTGCGATGGATACAAGGAACTTAGCGAGAGAAGGAAATGATTTATACCGTACAGCTGATAACCAGCCACTGCCAAGTGCAGTCAATAATGGTCAAATGTCCTATACGTTAAGTCAAGGTGTATCGGAGCTGTCGAACGTGGATGTGACGAAATCATATACAGAAATGACAACCGCCTATCGAGCATTTGAAACAAACCAAAAAGTGGTTCAGGCGTATGATAAAAGCTTAGAAAAAGCAGTAAATGAAATTGGCAGAGTGTACTAATCAAGAAATGAAAAAGAAAGGAGGATTCTCATGCTTAGAACGATGATCAATGCAGCTGTATCGATGAACGAAGTGCAAAAGCAGCTTGATATAATCAGCAACAACATTGCGAACAGTGAAACAACAGGGTACCGCGCGAAAAATACCCGCTTTTCAGAGCTGATCAGACAACAGTTCAATCAGGTAGATGAAAAAAATGAGCAGGTGGCAAACAGTCGTCTGACACCTGATGGGCTAAGGCTTGGAACGGGTACTATGGTCAATGCGTCCATTAACTCGATGCAAGGTTCTATTAAAGAAACAGGACGTGATCTTGATGTTGCATTTGGAGCGCCATCTCAGTATATGCAGGTCAACGCCGGCGGTAATATCCGTTATACAAGAGATGGTTCTCTTTACTTACAGCCAGGCAATAATCGTAATCAAGTTCAGCTTGTCACTAGCGAAGGCTATCCGATTCTTGATGAAAACGGAAATGAAATTGTCTTAAATGCGAATTTCCGTGATATTTCAATAGATAAAAATGGACGTCTTACGGCTATTTCAAGAGATAATCAACCGAATCAGCAGGTGAATCTAGGTGTTGTACAAGTCAATAACTCTTCAGCACTCGTCTCTGAAGGAGATAATTTGTTCTCAGTTGACGATACTTATCAAGGCGCATTAACGGCACTAAATGGAGCAAACCGCCAAGCGATTCAGCTTCAGCAAGGTGCACTTGAAACGTCGAATGTGGACATGTCTAAAGAATTAACAGATCTCATGACAACACAGCGCTCCTATCAGATGAACTCAAGAACGATTACAATGGGTGATCAGATGCTGGGATTAGTGAATACAATTCGATAATGAGCAGGCTGACATCAGCCTCTCATGATAAAAAAGGCGGCTCGCTCAAAGTCGCCCTTTTTTTTATAAAAATCTGAGACATCGGCAAGCAGATCCTCAAGATCAATCCAAGCTTCTTTTCGTTCAAGACATGTGACGAGCCTTGCGATCTGCTCATCTGCCTTTGGCGTTTGGCTGTAGAGAAGAAATAAGATTTGGAACTTGATTCTTAAAATATCAAACTGAGAAGCAACGGCCTCTTTTAATCCTTTTTGAATATACTTCATTCCTTCATCGGTTAAATTTTCTTTATAACAGGAACGCACCGTTTCGTAGAGGCACGATACATAGGAGTGTGCTGCCTTCCGGTATGCTGGGAGACGAAGTGCTTTTTTAAAGTATTCCAGCGCTTTCTTGTGACGATTTTGTCTCGACTGAATAAAACCAGCGTCATAATAAACGATACCGAGCAATTCTTGATCATCAATGATGTTCACGTATTCGATGATCTCAATAAAAATAGCTTCTGCTTCCTCATATTTTTTTTGATCGCTATAATTAAGACCGAGCACAATTTTACAACGATAGAGGCTATGATCATCCCCATGCTTTGCAAAGATATCCATGGCTTTTTGAATATGACGAATTGATAACAACGAATAGCGGTTGTTATAATAAACACCACTTGTACGGAAATGGAACTCTGCTTCCTCCAGCTCATCGTTAAGGAATGACAGGCGTTCTTCCGCCTTTTCGAGATAGTAGATCGCATCATTTTGATCGCTGTTTAAAGCTTCGTAGAGCCCTAGAAAGAAGTAAAAGTAATAGGCCAGTTCTTCGTTCATATCATCTTTGTGCTGCATCAGTTCATGTTTGATTTTTTCTAGGTCCTCTGTCTGATTCATCCAGAGCTGATGGCGAAAAAGCATCAGCTGATAATGTAAATAGAGTTCCTGTTTTTTTGATATTTTACGTTTATGTTTTAATAGAGTTGTTTTGATTTCTTCAGCCTTCGAAAAATGTCGATGCTTCAGCATTGTATACCACGAATGGAGAAGTTTTTTAATGGATTTATCACTCATAAAATTCATTTTTACCCTCTTATTCAATCAATGATGTAATATATATTACCATATTTGTGAAAAAACAATGAGTGTAGTGTGGATTATATTTGATGACAATAGGTAATGATATATTCTATTTTTTACCATATATGCAGAGCGGACGTTGAAAAATACGAGCATTCATAATATACTTCTATAGGAATCAAATGAAGATCATCGATATAGAAAAAAGGAGAGATCAAGATATGCTTGATGCTCAGCAAATTCAAGACATTATTCCACACCGTTATCCATTCTTATTGGTCGACCGTATTTTAGAGGTTGAGGGAGAGAAAAGAGCGGTTGGGATTAAAAATGTCACAGTGAACGAAGAATTTTTTAATGGTCATTTCCCAGGATACCCAGTCATGCCGGGTGTGCTTATTGTAGAAGCACTTGCACAGGTGTTTGGGGTGATTATGTTAGGTAAAGAAGAAAACAAAGGGAAAATTGGTTTGTTTGCAGGAATTGACGGCTGCCGTTTCAAAAGACAGGTGAAGCCTGGCGATCAGCTTCGTTTAGAGGTAGAAGTGACGCGTCTCCGAGGTCCGGTTGCAAAAGGAAAAGCAGTAGCTACAGTAGATGGCGAAGTTGCATGTGAAGCAGAACTAACATTTTCTATCGGTCCTAAAGTATCATGATTTGCCTGGCGGTTCATCAAGGATGAATCGCTTTTTATATGGAAACGACCAGCCTGAACGGATCAGGACTTGCATTTTTGACAAAAAAACGTCATATTAGACAAAAAAAGATGAAGGTGATAAAAGATGCTGAAAGAATTTAGAGAATTTGCAGTCAAGGGAAATGTCATTGACTTGGCTGTAGGTGTCATCATTGGGGGAGCATTTGGCAAAATTGTCACTTCTCTTGTGAATGATTTGATCATGCCGCTCGTCGGTATTATTATTGGGGGACATGATTTTAGCAGTCTATCTATTAAGATCGGATCTGCACAAATTTTATATGGGAGCTTCATTCAAACAGTGATTGATTTCTTGATTATCTCGTTTTCCATTTTTATCTTTATTCGTTATTTGAATAAATTAAAACGGAAAAAGGTAGAGGAAGAAGAGGTTGTAGAAACGCCGGATCAAACGGAAGTTTTACTAACTGAAATTAGAGATCTATTGAAAAATCAAAGCCAATCGAAAGATGTGCAATAGAAAAAGAGCGGCTAATCCCGCTCTTTTTTATGTGTTTTGTTTAAATGCATCCAGCAGTTTTTCTCCGGAAAGCCCCTCTTTGACGAGGTCTTTTAGTACTTCTTCGGTTTCTGTTCTGTAACGGTTTGTAATCATTTTACCATCGAGCAGCACAGAAATGTTTTCTTCTAAAGCAACAATGTTTTTGACTTGGACAGATAGATGAACAGGGCGGTTGTTTTCTTTTGTGATCGTCACAAGAATCTTCACTTCAGTGTGCTGCTGAAAAAGCACCTCAAACACCTGTCTATGTTTCTTTGGAATGAGTGCCTCGATCATCCAGTGATTTTCACCATCTTCTTTATTAATGATTAAACCGTCACGAAGGGGAATGCTGGACATTTTATCTTGCTTTGGATCAAGTTCGATTTTTAAATCAATCAGCCTAAAGGTTTTCATATTTATCACCTCACAAGCGTTCATTATTCGTAAGTATTATTATAGCATACAACATCTGTATAAATGAAACCGCTGCCTGCTTAGAACGAGCTGTATATGAGTGAAAGGAGATGTTTTATGGAGTCCTATCAATTGCGAAACATACATATTGGCGAGGAGAAGGCAAAGAGCACAATGCGCGTTTATTCGTGGGGAGACATTCTTTCATTTTGTGATGTATACATGGAAGAAGGCGAGTCACTCACGTTTCAATACGTCACCGAGGATCAAATGGACTGCTTTGAATTTCAATTGTCGATTCATGACGGGCAGCTTTGTTTTTATTGGTTTGCGTGGGACGGTTCTGATTATATTCACATGCCTTCTAGTAATTGGATTCATTCAGACGTTTTTTATCAATTTATGAAAAATAAGTTTTTCATCAAACAAAACAAGATGATGTTTTATACTCAAGCAGTAAAAAACAGAAATTAAAGAGGAAATAGAGAATTTGAGAGATCATTTTGTCATTTTCATGTTTTGTCACATACGACCTTTCTCAGTAGACTAAGGGCAGTTGAAAGGAAAGGAGGTACGGTCTGAAACAAAAGGTAACGTCTAGCATCTGACAGCCCCCCTCTAGCTAAAGCTGATAGACGCTGCCTTGTGCATAAGAACACTGCGTAATAGAACCATAGCTTCTTTGTATAGGTCATGTGTCCCCTGTAAATCCCCTTGTGTGTATCCGGTCATGTAGCGTGGCCGGGTACCCTTTTATTCACTGATAAACCGATCACCTCTTGCAAATAGTGGATACTCATTTCATAATGATGATGGATTTTATCAGCGGTATGATAGCCGAAAATGGAGACAAAAAGGAGAGAACGATGACAAACATTCAATTGATCGCAACGGATTTAGACGGAACTTTATTGAACAGTGAACACAAAGTGAGTCGGGAAAATGAGCAGGCATTAAAGGAAGCAGCGGCGAATGGAATGGAAGTTGTCGTTTCAACAGGAAGAGCGTATTTTGATGTGAGGTCTATTTTTGATCAGCTTGGTATGAATACATGGGTGATTAGTGCCAATGGAGCTGTGATTCATGATCCGGCTGGACAAGTGTACCATTCAGCTGTTTTACACGAAGAAAAGGCCAAACATATATTGTCATGGCTTGAAGAACGTGACTATTATTATGAAGTTTTTACAAACGAAGCCATTTTCACACCGAATCGCGGCAGAGAGCTTCTTGCGATTGAAATGGACCGCTTAAAAAGTGCTAATCCAAAAACGGATCGAAATATTTTAAAACAAGCGGCAGAAGTTCAATACAGTCAGTCAGGTTTTTCTTATATTGATACATATAAAGAATTGTTCCGTGAGGATCGAAAGCTTTCATTCTACAATATCTTAGGTTTCTCTTTCTTTGAAGACAGATTGAAGGCAGGATGGGATATGTTTGGTGATGATTCAGATGTCACAATGGTTAGTTCAGCCGATCATAACTTTGAAATTGGTTCAAAGGAAGCATCTAAAGGGCAGGCATTAACAAGGCTGGCAGAACGACTTGGTATTCCTTTAAGCCAGACAGCGGCTGTAGGAGACAGTTTAAATGACGAATCGATGCTTCTAGCAGCTGGTGTTGGGGTTGCGATGGGCAATGCGAGACAGGATATGAAGGAAATCGCTGATCATGTCACGTTAACAAATGATGAACATGGTGTGGCGCATATGATTCGACACCTTTTGAAATAGATGAATCGTATGTCGTTGTATAAATCACATAGGATAAAGCGCATTCTACAAAAGAGGAATTCAGAACTACTTCTATTTACACCTGATGTGGAACATCATATAATTTAATTATGAACATAACCCGCTTGTAAGAAATTAAGGAGAGTAAACGAATGGCGCTGGAATCTTATAAGTCCGAAAATCTGCATTTAATCAAGGAAGCCTTAGATTATACTCAGGTTGGCCTGACGGTGACGGACCCGTCTTTACCTGATAATCCTTTAATATATGTGAACAAGGGCTTTTTAGATATGACAGGCTATCAAGAACCCGAGGTATTGGGGAAGAATTGTCGTTTCCTTCAAGGAAATGAAACCGAGCAAATCGCTCTCAATCAAATTAGAACAGCTATTGAGAACAAAGAGGCTGTCACTGTTCAGCTGAAAAATTATAAAAAATCTGGACAGATGTTTTGGAATGAGTTAAGTGTGGCTCCTCTTTGGATTGACGAAAATGAAGGAAAACGTCTTTATTTCGTTGGTCTGCAAAAAGATGTCACGAAAGAGAAGGAACAGCAGGAGCTTCTTGAGCAATCGATTGATGAAGTGCTGAATATTTCTGTTCCAATTGTTCCTGTGAAAGATGGTATTTCTGTGTTACCGATCATTGGTACGTTAACAGCGCCAAGATTTCATAAAATTATCTCAACAGTCTCCACCTATATCTCTCAATCCAAGGACGATTATTTTATTGTCGATCTGTCTGGTTTATTAGAAGTGGATTCATTTGTGGCAGATGCAATTTTTAAGCTGAACGATTTAATTTTAATGACTGGTACTGAACTCATTGTGACAGGAATTAAACCGAATCTTGCGATGAAAATGGGAGAAATGAGAGAGGACTTCCGTGAATTGAATACGTATATGAACGTGAAATCTGCATTGAAAAAGCTGCACATTTAACCTATGTTCATATGAAATGAAAAAAGAGGACTTTTCATCATGTTTGAGAAAAGTCCTCTTTTTGCTGGGTTTAAGATGATTGAGCGGCCGCACTTAATGTGAATAAATCTTCTAGTTCGTTCGTCGATAGCTCAGTAATCCAACTTTCACTTTGGATAATTTGATCATTTAACGTTTGTTTTGTTTCGAGCATTTGATCGATTTTTTCCTCAATCGTGCCCGTTGTGATCATCTTATGGACGTGAACAAATCGTTTTTGTCCGATCCGATAAGCACGGTCTGTCGCTTGGTTTTCCACAGCAGGATTCCACCATCTGTCGTAGTGAATGACATGGTTTGCGGCAGTTAGGTTAAGTCCTGTTCCTCCTGCTTTTAAAGAGAGAATTAAGATGTTGAATTCTTTCTTCTGGAAGCGATCCACCATTTTATCCCGCTCCTGTTTTGACAGGCTGCCATTTAAAAATTGAACTGGTTCTCCAAACATCTTTTCCGCCAGCTGCTTGATCATGTTCCCCATTCCAATATACTGCGTAAAGATGAGGCAGCTTTCTCCTTGCTCATGTATTGCTTTTAACAGCTCTGCGAGTTTATCCATTTTTAATGAACGTTTCAGCAGTTTCACATCTGTTCCACTCTCTTTTAAATAGAGAGCCGGGTGATCGCAAATCTGTTTGAGTCTGCCAAGCATACTTAAAATAATGGCTTTCCGCTGCATTCCTGTTAACGAAGCCATGTGTTCGAATGTATCCTTCACGAGCTGTTCATATAAAGAAGCCTGCTCAGCGGATAGCGGAATGAATTCTTTTTCTTCGAGTTTCTCAGGCAGGTTCAGGGCGACCTCTTCATCTTGCTTTGTTCTTCTTAATAGGAAGGGCTTTATCAGCTGCTGCAGCTGTTCAATTCTTTTTTCATCACGGTCTTTTTCAATCGGCAGGACGAACTTCTTATGAAAGCTCGTCAGGCTGCCGAGATATCCTTTGTTGACGAAGTCGAAAATGGACCAAAGCTCTGTCAAACGGTTTTCCATAGGTGTCCCGCTAAGGGCAATATGATGCTGCCCTTTGAGCTGTCTGATCGCTCTCGATTGTTTCGTATGGGCGTTTTTGATGTTTTGGGCTTCGTCTAAACAAATCGTATCCCACTTTGCTGACGTTAATTCATCACGATCAGAATGTGAGAGTCCATAAGACGTCAGGACAATATCTGTTGATTCGTATGCCTTTGTAAAGTGTTCCCCTTGAGGGCGCGATGGCCCGTAATGCAGAGCGACATTCAAATGTGGTGCGAAGGTTTCAAGCTCTCGCTGCCAGTTTCCTAAAACAGAGGTCGGCGCAATGATGAGAGATGGAGCGGCATTTTGCTTCTGCTCTTTCAGATATGTGAAATACGCAATCATTTGAATCGTTTTTCCAAGGCCCATATCATCTGCTAAACAAGCCCCGAATCCATGAGATCTTAAAAATAACAGCCAGTTGACACCATGCTGCTGATACGGCCTTAGTGTGCCTTTGAAGGACTCACTCATTTCGTAGGAAGGCAGCTCATGCGTATCATTTAACTGATGGACAAGCCCTCTTAATTGAGACGAAAGTTCAAATTGAATATGTGCAAATGCTGAGCTGTCTAGCAGTTCTGGTATCGATTCAGAGGATGCTTCTTGATCTGCCAGCTCGCGTGACAAAATATCAGACATGTGTAGCCCTTCATTTTCGGCGCGCTCCATCCATTTTTTCATTTGCTGGATGAAGGTTGGATCGATTTTGATCCATTGCCCTCGAATGTTGACAAGGCGCCGTTTACTTTGGACAAGCTCGTTGAACTCATCTTCTGTCAGCTCGATGCCGTTTGTAGCAAAGCGCCAATTAAAGTCCATCAAGGCATCCATTCCGACATGCGACTCGCCTCGCGGGGTAGAGGAAATCCTTGCTTTTAGCATCATGGTGCTTTCTTTGACGATTTGCCACCACGATGGGAGCAGGATTTCAATGCCCATATTCACAAGTGTTTCACTTGCTTCAGATAGGAAGAGCCATGCTTCGTCTTCTGACATGAGCGTGGTGCCAGATGTGAAAGAGAGCCAAGGTACAATTTGACTGAATCGCTCCAGCTCTCTTGAGATTTTATCTTGATACGGATGCCAAGACCTTTTCAATGAACGGATACCCTCAAAAAAGTGAAGGTCGCTGTTTTTCTTATCACGCAAAAACAATTCGATTTTCCAATCATCTCCGTCGAAATCCGGTTCATTTAAGCGCAAGCCGACAGTGAAAGGCGTCTCGTCATCAATCCAGCCAATCGTCTCCAAGAAATCCTGCTCATCTAAAAAATGTCCTTGGAAGGATGACAGCGCAGGCGATTGTGCTGTCATGCGGTTCCATTTGTGCTGCAAGGCATCATCATATTGAATGTAATCCTGTACGGCAAAGGAGAACCAATCAGCCGTATAGCCGTCTAATAGTCCTTCTTTGTCTTTAAACCGAAGCACACCTTCTGTCCACGCCTCGTAATCGGGAACGAAATCTTCGTCCTCGATGAATTCGTAAATGGTGGAGGCTGTCTTCATCAGTGGTTCCGTTTCATCCGTTAATGTCACATGACTAAAGGTATTAAATGAATTTTTTCCTAGCAATTCAACGGTCATCCAAGGGCTTAACAGGAAGGCAGGTGTGCCAATAAAGCTCACATCTTCTAAAAATGTTCCGTAAAAAGACGATTCGTGCCATTGGAAAAGCTGCCTCTTCATTTCATTAAGTGGAACAGGGTGTCCGTCCTCTGCTTGCGCTGAAATGGTGAAAGAGAAATCTTCTGTTTGTTCTGCATGAATGACAATTTGTTTATGGCGTGTCATCAATTAATTTTCCTTTCTTCATTTCCTCTTGGAACGCACGCAGCCGTTTCGTTGAATCCTGCAGCTGCTTTACATATCTTTCCCAAATCGCGGTTTTTTTCGTTTTATGATAAAGCGTGCGTAGTTTTTTTAGCATTTTCACAGATTCTCGATAAGCACTTCGATTCTTTTGATCGAGAAGCAGTGAGATTTCACGGTGGTACGATGGAATGAGCGCTTCAGGCTCCTCTTTTGCAATTTGTTTGATCAGATCCTTCTCCAGTTCACTGATAGAGAAACCAACAAGGCTGTGAATCTCAATCCATTCTGCATAACGCTGCTGTGCATATAATAGCTGACTATATTCAGTAAACGCATAGGGCATGCAGATTTGGAGGTAGCGTTCATATAAATGATGATCCTTTGTCTGCTTAAAGTATGCGTCTAAATAAAAGAAGAAATCACTGACGGCTCCTCGCAGTTCTCTATAGGAAAGGTCGAGCTGGCAATATTCCTCTAAAATATAGGTGATCTCATGATACCAGAGCTTGAGCCGCTTCCAGTCCTTGCGGTTTGTGAGATCCTTCAGCCAATTGAGCACATTTGGCAGCATATCTGCATTGAGCAGCTGTAATTGCTGAAAGAGGCTTTCGTCTTCTTTCTGTAAATAATCCATGTGCATCAGCCCGATGGTACGTTCAACCGTTTGTTCTTGCTGATGAGCGTTCTTCAGTAATTCTGTTTCTTTTTTAACCCATTTCCCTCTATTTAATATGGTGCCCCAAATCTCCATAAAGACCGCTACTCGTTCATGCTGGAAAGGTCCGTTAATTTGAAGAAGTGCCCGAACGGCAGTTGGTGTGTTTTCAAGAAACGGATCGAGGGAAAAGGAAAGGGCGTATGTCTTCAAGTGATCCACTGAATCGAAAATGGTGTTCATGAGCTGTTCTACATATGGATTCATGGAATAAAAGTCCTTCTCGGCATCAAGCCGGCCGAGGTCGATCAATTCATGAATCCTTAACCACACATCGATTGAGGTATGAATCGCATACAAACTCTTGAATTCAGGTGAATGAGGTGCGTGTTTTTTTAGGATTGATAAATAGCCGTAATACAAATGCTGCGGTGTTTGCTGGTGCTTTGGTGTCCGTTTCAGCCAGAGGTTAAATTCCTCTTGGAAAAAATTCAGCCAGCTTTGGAGTGATTGTTCGTCTGGGCGCTTCACTTGGAAGTGCTGGCGAATCAATTCTTTGCTGCGTTGTAATTCATCCTTTTCTGACCAATTTTCTGTAAATCCGGTCACACTCTCAACTTGAGCGTATAGCGAAAAGAAGACAGCGAGAATGTGTTTACAAAGTCCATCTGCCGGACATGAGCAGCTGCTTCTCACAGGAAACAGAACATGAAGGTGGACTCTTGCTGCCACGACATCATGTACATAAGCTGACCATTCCGTATCAGATTCTTGCTTGAGACGATATACACTGTCCTGTCTATAAGTAATCAATGCTTTTTTGATGAGTTGTTTGTTTTCATCTGTTGCAGGAAGAAGTTCTTTGATCTGTTCGGCTGTTTGTTTGATTTCTTCTTCGTTGATGTTGTGCTGAAGCATTTGATCCGCTCCTAACCAAGTAAAAGATTCCAATTCTTTTATTATAGCTCAATGGTGATTTATAAAAAAGTTTTTCATGAAAATGGTCATAAATTTCAAAAGCTGTCGAATGATGTATTAGAGTATTGCATAAACCAACCATACAGCATATAATAATGAAATTAGTGGAATCGAAAGGATACAGACATGGACAATAAGGGTTTAAATCAAGAAGAGTTTTTAAAAATTTTGATGTACGCTCATGATATTGGTGAGAATTCAAATGATGTCACCACAAAAGAAATGCTTGAAAATCTGATTGCTCATATTCGAAATGGTCTTGTTTCATAAAAGTGACCCCCTGCTAGTGATGGCAGGGGGTTTTTGTATGCTTTTATGAATGGAACGAAAGCTCCCGGCATACGATGTCATTACAAGCATAAGGCGTATGGGGAGCTGATGGTGTCATGAATATTGCAATTGCAGGCTGTGGATATGTGGGGCTGGTCACAGGTGTGTGTTTAGCGGAGGCAGGGCACAATGTGGCGTGTATTGATATTGACCGGAAAAAGGTCATGCAGCTGAAACAAGGACATCCACCTATGTATGAGCCAGGATTAAAAGAATTGCTGAAACGCAATCTTGAGCAAGGACGAATTCAATTTTACATAAATGGAGCGGCAGCCTACCCGCGGGCTGATGTGTTAATGATTGCGGTCGGCACCCCGCAGCAGGCAGACGGCCAAGCTGATTTACAGTATGTGTTTCAGGCTGCAAAGGAGATGGGCACAAAAGCGAAATCAGGTGCGGTTCTTGTGGTGAAAAGTACGGTGCCTGTCGGAACGGGTGATCAAATCGATCAGATGATACATCAAGAATTAGGACGGAATGAGCCGTTATCTATTGCATCTAACCCAGAATTTTTACGGGAAGGCTCTGCCATCTCAGATACTTTGAGGGCAGATCGGCTTGTCATTGGGGCTGAAACAAAAGCCGTATTAGACCAGCTAGAGGAGATGTATGCTGATTTCCACCTGCCAGTGGTCAAAACAGATCGAAAAAGTGCCGAAATGATCAAGTATGCATCAAATGCTTTTCTTGCGACTAAAATCAGCTTTATGAATGAGATTGCTTCCATTTGTGAAAAAACAGGTGCTGATGTTGAATGGGTTGCGCGGGGAATGGGGCTCGATCAGCGGATCGGTTCTTCATTTCTCAAGGCGGGAATTGGCTACGGAGGTTCTTGTTTTCCAAAGGATACAAATGCACTTGTCCAAATCGCAGGGCATGTGTCCCACGATTTTGAGCTGCTAAAGGCTGTCATTAAAGTAAACAATGAGCAGCGAGCTGGTTTTATCCGAAGCATTCAGGAGAGACTGGGGGCAAATCTTGAAGGGAAGCGAATTGCACTTCTTGGCCTTGCCTTTAAACCGAATACAGACGATATGAGGGAGGCGCCGTCGGTTCCGATTGCTCATGCACTCCATCAATTAGGGGCGGAGCTTGTAGCTTATGATCCTGTTGCCGCACGCCATGCCGCTCGTGAACTGCCGGATCAAGTCTTGTTTGCTCAAACGATTGAAGAAGCGATAAAGGATGTCCATGCAGTTTGTATATTAACAGAGTGGACGGAGATTCAGACGTTTCCGCTCACGTCCTACAAGGAATGGATGAGACAGCCGCTTATTTTTGATGGGCGAAACTGTCACACGCTTGAAGCGGCAGAACAAGCAGGGGTCGAGTATCATTCGATTGGGCGCAGACCGGTTTCTCCAATTTATATGTAAAAGAAAACCGATAACAGGCCATGTTATCGGTTTTTTAATGCGGCAGAATGAATCCGCCATATAAAAAGGCAGCCACAATGAGAAAGGCGGGGTGCATTTTGAATTTGGTCATAAAGAAAAAGGAGATCGCGGCAATGGCGAATGATTGCGTCCAGCCGATGGCTTTCACTGCATCTCCGCCGATTTCCCATGTTAATAAAAGCATCATCATCGCAATGACGGGCTGTACGGATAAGGTCATGCCTTTTACGGCAGGGGATTGGCGAAAGCGGTCAATCAACTTGAGCAATAAAATCAATCCAATGGCTGATGGCAGTACAGTTGCAAGCAATGCCACGATAAAGCCCGGCCAGCCCATGACGTCATAGCCTACATATGCCGCGATCTTCGTAGCAATTGGTCCTGGCAGTGCATTGGCTAATGCAAGCATATTGGAGAACCCTTCGTTCGTCATCCAATGAAAATGATTGACGATTTCTTCATAATTGAGCGGGATGGATGCAGGCCCTCCGCCATATCCTAATAGATTGGACAAGAAGAAAGCCCAGAATAAAAAGAGAATCAGCATCATGAAGACACTCCTTTCTCTTTATTTGTTCGATTCCAGCGTTGTTTCAGTTTGAAATGAAAGGCGCCATAGCATAAAAAGATGATGACAATGATTCCTGGATGAATGGACAGCACCTGCAGTCCGATAAAGGCAAGAAGGAATAGAGCGATACCGAAGATCATTCCGAAGCCTTTCAGCGTTTTTTGGCCAAACTCGTATGCCATGATCCCAAGCAGGACGGCAATAACTGGTGTTACGGCGCCAATCATATTTTGAATGATTTGTGAGGAGCTTAAGACGCTGACAAGTGTGACGAGTGCCACCATGGCGAGACATGTCGGTAAAATATGAGCAGCTGTTGCGACAATTGCGCCGGATACGCCCTTCAATCGATAGCCGAGATATGCCGACATTTTGGTCGCGATCGGACCTGGTAATGCATTGGCGATGGCGAGTGTTTCTCCAAACTCGTCATCATTGATCCAGTGATATTTCACCACCGCCTCATGGCGAATGAGCGGTATGACGGAAGGACCTCCGCCAAAACCGAGAATACCGGTTCGCATCATAGCAATGATGAGTTCGATATATGATTGCAAGTGCTTCAACTCCTGTCTACAATTTCATGCCCATTCGGCTTTTGTATCGTTTAATGAGCATTTGGCAGTCCACACTCACGACGCCTTCTAGCGGGTATAGCTTTTTTGTGAGGAATGTCTCCATTTCATGTTCATTTTGAAAAATGCCATGCATATGCAGCTTGCTTGGCCCTGTCATGTGATAAAGGCTTGTGACAGCTGTTTCCTGCTCAAGTTGAAGGGCTACTGCTTCTAAAAATTTCGGTTCCACTTCTACATTAAAGAAGACAGAGACGTGAATGCCGATCTTAGCAGGGTTAATCACTGTAGTGAATCGTTCAATGACGCCTGCTTCAATCAGCTGCTGAATGCGGGCTTGTACGGCAACACGTGAAAGACCGACTTGTTTCCCGAGATCTGTATAGGACATACGCCCGTCCTCGTGTAATAGGGATAAAATTTGTTTATCCCTTTCATCTAATGTTAGGTTCGGAATGCTATAGTCGTTTGACACCGTATAACCACCTTTCTTCTGTTGGTATTTTATCATATTTTATTACGTATAGAATGAAATAATTTCAATTTACTAACGAAATGAAATATCATGGAGTGATAAATAATCTTTTTGCATAAAAAGACACCCCGGAATCAACGGGGTGTCTTCATTTTATTGATCTGGGCTGCTTTCCGCACTGGCAATTTGTTGTGCAAGGTCAGCTCGATCAATGTCTGCTTGGAAGAATTCCTGCGTATTTGGCAGATGTAAATTCATATGACGTTTTTGAGAAATTCGGATGGTCACTTGATCAACGGTGTAATCAAATACGTGTCCGCCGACACTTCGATCATCATCAATGAAATGAAGATGATACCCACTCACCGCAATACCATGTGCGTACTGCGGTGTACGGAAACCAGCGATCGTTCCTTGAATATCCTCGAAATCGAAAATAGGCTGTGACTTGACTGCTTCCACCATCGGAACGTAAGGTTTTTCCTGTTTTTCGACCGTACGTGTTTGAACCTTTTTGAATGATCCATCAATGCGGATCGCATAAAAAACATTCTTACTAGGTAAAATGCGGTCGATTTCTTCTTCTAGCTCTTTGGACGTCATGGCTGCATCAATGCGATGAACGATATCTGTTTCAAAGAATGCTAGAGAGCAGAATGGTGAATAGTCTTGATCGGTAACCGGTGTCGCTGTTCCATCCGAGCGCAGTCGATAAAATGCGCCGTCAAAGCCGATCAGCTCTCCATCTAATTGATTGAATGTACCAATGCCGAAATCACCGTGCTTGGGAATATGTGCAAGGGAGAAATCTCCATCATATACGGCTTCCAGCAAAGAGGTCATCGTCGATACTTGATAAACCTCTTGCTGTTTGTCATGTTGTCTTGTGTCGTTCTGTTGATTCATTGGGTGCATCATACCCATATCCGCTCACTCCTTTGATGTAATGTATGGACATCTTATCTGACGTTCAATGTGTGTTTTTCACGAAAGACTTCTGGCCATTTTTGACTGGCGAGGTCTGGGTTGTCTTGATAGTCAATCGGAATATCAATAATAACGGGTCCTTCTATGTTTATACCCTTTTGAAGGACAGTTGAAAGCTCTTCAGGTGAGTTAACCCGTAATCCAGTCGCTCCAAAGCTTTCCGCATATTTCACTAAGTCGATCTGTCCGAATTCAACGCAGGATGTGCGGTCATATTTCATTTCCTGCTGAAACGCCACCATGTCGTATGTGCTGTCATTCCAAACAAGGTGAACGAGATTTGTTTTCATGCGGACGGCTGTTTCAAGCTCCATTGCAGAGAAGAGAAAACCGCCATCACCTGAGACCGAAATGATCTTTTCATCTGGATTCAGTATGGAAGCCGCAATTGCCCATGGTAAGGCGACGCCTAATGTTTGCATTCCGTTACTCACCAGGAATGTGTTCGGCTCATAGACGCGGAAGTGACGCGACATCCAAATCGCGTGAGATCCGATATCACACGTGACCTTCGTGTCATCAGAAATCAGGCGTCTTAATGTATGAATGACATTCAGCGGGTGAGATAGATGACTGTCTCTTTCTGGTGCTTTTTCAATGTCGCTTAACAGCTCCTGTAATTCAGTGACTAAATCAATTTGTTCTTTGCATAGAGAAAGTGGAACACTGTCATGGGCTAGATGTTTAACGGTTTCAGCTATATTGCCTACAAGCTCAAGCGCTGGCTCATAAAAATGATCAATATCTGCCTGCATGTCATCCACATGGATGATCTGGCGCTGCTGCGGCTGAATATTCCAATGCTTCGGATCATATTCGATTGGATCAAAGCCGATGGTCAAAAGGACATCTGCTTGTTCAATGAGTAGATCCCCCGGCTGATTCCGGAATAAGCCGATTCTGCCTACATATTGAGACTCAAGCTCTCTTGAGAGAACGCCGGCTCCTTGGTACGTTTCGACAAATGGAATCCCAAGTGTTTTCAATAATCTTCTAGTGGCGTTTGCAGCAGCTGGACGACTTGCTTTCATTCCCACAATCGCAACAGGTAAGTGTGCATTTTGAATTTTGGCGATGGCCGAACTGATGAGAGCATCCGGTGCAGGACCTAGTTCTGGAGAAGGGTGAGCAGACACTGGTGTTTGTGTGGTGTGTTCTGTCACGACATCTTGTGGAAAGCTGATAAATGCTGCTCCAGCCTGCCCCTTTTGTGCCGCGCGAAAAGCATTTGTTAAGGCTTCAGGTATATTATGAACGTCTTGTACTTCAACACTGTATTTTGTGACTGGTTTGAATAATGCCGCATTGTCGAGTGATTGATGTGTTCGTTTCAGCCGATCCGCACGAATGACGTTTCCAGCGATTGCGACAACAGGGTCACCTTCTGTATTGGCTGTTAATAGACCTGTTGCTAAATTAGATGCGCCAGGACCTGATGTGACGAGACAAACACCTGGTTTGCCGGTTAAGCGGCCGACAGCGGCTGCCATAAAGGCTGCATTTTGTTCGTGTCTGCATAGGACAAGTTCTGGACCTCTGTCTTTTAATACATCAAATACGGCATCAATTTTTGCACCTGGAATCGCAAAAACATGGGTCACACCTTGAGCAATCAGCGTATCGACAATCAATTCTGCTCCTCGTCTTGTTAGGGGTTGTGCTTGAGAATTCATTTACCCCGCACTCCTTTCGGCAAGTAAAATTTTTTATGAAAATATATTTTCATGATATGATTTACTATACATTTCAAAAAGAAAATTTTCCAATATATGTTTAACGTGATTTTAATATGTTTCACGAATAAGTGTGCGAGGAGTGAAAGGATGGAACTGAGACATTTGCAGTATTTTGTCACAGTAGCGGAGGAGCTGCATTTTGGCAGAGCAGCCGCACGGTTGAATATGACACAGCCTCCACTTAGTCAGCAAATTAAGCAGTTTGAAGAAGAATTGGGGTTTCCTTTGTTTCACCGGTCGAAGCGAGTGGTGGAGTTAACAGCTGCTGGAAAGGTCTTTTTACATGAGGTGCGTGGTGTGCTGCATCAGCTTGATAAAGCCGTTGATCATGCCCGGCATACAGCAAGAGGAGAGCTGGGGAAAATCATCATAGGGTTTGTTGGAACAGCGACGTATGATATTCTGCCGCCAGTTGTACGCGAATTCAGAGAGCTGTATCCCTCTGTCAGTATTGAGCTGAAGCAGCTTTCTGTTCCGCAGCAGCTAGGGGCGCTTTTAAATGGGGAGATTGATATCGGTTTTTTACATCCTACATCTCCGCATGAAGAACTTGTCAGCCGTTTGATGAAGCAAAGTGAATGTATTTTTGCGATTCCGAAAAATCATCCGCTGGCGAAAAAAGAGGCGGTCACGATCGAAGATATCCGTCATGAACCGATCATTTCTTTATCAAAGGAATCATGGCCGTCCCTTTATCAACACTTTGTCCTGCTATGTGAAAAGTACGGATTTTCTCCGAATATTGTGCAGGAAGCAGCGGAATATCAAATGGTTATTGGCCTTGTCACAGCTGGTATCGGTATTGCGGTCATTCCAAAATCAGCCCGGCGTTTATTTAATCTAGATGTTGTGTATCGGTCCATTGAAGGTGAACAGCTTCTGGCGGAATGGACGATTTCCTATAGACGAGAGAATCATAATCCTGCTTTATTTCATCTTGTCCACCATATCCTGCATCGCACCGAGCCGGAATCAGAGGCATAGAAAAAGGGGTATGGTATGATGTCGTTACACTAAAAGGAGGCGTGCCTGAATTGATTACGTTGCAAATGGATCAGCTGTCACGAAAAGAAGCATATAAATTATTATCTGGCTCTATTGTTCCAAGACCGATTGCGTTTATGACAAGTCTGTCTAAAGACGATGTCGTCAATGCCGCACCATTTAGTTTCTTTAATGTCATCAGCGGACATCCGCCGCTCATCGCAGTTTCCATCGGACGGCGTCAAGGAGAGATGAAAGATACAGCAAAACATATCATCGACAGGGAAGAATTTGTTGTCCATGTGAGTGATGAAGCGATGATTGAAGATATTAATGAAACAGCTGCTACTTTGCCAGAGGAAGAGAGTGAGCTGAATCGCACCGGTCTTCATCAAGTGAAGAGCAGTGTGGTCTCAGTGCCGGGAATCAAGGAAGCACGCATTCGCTTTGAATGTCAGCTCGAAAAGCATCTGACCTTTCAAAATGATGAAGGGGAGATCACAGTCGATCACATCATTGGCCGGGTTGTGTGTGCGCATTTAGATGAGGCTGTTTATGATGCGGAAAAAGGATATGTTTCTTCTCATGAATTGAAGCCAATCGCACGTTTAGCGGGAAATGATTATGCCCATTTAGGGACGTCATTTGTGCTGAAAAGACCAGAATAATAGGAAAAACCCCCGAGAGCTATCGGGGGTTTTGTGTTTATTTTTTCTGTTCTAGTTTCAGTGGAGCTGCGATGTTCTTTTCTACTTTTTTCCCTTTTAGGACGTCGTTTGCAGCGCCGACTGCCAGTTTTCCGATCAGCTCTGGCTGCTGGGCGACTGTGGCAGATAGTTTTCCTGCTTTGATCGAGTTGAGTGCATCTTCGTTTCCATCAAAGCCAACGACGAGAATGTCTTTTCCAGAGCTTTGGATCGCCTCTAATGCGCCAAGTGCCATTTCATCATTGTGGGCAAAAACGGCTTTGATGTCAGGGTTTCCTTGAAGGAGGTTTTCCATGACGTTGAGTCCTTTTGTTCGGTCGAAGTCAGCCGCTTGTTTGGCTGTCACTTTTAGATCTTTATCTGCTATTTGATGGAATCCTTTTCCGCGCTCACGTGTAGCAGAAGCGCCTGGTACACCTTCTAATTCAGCGACTTTTGCTCCTTTACCGACCTTGTCGATGATAAAGTTGGCTGCCATTTCGCCGCCTTTGACGTTATCTGAGGCGACCAGTGCTTCTACCTTACCGCTTTCTGCTGAACGGTCTAATGTGATGACAGGAATATCTGAAGCATTCGCTGATTCGACAGCGGTTGAGATAGCAGATGAATCAGCTGGATTGATGAGTAATGCGTCGACCCCTTGCTGAATTAAATCTTCTACATCACTTGTTTGTTTCGCTGAATCATTTTGTGCATCTGCAATGACCACTTCGATGCCGAGCTTTTTCGCTTCTTTCGTCACACCGTTTTTGAGAGAAACGAAAAATGGGTTGTTTAAGGTCGAGATCGAGAGCCCGATTTTGATGTCTTTTTTCTTTCCATCTTTTGTTGATTTGGCCCACTCTGGCGGTTCTAGCGAGCAGGCAGAAAGCATGAATAATGAGAGAGTCAGAATGAGAATGAGATATTTTTTCATAGCAGCTGCCTCCTTAAGCAGATTTCTTTCTGTCTAGTAGGACTGCAATCAAGATGACAATCCCTTTCACAACAGATTGATAGAATGATGATACACCAAGTAAGTTCATACCATTGTTCAAGACACCGATGATGAGCACCCCGATCAGTGTGCCGACAATTCGCCCTCTTCCGCCAGACAGGCTTGTCCCGCCAAGTACAACAGCAGCAATCGCATCAAGCTCATAGGATGTGCCAGCTGTTGGCTGAGCTGAGTTTAGGCGAGAGGTCAAAATGGCACCCGCTAAAGCAGACATGAAACCTGCCAATGAATAGATCATAATTTTTACGCGTGGTACTTTGATTCCTGAAATAAGCGCAGCTTTTTCATTTCCGCCGATGGCATACGTTCTTCTGCCGAAAGGTGTTTTATGAAGAAGCACCCAAAGTACGATAAAGGTGAGAAGCATCGTGATTGCTGGAACAGGAATGCCTAAGAAATATCCGCGGCCGAATAACTGAAAGGCGTAGTTCGAGCCGAGTCCTGTAATCGGGTTTCCGTCTGTATAAACAAGTGTTAACCCTCTAAAAATCGTCATCGTGGCAAGTGTTGCGATAAAAGGAGCCATTTTTCCTTTTGTAATTAAAAGACCGTTGACCATCCCAAGAATAGCGCCGATGATACTGCCAACGATAATAGCTAAAATCGGGTCCATACCAGACACGATAAATCCGGCAGTCAGCGCACTAGAAAGTGCTAAAATGGCACCGACAGACAAATCAATTCCTCCGGTTAAAATAACAAACGTCATTCCAAAGGCAATGAGGGCATTAATGGAGATTTGTCTCAGTAAGTTTAAGATGTTTAATGGCTCTAAAAAGGCTGGATTTAAAATAGAAACAATGGCGACAAGGATGATGAGTCCTAAGAATGGCCCAAGCTTTTGCATGATGTTGTCAAATCGTCCATTTGAAGTAAGTGGTTTCATGTTACTTCCCTCCTGTAGCTAGTGTCATAATTCGTTCTTGTGTTGCGTCTGCTTTATTTAATTCTCCGCTGATGGTTCCTTCATGAATGACAAGCACTCGATCGCTCATCCCTAGAATTTCTGGGAGCTCAGAGGAGACCATTAAAATGGCAACACCTCGATCAGTCAGTTCATTCATTAACTGGTAGATTTCTCGTTTCGCTCCGACATCGACACCTCTTGTCGGTTCATCTAAAATTAAGACCTTCGGCTGGATGCCGATCCATTTGGCGATGACGACTTTTTGCTGATTTCCACCAGAGAGACTTCGAGCAGAGATTTCAGAGGAAGCCGTTTTAATCGTCAGTCTTTTGATGAGCAGGTCGACAAAATCCTGTTCGTTTTTCTTATCAATCAGTCCTTTTGGAGAGAAGCTTTCTAAGTTTGGCAGACCAATGTTTTCTCGGATGGATGCATCCAGCATGAGTCCTTCATCTTTGCGATCCTCTGTGATAAAGCCGATGCCGAGCTTGACGGCATCACTTGGTTTTTTAATGACAGCCTTTTTCCCATGGACCCAGATTTCACCTTGATCAAGAGGATCAAGACCAAACAGCGACCGCATCATTTCGGTTCTGCCAGCGCCCATTAAGCCTGCAACACCGACGATTTCTCCAGCTTTGACTGAGAAACTGATATCATGAAATTGTCCTTTTCTTGTCGCTTGCTTCACCTCAAGGACAATATCTCCTAGAGAAGGCGATCTCTCAGGGTATCGATCTGTTAATTCGCGGCCGACCATTTTTTTGACGACCTCATGGAAATTCGTTTCAGGTATGGCTTTCGTATCGACTGTTTTCCCATCGCGCATGATGGTAATCCGGTCACAGATCGCAAAGATTTCCTCCATACGGTGAGAAATATAGACAATGGATACGCCTTCTTTTTTGAGAGATTCAATGACCTGAAAGAGCTTTTCAATCTCACGGTCTGTTAAAGCTGCTGTTGGCTCATCCATGATGATCACCTTCGCATCAGTCATTAATGCCTTTGCAATCTCAATCATCTGTTTTTGTCCAACAGAGCAGCTGCCTGCCTCTTGATCAAGCGAGAGGTTCACAGACAATCGGTCCAGCTGGCTTTGGGCAAGAACCTTCATTTTCTTTGTGTCTAGCAATCCAAACTTCGAATAGATTTCTTTCCCGATGAATAGGTTTTCCAAGACGGTCATATCCGGCCATATGTTGAGCTCCTGATGAATAAAGGCGATGCCGTGTTGTTCCGCTTCCTTCGGATTTTTGAAAGCGGTTTCTTTTCCGTCGATTTGAATCGTTCCTTGATCTAATGAATAAAGACCTGTGAGCAGGTTCATTAAAGTTGATTTTCCTGCGCCATTTTCGCCCATGAGCGCGTGGACCTCACCTGTGACGAGGTCAAAGGAGACCCCGGAAAGAACGGTGTTTTTTCCAAAGGCCTTATGGATGTTATGCATCTCAATGTTCATATCTGGCTCCTCCTTTTAAAAGATGACACCGGCATGAAGAATGCAGTTTGCGTATGGGGTGGCTTCACCCGTGCGAATGACTGCTTTTGCCTGTTTGGTCATGTTTTTGAACGTCTCGTGGTCTACATCATGTAATGGCTGTGAGAACGCTTTCTTTAGAAATAGATGATCTCGTTCATTGGCTTCTTTGATTTCACTAGCCACAGTAATGTGTTCAACCGCCATTTCCTGAAGAAGGAGGGAGGTGACCTCCTGAAAGGACGGTGTGCCGATTGATAACGCCAGGTCGATTTTGACTGGACCTTCTGGAATAGGAAGACCGCAGTCTGCGATGACGATTGTATCTGTATGACCAAGGTCAGCAAGTACCTTGGCGATATGACTGTTTAAGATGCCGTTTTTTTTCATTTCTTTTTCTCCAGTTCTTCTCTTGTTGGCATGCCGCCTTGTGCACCGAACTTTGTGACAGACATTGATGCTGCAAGGTTAGCGAAGGCAAGTGCGTCATAGAGAGATTTGCCTTCTGTTAAGGCGACAGCCAAGGCTCCGTTAAAGGTATCGCCTGCTCCTGTTGTATCAACTGCTTCAACAGGAAAGCCTGGAACTAGCACTTCTTTCAATCCGTCAAAAAATCGAACCCCATTTTTCCCTTCTGTGATGAGTAATTTGTTAGGGTATTGACGCAAGGCGTCTTCAATTGGGAGTCCATCAAACATGAGAACAGCTTCGTGCTCATTCGGTGTAATATAGGCAGCCTGGTCTAAAACCTGCTGCGATACTTTGCGGGCAGGTGCAGGGTTTAAAATCACAGGGATTTCTTTGTCACTGCAAATGGAGCAGACAGCTTCGACTGTTTCTTCAGGTATTTCCTGCTGAATGAGAACTATCCCAATATCATCTATTGTAGAAAGTGCCTCTCTAACATAGTCAGGAGTGACCTCGTCATTTGCTCCTTTGACCACGACAATGCTGTTATCACCTTCTGCTAAAATGATATGGGCGGTGCCGCTTTCCATTTCGGTAACCGGTTTCATATATGAGGTGCGGACCCCTTGATCTTGTAGATTGCTGACAATATCCTGACCATAAGCGTCATCACCGACCCGGCCGACCAAGTATACATCTGCACCGAGTCTGGCACTTGCGACTGCTTGATTGGCGCCTTTTCCGCCTGGGACGGTTTTAAATGATTCGCCTAAAACTGTTTCACCGGCATTTGGCCGTTTATCCGATGTGACGACTAAATCCATAGAACAGCTTCCTACTACGACAATATGACTCATTGTGAATCCACCTTTCTTGTGGTCTCTCGTTCAATAAAAGAGACGGGCATTTGGATAACTGGTTGATCTATAGGTTGTTTCTGAATCGCTTTGATTAACAGCTGTGCCGCTTCTTTCCCCATCTCATAGGCAGGCTGCCTAATCGTAGATAAGGAAGGGAAGAGCAGCTCGCTTTGCGGAATATCATCAAACCCAATGATTTGAACATCATCTGGAATGGCTTTTCCGATCCGAAGCGCTTCGTGTATGACCGCTGTTGCGACGATGTCATTGCTGGCAATGATGCCATCTGTTTCAGGGTACAGCTGGAAAAGAGCCTTGGCGCTCTTGCGGGCTTCTTGAAAGGAAAATGAAGCATTAGACATCACATGAAAGTCGACTCCTTTTTCCGTCAGTACATCGAGTGCGCCCTTGAATCGCTGCCTCGCTGTTTGAAGGTGGGCAGGTCCTTTTAGCAGTGTGATCTGCCGGCTGCCGCGTCTGATTAATTCCATTGCGGCCATTTTCCCGCCAGCTGCAGCATCTGCAAACACAGAAGGTGCATGTGGAACGGTTCGATCTAAGAACACAACCGGTAATTCATCATCATTGTATATATCTGATTCAGGTTCGTTTGTGACAGCGATGACACCGACCACTTGATTTTGTTTAAAGGTTTGTAAATAGGCCATTTCCTTCTCTCGATCTTCATCACTGTTTCCGAATAATAACCGAAAACCATGCGCATGAATTTCGTCCTCAACGCCTCTAGCGAGCTGAGGGAAGAAGGGATTCGTAATATCAGGTAAAATCAAACCGATTAAGCGTGATTCTCTTTTGAAAAGGGATCTAGCCACTTCATTGGGAAAGTAGTTCAGCTCCTGCATCGCTTGTGTCACGCGGGTTTTCGTATCTGTATGGACATATCCAGTATCGTTAAGCACGCGTGAAACAGTGGCAACAGACACTTGTGCAGCTTTTGCAACATCTTTAATTGTAGCCAATGGAGTGCCTCCCTTCATGAATGTGTAACCGTTTACACAGATAGATTATCATGAAAGCATTAAAATGACAATCTTAAAAAAATAAAAAAATAAAAGAAAGATGCTATCTTCCTTTTATTAACTAGTAATCCCTGTTTCTGTAATGTTCACTTTGATTTTTAGGATGATTTTTACATTTGGATAATCAGTTTTCCAATTCATTTTTACATATTCATCATAATTTTTAACGCGATACTTTCTTCCAAGACTTAACACGTCGGAGTTTGATTTCTGCAAAACAGAGATTACTTTTTCTGCTTCCTTTGTGAAAATAGCTGATAATCGTTTGTTTAGTTCATCGATCTTTTTCGTACTATCTAAATTGTCTTTCGGATATTCAACGACAGCTGTTTTGAATTCGAAATCTAGCCCAATTATCACGTTTCGATGATCAGAATTGAGAATACGAATATCTCGTTTTAAGTCGGTGACTTGGATGGTAATATAGTTATTTCCCTTCAACTCCATATCATTTCTGATCTTTTTAGTGAAATTTGCATATTTCCCGATTTTATTATTCATGAGATTGAGAAGCATGGCATCTTGACCATAAAGCTCACCAGTTTTTTTCTCATTATCGAATAAAGCCACACCTGCTACTTTGATTAGTTGTTTAGACTGATCAAATACAATTAAAGGCAGGGTAAAGTCTTCTCCTGTTTGGAGCATCTTTGAGCGTATGCTTTGAATATTTCCAGCGGTCACTTGTGAACCTTTTGATGCAGTTGTAATGAGATTGTTTAAATAGTCACTGACAATGAGCTGTTCTTTTAGTAATTTGTTGATTACATCAATACTTGAACCGCCTTTCACAACGGCTAAATTGGCAAGCAAAGGACTTTTCGGATCGCGATAGAACATGTCTAAGTAGGGAAGTAGTTGATTTTGAGAGAATTCATCACCGATCAGTAAAATCCTCATTTTTGACATATCAATCTTTTGGTCAACCATTCGGCCGAAGTCTGTTCCCGCTTTACGTAAAGTTGGAGCATTGGTTGTCAGTACAGTGGTTGAATAAGTACTTGAACTTCCTTGCTGCATACTTTGAGACTGTTGTACTTTTCGATAGGTAATAGATACTTTTGCGTTACCATCTTCCCCTTGATCAATGGCGGAAGTAAGGACAAGGGAGATGTTTTTTAATAGGTTTTGATCCCAGCAGCCAGGCATCATGGTGAGAGACACGCACATGAGGAGAGTCAGGACATATTTATGACGCATGTGATTTCACCTTCTTTTTACGTTGTTTGATAAAGATAATGATCGCCATGAATGCTGGAAGTGTGTAAATGAACGAATACTGAGCAATCGTTGTAAAATCATTGAAACGCTGAATGCGAAAGTTATCGACTGCCAAAAAACAGCTAGACGCATATATCAGAATGGCGAAACAATAAACATATTTTTTGTGATCCTTTTTCTTCAGTAAACTGGAAATGCCATTTGCACAAAAGTACAGATAGTTACTCAATGTGGCAAGAATAATAAACACCCAGAAGCTAAGAAAAATTAAATCTGTCCGCTCAATGATACCGAAGGAAATGGTTTTTAATAAGTAAAGAACAGGGTTGGGAATCACATCAAGCTCAATTGGACTAAAAAACATAAAACAAATCAATGTAATAAATAGGTAGTAAAGCGTCGTGCATATATTTGAAATGGTCATGATTTTATACCGTTCCTTAATAGTGCCTTTCATAAAGGGAGAAAGAATAAGGATCATCTCAAATCCATTCATCGATAGGACGACGTCCTTCAGCCCAAGCTGAAACTGAGAAATGTCTGTTTGAAAAAAAGGCATCAGATAATCGATATTGGTCCCTTTTAATGAATAGAACATCAGCAAGGAAAGCAAAAGGAGAAGGGGAGTTAAGATAAAGTTAAACCTGACAATGGCTGTAATTTGCTCCTTCGCAATATAAACAATGGAAGTAATGAGTAATAGATTGATGACCCAGTTTGGCGTCAGCGGCAGAACCCACATACCAATAATTCTGGTGAAAATGGATAAAACGACAATACAGACGGAGGCAAAATACAGTATATACAGTGCAATCAGTAATTTCCCAATCCATTGACCAAATACATCAATTAATGCTTGGAAGAATGATGTTTCTGGATATTTATGAATGATGTAAATGAAAATGGTATTGATGATTTGGATAAAAAAACAGGCGACAATGATCGCCATCCAGCCATCGTGTCCCATGTCTTTCATCAAAAAGTGGGGGAGCGATAAAATACCGACACCAATTTGAGATTGAATGAGAAAAAAGACAGCTTGAGGTGGAGATATTTTATTTTTCATTTTTCTTTTTCCATCCTCTCAAATGTTCAATTTGCTTTTTCTTTTGCGGATTTAAATAAACAGGGCGATTTTTGTACATCCACATTGGGAGGCGAATTACAGTATCTTTTAAATCCTGCCAGTTAAATGGAGCAACAGGTGATAAGTATGGCACCCCTAGTGATTCAAGGCGGCATAAATTCATGAGAATGATGGATAATCCAAATGAAATGCCAATAAAACCAAACATAGATGCCATGAACATGAGCGGGAAACGCAGCATCCTAATCGTGGCCGTCATTTCAAATGACGGAAGTACAAATGAAGCGACAGCGGTCACAGCGACTACAATGACAAGAACATTTGAGATGAGTCCTGCTTGTACAACAGCATCCCCAATGACCAAACCACCTACGATACCAATGGTTTGACCAATTGGTCTAGGCAGACGCACCCCTGCCTCACGAATGAGTTCAATGGTAATTTCCATTAGCATCGCTTCTATCAAAGGAGGAAATGGGATACCGATAATTGAATTTTTCATCGTTATGGCTAATTCATCTGGGACGACCTCATAATGAAAGCCAATGACAGCGATATAAAAAGATGGCAAAATGATTGCGATGATACAGGCAAGATAGCGGAGAACACGGATAAACGTAGCCGGAATCCAGCGGCTATTATAATCATCAGGTGATTGAAAGAAGCTAAAGAAGGTGACAGGAAGAATGATGGCCATCGGACTGCCATCCATCATCACCACAATTCGCCCTTCAAGGATTGCAGATCTCACCTTATCAGGGCGCTCTGTATCAATAAGCTGCGGGAAAATAGAAAATGAATCATCCTCAATCGCCTCAACAATAGAGCCAGGACTTAGCAGCGTGTCTACTTTAATAGAAGAAATCCGTTTGTTTACCTCTTCTACCTTTTCTTGATTAGCGATATCAGATATATAAACAGTCGCAAGCTTTGTTTCAGATTTTGTACCAATCTTATGATACTGAATGGCGAGCTTTCGATCATTTAAATGCGAACGCAGTAAGTAGATGTTGGTATCAAGACTTTCAACAAATCCGTCATGTGCTCCAGCAATAATACTTTCAGATGAAGGTTCAGAAATAGAGCGCAGCGGCGGCTGACCGACAGAAAACAATTTGATCTGTGAGGAATTTTCATCAAGAAACGCAATGCTTCCAGCAATAATACTGTCAGTGATCAGCGTCAAGTCACCTGTTTCGAGTGTGCTGAGAGATTTCGTATATTCCTGCTTTCCAGGAGGACCTAACAAGTTGCCGATAATGAAATCATTTAGTTTGCCTTCATCTACTCTTGTTTTAATAAAAAACAGGACAGATTTCGTTTCATTCACCATTAACTCTCGGTATTCAAAATCCCCGCTTTGCTGAAATGTCTTTTTCAGAATCCGGATTTTTTCCTCGAAGCTGCCTGATAAAAAATGCAAGCGTGTTTGCTCATTGGCGTTTGGCATCTTTAGCCTCCTCTCACAGTTTTTTTAACCATAGTGTAAGCGGAGAAGCTGATTTTATTCGTCATCTTTGGGGAAAGCATGACATGAATTGACAACTTTCAACTAAAATCATATTAAAAATGTTAAGAAATGATGAATCTTGATAAAAACAAATGAATAATGTTTCATTGTTTAGGTCATAAGGAGCGAATATCGTAAAAAGCAGGTATTCCGAAATGATCAATAGTTTACATCTTATCCCAATTTTTTGTGACCCGAAAATAAGCATATGACTTGATTTTTTTAGAGGTGACCTTTGTCATAGGTCAACGCGCAGCATTCTGACCGTTGAGGATGACTTTCTAACCTGTTCCTTCAAAAATCGAAAACATTCCAAAACACGCACTATTCATTTAAAGCGCTGATATGACTGATGTTATAGAGTTTAAAGGGCTATAAAACATTGATTCAAAATACATCTTAATAATTGTCAAAAAATTTAGGGAGAAAAGGACAAAAGATTTTCCGATGCTTGATGGTAACGCTTTCTCTTGATTGAAGCCGAAATTCATACCGATTTTTGTCCGCCTTTTGGCCTTTTCATTTAAAGAAGAGCTAGGCAAATCCGCCTTCTGATTAGAGGAATTTGGCATACGAGGAAGTGAAAGATTATGTTACATAATACCGATTGTGATTTTATGCTGAACCTATATACTGTTGATTGAATTTACATATCACACTCATAAAAAAAGGAGATGTAGATAAGCGATGTGGTTAATCGTTATAGCCTGTGTCATCATGTTAGGGATTGGCTTTATTGAAAAGAAGCGTCACCAGAAAAATATCGATGCCTTGCCGGTGCGCGTCAATATTAATGGTATTCGCGGAAAGTCTACCGTTACAAGATTGACAACCGGTATCTTAATGGAGGCAGGTTATAAAACTGTCGGCAAAACAACGGGAACAGATGCAAGAATGATTTATTGGGATACGCCAGAGGAGAAACCGATTAAAAGGAAACCGCAAGGACCGAATATCGGTGAGCAGAAGGAAGTTATGAGAGAAACCGTTGAAAGAGGAGCAAATGCCATCGTCAGTGAATGTATGGCAGTAAATCCAGATTACCAAATTATCTTTCAGGAAGAGCTGCTTCAAGCGAATATTGGCGTGATCGTAAACGTTCTTGAAGATCATATGGACGTAATGGGGCCGACACTTGATGAAATAGCAGAAGCCTTTACAGCGACAATTCCTTACAATGGACACTTGGTTATTACGGATAGTGAATATACGGAATTCTTTAAAGAGATTGCGAAAAAACGCAACACAGAAGTCATTGTTGCAGATAATTCCAAGATTTCTGATGAGTATTTACGGAAATTTGAGTACATGGTCTTCCCAGATAATGCCTCACTTGCACTTGGTGTTGCACAGGCATTAGGAATTGATGAAGATACGGCATTCAGAGGAATGTTAAATGCGCCACCTGATCCAGGAGCGATGAGAATTCTTCCATTAATGGACGCGAAAACACCTGGACACTTTGTAAATGGTTTTGCGGCAAATGACGCATCATCTACATTGAACATTTGGAAGCGTGTGAAAGAGATTGGATATCCAACAGATGAACCGATTATTATCATGAACTGCCGTGCGGATCGTGTAGATAGAACGATCCAGTTTGCGGAGGATGTACTTCCTTATATTGAAGCAAGTGATCTTGTCTTGATTGGTGAAACAACAGATCCAATTGTGAAGGCATATGAGGATGGGAAAATTCCGGCTGACCACTTACACAACCTTGAATATCAATCTACAGAAGAAATTATGAATATGCTTGAGAAAAAGCTTCATAATCGAGTGGTTTATGGAGTCGGCAATATTCATGGTGCCGCTGAACCGTTAATCGAAAAAATTCAAGAATACAAAATTAAGCAGCTTGTCAGCTAGGAGGAAATATAGAAAATGTTCGGATCAGATCTTTATATCTCGTTAATTTTAGGTGTTCTACTTAGTTTAATCTTTGCAGAAAAAACAGGAATCGTACCAGCTGGACTTGTTGTCCCAGGTTATCTGGCGCTTGTATTTAACCAGCCAGTCTTTATTTTAGTCGTCTTATCTGTCAGCTTGCTTACGTATGTCATCGTTCGCTTTGGTCTATCGAAATTTATGATTTTATACGGACGCAGAAAGTTTGCTGCGATGCTAATTACAGGGATCGCCTTAAAGCTTGTATTTGATTTCTTCTATCCAGTGGTTCCATTTGAAATAGCAGAATTCCGCGGAATCGGTATTATCGTTCCTGGATTGATTGCAAATACGATTCAAAAGCAAGGTCTTACGATTACCCTTGGAAGCACGTTACTTCTAAGTGGTGCAACATTTGCCATCATGTATGTTTACTATCTATTTTAAGATAAGGTGTGTCCAATGATGAATAAAAAATTGAGCTTTCAGGAAAAGCTGCTGAAAATCACAAAGAACCAAAAGAAAAAGACGAATAAACACGTACTGATTGCTTTACCGATTGTCATTGCTTGTACATTTCTATTTACGTTTATCGGGAAAGCACAAGTGCCAACTGTACAAAAGAATCCAGAAAACATCCTGACCGCTTCGTTTGTCGGTGACATTATGTTTGGAAGAAACGTAGAGAAAGTAACAGACCGTTATGGAAAACAGCATCTCTTTCGTTACGCCAAGCCATATTTTGATGTGTCAGATTATGTGACTGGTAACTTTGAGCATCCAGTCGCATCAGATAAAGAACAAGCGGCACAAAAGAATATTCATTTGAAAACAGACGAAGATTCTGTCAAAGCATTGAAGGATTTGAATTTCTCTGTATTAAACTTTGCGAATAACCATGCGGCAGACTATGGTGAAAAAGGGCTGAACAACACGATTGATGCCTTTGAACATGCTGGCATGGATTATACAGGCGCAGGCCGTAACCTTCAGGATGCGAAGCAGAACATTTCGTACAAAGAAGTAAATGGTGTCAAAATCGCTACACTTGGTTTTACTGATGTGTATGGGAAAGATTTTAAAGCAACGAATCGCCAGGCGGGTATCTTGCCAGCCGATCCATCTATCTTTATTCCGATGATCTCGCAGGCTGCTGAAAAGGCAGATATCGTCGTTGTTCATGCTCACTGGGGACAGGAGTACAACAATGAGGTAAACGATAGACAAAGAGAATTGGCAAGAGCGATGTCAAAAGCTGGCGCTGATATCATTATCGGTGCTCATCCGCACGTTCTTGAGCCAATGGAAGTCTATAACGGTACGGCGATCTTCTATAGCTTAGGGAACTTTATTTTTGACCAAGGCTGGTCAAGAACACGTGATTCTGCACTTGTTCAGTATCATCTGAATGAAGATGGAAAAGCGACATTTGAAGTTGTCCCAATGTACATCAAGGAAGCAACACCTGCTCCGGTTAAAGCAGGATCTTTTGAATCAAAATCCATTATCCGTATGCTGACAAATGGTACGAATGCGGATTGGAAAGAAAAAGACGGACACATTTTCTTTGAAGTAGATCACGCAGATAAAGTTAAACACTTAAAAGAAAACGGAGGGAAAGAGAAGAAATGAAATTCCTAAAAGCAAGCTGGCCGTTTGTTGCGTTAATTTTAGTCTTTGTCTTTATGTCTGCTTTTAAATTTAGTGACAGCCTCACAGATCATGAAAAACAAAAGATCTCGGTTGAAATGCAGAAAATCGAACAGCAAAAGCAGTCAAAAACGGAAGCAAGTAAATAATTTTAAAGAGCATAGAGGGCGCGCATTGCGTGCTCTTTTTTGTCGAAAAAAGGTGTAAAATGAAAGGTGTCATGCCGAAACTATAGAAGAAAGGAGGGGAAAGATCATGAAATGGAAAGAAATATTGATTGGTGGGTGTGCGCTCGTAGGGCTGATGTTCATGTCTCAATCAGAAGTATCTGCTCAAACAGCGTCTCCTTTGGAGCAAGCGGAAAAGCTGATCGGAACACCTTATCATAAAGGAGGAACCGATCCAAAAACGGGCTTTGACGCATCTGGATTGATTCAATATGTGTACAAGACATCAGAAGCATTTGATTTGCCGCGGAAGGTGATCGACCAATATCAGATTGGAAAAAAGGTATCATGGGACAAAGCCCAGCCCGGTGACCTTGTATATTTTCGCAGCCTTGAAGAAACAAAGGATATCCCGACACATGTGGCGTTGTACGCTGGTAACGATCAGATCATCCACATCACGCTCAGTCAAGGTGTGGTGAAAACAGATGTCAGCAAAAGCAAATACTGGACGGACCGATTTTATGCAGTCAAACGACTGCCCGGTACACCGGAAATCTCTGATGACCGTCTTGTGAAAGATGCGATGAAATATTTAGGTATTCCTTATGTATTTGGTGCAGCAGACCCTAAGGTTGGCTTTGATTGTTCAGGCTTTTTACAATATGTATTTGAAAAATCACTAGGGATTTATTTACCTCGAAGTGCTGAACAGCAGTGGATGGTTGGAGAAAAAGTGGCATTAGCGGATATACGTCCAGGGGATTTTGTCTTTTTTAGCAACACATATAAGCCAGGCATTTCTCATGTAGGGATGTATATTGGGGGCGACCGTTTTATTCATGCGAGCCGTTCGGAAAGTGTCACGATTTCTTATTTGTCTGAATCGTATTGGCGCGAGAAATGGACAGGTGCGAAACGATTAACGGACCTGAAATTATCAAAAGAAGATCCGGTTGTATCAAAAGCGGCAACGTATATTGGGGAAGTCCCTTATGTCAAAGGCGGGAAGAATCCAGAAGAGGGATTTGACACAGCAGGGTTCACACAATACGTGTATCGAGAAGTGCTCGGTATTGATCTGCCTCGCTATGCGTCAGGTCAAGTCAAGACAGGTACGCCTGTGAAACGTTCGGAGCTGAAGCCGGGAGATCTCGTTTTCTTTAGTGGAACGTCATTGATGCCGGCGATTTATGCAGGGTCAAATCAAGTCATTCATGTGACCGTCTCAAATGGTGTCGTGCTTACGAATATGAAAACAAGTACGTACTGGAAGGATAAGTATGAGACGGCTGTTAGAATCAAAAAATAAAGAAAAAGCCCGATCCACGTTCGTATCGGACTTCTAGACTTCTCTCTAGGCGCTGATCAGACTAGCGTCTTTTTTTCGTGGAATTGATTTTGTAAAAGCAGATCAATAAAGTAAGCAACACCGTCTTCATGATTGCCTTTTGTGATGTAAGTGCTCTTTTCTTTAATGACATCAACGGCATTCCCCATTGCAATGCGGTGGCCTGCTTCCTCAAACATGGATAGATCGTTGGGGCTGTCGCCAATCGCATAAATATGTGAGCGGTCTACGCCATAATGAGCTGCGAGCTTTTTGAGAGCATGTCCTTTCCCAGACTCTTTTGGCAGTACCTCAATGATATGTTTTCCAGAAGAGGTCAATGAAAGCTCAGGCATTTCCGCTAGAAGATTTCGTGCTTCCTGTAGTTTGTTCATATCAAATGAGAAGCAGAGTAATTTATAGGTCGCTTCATTCGACTCAAAAATCTGGCGAATATCATCCACTGGTTTGATGCCAAATTGTTTGAATTGAGTCATTGCCCCTTCCCATAAATCAGCTACATCCTCATTTGGGTTCGCACTTTTGATCACATCAAATTCTGCTTTCAGCTTCTCTTTTCCATCAAAAGGAGAGAGGAGCGCATCGTCCGTATAGACCTCAAAGTAAATGTTTCGTTCTACTAATGCCTTAGCCGCTCGTTTTCCTGCTTCTTGGTCAAGTGTGATACGGCTGAAAAGTTCGTATCCTTCGGTATGAACAGTTCCGCCGTTTGCTGCAATAATGGGGATGTCCAAATCGCCAAGCAGTTCCTTTACATCAAAAGTCGCCCGCCCGGTACAGATGGTGACAATATATCCCGCTTCCTTCGCACGAATCAATGCCTCCTGGTTTTGAACAGATATTTCACTTTTTGTATTTAAAAGTGTACCGTCTAAATCAATCGCAATCATTTTTTTCATCGCTGTCAAATCCTCCTTTATGCATGCAATAGCCTTTTTAAAGTATGTACGATTTCCTTCATTCTCATGAGCAATGGGATGCTTGTTCCTCTCTATCAAGGCTAAACAAAAATGATCGAATGATCAAGGGAATAAGCCAAAGGGTTAAAATCTACATCATCGTCAACAAGTAGAAAAGCGCCCCCTTAGGGACGCTTTCAGCGTGTAGACAAACCCTTGCATTCTTTGTCAGTCCTGCGCGCTGGTGCTCACGAATGTCAAATTCGCTCCGCGCCAGTGCTCGTCCTTCCTAGAATTCAAAGGTTTTCAATCACGCTGAAAAGAAGACAAAGAGCTAAAATAAAAATCATTTTAGCCCTTTGTCAACAAACAGAAAGCGCCCCCTTAGGGACGCTTTCTGTTTATGATAATTCAAGCTGTTTCTTCAATTCAGTCTTCACTTCGTTTAGCTGGTTTTGATCCAATTGGTAATAATAAACCCCGTTTGGCTGATAATCAGATCCTTTTAGCTGAATGGTATCAACCGATTTCAATGACGTCAGAAGCGGGAAAAGCCCGACTAGCTCTTTCATTGAAAGGTTGGTGGAGACGTTCTCACCAAGTGTATCAATGATATTGTCATATGACGGAATAGACGTTAACGATTTTGATTTATCAAAAATGGCTTTTAATACTTCCATTTGACGCTGTCCGCGCATTAAATCACTATCTGCTTTTCTTGTTCTCACATATGCGAGAGCTTGATCACCGTCTAGCGTATGAGTTCCTGTTTGAAGCTGTACCTTGCCCTTTGTATCTTTTAGAACTTGTTTGACAAGATATTCATCCTTGATGTTAATAGAAACCCCGTTGAGTTCATTGACGATCTCTTTAAATGCTTTGAAATTACTTTGGATCACAAAATCAACCGGAATATCTAGTAAATCTTCGACTGTACTCAAGGTTAAATCTGCACCGCCAAATGCATGTGCATGTGTAATTTTGTCATAGCCATGCCCTGGAATATTCACATATGAGTCCCTTGGAATGCTTAATAATTTAACGGTTTTATTTGTACGATTGACTGTTGCTAAGACCATTGCGTCGCTTCGTGCCTGTTTCACTGTTTCGCCCGGTCTGCTGTCAATGCCAAGCAGCAAGACAGAAAAGCTGTCTTTCCCGGGATCGAATGCTTCAATCCGTTTCACAGATTGTGCACCGCGATCTAGAGATACTTGCGCCTTTTTGGCAGCATTTGTCACTTTATAGTAGGCATAGCCTGTGACAGAAGCGGTTGTCAGTAAAAGAATACCGATGATAAACAGAGTGACTTTCACCCATGGCTTTAAACGCTTTTTTCCTTTGCGTTTCGTTCTTGATTGATCCATATATTTTAAACCCTCGCTATGATTTTTATAGTAAAGATGTCCTTCTTTTTGCTTACAAACTAAAACAAATATACCTTAAAACGGGATATAGTGCGACATTTTTTTCACTAACGCTTAATTGACGTTTCCTTATCTTAAAAAGTTTCAATGTTACTTCAAATGAAATATATTTGTCATAAAACATCGAAATGTTTGAAATGACAGGAAGTGAGGAAAATGATTTTCCATAGAGAAACATCCAGTACATACAGAACAAAAGAGGGGTTATGAACATGAAAAATCGGAATGGATGGCTTTATTTCTTCGGCGCACTTGGCGGCGCCTTATATGGCTATGATACAGGTGTCATTTCTGGCGCCATCTTATTTATGAAAGAGGATTTAGGGTTAAACGCGTTTACAGAGGGACTTGTTGTCAGCTCGATTTTAATCGGGGCGATGCTCGGTTCCTCTCTTTCTGGAAAGCTGACAGACCAATTCGGGCGGAAAAAAGCCATCATCGCCGCAGCGATTTTGTTTATTATCGGTGGATTTGGTACAGCCCTTGCTCCGAATACGGAAGTGATGGTCTTATTCCGAATTGTACTAGGGCTTGCTGTCGGTTGCTCGACAACGATTGTTCCATTATATTTATCTGAACTTGCTCCAAAGGAATCTCGAGGTGCACTGTCCTCATTAAACCAGCTCATGATCACATTTGGTATTCTTCTCGCCTATATTGTGAACTACGCTTTAGCGGATGCAGAGGCATGGCGCCTGATGCTTGGAATTGCGGTCGTACCTTCTGTGCTTTTATTATGTGGGATTTTGTTTATGCCGGAAAGTCCCCGCTGGCTGTTTGTCCATGGACAGGCAGACCGTGCGAAAGAGATATTATCTAAACTCAGAAAAAGTAAGCAAGAAGTTGAAGAAGAAATTTCAGATATTCAACAGGCAGAAAGTGAAGAAAAAGGCGGTTTTAAGGAATTATTTGAGCCATGGGTACGCCCAGCATTAATTGCTGGTGTTGGTCTTGCCTTTTTACAGCAGTTTATCGGAACTAATACAATTATTTACTATGCACCAAAAACATTCACAAGCGTTGGCTTTGGTAATTCAGCGGCAATTTTAGGAACCGTCGGAATTGGGGCAGTGAATGTCGTCATGACGTTTGTGGCGATTAAAATCATTGACCGTGTAGGGCGTAAAGCGCTGCTCTTATTTGGGAATGCTGGCATGGTCCTAAGTTTAATTGTCCTGTCAGTGGTCAATCGATTTTTCGAGGGGTCAACAGCTGCAGGATGGACAACCATTATTTGTTTAGGACTCTTCATCGTCATCTTTGCTGTCAGCTGGGGTCCAGTCGTTTGGGTGATGCTTCCAGAGCTGTTCCCAGTACATGTAAGAGGAATCGGTACAGGCGTCTCTACCTTCCTCCTTCATACAGGGAATTTAATCATCTCGCTTACATTCCCAGCTCTATTAAGCGCGATGGGTATCAGTAATCTTTTCCTCATTTACGCGGTCATCGGCGTAGGCGCCTTCTTGTTTGTGAAATATATGGTGACTGAAACGAAAGGGAAAAGTCTTGAAGAAATTGAAGAAGATTTAAAAAAGAGGAACCGTGCCGTCACAGGTGAGGAAGGAAAAACGGTGTGAACAACGACCAGCTGCCCGCATGCAGCTGGTTTTTCTTTGTTAAACAAACGTTTAATCAAGAAAGGACAATCTCTCATCTTCTGAACGTGCTGTATATGACATACATATGGAACAGGCGAGCGAAAGGTGGAAATAAGATGAAAGGGAAAACGAGCATTGTCATGCTGACGTACAATGAACTGCATTTAACGAAAAAATGTATCGACAGCATCAAGCAGCATACCCGAAGTGACCAATATGAACTCATCATCGTTGATAATGCGTCAACCGACGGTACGAAGGAATATGTGAGAGAGCTGAAAGATGTGATTTTCATTGAAAACGCAGAGAATCAAGGCTTTGCAAAGGGCTGTAATCAAGGAGCGAAAAAAGCGACAGGAGATAGCATTCTCTTTTTAAATAACGACACGATCGTAACGGAAAACTGGCTTTCTCCATTAAAAGAGGCGTTATTTGCATCAGAACGTATTGGGATGGTAGGACCAGTCTCCAATTATGTGAGCGGTCCTCAAATGGTCGAGCCATCGTATACAGATGTGAAGGAGCTCCCAGTATTTGCGAAGAATTATACGGCTGCGAAAAAAGGTCAGAGAACTTATGTACATCGACTTGTGGGGTTTTGTCTGCTTGTGAAAAGAGAGCTCATTGAAGAGGTGGGGTTATTTGATGAGCGGTTCGTGTATGGATCATTTGAGGATGACGATCTTTGTTTGAGATCCTTGCTAAAGGGATATCAGCTGCAAATCGTCCACGATTCATTTGTGCATCATCACGGTCATGCAACCTTTCGTGCGAATCAAGAAACGAACATCTCTACACTGTTTGCTGAGAACAGGCTTCGGTTTTTAGATAAATGGGGCATTGATCTCAATCTGATGACCCCCCATCCGTACTTTGCGGCTTTGCTGCCTGAAGACGCTGTATGTGTGCTTGATGTGGGATGCGGTGCAGGGGCCACAGGGCTTGAACTAATGAATCGGCAGTCTGTTGACATGTACGGGGTAGAGAAAGATCCATTAAAAGCAGCCATTGCAAAGGCATATTATGAAGAAGTCATCGAGGCAAAAGCAGATGAATACCCGTGGTTAGAGAAAAAAGCTTTTTTTGATGCGATTATTTTTTCTGATGTTTTAGAGCATGTGTCAGATCCTTGGCACATCATTGAACAAGCGCACGCATCTTTAAAACCTGGCGGTGTGGTCATTTGCTGCCTGCCAAACATGATGCATGCGGAGGTGCTTCTCCCGTTAATGACAGGGAATTTTACGTATCAAGATGCAGGGATTTTAGACCGAGGCCACCTGAGGTTCTTCACACTAAACACGATGCGTGCACTTTTCCCAGACTATTTGTTTGAACGGGTGATCGAGCAGCGGATCAATGTTCAGATTGATCAAAACGTCCAATTGTTTTTTGACGAGGTGGCGAGATTAGGAGCGTCACTTGGCTTTCAAACAAAAGCGTTGTCTGATCAAGTGACCCTATATCAGCTTTTAATTGTCGTGCGTAATAAAGGCGGCTCCCCTTCGGGATAACCGCCTTTTGCATTACCATTTGAAGCTTTTTGTTGCGCCTTCTGCCCCAAAGTTTAAAATGCTGACTTTGACATCATATTCGATATCCGCTTCTTGAAAGAGCGTATCCCACTCGTTTCGATGCTTTTCCCAATAGTCAGGGTATTTAATACGGAAATGCTTGCTTAAAAAGATAGGATCAACGCCTACTTCATTTTGCATATGACTCACTGCTTTTTGAATGTGTCCTTTAATTTTCTTAGAGAAAATCTGCTCAAATCGTTTGATGTACTGCTCATCGTATGAATTTTCAGGAGGGTATTGATCCTCTGATAATTTTCCATTTGTTTGTATGCAAATTTTAAAGGAAATTTTCCCATTGTTCAGATAGGGTTCAACCTTGGTTTTTGATTTCTTAATTTCATACGTGATCGGAAAGTCTTTGTAGGTGGCAGGTACAACACCGCCTGATATCCGATCCATCACCCAGTTTAAAGATTGGACATCCTTCGAAGGGATGAAGCCAATCAGTTTTCGTGTTTTTCCATCTATAATTCCTGCTCCATCATAAATAAGTTCACCGTTTATCGCATCTACACTTTGTACAAGGAAGCTAATGCCCATCTGAAAGTAATCGGACGCCCGGCCAATACGTGTTGGCAGCAAAATTTTCCCATTAAAGCTTCGGTTTTTAGATGTTTCAAAGATATTCTCAACCGGAACCTTTTGCTGAGATTTCAATTTTTGGTTGATCACTTTTGACGCATCATTTCGTGACACGAGAAGATAGCTGCTTCGCCGAACCTCATCATCTCGTATAAAGTGATTGAGCGTTCCTTGAATATCGTGATGCTCTGCCTGGTTTTTGCCGAACAAGAAGATTTTCAGATGATCACTATAGATCGGCGGGTCCTTTAAGGCGACATTACTGACAGCCTCCAGCACATTTTTCCCTTTTGAGACGACATTCACATAGCCAGGAGAATCGGCTTCTTGTGTTCCGCCTGTTTTCGGTACAAGGTTTTGGTAGGTCAGCTTAACTCCATTCTCATCTTCCTCATCAATACCAACACCGCGTACAAACGATAGTTTTTCAATATCCTTTAAATCCCAGCACCCTGATGATAAAAGGATAAGACAGCAGGATAAAAAGATGAACAATACACGCCTTCCTCTCATGCAGAACGACCTCCCCATTTTTTACGTATCATCAGCAGAACAGCTGTAATAAAAGGAATGGCTAAAACCGCGAACAATGCATAGCCGAGTAAAGTAGAGTAGTAAAAAACTTCATTGATATTTCTCGGAAATAAAGAGAGGGCAGAGGTAATCAAAAACAGCAGCCAAAGCAGTCTCGTTACATTGGTCGTCTTAAAGACCGTGTGGCACCCTTTAATGGCAAATTGGAAAAAGCCAAGCATGCAAATAAACTGCTGGCACGTCCAGATCGTCAGTAAAAAAATATCAAATCGTTCAATGAAGACCCCTTCAAGTTCTAGTGCTTGAATGAGGGAGACAGTGGGCCAGGTGAGGGATTTCGTTTCTCCAACGGTCATGGAACCAATCACAATAAAGAGCGTGAGAGAATAGATAAGTGAGGTAATGCCGACCCCGATCGCAGCGGCCCATTTCGCCTTCGACCATTTGTCTTTATAAATGAGTGGTACAACAAACAAAATGACCTCAAAGCCTGTAAATTGAATAAATGTTTGAGAGAACAAATTACTGAAATCTTTAAACCCGTTCGCCATCACCGGGCGTAAGTAATCAAAATCGAATATTTTCAAACTAAACAGCATGAGCCCAATATAAATGATCATCGTCATCGGATATATGTATGTCACCATTTTCACTATTGGAAAGATACCACTTTTCAAATGATAGATCGCCACAAGAAGAAAAATCATCACAATCACTGCCATAGGAGTCGATTCCAGCAGGAAAAATTGGACCACTTCCCCGAGGACACGCGCTTCAAAGCCGACAATGCCTAGTAAATAAGCGATCAGCATTAAATTAAAGATCGTGCCAAAGAATGCACCGGCTCCTTTTTTATTTGACTCAAAAATGGTGTCCGGCGCATTTTTTTCAGCAATCCATCCTAACAAAAAAGCAACGAAAGCAAAGATGACTCCCTGTATTAATACAATGATCCAGCCATCAGGGAACCCTGAATTGGCAGAACTGCGTGGAATGGTTAAAATTCCAGCGCCTATCATTGTAGAGCTGCACAGAATGGTGACTTGTAACAATGATAGCTTCTCAGCTCTGTACATCGTTTAATCTCCTTGTCTTTTGAGATTTTTTATTTTTGCTGTTTTCGGTCTCGATTTAAATAGCCCAATTGGTAAACGTACGTACGTATCCTTTAAATCTGAAAACGGTGAAGATAAAACAGGTGTGAAATAGTCAAAACCAAAGGTCTTTAATTGCATCAGGTGACAAAGCACAAATAAATAACACATGATCAAGCCGTATAACCCAAGCATCGCTGAACTGAAAATGGCCATAAAGCGCAAGATGCGCAGCGGGAAACTAAAGTCATACGAAGGGGCAGTGAAATCGGCCAATGCGGTCAGCGACACGATAATCACCATTAACGCACTGACGATATTGGCTTGGACAGCCGCCTGACCAATGATGACGCCGCCAATGAGCCCAATCGTCTGCCCGATGGCTCTAGGAAGCCGAAGTCCAGCTTCTCGCAGCAGCTCAATCGTAAAAGACATAAGAATCGCCTCGACAACAGGAGGAAACGGAACATTCTGCCGGCTGCCTGCGATGGTGAGTGCCATTCGTGTTGGTAATAAACCGGGGTGATATGAGACAAGAGCGATGTAGAGCCCTGGTAAAAAAATCGTTAACAGTACGGCAAAATAACGGAGTAGGCGCAAAAGAGTCGCACTTGTCCATCTTTGATAATAATCCTCCGGTGATTGCATCAAGGCTGTAAGTGTCATAGGCATGATGAGGGCAAAAGGTGTGCCGTCGAGCAAAATGGAGACTTTGCCTTCAAGCACAGATGCAATCACCCGGTCAGGACGTTCTGTATTTTGAATCTGCGGAAAAATGGAGATGTGGCTGTCCTCAATCAGCTGTTCAATATAGCCGGTTTCAGGGATGTCATCCATTTTGATTTCGGTCATGCGTGATAAAATATCTTCTACTAATTTGGGATCAACAATATCACGAACGTACACAAGGGCAGCAGACTTTTTATTGCGAGTACCTACATTTATCTTTTGAATGACAAGGTTAGGGTCGTTTGCCCGCTCACGGATTAAAGCCGTGTTTTTTTCAAGATTTTCAATAAAACCAATTCGCGGACCTCTTACAAGGACTTCCGATTGCGGCTCTTCTACTTCTCTAAATTGAAAAAGATTCGTTTGGAGCGCAAGCGCTTGCGTTGCTCCATTTACAAATAAAATAGCCCTGCCGTTATATAACTGCTCGATGGCAAGGTTCATATCTTCCAGCACGTCATTTTGAATGCCAAAGAACGTTTTAGACAGGGACGGAAGCGTAGTAGAATCAACCTCGGTGATGTCCAGTTCCTTTTGCATGGGTGAAATGATTTGCTTGGAAAGCATCTCAAATTCTGTAAGTCCTTCAACGTACATGAGACATGCAGAGATAGCAGAAGGGCCAAATGAAAATGAGTGGAACACGATATCATCACTTTTCCCGGCAAAGCTTTTGACACGCTTGATGACGGACGCTATATCTTGTTCAATACGACTTTTCATAATACCTCACCCTCATGTCATGTTTTTTATAGAGTGACTCGATAGGAGGAGAATTATGCAAATAGAAAAAAGAGAATCCCTGCAAATAGGAATTCTCTCGTGTGTTTATCTGGCAAGCCAGCCGCCATCAACAGCTAAAATATGACCGTTCATATAATCAGAGGCTGGTGAGCTAAGGAAAACAGCAGCGCCGGCTAGATCCTCGGGCTTACCCCAGCGCCCGGCGGGGATTCGTTTGAGTATCTCTTCATTTCGATTTCCATCGTCTCGAATGGCTTGCGTGTTATTGGTCGCAATGTAACCAGGAGCGATCGCATTCACTTGTATATGCTGGTTCGCCCATTCGTTTGCAAAGGCCTTCGTCAGCCCTGCGACTGCGTGTTTACTTGCTGTATAAGCGGGGACAAAGACGCCGCCTTGAAACGAAAGAAGGGAGGCGATATTGACGATTTTCCCTTGTCTGTTTTTCAGCATCTGCTGTCCAACCCTTTGGGTGAGGAAAAAGAGACTATTGATATTCACATCCATGACCGTATGCCAATCTTCCTCTGAATAATGAGCGGCCTGCTCTCTTTTAATGGTGCCAGCATTATTGATTAAAATATCGATCGTATGCTTTTGTAACATGGCATCGACAGCCTGCTTTGCAGTTTGAGGGTCGGAAAAGTCAACCTGAACCGCATGAAATGAGCGGCCCGCCTGTTCGACTAGCGCTTTCGTTTCCTCAAGCGGTGTGTGGTGGTATGTGCCGATAATATCTGCGCCTGATCTGGCAAGCGCCACAGCAATGCCCTGCCCAATGCCGGTTCCAGGACCTGTCACAAGGGCTGTTTTGCCTTCAAGAGAAAAGAGGGACGCTACATAGGATGCTGACGTCATCACATTACCTCAGCTGGTCCATTGGGACAAAGTCCATATCTTTGAACGTATAGTTCTCGCCTGCCATCGCCCAAATAAATGAATAATTCGCTGTACCTGATCCTGAATGAATGGACCAGGCAGGAGAAATGACCGCTTCCTCATTGGCGACAACGAGATGTCTTGTTTCAGATGGCTCTCCCATAAAATGAAAGACACGAGCATCTTCTTCGATATCAAGATATAAGTACACTTCCATACGCCGATCATGAATATGAGCGGGCATCGTATTCCACGTGTTATTGGTTTCCAGCTGAGTGATTCCCATCATGAGCTGACAGCTTTGAATGCCATTTGCGTGGATGACTTGATACAGGTTTCGTACGTTTGAAGCAGACGCTTCCCCTAAGTGATTTGGTGTTAATTCAGCGATGGCTGCTTTTTGCGTAGGGTACGCTTGATGAGCCGTGGCTGATACAAGATAGAACTTGGCCTCTTCGCCTGATGAAGTAGCAAACTGTACATCTTTGTGTCCAAGCCCAATATATAAGAAATCTTTATGCTCCAGTACAAAGGCCTCACCATCGACAGTGACCGTTCCTTGACCGCCGACATTCACAATGCCGATCTCTCGTCTTTCAAGGAAATATTCCGTACGTAAAAAGTCTCCGGCATCTAATGTGAGCGGCTCTGCTGCCGGCATGACTCCGCCAATCACCACGCGATCCTCATGCGAATAGTAGAGCTTTAATTCACCACTGACGAATAGCGTAGGAATATGAAAATGACGACGAAGTTCCTCTGTTGTAAAACGTTTGACCTGCTCAGGGTGTACAGCATAACGATTTTCCATTTGAGATAAGCCTCCCTTTCCATCTGAAACAAAATATTGATGTTTTATTTGGTATCGGTTTCAAGGAAAATTCTAGAGGAAAAAGAGAACGCCGTCAACCGTTATTTTGAAATCGTTTTCTTTTTATTTATTTAGATGATTTTTTGCCCTCTTCATGCAAAAAAATCTTCTGGAATGCATGAAATTATGATATGCTCTTTTTAAGTTATTTGAAATCGGTTTCGAAACAAATGAGAAGATATCGATTGTGGGAGTTTTTTGAATGAAAGAGAAAAAGCAAACGAAAGTCACCATCAACGAAGTGGCCGCTTATGCAGGTGTTTCAAAATCAACTGTATCTAGATATATCAATGGCAGAACAAATGAAATTTCTGCTGATAAGGTAAAAAAAATCAAGAAAGCCATTGAGGAACTCCATTATCGTCCGAGTCAGCTCGCTCAAGGATTGAAAGTAAGAAAAAGCAAGGTCATTGGGTTTATTGTAGCCGACATTACGAATCCATTCTCTGTAGCGACACTTCGCGGTGTCGAAGAAATTTGTGATGAATATGGATACAGCATCATGGTGTGCAACACAGATAACCGTCCAGAAAAAGAACGAGAAATGCTCCTCAAGCTGAATGCGCATTATATTGAAGGGCTCATCATCAATACGACAGGCCAGAACAATGACATTCTGCAGGATTTTAAGAAAAACGGTGTACCGATTGTCCTTGTTGACCGGAAGTTACCTGAACTAAAAGTCGACACAGTGACAACGAATAACCGTGATATCACGATCCGGCTGCTTCAACAAATGTATGAGAAAGGCTATGAGCACATCGCCTTCTTTACTGAGCCTGTCGATGGAATCAGTCCTCGTGAAGAACGAAAAGAAGCATATGAACAGACAGCCATGAGTAAACATAAGACGTCCATTATTGCAGAAATTGATTTGAAGAAAAAGGAGCAATTGCGAGAAGAGCTTGTCCGTTTTGTACAACTAAACCAACAGAAAAAAGCGATTTTAGCAGCCAATGGATTACTCATGCTGAAGCTGATAAGTGAACTTGTAGAGCTTGGGATAAAGATTCCAGAGGAGATAGGCATTGCAGGGTTTGATGATACAGAATGGTATAAGCTGATTGGGCCTGGAATTACAACGGTTGCCCAGCCATCTCATGAAATGGGGAAAGCCGCAATGCAAAAAATCAAGACACGGCTTGAAGGGGATGAAAGTGCGCCCCAAACCATTCAGCTTGATGGAGAAATCATCGTAAGAAAATCTTTATAAACGATAGAAGAGAAGAGTATACATACGTGCATGCTCTCTCTTTTTCAGCTGATTTGAAACCGGTACCAAGAGAGGGGAGAAATGAGTGAAAGCATTGGATGCGGTCACATTTGGGGAATCAATGGCGATGTTTTACGCAAAAGAAGCCGGAGAGCTTCATCAAGTGCAGACATTTCAAAAGGCGCTTGCTGGTGCCGAAAGTAACGTGGCAGTCGGTTTGGCAAGGCTTGGCTTTGATGTGGGATGGATGAGCAAAGTCGGAGCAGATTCACTTGGCACATTTATTTTAGAAGAGCTTCAAAAAGAAGGGGTCGATACAAGTGCAGTGATCCGTTCAAATGATGGGTCTCAAACAGGGATTTTACTTAAATCAAAAGTGATGGATGGAGACCCTGACGTCACGTATTATCGTAAAGGCTCTGCTGCGAGCACAATGAGTCCAAGCGACTTTCCCGCCAGCTATTTCAAACAGGCAGGACACCTCCATATGACAGGTATTCCGCCTGCATTATCCAGTGAAATGAGAGCGTTTTCTTTTTGTGCTCTTCAAAAAATGAAAGAAGCAGGCAAAACCATTTCATTTGATCCAAACCTTCGGCTGCAGCTATGGGAAGAGGAGGAAGATATGATCCATACGGTGAATCAAATGGCTTTTCAAGTGGATTGGTTTTTTCCGGGGCTTGCAGAAGGGCAAAGGCTCACAGGCTGTCACGAGCCGGAAGAGATTGCCGATGTTTATTTGCAAAAAGGCGTCAAGCTTGTGGTCATGAAGCTCGGTGCAGAAGGTGCCTTTTATAAAAGTGCAGCCAGTCAGGGGATTGTGAGCGGATTTTATGTGCCAGATGTCGTTGATACAGTCGGTGCCGGTGATGGATTTGCCGTGGGGGTCATCAGCGGCTTATTGGACGGTTTATCATATGAAAAATCTGTGACAAGAGGCAATGCTGTAGGGGCTCTTGCGGTGATGTCTCCTGGCGATAAAGACGGACTGCCTACTCGGGAAGAGCTTCAGGCTTTTATGAAAGAAGCCAAACGATATCACAGACGAGAATATATGAAGGGAGATGAAGGATATGGGCAAGTCAGCAAGTTTGAGCGTTAAAGAGCAGCTCGCGGCTTGTAAGCTGATCGCAGTGGTGAGAGCGGGGAGTGAAGCAGAAGGCATTGAGACCATTGAGCGTTTAAAGAAAAAAGGCGTTCGAGCCATTGAAGTGACGTATACCACGCCTAATGCTGAACACATCATCGCGTCCTTTCAGCATGTGCAAGATCTGATTGTAGGAGCAGGCACAATCACAACCCTTGAGCAGGCACAATCAGCCATTGACGCAGGCTCACAATTTATTGTCAGTCCAGGATATCTCCCTGTGATCGGAGAGCATCTCTCATTTCACGACACACTCTATGTACCAGGTGTCCTCACCCCAAGTGAAATCATGCAGGCAAAAGCAGATGGCTACTGCTTGCTCAAGCTTTTTCCAAGCGGTTCCTTCGGTTTATCCTATATGAAAAACTTACAAGGTCCGTTTCCAGAGATTGAATTTATTCCAACGGGCGGTATTCATCCAGCCGATGTGCCAAAATGGCTGAAAGCTGGTGCAGTGGCAGTAGGAGTCGGAAGTCAGCTTGAAAGCAGTACAGCAGAAGAGTTACAAGCGGTACTTTCTTCATAAATAGTTGATATCAAACGAACAACTGGCGGATGGAGGCCGGTTGTTTGTTCGTTTATCTGACATAACAGCAGGTGAATGCTGACTCTTCACGTACAATGATCGTGAAGGAGTGATAGACATGTACATTCAACAAGATACACTCACGGATGGACAAATAGAGCAGCTGATTACCGCTCATATAGAAGAAATGAAAGAGCATTCCCCGCCAGAAAGCATTCATGCCCTTCCGTTAGCTGATTTGAAAAAGCAAGATGTCACAGTGTGGAGTGTGCGGGAAGGAGAGGAGCTTCTTGGCTGTGGAGCGTTAAAGGAGCTGTCAAGTGATCACGGCGAAATCAAATCAATGAGGACCGCAGCTCTCCATATGCGAAAAGGTGTAGCAAGGTATATGCTGAACCATCTTCTCCAAGAGGCAAAAAGGCGCGGCTATTCACGTGTCAGCTTAGAGACAGGTGCGATGTCTTTCTTTGAGCCAGCAAGAAAACTATATGAGAGTGTTGGTTTTTATATTTGCCCGCCTTTCGATTCATATCAAGAAGATCCAAACAGTTTATTTATGACAAAGGAATTATAGAGGTCGAGAGAGTATGCTTATAAGCAGCTCTTTTTTTATGCGCAATATTTGAAAGGGGGAGGATGTGGTGAAAAGATTAAAGTGGATCGGGATGGGCGCCTTTCTCACTTTTTGTGTCGTATCTGTTATTTTTTTAACATTATTAGGTCAAGATTTATTTAAAATTGAAAGCGCTTCCGAAAAAGCGTCATCAACCTATCAATATCACTTTGTCCTTGTACCGGAGGAACTTGATAATGAATATTGGCAGCTGGTACAAAGGGGAGCTGCTGATGCGGCAGCCGTTCATCGCGTGTATCTAGAATATTTGGGTCCGAAGCAAGCAGATATAGACGATCATCTGAAAACCATTGATATGGCAATCGCAGGGCATGTCGATGGCATTATGACGCAGGGACTTGATGCGAAAAAATACAAACCGCTTTTTCAGAAGGCGAGGGAAAAAGGCATTGATGTTGTCACCGTCGATACGGATGCAGAGGGGAGCAAGCGTCAAGTGTATGTAGGCACGGACAATTATTATTCAGGCTTTATCGCAGGACAGGCACTCATCGCAGATACAAAAGGCGAACAGTATGTAGGAATTGTCACAGGCAGGCTTGATGCCGTTCATCAAACGCAGCGTGTCAAAGGATTTCGAGATGCCGTCGCCGCTGAACAACGTATTCATATTGCTGGAATAGAAGAATCAGCCATTACGAAGTCAGGGGCCTCCGGTGCCGCGTATAAACTATTAAACGATCATGCGAAGCTCACCGCATTTTACGGCACGAGTGCATTAGATGGTGCAGGCATCATTCAAGCAACAGCACAATATCGATCGTCCACAGATTTTTATGTGCTCGCATTTGACACATTGCCAGATACGATTCAGGCGCTCGATGATGGAAAGATTGATGCAGTGGTTGTTCAGCATCCTTATGAAATGGGCTATCAAGCAGTGGAATCGCTTGTACGTTTGCAGAAAGGTGAAAAAGAAGAACCACTCCAGTACACAGGAACGAGTGTGATTCGGCGCGAGGATCTGCCTCTGCAGCAAACAGACAGAAAGCAGGGGGTGCAGCCATGAGAAGGATTCGAAGTAAATTGTTATTGGCATTTTTAATCCTTGTGTTCCTTGGCAACGTGGCCGCTTTTTTCGTCTATTGGAGCAGCTCGAACATCACATCAGAATATAGCAGAAGCTTTCGTTCCTTTCTCCTGCTCAATGATATATCGACAGAGGCAAAAACGATGTATGAAAAGGTCAATGCGTATGCGATTGAAAAGGATCGGCAGTTTGCCAAAGAATATCTGGCCTCAAAACAGAAAATGAAATCCTATGATCAGGCATTGCGAAAGGATGCCGGGCTTCATGCGGCGATTCCTTCTATTGAAAAATACCAATATATGATGCGGACGCTCATCAATGAAAGTGATGCGACCATGACACATGTAAAAGAAGGGAAAATCAAAGAATATGCAGCAAGTGTAAAGGAGGTGAGAACCGTCTCCTCCTACATACAAGAGCAAACGATGACCCTGCTTGATGATGAATTGTCTGAGTATCAAGTACTCTATCAATCTCTGCAAAAAAGACACCAAACCTATGCACTCTTTACCTTATGTTTGTTTACGCTGTCCATTGGGGTCGCATTATGGATGGCGTATATGATTGCTGGAGGGATATCAAGGCCGATCGTCCATCTGTCTCGAAGCGTAAAGGAAGTATCAGAAGGGAATTTTGATGGAGCGGACTTGCATGTCACCTCAAAGGATGAAATTTCTGTATTAAATGAGGCCTTTCAGCGAATGCGTCAAGAGATGAAAATGATGATTGAAGAGATGAAACAAAAGGCAGCCTTAGATCAAAAAATCAAAGACATGAAGCTGAAAACGCTGCAAAACCAAATGAATCCACATTTTTTATTTAATACATTAAACATCGTCTCACGCATGGCTTACTTAGAATCAGCGGATGCCACATCGAGGTTGATCCAATCCGTTTCCACGCTGATGCGGTATTCGCTCTCTGCTCTCAGTGCATCTGTTACGTTGGAGCAAGAAGTAAAAGTGGTCAAAGAATATTTTCATATACAAGAAACAAGATTTGCCGATCGTATTACATGCAAAACGACCATAGATGAATCATGTTTATCTGTACATATCCCAAGTCTCACCTTACAGCCGCTTGTCGAAAATGCCTTTATTCATGGCGTTGAACCAAAGGAGGAAGACGGGCTTGTCGAACTCTCGATCTATCAAGAAGGCGGCTATGTGATGATTCGGATTCGGGACAATGGGATGGGGATCAATGAACAAGAGATAAGGAGATTGCTATCAGAAAAAGAAGAGGAAAGTCCAAACACCTTGAGTAAAGGGCACTCGACAGGGATCGGTCTTCGAAATGTGATGTCAAGGCTGCATTTGTTTTACGGGGGAAAAGATGCCCTTCAAATTGACTCAAAGCCAAACGAAGGCACCACCATTCAATTGGCTATTCCGATGAAGGAGGGGCCGGCATGCTGAACGTGCTGATTGTGGATGATGAAAAAATAGAACGACTAGCGATGCGGAAATTCATGACCGATTGGCTTCCAGAGTGTCATATATCAGGAGAAGCTGAAAATGGAAAGAAGGCGGTTGAATTCGTGCGAACTGAGCCCGTTCATCTTGTGCTCATGGATATTCAGATGCCTGGAATGGACGGATTGACAGCGATCAAGCAGATCAAAGCGAGCAGTCCTCATACAAAATTCATTATGCTGACAGCGTACGATACGTTCGATTATGCCAAGCAAGCGATGCAGGAAGGGGTGAAGCAATATCTCGTTAAACCGGCTGACAAAGATGAAACCATCGCCGCCATTCGAACGGTTGCGGCAGAGATTCAGCAGGAGGCCTCTCAGCGGCAGGCGGTGGCGGCCGGTCAGCAGTCAAAGTGGCTCGAAGCTCATGTCATAAATGGTCAGTCTTATACCTCCATGGAGTTTCAACAAATGTTTCACGAATATGAAGCAGGTCTTGTCATCGCTGTTCAGCGGACAATCGGGGATCAGCTGTTGATTGATTTACAGACATCTCCCCTTTTTCATACGGTACCGATTCAGGTGAGTGGTGAGCTGTTTACATGTCTCATTTATCGCCACCAAGCGCCTGGTCAGTTAAAGGCAGATGTCCTACATGCGATTCGAACTGCCACAACAAACGATCAGCCTTCACCTGTCGTTGGCATGGGACACCCGGTCTCAAACCCGCTTTATCTTCAGAAAAGTGCAGCAGAGGCGAAGCTTTCCTATTATCAGCGAAAAAAGAGTCCCGGCGTTGTTCGTTATGGTTTTTATCAAACAGAAGAACAGTCCCATCCATTGATCCATCTGCCGGAGCTTGCAGACGATATGATGCAGGCACTGGAAGAAGGGAGAAGAGAGGATGCGCTGGCTTTATTCGATGCCTTTGAACTAGAGGGAGCGACCATTTCACAACTAAAAGAGCTGCTGATTTTATTTAAATCACGGCTCCGAGCAGACTGGCCAATATTAACGATCAGCACCGCAGCTGAATGCCGTGAGTGCTGTGAACATTTATTTGATGTGTATGAAGCGAGAACCCAGACCGTGAATGACATTGAGCGGGCAAAACGCTACATCAAAACGCATTTTTGTGAACAGATCACGCTTGAGCAGACTGCCGCCTATGTTGATTTAAGTCCAACCTATTTCACAAAGCGCTTTAAAGACGAGACAGGGCTGACATTTAAAGAGTATGTGACAACCTGCCGGCTGGATAAAATCAAAAAGCTTCTCAAAGACAGCTCGCTTAGTTTAAAAGAAATTACCTATCAGGCAGGATATACAGACCCCAATTACGTCAGCCGTGTGTTTAAGAAGATGGTCGGCTGTTCACCGAAGGAATATCGAAAACAAACCGTAAAAAAGTGAAGAATTTCATAAAAAAGTGAAGAAGTTTGCTGAAAAAAAGCGAGGATCTGCCATTATACTTATTTTGATAACGCTTACAAAATAGGGATGGGGGATCAATCATGAAGTTCAAATTAGGTTTTACGCTGTTAGCGCTCTGTATGCTTATCGTCACTGCCTGTAGTTCATCGACCAACTCAGATGCAAAAAAAGAGGGCGGAGCAGAGAAACTAGACATTTTCTCTTGGTGGACTGGAGCAGGTGAGGAGGACGGACTGAAAGCACTCATTCAATTGTTTGAAGAGAAAAATAAAGACATCCCAATTGAAAATGCAGCCGTCGCAGGTGGTGCTGGTACAAATGCAAAGGCTGTTCTGACTAGCCGGATGCAAGGGAATGACCCGCCAGCTACGTTCCAAGTACATGGCGGAGCGGAGCTGAATGAGAGCTGGGTCGCAGCAGGCAAAATGGAGCCGCTGGATGATCTATATGAAAAAGAAGGCTGGAAGGACAAATTTCCGGAATCACTCATCGACCTTGTCAGCAAAGATGGGAAAATCTATTCAGTACCAGTGAATATTCACCGAGGCAATGTGCTTTGGTATAACAAGAAGGTATTTGATGATGCAGGCTTAGAGCCGCCAACGACCTTTGATGAATTTTTCAAAACAGCAGATGCCTTAAAGAAAAAAGGCATTACACCGCTTGCACTTGGTGATAAAGAGCCTTGGGCAGCGACGCATTTGTTTGAGAGTGTGCTGCTCGGCGTTTTAGGCGCTGACGGATATCAAAAACTTTGGGCTGGCGACATGAAAATGGATGACGCAAAAGTGAAGGAAGCGGCAGACATCTTTGGACGTATGCTTGAATATGTCAATGATGACCACAGCTCACGTAACTGGCAGGATGCCTCGCAGCTCGTGGCAAAAGGAGAAGCAGCAATGAATGTCATGGGCGACTGGGCGAAGGGGTACTTTGTGAATGATCTCGATCTGAAGGTGAATGAAGACTTTGGATACGCGGCGACTCCTGGAACAGAGGGAAGCTTTATGGTGATCACCGATACATTCGGACTGCCAAAGGGCGTGAAACAGCCAGAAAACGTGAAGAAATTCTTATCTGTTTTAGGATCTGTCGAAGGACAGGATGCATTTAATCCGCTGAAGGGGTCGATACCGGCACGTGTAGATGCAGATGTCTCAAAATATGATGAATACGGAAAATCGGCGATGAAAGCATTTAAAGAATCAAAGCTGGCGCCGTCTCTCGCACATGGTTCAGCTGCTGAAGAAGGGTTTGTGACAAAAGCGAATCAAGCCGTAAATATCTTCGTCACGCAAAAAGACAGCAGCCAGTTTGTTTCATCTTTAAAAGATTCAATGAAATAAAGACGAGGAGGCGGCGGCTAAGCACCGCCTCTTTTTTGAAAAGGAGTGTAGCTTCATGCGCATGGACACATCGCCGATCACAAAAGCAGCAACACCTAAAGTCAAACGTGTTCGGAAAAAATGGAATGGGGATCAGCTGCTTGCGCTGCTATTTTTAGCCCCGTCGGCTGTTTTATTATTCATCTTTGTTTACGGCTTTATTGGCTGGACAGGGTATGTGTCATTATCAAACTGGACCTCGCTTGTTCCGAATTTCTCTTTTGCAGGTCTTCAAAACTATATCATGCTGTTTCAAGATTTCCGCTTTCAGTCAGATCTTCGAAATACGGTCTTTTTTACTCTATTCTTTATTGGAGCCGTCATTGCCTCTGGACTTGCACTTGCGATTTTACTAGATCAGAAGATCAAGGGTGAATCTCTATTTCGGAATTTATTTTTCTTTCCGATGGCCCTTTCCTTCGTTGTGACAGGGGTCGTCTGGCAATGGATTTTAAACCCGTCCACTGGGGTGAATCTGTTTTTAAAAACGCTTGGTATCCAGCCTAAGTGGTACACGGATACGAACATTTTAGCCGGATTTGTCTGGGGGAAAATTGAGTTTGGTGTCCCTGCCGCAATGATTGCAGTCGTGATTGCAGCTGTTTGGCAGATGACTGGCTTCTCTCTAGCGATGTATTTGGCGGGTTTGAGAGGAATTCCAGAGGAAGTAAGAGAGGCTGCTAGAATGGATGGCGCAACTGAATGGCAGATTTACCGGAAGATTATTTTTCCTCTATTAAAACCGATTACTGCAAGTGTCATTATCATCATGGCTCATATTTCGTTAAAGATTTTCGATTTGATTTACTCGATGACAGGACCGGGTGCAAACTTTGTCACAGATGTTCCTGGCGTTTACATGTTTGAAATGACCTTTAGAGGAAACCATTATGCAGGCGGTGCCGCCATTGCGATTGTTATGCTGATCTCTGTTGCGGTCTTTATCGTGCCGTATCTCCTGTCGAGCCGGAAGGGGGCGTCATCATGACAGCTAGATGGTTTGTCCGTCCAGTCCTTTATGCTTTATTGATTTTGTGCAGTCTTTTTTTTCTGATGCCAGTCTATGTCATGCTCGTCACAAGCTTGAAGCCATTAGGTGAAGTGACCCTTGAGAAAATGTGGGCGCTGCCATCAACACTCGATTTTTCAAGCTATCAAATCGCATTTGAAAAGCTAGCGCCCAATTTAATGAATTCACTTTATCTTGTCATTCCGGCTACCTTATTGTCAGCTGTACTAGGAGCGATGAATGGCTATGTCCTATCAAAATGGCGTTTCAAAGGGTCAGAAGTGGTCTTTACGCTGATGCTGTTTGGGATGTTTATTCCATATCAAAGTATCCTCATACCACTCATTCAATTTTTGCGTGAAATCGGATTGTATAATTCGATTCCAGGTCTGGTGCTTGTCCATGTCGTATATGGACTCCCGATCACAACGCTCATGTTCCGAAACTTCTATGTGAGCATCCCTGATGAAATGATTGAATCGGCAAAAATGGATGGCGCAGGGTTTATCGGGATTTTCAGACATATGATTCTTCCGCTTTCGATCACAGGGTTTGTTGTGGTCGCCATTTGGCAGTTCACAAATGTGTGGAATGAGTTCTTATTTGCAGTCACGATGACCACTGCGGAGCATCAGCCGGTGATGGTCGCCTTGCAAAATCTATCAGGCAGTCAAATTGTGCAATGGAACGTCCAAATGGCAGGGGCGATATTGGCCGCACTGCCGACACTTTTGGTCTATATTCTGCTCGGAAAATACTTTGTCAAAGGGCTTCTCGCAGGCTCTGTCAAAGGATGAAATATTTTTGTGTTATCGTTTTCATTTGGTGTACTGAAAGGATTGACTTCTCTTTAGATAGCGTCATAATAAAAGTTGAGACTTGCTAGTTTTCATCAAGCTTGGCAAGGATTATCAAAGGGTAGCAAAGGGAGGAGTCATCCTGAATGAAGCAGTCACCAATTTTTTTACTGCCTGAATTGAAGGAGAGAATATGGGGAGGTACAGCCTTAAGGGATCAATTTGGCTATGATATTCCTTCTGATCAAACGGGAGAATGCTGGGCAATTTCTGCTCATCCAAACGGACCAAGTGTCGTGCAAGACGGTCCATATAAAGGGAAAACGCTGATCGAACTATGGGACAATCACAGAGAATTGTTCGGGGGAATAGAAGGCGATCGATTCCCGCTGTTAACCAAAATTTTAGATGCAAACCAAGACTTATCCGTTCAAGTTCATCCGGATGATGATTATGCGGAAAGACATGAAAATGGCGAGCTTGGAAAAACAGAGTGCTGGTATATCATTGACTGCAAAGAAGGGGCAGAAATGATCTATGGGCACAATGCAAGAACAAGAACTGAGCTTGTGACCATGATGAACAGTGGAGATTGGGAAGGTCTTTTGCGAAGGGTGAAGATTAAGCCTGGTGATTTTTATTATGTGCCAAGCGGAACCATTCATGCGCTCTGCGAAGGAACGCTTGTCCTTGAAACGCAGCAAAGCTCAGATACAACCTATCGGGTATATGATTATGAACGAAAAGATCAGGATGGCAATGAACGTGAACTTCATTTTGTGAAAGCCATTGATGTCACAACGGTTCCTCATGTAGACGGTTATACAGATGAATCAGTTGAAACACGTCGGGGAGTGACCATTCGTACATTTGTCGAAGCAGAATATTTCTCTGTGTATAAATGGGAAATTGATCAAAAAGCAGAGCTTTCGCAGGATTATCCATTTTTGCTATGCAGTGTGATTCATGGAGAAGGGTCTTTAGAGCATGACGGAAACACATATCCACTGCCAAAAGGTACTCATTTTATTCTGCCGGCTGAAACAGGAAACTTCTCAATTGAAGGATCTTGTGAACTGATTGTGTCGCATATATAAAGGAAAAGAGGACTTCGAAGGGGTCCTCTATTTTTCTATTGCATAAATGACTTGAAAGAGTACTTGTTTTTGTCGATAAAGAGATTAGTAGACTATTATGCAAAGTTAAGAGAGGGACAGGGAACGTGAAAAAAACCATCAAGATTATGTTACTCGCAGCTGCCTTTGGTATGACAGTACAGACGGGCAAAGAAGCGCAAGCAGCCTCCTATGTCGATCAATCCATTTATACGATGAACACCTCAAAGGTATTTACAGCAGAATCAGAAGTGAAAAAAGCAGTGGAAACATTGAAGAAGGACAAAAAGTGGACAGCCACTTATCAAACCTCAGGAAACACGTCGACCTATCAGCTCACTGCCTCAGGATATGAGTCGCAAACAGCAGCGAGTGCAAGTGCAGCTGCATTAAAAAAAGAGACGGGCATGAGCGGTACGGTGTCTCCAGTAGGTGACCGCCTTCCTTTACAAAAGGTCGTATCTGACCCAGTCAATGATGAAGCTCAGGCAAAAAAGCTCTCGCTCGAGCTAACGAAAACATCAGGGCTCAATAGCACCTATGAAGTCATCAATCAAAGCAGACCTTCTTATCAGGTCATATCAGGAACCATTGATTCTGAAACGAAAGTCAAAAATATTCAAACCGAATTACAAAAGCAGGCCGGTGTCACCAGTACATACCAAACTGAAAACAAAGCTGGCACTGTGTATCAGCTGATTTCAGGCGGTATCGTTGGACAAAGTAAAGCGAATACCATCCTGCAAGGCTTTCAAAAGGAGTCTGGTTTAAAAGCAGTGCTTCAAACGGTGACAGCAGGCAAGTCATATTACATCGTCACATCAGCTGCACAAGCCAGCCAGTCAAAAGCACAGACGCTCCTTACCCAGCTGCAAAGAGAAGCAAAGATCAGGGGGAAGATTCAAAAGACAGGCGCTTTAAAAAATGTTTATCGCTTGGAATCAGGCTATTTCAAAGACAACAAACAAGCAGCCTCAGCTGCGGCTCAGATTAAGAAACAAACCGGCGCTGCAGGGACTGTGCAGCGAGTGGGAAAAACAAAAAATTATATCGTGAAACTCAATCAACTGAACGATACAGCATACGGAAAAACGGTAGCCTTTTTCAAGAAAAAGAAATGGCGCTACACATCCAAAAAGATCTCTTCTACACAGCCATATCAAGTAGTGACTGGAAACCTATTAGGAGATGATCAAGCGAAAAAAGCAGCGGCTTTCTTCCAAAAGAAAAAGGTATATACGACAACGAAAAAAACAGGCAAGGTATCTGACAGCACGTATCGACTTGTCGTCAATCAATCAGCAGACCAAGCGAAAATGAATAAAGGTGCCGCATATTTAAAAACGCAGAAGGTGACAAGCAGCATCACAACAGGTAAGGGACAAGCAGTCAGCAAAACGTATAGTCTCAAGACAACACCTGTATATGAGCAAAGTAAAGTCAAACAGGCTCAAGAGATTATCAAGAAAAATGGCGTTGCCAGCAGTACAAAAACGCTGACAGAAGCGGTTAAGCAATACCGGATCACGACAGAGCCGACGGCGAATCAGACAAAACTGAATCAAGCGTTAAGCTATTTAACGAAACAAAAAATGAAAGCAGCTGCTCAAAAAACAGGTACAACTGATTATGGTCAATATCAGATTAAAACTGGTGTTATTTCCACAGCTGCATTGCGCGACCAAGGCCTGGCATTTTTCAAAAAACGGAATGAACCAGCTGCTTATAAAACAACAACGAAACCAACCTACAAAATCAACATTACGCAGCAATTCACAGGATTACCAACTGTAAATGCGGCGATTGCCTTTGTGAAAAGCCAATATGGCTGGACAGCCACAGCCGTAAAAATCAAAAATGGCCCAATGGTCATGCAAACGAACTACAACCTCACTGTCAATGAGATGGTGAATAAGCAAATGAAGGTGTCACCACAGACAGATGGTGCAGCCTATGTCTATGCAGCATATGTAGACCCGGCGACGTCAACTGTGAATACGGACGGCTTAAATGTTCGTTCTACACCTGATTCGAGCTCTGCAAGCAACATCGTGGCGCAGCTGAACAAAGGAACAAAAGTAAGACAGCTTGGGAAAGAAGGAAACTGGATCAAGATCAGCTTGGGCTGGAGAAATGCAAGTTCAGCAGAGGTGCAAAAATATGTAGACCCAGCCAATATTGCTGAGGGCACTCAATCTTATTTTCAATTTCTGAAACTCTCTGAAGCTGCGAATCTCAATCCGGCAGAAGTCAATTCCAAGATTCTAGCAGGTAAAGGGATTCTAGCAGGTAAAGGACAAGCCTTTATTACGGCAGCGAAAACGTATCATATCAACGAAATTTATCTCATTTCTCATGCGTTGCTTGAAACGGGTAACGGAAGTTCGATTTTAGCGAATGGTACGATGTTTAATGAGAAGAAAGTATATAACATGTACGGCATTGGCGCATACGACAGCAATCCGAATTACCTCGGTGCAAAGTATGCGTATGAACAGCAATGGTTCACGCCAGAGGCAGCGATTATTGGCGGGGCAAAATTCATTGGCAACAGCTATATTAATCACGCCACATACAAGCAAGATACGATTTATAAAATGCGCTGGTCTAGTGCAGCGACTCATCAATATGCAACAGATATTGGCTGGGCTTATAAGCAAGTCACTCGTATGTATAGCTTGTATAACTTACTTGATAACTATACGCTGTATTACGACATCCCGGTTTATAACAAATAAAAAAACGTCCGTGCTTCCTAATGAGAAGCCGGACGTTTTTTGTGTAAGAGCTGCTGTTCAATAAATGATAGGAGCTGCTGACTAGACTCGCCCTTTGAATATTTGTTCCATTCCTCAGCGAAGGTTTTGATTCGTTCTCTGTGATCTGATTCGTTTAGATGAAGCAGCTCCTTCAAGAGCATGTCTTGAGTGACGCAAGCCTTTCCAGGAATGATGTCCTCATACCGATCGACTAAGCCGCGTTTCGCTCGATAAGTGTCTAAGTCATAAGTGAAGAACAAAACAGGCTTTTCAAGCAGCGCATATTCAAACACAATCGACGAATAATCTGTCATCAGTACATCGCAAGTACAAAGCAATGGATAGAGCGGCTGATCGGACACATCAAATATCCATTCACCGTCTGTTTCCGCCTTTGCTAAATGTTTGACCGCAGGATGAAGCTTGACGAGCAGAATATAGTCTCCATTTAGCTCTGTTTGCAATTGCTCTTTTGAAAAAGGCAGGACAAGATCGTCCATTGCAAAGTCTCGATAGGTCGGTGCATAAAGCAGGAGCTTTTTCCCTTTAGGAAAATCATTCGGCCTCAAGGAAGGCAGGCACTGATCATAGTACACATCCGTCATCGGTACACCTGTTGGTAAAAAACGTTCATCATTGACCCCAAACGAAGACTTAAAAATCTCGCGCATGTGATCTGAGCCTGTAACGATATAATCGAAAGACGCATAGACTCGTTTGAAGCGTTTGATATCACGGGGACTTCGTTCCGAATTTGATGCATCTTCAAGACCGAATTTTTTCAACGCCCCATTGGCATGCCATACTTGAATACATGTGGTAGAAGGGCGTTTTCTGAGTACACTTGTCATGAGAAAGTAATTATCTGTCACGACAACCTTGCTTTTAAACATCGTGTAAATACATTGAATGAGATGGAGAGGATTTTTTTCATGAAAATAGCGAAATGACAGATGAGACCCGTCCTTTTCTATCGCAGAAGCATGCTTCGTATAGAGGACAGTAAGCTTCATCGTCATGTTCGCCTGTTGTTGATAAGTATCAATGAGAGCAGCTGCATTCTCTTGAAATGAAACAAGCAGCGTCACCTGGTTTTCACGCGGTTTCACGCCGCTCATCAGCCATCCAATGAAAGAAACGAAAGCTGCATAGCATGAAATGATCATTGAGCGTATATTCATCATTGGTCAGTCTCTCACAGCTGCTTCGTCTGATCCTTTACTTGCTCAGGATAGTAACGTTTTTTCCCTTTGTTTTCTTTCAATACGGCAAAAGCGTATTTAGGAATATTCAGCATTCGTTTCCATCTCCACGGATTCACAATCAGTCTGTACAGCCATTCTGTATTTGTCTTAATCATCCATCGTGGTGCACGCTTCACCGTTCCGCTAAATACATCAAAGCTTCCGCCTAAACCGATGCAAACAGCCTGCGGGAATAAATGACGGTATTCATAAATAAAGTTCTCCTGATTTGGATAACCTAAAGCAACGAACACCATATCTGCTTTCGAGCGGGCGATTTGCTTCGCTACGAAACGTTTATCGGCTTGATAGCCATCACAGCTGCCCGCGATGACCACATTTGGATATTCCGTATCAATTCGCTGTTTAACAGCCTCAAGCACTTCTTTTTTCGCTCCATATAAAAAGATACTTTTAGACTGCTTGTTTGCTAGATCAAGCATAGACATGAAGACATCAAAGCCAGCAATTCTTGACTTCAGCGGACTTTGTGTCAAACGTGACATCAAGACGACGCCTACACCATCCGGCAGAACATAATCCGCAGAAGAGACGACTTGATGGTACGTATGATCCTTCATAACAGCATAGCCAATCTCTGGATTGACAGTCGCAATCATGGCGCCTCTTCTTTGAGAAATATGATGGTGATTCATATAGCTGATAAATTCATCTAGGTCGCCGTTTACATAAGAAAGGTTAGAGACCACTTCTGTTTGCATTGTTTAGACCTCCTTTTTCATCTTGTTATCTATGAACGTTCATTGTAAATTCATTCTTCGTCTACTCATCATTTTATCACAGATGCTCCATGAAATATTAACAATAACTTTACAAACCTTTAAATTTCATGACATTTTCATCAATTCATATGAAGGATGCTGCGAGAAACATTGATTCTTCGGACTTTCCCTTCTGCGCCCAATAAATTGGAAATAGTTTGTCTTTACATTTTCTTAACCTTTCATAGGCATTGTGATATAATTAGGTTCCGAAGAGCGAAAAAATGATCGATGATTATAGGATTACGGATAAACATTACTGCATGAAAGCAGTCAAATAAGGAATGAAGAAAGGAGTTCATGTTTGCAATGAAGAAAGTTATTACTTACGGTACATTTGATTTATTACACTGGGGGCACATTAAGCTGCTCGAACGTGCAAAGCAGCTTGGAGATTACTTAGTGGTGGCCATTTCGACAGATGAGTTTAACTTACAAAAATCAAAAAAGGCTTATCATAGCTACGAGCATCGAAAGCTGATTCTTGAAACCATTCGTTATGTAGACGAAGTCATTCCAGAAAACAGCTGGGATCAAAAAGTCCGTGATGTGCAAGAGCACGATATTGATGTGTTTGTCATGGGAGATGACTGGGAAGGTAAATTCGATTTCTTAAAAGAGCATTGCGAAGTCGTGTACTTGAAAAGAACAGAAGGCATCTCGACAACACAAATTAAGGAAGAAATTGCTGGACTTTAATAGATCGAAAAAAAGTACTTCTTATCTTTTGGTGAGAAGTACTTTTTCATGTAAAATACAATGAGCAAGTTATCATTATTTATAAGGAGAGCTTCCTTTGTTTCAAAATTGGAATAAAAAAAAAGTTGAACACACATTGGATCAACCTGAACATTATGAAACAATGACCTCAGTTGACATGCCTGATATGGACTACTACTTTATCATGGGTGATGTACCAAAACAGGATGAGCGCTTAACGAAGTCTTTAAAAGCGAGATTAAAGCCATTGGCTGACAAACATAAACATACTGCAATGTTAACTTTGAATTATGATGCAAATGTGAAAGAACATATTCATAGTTTGGAGGAGACCTTTCTTCGCCAAGTTGACATCTTGAATGTATTTGAACACTATATTCTACCGGAAAGCGGAAGTAAAAGACGTTACTCGGAATTTATCATCGGTACATCATTTCATTCGATCAATGAAGCAGTGATGCCAGTAGATGAATCAATGATACAGGTGACGAGATATGAACTGCCTTCTTCCCCTATTTGTTATATTGATCAATATAATGAAGAGCAGCAATTAGTGAAGAGGGAAGAATACAATTGGCAGGGCGTTTTGTGCAGAGTACAAAGCTTTGTTCCTCATACAGGTGCTCTATACTTGGAGGAACTAATCAATGACGATGGCGGCATTTATATGGAGATCATCTACTCAGGAGATGCAAAAAAGAATCCAGTTCGGCATATTAATTGGTATAAAAAAACAGGAATTCAAACTTTTACAAAGAAAACGGATATAAAGCAACTATGGTTATCCAGTATTCAAACACAAAATGACCGTTTGAAACTAATGATCACAGAAGACCGGGATCAGGACCGCCACCTGTTTAAAATCGATCAGCCTGAAACAACGTATTACGCTGCATTTGTACATGACGCACATTATGAAGAAGATCCGCATCAACTCTATTCTCATTACGGAGAATTATTTAAACAAATAAGAAAACAGCAAGTGGATGCCGTCTTCTTTGGAGATACTAAGCATAAGGTAGATGTTGAGAAGGTATTGGGAGAACAAACCTATTTTTATCTTGTGCCTTCTGATGAAATGTCTCTTTGGAATACAGCACTTCATCATATGCTCGAAAATCGTGAGCGAAAAGATGAACTGAGAAGGATCGTGGACCGTACGAAATGGGTTTTGCGTGATCTAAGCTCTGAACATCATGTTCTTCATCTTCAGCTTGAGTTGAAGGACGAAATGAGCCATGCGGATCATGTGCAAATCGATTTCGCAGGATATGATCGAGTCAATGGGGCTGAAATCATATCTCAAACAATCGATGAAAACCATCAAGTCAGTTTCCCAATTGGTCATTTTCAAACAAAGAAAAACATTGAAACCAACCTAACAAAATACGTTGATTTTTACATTCGTTTTAAAACAGAAGAACTTCAGGAAGTTTTGCAGCGTCTAGAAGTAGAGGAAGAGCTGCTCACCAATAAACCATCGTCAATCGATGGGTGGTCGTATCAAACGAAACAAGGAAACTATTCTTGGAAAGTGAAATAATGTGACAACACAACGGTAAGATTTCTGAACAGAGGAGATTAACGATTAATGATTGAAGAGGGAATTCATAAGAAGAGTGTCGTTGTAGGGTTAAAAAATCATCATGAGAAACTAGAAATGCTTATTCGCATCGACGATGACATGCCATTAACAGATAGAGAATTTTATTTGTTTATGAGGGAAAGGGTATCAAAACAAGAGCTTTTCCTTCCGCTTGTTCATCAAGAAGAGAATCTATTCAAGTTCGTATTGAGTGAATCATCGCTGCCGCTTGCATTAGAGCAGGGCCAGACATATAACCTGTATGTCACAGACTATCTCAGCGCAAACAAAGAAGAGGATGAAGACGATCTTGAGGACTCAGCCTATGATTCTGATACAGAAGAAGAGGAAGACGAGCTAAAAGAAACGGATAACGCCGAAGTAGAAGAGAAGACGCCATACTATAAACGCCGTTTAAAAATGGAAATAGACAAGCCAGAGCTGACTTTTTTAGAAAATAAAGATGCGATGCTGTATGTCATCCCGTATCGTACGGATAAAGGGAATGCATCGTTTAAAATCAAGCGTGAGCTAAAGGTTGTGAAATTCAATCATATCGAGCTCAACAAAGAGTGTACGTTATCTTTATCTGGGTATGCAGGCGTTCTCAGTGCAGAGCATCCTTATGAGATCAAAGAAGTAAAGCTTCTATTGAAGAGAAATGGTGAAGAACCAATTGAACATCGCTTTCCGGTAAATATGACCCCAATAAAAGATGAAGTGGTCAAATACCGTGATGATCAACAAGTACCACAGCTTTATCAATTTCTAGCAGAAGTTCCTTTAAAGGAATTGACCTATTCGTTAAACAACCGCCTTGTATATCGCTTCTATCTTGAATTTATTTGTGATGTAGATGGAGTAGAGGAGACGTTAACGACCGCTTCTTTAGTGCTTGGAGATCGCTCGAACAAACTCAAAGGACTTGTTCAAATTCATAAACGAAACGATGTACCCATTCGATATGAGGTGTATCGAAAGAAAAAAAGACAAACGCTTGGCATTCGAATTAATGATTATACAATGAAAACACGTGCGAAGTACTACGTCAAAAGCAAGTGGAAGAGGTTCAAAAAGCAAATCGGTAAAATAAAAAAAGTCCGTAACCGTCTTGTGACAAGGACCTTCCAAACGACCTTTAAGCTGGCGAGTAAGCTGTCTGTGAAAAAGAAAACGGTTGTTTTTGAAAGCTTTAATGGAAAACAATTCAGCTGTAACCCGCGTGGGATCTATGAGTATATGAAAGAAAATCATCCTGAATATACGTTGATCTGGAGTGTGAAAAAAGGACATGAAGCACCTTTTAAGGAAAAGGACATCTACTATATCAATCGTCTGTCATTGAAATGGATTCTTGCGATGGCAAGAGCCGAGTATTGGGTCGTCAACAGCCGTTTGCCGCTATGGGTTCCAAAACCAGAGCATACAACATACTTGCAGACATGGCACGGTACGCCGTTAAAACGACTTGCGATGGATATGGACGAGGTGCATATGCCTGGAACAAACACGAAGAAATACAAAAAGAATTTCACGAAAGAAGCATCGAATTGGGACTATCTCATTTCTCCAAATGCTTACTCGACTGAAATCTTTACACGTGCATTCCAATTTCAAAAGACCATGATTGAGTCAGGATATCCGAGAAATGACTTCCTTCATAATCAAAACAATGAAGAAACGATGAGAGCACTCAAACAAAAAATGAACTTGCCGCTTGATAAAAAATTGATCTTATACGCACCGACATGGAGAGACGATCAATTTTATAAAAAAGGGCAGTACAAATTTGATTTAGACCTTGATCTGCATGAGCTAAGAGCCGCTATCGGAGACGAATATATCATCATTTTGCGTATGCACTATCTAGTCGCTGAAAACTTTGATTTAGGACCATATAAAGGCTTTGCCTATGACTTCTCTCATTACGAAGACATTAGAGACCTGTATATGATATCTGATCTGCTCATCACTGACTACTCATCTGTGTTCTTTGATTATGCAAACCTTAAACGTCCGATGCTGTTCTATGTGCCAGACATCGAAACATATCGTGACAAGCTGAGAGGCTTCTACTTCGACTTTGAACAAGAAGCACCTGGACCTCTTGTGAAAGAAACAGCCAGCGTCATTGACTGGGTAAGAGAAACAGAACAGCCAACCTTTACACTACCGGCTTCATTCGCACCGTTTTATGAAAAATTCTGCTATCTAGAGAGCGGGGAGTCTTCGAAGCGTGTGGTGGAAGTGGTGTTTGATTAGCAATGCTTTGTATATTTTCTTATAGTTGAGAATTAAAAACACCTTTGGAAGGTATCAAGTTCAATACTTGACCATTATCCAAAGGTGTTTTTTTAAATACATGTAATTTTATTCTGTATATAAGGTATTAATCAGCTTTTGTACATACGTTTTTGTAGAAGAGCTCTAGTGCCTCGCTATTATACTTTTCATAATCAAAGGATTCTTGTTTCATACTATTCTGGATAAAATCAGACATACCATTAAACAGAGCAGTTTCATTATTCTCAACTAATAATCCGTATCCACCCTCTAAGACGGAATGTACTCCAGTTACATCGGTAGCTATGATTGGTTTTTTTAGAATCATTGCTTCCATGAGAACCAAACCTTGCCCTTCATATTCTGAAGATAATACAAAACAATCACATTCATCTAGCAAAGAGAATGGATTTTCGAGTTGCCCAACAAAAAACACACAGTGATCTAAATGTAATCTCTTTGTATGATCCTTTAATTCCCTTTTTAAAGGTCCTTCTCCCACAATATACAATACTGTATTTGGGTATTGTTTGTTTAATTGCGAAAAAGCAGAAATTAATTTTTTTTGCCCTTTTTCAGGAGATAATCTTCCTATAGTTATAAAGTTGATATACTCTTTATTTGGAAGTGGAATCCCAGATAGATTAAGACCGATGGATTCGGTTTTGTCGTTTTGATAAGTAATTAAATATCTTTCATTATTAAATTCTATAATATTTTTATTTTCTTTCATTTGAAGTACTTTGTTTGGCGATATAACATTATTTACAAAAACCATTTTTTCTAAAGCATTAGGAACATAAGGGCTTAAGTTCAAGTGATTTTCAATATTAGTCGATTCGGCGACAGAAACAATTCTATCGAAGAACTTGTACAGTGAGAAAATTACTTTTAGGTTACCACGATGTTTATATTTGTGGTTCACCTTTTTATTGTACTCTTTCATCATGTCAGCATGCAGGAAAATACTTTTGACTTTAAAATCTCCAAATGCGAAAAGAAGAGTCCAAAATTTATTATAACCTCCAAAGTCTATACCTACATCAAACTTCGCATTACCAATAATTCTCTTTAATTCTCTTTTGTATGAATTTACCGGAGTGTACTTTAACATTTTGTTATTATATATACCACGGCGGAAAATTATGTTCTGTTTATATGTCTCTATTAAGGTTCTATTAACAAAGCCTGGTCTATAAATAATATGGACATTAGGATGTAGCTTTTGTATGTTCACCCATTTATCTTTATGATAATTTGAGTTATCAATTACAACAACTTCATATTTATTGTAATCAATTTGGTCAAATAAATTAGTTGCTGAAACTGTAATACCGTTATTATAGAATCCTCCACAATAAAAAAGTAATTTTTGTTTATTGCTTTCAACCTTTATTAATTCATTTTGATTATTTTTTTTGAATACGATGTCAATGAATCGCTCTGTAGCTTTTCCATCATCATAAAAACAGTATTCATCTAAAAACTCCTTGTATTGATTCTCAAATTGTTTATTGAAGTTATTTAGACTGTTTAGTTGAGCTAAGTTGTTAATTAAATCAACTATATTTTCACTGATAGGTCCTGGAAGTGTTGTTATGTCTAAATAAAAACCTCTCTCTGATTCGTATTCTCTTAAGTCAGGCATATAGAAAAAAACAGGTCTTTTTAAAGGAAGGAAATCGAAAAAGATACTAGAATAATCTGTAATTAAAATATCTATAGCAGCTAAAAGTTCATTTGTATCAATCCAGTTTGGAACACAAAGATGTTCAAGTCCACTCTGTTTAAAGAATTTATAAGAAAAGTAATGAGATTTTAAAAGTACTAAGTAATCATCACCAAGCGCCTGCTGAATTTTCACAACTTCACTATGCAATGTATAGCAAGTATCCTCTTCAGCACCTATTGTTCCTCTCCATGTTGGAGCATAAAGTACAATTTTTTTATTAAAAGGTAAATCTAATCTTTCTTTCACACTTTCACTACTAGTGTTTAATGTTAAATCTACTCTAGGATATCCGATATTTGCTATTTTTCCGGTGAATATCCCAAATACATCATTTGATTTCAGTAACTTTTCATACGTAAAAGTATTCGGACTGATAAGGTAATCACAATGAAGAAAATTTCTTTGGATATTTTTATGGCCAGACATTGATCTTTTTTTAATGTCCTTCCCTAAAGTTTTTAAAGGGGTTCCGTGCCATGTATTGATATAAATTTGCTCTTCTCTTTTAATAAAATAAAAAGGAAATGACGTATCATTAACTAAATATTTAGATGTTGCTAAATATTTAAGATATTCGTTACTATCAACTTTAACAAAGGAAATATTAGGTGATTTCTGCTTTAATTCAGCAATCATTGGATCACTAAAATCATTAATGACCCAAACATGATGTAAATCTTTAAAGGCACTATCTTTCATCAAGCCTAGAAAGATTGCATAACAATTTCCAGATATACTTTTACCATGATAAGCTTCATATAGAATATAATTATCTCTAACAGGTTTTTTCTCTAAATAAGAGGTGTATTTACTTCTCATACGAAGTCGTGAATCTCTAGAAAACTCTATTAGTGGATTCAAAATAAATTTAATCTTTCTTGTAACGATTTTTTTGAAGTTCTTTATTCTCATTAATGTTAAGCCCCTTCATTTGGTATATATAATTTGAAAGAAAATGATATTTATTTTTTGGAGTTAAGTTGAAATGCAATTATCCTGATAATTATATTCTAATGGCAAATATAAAGCAATGATATAATAAGGTAATTAGTAACCTATAATAGCTGAAAATACCAGCATTTAATTTGATCGGTTTCCCCTACCATTTAATATACTCAATAGATTTGAAAAGTGAAATATTTCTCAACATCTGTTACAATTATGAACGGTGATTTTTTTAGAAGAGGCAATTCCAAAAACTTATATCTAAGGAAGATTAGAATGAATGCATTGTTTACGATATTAAGGGAGCAAATCAGCTCATTTCCGCTGATTATGCGCCTTGCTGTTTATGAAACAAAATCAAAATATCAGATGAATTATTTAGGTGTTTTATGGCAGTTTTTAAATCCATTAATGCAAATGCTGGCTTACTGGTTTGTTTTTGGTATGGGAATTCGCGGAGGACAGCCAATTGACATTGGAGGGATGGGAGTTCCATTTATCATCTGGATGCTTGCTGGATTAATCCCTTGGTTCTTCATTAGTCCGACGATACTTGATGGATCAAACAGTGTGTTTAAACGCATTAATATGGTATCGAAAATGAATTTTCCGATTAGTGCGCTGCCGTCTGTAGTGATTATGTCCAACTTGTTCAGCTACTTTGTGATGATGGGTGTCTATCTGATTGTGCTCATTTCCTATGGCATATATCCTGATGCGCACTGGCTGCAATATATATACTATCTTATTTGTATGATCGCGTTTATGTTTTCGTTTAGTTTGTTTAATTCCACGATTAGCGTACTCGTGAGAGACTATCAATTTCTTTTACAATCAGTGACACGATTGCTTTTCTTTTTGCTGCCGATTTTTTGGAATATCTCAGAGAAGCTCACTGGAGACAAAGCATGGATCGGGGATATATTAAGATTGAATCCTCTTTTCTACATTATTGATGGTTTTAGAAATAGCTTGTTAAAGGGAGAATGGTTCTTCCATGATGTGAAATATACGCTTTATTTTTGGCTGATCACGCTACTTCTTTTAACAGTCGGTTCATTGCTTCATATGAAATTTAGGGATAAATTTGTCGATTTTCTTTAAAAAGTAAGGAGATTATACGATGAAACTAAAGGTTTCGTTTCGAAACGTATCCAAGCAATACGTCCTATATAAAAAGCAGTCAGATAAGATTAAAGGACTGTTTTTACCCAATAAAAATGAAAAAGGTTTCTTTGCTGTTCGTGATGTGTCCTTTGATGTATATGAAGGTGAAACGATTGGCTTTGTAGGGATCAATGGATCTGGAAAATCAACGATGTCGAATCTTCTTGCGAAAATCATTCCACCGACAAGTGGTGAAATTGATATGGACGGCCAGCCTTCGTTAATTGCCATTGCGGCAGGGCTGAACAACCAATTAAGCGGGAAAGACAACATTCGCCTCAAGTGCTTAATGATGGGGCTGACGAATAAAGAGATAGACGAACTTTATGAAAAAATCGTAGAGTTTGCAGATATTGGTGACTTTATTGATCAGCCTGTGAAGAGCTACTCAAGCGGAATGAAATCACGTCTTGGCTTCGCCATTTCAGCGCATATTGATCCAGATATCTTGATTATTGATGAAGCATTGTCTGTTGGAGACCAAACCTTCTATCAAAAATGTGTGGATCGAATTACAGAATTCAAGGAACAAGGGAAAACGATCTTTTTTGTTAGTCATTCCATTAGCCAAATCCAAAAAATCTGTGACCGGGTGGCTTGGATGCATTATGGGGAGCTTCGTATGTTTGATGATACGAAAAAGGTTGTGAAAGAGTATAAGGAGTTTGTTGACTGGTTTAATAAGCTCTCCAAAAAAGAGAAACAAAAATACCAATTGGAACATAAGGAAGGTAGAAAAGGTGTACAAAAGACGGAAAAGGTCACACGTTATAAAGAAAATGGGAAACGTCGTTCATTTTTCGGCCCCGCATTTCAAGTGACAATATTAGCTGTCTTAACTATTCTGCTTGCCTTATCCATGTTTTCAGATCGCCCACTTCGTACACTGGCTACATTTGGTGCAATGTCATCAGATAAGACAGAAGCGCCTCAGACTAAGAACCCGCAGATGAAAGGGGCGCCTGATATGAAGAAGGTGGATCAACAGCTGATTGTCACGGCAGATCCACTCACGGTTTACAAAGATCAAGCCATGAAAAAAAAGGCGGATGTCACTTTGCCCTTTGGACAAGAAGTGCAGGCTGTGGCTGAAAATAAAAAAGCCGTTAAAATTAAAACAGCCTCAGAAACGTATTTTGTCAAACCTGCTGCGCTTCAAAATGCAGAGGAATTAAAGCCACTATCCATTGAACCAGGACAGTTTAATTCCTACGTATCGCCCGCATCTGCAGGCTCGTATGAGTATTTACTTTCTTTCCTTGGAAAAGAAGAATCTGTGCTTAAGCAAAGAATGCAAACGCTGAGCTCGATCAAAAGTAATCAAGGCGGAATGATTGAACGATTGACCACAGAGAAAGCCGACTATGTCATTCAAAATGGTCAAGCGAATACGATGGTATTCCGTGAGATCATGTCAATCTCTCCTTCAACACTTGGGCTGACAGAACAGAACGTTTGGATGAATGAGAAACAAACGAAATTCGCAGTGAAGGGCGAAAACAACTTGTTTGTCATTGATAATGAACAGCATACACTGACGATTTCAGTGATCAAATAAAAAGCTGCCGATCCCGGCAGCTTTTTTTAATTCACTTCTTCTTTTTCGAGAAGCTGTTTCATAAATGGAATGAGTTTCTTTTTCAGATCCTCATCTTGAAGGGCGAACTCTAGAGTCGTCTCGATGAAGCCTTGCTTTTCACCGACATCGTATCGTTTTCCTTCGAAATCATAGGCGAATACGCGCTGAATGTCATTCAGCTTTTGGATGGCATCTGTCAGTTGAATTTCTCCGCCTGCACCAATTTCTTGCTGATCAAGGTACATAAAGATCTCTGGCGTGAAAATGTAGCGTCCTAAGATGGCTAAATTGGATGGTGCTGTACCTTGCGGCGGCTTTTCAACAAAGTTTTTCACTTGGTAGCGGCGTCCTTCTTGTGTAAGAGGATCAATGATCCCGTAGCGATGTGTATCGCTGTCTGCCACCTGCTGAACACCGATCACAGATGAAAGAGTCTTTTCGTATTCATCCATCAGCTGGCGAAGTCCGGGTGTTTCGGCTTGAACAATATCATCACCTAATAAAACGGCGAAAGGTTCATCACCGATAAAGTTGCGTGCGCACCAAACGGCGTGTCCAAGTCCTTTAGGTTCCTTTTGACGTATGTAATGAATATCAGCAATGTTAGAGGATTTTCTCACCTTTTCTAAAAGCTCACTTTTTCCTTTTTCCTCCAGGTTGCGCTCTAGCTCTGGTGCAAAATCAAAATGATCCTCAATGGCTCTTTTCCCTTTTCCAGTGACGATAATAATGTCTTCAATTCCTGATTCAACAGCTTCTTCAATAATATATTGAATGGTTGGTTTATCAACGATTGGCAGCATTTCTTTAGGCATAGCTTTTGTTGCAGGGAGGAAACGTGTCCCAAGACCTGCAGCTGGGATAATGGCTTTACGTACTTTTTTCAATGAACTTTGCACCTTCCTTACATATTGAAAAAATGATTTGACTTCATTTTTCATCTTTCATAAAGTGTAACTTACAAATGATAGAAATGACAAATGATTTACGATAAATGTCTGATGATCTGATACAACATCTATTGTAAAGAGTCCGTGTAAATTTTTATGTTGAAAAGGGTAAAGGCGATGTAAAGATTGAAAATTGAATGATTAGGATTCGTTTCTATTCTTTTGTATAATAAACATATGATAAATGAGAAGGAAAGAGGCATCGACTATTGAAAACATTACATGTAATGACTGTATTCGGGACGAGACCTGAAGCGATCAAAATGGCCCCCCTTGTCCTTGAACTAAAAAAACATCCGCAAATCAAGTCCTCTGTCACTGTGACTGCTCAGCATAGGCAAATGCTTGATCAAGTGCTGAAAGCCTTTGACATTCAACCGGATCATGATTTAAATATTATGAAAGAACGCCAGACATTATCTGAAATCACATCAAATGCACTGTTAAAGCTAGATCAATTATTCCAAGAAGAAAAACCTGATATTGTCCTTGTCCATGGGGATACTACAACAACCTTTGCAGGAAGCTTGGCAGCATTTTATCACCAAATTTCAGTCGGTCACGTCGAAGCTGGATTGAGAACACACAATAAGTACTCGCCGTTCCCAGAGGAATTGAACCGTCAAATGACAGGCGCTATTGCCGATATTCATTTTGCACCTACAGACGAAGCGAAGCAGAATCTTTTAATTGAAAATAAAAAAGAAGAGACCATTTGTGTGACAGGGAATACAGCGATTGACGCCCTGCAAACAACGGTTACTGAGCAGTATCAGCACCCTATTTTAGAGAAAATAGGCACGGATAAAATGATCTTGTTAACGGCCCATCGCAGAGAGAATCTCGGACAGCCGATGAAAAACATGTTTAGAGCCATTAGACGTGTTGTAGAAGAGTTTGAAGATGTTCAGGTCGTTTATCCTGTTCATTTAAACCCTGCTGTACGTGATGCAGCTCAGACAGAATTTAGCGGTCTCGATCGGGTACACTTAATTGAACCGCTTGAAGTCGTTGATTTCCATAACTTTGCTGCCGCTTCACACTTTATCTTAACGGATTCTGGCGGTGTACAAGAGGAGGCGCCTTCTCTAGGGAAGCCAGTATTAGTGCTGCGTGATACAACAGAACGTCCAGAAGGCGTGAAAGCCGGCACGCTTAAGCTTGCAGGTACAGATGAAGAGACCATTTACAAAATGGCAAAAGAGCTGCTAGTAGATCAGAAAGAGTATGACAATATGTCGAAGGCGTCTAACCCTTATGGTGACGGACAAGCCTCGAGACGAATTGTCGAAGAGCTCCTCCATCGATTTGGATTAAGTGAAGAAAAACCTGCCCCATTCAAATCATAAAAAAAGAAGACTACAGTCATGTAGTCTTCTTTTTTACTGCTCCAAACTTTCCTTCAATTCCTTCTTCACTGTAGCTAAACTATTATCATCAAGCTGATAATAATAGATGTTATTGATGCGTGCTCCTGTTCCTTTCAGCTCATGCTGTTTGACGCGCTGTCTTGCGTCACGGTAGTCATTCATCATCGTCCACATATCATCAAATGACATGTTGGTCTTCATATTGTTTTCCACGACTTTGAACATATCGCCGAACTTCGTAATAGATGAAATGTTTGCCCCTTTTGCAATGATGCCTTCAATGACTTGGCGCTGCCTTTGCTGACGTCCAAAGTCACCCTTTGGATCTTGCTTTCTCATTCTTGTGTAGGCAAGGGCTTGATCACCATTTAGATTAATTTCTCCTGTACCAAATGAATGGCCGTCATAGCTGAAAGCAAATGTGCTGTTAACTGTAATGCCGCCTAGTGTATCGACAATATCCTTAAAGCTTTCCATATTGACTTTCACAAAGTAATCAACAGGTACATCAAGCAATTCCTCTACTGTATCTGCTGCCATTTGTGTGCCGCCGAATGCATAGGAGTGGTTGATTTTATCCATTGTGCCTTTTCCGACAATTTTTGTATACGTATCACGCGGGATACTCACCATCTCGGTCGTTTTGGTTTTTGGGTTAACGGTCATGTATATTAATGTATCCGCACGGCCTCGGTCATTTTTTCTTTCGTCAACACCCATGACTAAAATAGAAATCGGGTCTTTCTTATTTAAATCGACATCTTTGTCACGCTTATCTGACTTCTTTAAATTCTCCTGAATGCCTGCCACGGTTGATGCTGCTGTATTCCAAAGATGATATGCATATCCGCCAGTTGCTAATACGAATAAGCCAATAATCGATAAAACAATCCAAAGAACCTTTTTTTTCTTTCGTTTTCTTTCAGCTCTCATAATGTCCCTCACCTTTTCTATGATTCTTCCATGATTATAGGTTTACGAATCTTGATAAACAAGTTATTTTTTTACTCTGAACCTAGATATAGACGTTGTAACAAAAAAAAGGTTTCAAAAAACCTTAAATTTACCTTAAAATATTAAGTTATAAGACGATACAAAGACATGAGGTGAAAAAAATGAAGAAAATCGTCGTTTTACCGTTCTTAATACTACTACTTGGTATCGTGCTCACAGCATGTGGAACGGCTGAGCAGTCCTCGGGAGAAAACAAGACAAGCAGTTCAACTCCTCAGGTGCTGGAAGAAAAAGCTGAATTTATTGGAATGGCTGATGCACATACAGTCGAAGTGAAAAAAGTGAATACGACCTTAAGCTATGAATTTACGGATAATTTTAAAGATGTGTTAAATGAATTCAAACCAGGAGACACAGTAGAAATCTCTTACTTTATCAATGACAGTGGTCAAAAGGAAATTCAAAAGATTGAAAAACAGAAGTAAAAAAGATGGGCGGGATGAACAAAATTGAAGAAAACAGGCGTTACACTTATTGTTCTCATGACACTGACTCTACTAGTCGCACCCTTTCAGTCTGCCATGGCTAGCTCGACAATTTCAGTGAAATTGTCTAATTATATCGGAAATAAAAAAACGATGGATCTATCCACAGCTGGAGAATACAAACTGTCAGGATCAAATGTGGCTGTCACGAAAAGATATGATGGCAAAAATCGATACGAAGTTGCTAATAGCATCGCGTCTGCTGGCTGGAAGAATCCATCAACTGTTGTCATTGTGAGCCGTGATGCATTTGATCACGCCATTTCTGTATCACCGTTAGCTTACAAACTAGGCGCACCCATTTTGTATACGAACATTGAAAGACTGACAAAAACAACTGAAAACCAGCTGAAGAAAATGAAGCCGGATAACATCCTGATCATCGGTAACACGAAAAGTATTTCCACAGCTGCTGAGAAATCTATTAAAAAGTATGGCAAAGTCAGACGTATTAGTGGAAAAGACAAGTTTGAAATCTCTCAAAAAATCGCTAAAGAAATGGGTAACTATAAGCAAGCTGTCGTTGTCGGCGGAAACTCATTTATGAATGGGATTGCGATTGCATCCTATGCATCGAGAAAGGGATATCCAATCCTGTTAACAAAAAAAGATTCCATTCCGTCTTACAAGCTGCCAAGTAAAGTCATCATCATCGGCAGTACGAAAAGTACGGGACAAAAAGTAGAGAATCAAATTAAAAAAACGTCACAGGTGACAAGAATCAGTGGTGCCAATCGCTATGAACTATCTGTGAATATTATTAAGAAATTAAATATCAATGCAGATAAAGTTTATTTGGCAAAAGCCTCTAGCTATATTTATGCTATGCCGCTGTCTCAATTGGCTGCAAAGTCTAACAGTACCGTTGTGTATGTGAAACCAGATTCTGTCACAGCGTCACTAAAAGCACTGCTGAAACAAAAGGGTACATATGCTTATCACCTTGCTGGTAGCACAAGTGCGATTAAAGATAGCTTGAAAAACTCATTAGCTAAACAAGTCTATCTGAAAAAAAATCAAAACTACCAATTGAATATTTCTAACGGAAAAATTTCATTAAAAGGCATAAAGACGTATAACACAGTAAGAGTTGTTCCTGAGAAATATTCAACGAAAAATGTCCTTCAAATTGCAGGGAAGCCGTACTTAGGCAGCGTCAACTTTGCAATTGAATCAGGTTATATCAGGCCGACTCTCGAAAATATTCCATTTGAAGACTATCTAAAAGGCGTAGTACCAAATGAAATGCCTGCAAGCTGGCATGTTGAAGCGCTAAAAGCACAGGCAGTTGCCGCTAGAACGTATTCAGTGAAAAGTATTGGAAAAGTCGTACCTGATACAACTGCCTTCCAAGTATATGGAGGATATAACTGGTACACGAATTCGACAAAAGCTGTCGATGCCACAAAAGGGAAGGTACTGAAATACAACAATCAGCTCATTTCAGCAACCTATTATTCTAGTAATGGCGGTTATACAGAGGCAAGTGAAGAAGTGTGGGCAAATGCACTGCCGTACTTAGTGGCCAAAAAGGATACAAAAGATCCGGTCAATGCATGGACGCTAAAACTCTCTAAAAAACAACTAGGCACAACATTGACTGCTAGCACAGCAGCATCTCAGTGGTCTAAGACAAAAGAGACAAATGCAGCGGACCTTGCTGGTCTCAAATCATGGCTACTCAAAAACAAAGAAACAGCTGCATCTGATATGAAGATTGCATCCATCTCAAGCCTGACATTCTCAGGAAAAACAAAAGGCCAGCGTGCGAAGACGGTATCGATCAAGCTGACATATCATCTGAAAAATAAAACAGGCACGTATGCAGTAAACAAAAGCACAACGGCAAGTATGAAGATGACCGAGTTTAGATCCGTCATGGGCGCAACAAAGGTGAAAAGCACATTTGCGTCTGTCAAAAACAATACAAATGACTTTACGATTTCAGGAAAAGGATATGGTCACGGCATTGGTATGAGCCAATACGGAGCCAAAGCTAGAGCAGAATCTGGAAACTCATATTCTTCCATACTTTCGTTCTACTATCCAGGTACAAAACTAACAAACTATTAAAGGGTTAAAGGAGGACATAGATGATGCGCTCAATCATGAAAACAGCCATCCTCAGCCTTATCGCCATTTTCGTTATTGTTCCGACAGCTTCAGCAGATAATTCCGTCTCACGAATTGATGGCGGGAGCAGATATGCTGTAGCAGCAAACGTAGCGAAAAAGGGTTGGGGGACTGCAAGTACAGTCGTTTTAGTAGGGAAAACTGCGTATGCAGATGCAACAGCAGGGATTCCACTTGCACACCAAAAAAATGGACCAGTTCTTTATACAAACAGTAAGAGTCTTTCGGGTGATACGAAAAAAGCCCTAAAGGCTTTAAAAACAAAGACAGTTATCGTTTTAGGCAGTACATCAAGTGTGTCAAACAACGTAGTCAACGAAGTGAAGAAAATGGGCATCTCTACACAACGTATTTCAGGGAAAAATCGATATGAGCTATCTGCAAATATCGCGAAAAAAATGAAAAAGCCAGCAGGCGTCGTTGTCGTTGAAGGTTCCTTCTATGCTCATGGGATTGCAATTGCACCGGTAGCAGCACAAAAAGGATTCCCGATTCTCTACACAGATAAAAAGGGACTTCGTTCTGAAATCGCTTCTGTTGCAAAAGCAAGCAATGTCAAACAAACCATTGTAGTCGGCGGAGAAAATTACGTCACAAAAGCAGCTTATAATCAATTGAAATCTCCAACACGAATCAAAGGCTCCACTCGTTATGACGTTGCCGCTAATATTGTGAAAAAGTATAATATGAGCACGTATAATACCTATGTAGGAAGAGGATTTGGCTATGCCACTTCATCTTCTGCTGCAGGGATCGCAGCGAAGCAAAACAAAGCATTGCTTCTAACGAATGAAAAGACATTACCAAAAGTAACAAGAGCAACAATTAGCAGTAAAAAAATCACCAAATTTACTGTCGTAGGCAGTACAAATACGGTGACACCAACTGTTGTGAATCAATTAAAAAATCCTGCCGTCGGGAAAAAAGTATTCATTGATCCAGGTCATGGTGCACATGATTCAGGAGCTGTAGGCTACGGTTTATATGAAAAGAACTTGAATTTAGATGTAGCAAAACGTTTAAATACGAAATTAAACAACGCTGGTGCACTTGTTACCATGTCAAGAACATCAGACACATTTGACAGTCTTCAAACACGAGTGAGCAAAGGTGCGAATGCGAAAGCAGATATCTTCATTAGTGTCCATGCCAACTCAAATGATAACAGCAGTGCAAACGGAACAGAAACGTATTATGACAAAACCTATGCGTCTGCAAACAGCTTGAAGCTTGCGCAAAACATTCAGCCTAAAATGGTCAGTGCACTTGGTACAAGAGACCGTGGTGTGAAGACAGCTGGATTCTACGTGATTAAATATTCTAAGATGCCGAGTGTTCTTTTAGAAACTGGTTTTGTGTCCAGTCCAGTTGATTCAAACATCTTGAAATCTGCTACGTATAAAGATCGTTTAGCGTCAGGCATTTCAAGCGGTGTGTCAGGTTACTTTAGATAAGAAAATACAAACATGAGGGGTGCCTCAGATACTCCTCTTAGGCTGCTCGAGAACGTCTCTCGGCAGCCTTTTTTCAAAAGTCTCTGAAGTGATTGAGTAATCAATAATGTGTCAAGTTAAAAATACATTTCATTTTTGGTTATCTTTGTTATAATTGAAACATAGAAGGTGAATGGTTTACGCATGAATCTTCAAGCGACAGCAAATCGACAAATCATGAAGAGGTGACGATCTTGAAAAAATTAATCACAATGCCGTTTCTAGTATTGCTTCTAGGTGTATTACTCACAGCATGCGGCACAACAAATCAATCAAGCGACAACAATAAGGATGACAGCAAAAAGGAAACAAACGAAGCGGCTGATCAAAAGAAAGAAAATGCTTCAGAGGAAAAAACAGAAGATCAGTCATCTAATGAAAAAGCAGATGATCAAAGCAAAGAAACAGCTGCTCAAAAAGAAGAGCAAGCTGGTCAATCTGATGAAGCGGCAAAAGACAGCTCAAGTAAAGAAATCACAAAAGAAGAACCTGCTAAGGATCAATCAAAAGCTGATTCTAAAACAAAGAAAGAATCAACAACAAATAAGAAAAATGAAGTCACCAAAGAAGGCACATATGTCGGTTTGGCTGATGGACATACCATTGCTGTGAACATTGATGGCAAAGAAGTAGCTATTCAGTTCGGAAATGCGTTTTCTAAACAAGTGAACAGCTTAAAAGAAGAATCAAAAGTGAAAGTAACCTATACAAAAGATGCAAACGGACCCCTTCGATTAAAAACCATCGAATCCGTCAAAGCAAAATAAAGAAAAGACCCAAAGACCCGCAGAATTGCGGGTCTTTTTTACGTTGAAAAGGGCATAACTTGATATAAGTGCTCATTCTTAACACAGTTTTACAAGACTTAACAGCGCATTTACATTTGCTTAATGTTGCTCTGATAAACTGACTTTCATAGAACATCTCTTTACACAACAACTACTTTAGATGGTGAGGTGCAGGTCAGTGAGTGCAGAGAAAGCGATGAATCTTTATAGAGAATATGAAGTGAGACGAAACCACTCTTTTGCCTTAACAGAACATATGGTTCGTTATTTATTTGCAAAACGTTTCATAGATTTAATGTTCTCGTTCATCGGATTGATGTTGAGTACGCCAATCATTTTGCTGTTTGCTCTCTTGATTAAGCTGGAAACACCGGGACCAGCCTTTTATATGCAGGAGAGGGTCGGGAAAGACGGTGTTTACTTTAAATTATGGAAGCTCAGATCGATGAGAACCGACGCTGAAAGCGGAGGAGCGAAATGGGCACAAAAAAATGACCCGCGTATCACCAAAGTGGGAGCCTTCATTCGTAAAACAAGAATCGATGAACTCCCGCAATTTATCAACGTGTTAAAAGGAGAAATGAGTATCGTAGGTCCGCGGCCGGAAAGACCGATGTTTACCGCAGAATTTAATCGGACGATTCCAGGTTTTACGAAAAGATTAGCAGTAAAGCCGGGACTGACAGGTCTTGCTCAAGTAAATGGAGGATATGAAATGAGTCCGAGTGAAAAATTAACGCACGACTTACATTATATTCAAAACTTGACATTTTCTCTCGACACGAAGATTATGGTAAAAACGTTAAAAGTCATCATGACGGGTGACGGAGCCAGATAAGTAAAGTAGGGAAGAGAAATGGCAAGTATGAAAAAACGCATGCTAGGCGGGGCAAAATGGACAAGCTTGTCCGCATTCATCATTACGATTATCCAAATCGCACAGTTCGCTTTTTTAGGGAACGTGATGTCACTGAAGGAGTTTGGACTCGTTGGCATGATCACAACTGTCACAATATTTACGCAGATTTTACTTGATCTAGGGATTGGGGCAGCGATCATCCAAAAGGAACAAACAACAGAACGTCAATTATCTACATTATATTGGATCAATTTACTCACTGGAATTGTCTTATTCTGTTTACTCATTCTAGTAAGCCCAATGATTGCCGCCTTTTATAACCGGCCAGAGCTGGAGGGTTTGCTCAAACTATTATCCATCATGTTTCTGATTGCACCAATGGGCCAGCAATACCAGTACATGATGCAAAAGGACTTAGCCTTTAAAACATTAAGTACCATTGAAGCCATTGCAACCATGATATCGCTGTTTGTTTTACTCGCTTTGGCTTTTTTCATCAATCCGATTGTGGCCTATGTCATTTCTCAAGTGCTGCTGCAATCAGGAAAAGGGCTTATGTATGCCGCAGCTTATTGGAAGAAGTGGCGCCCAGCACCTGTTTTTGCATTAGGGGAAGTGAAAGAATTTTTCTCATTCGGTGCATTCCAGCTCGCATCCAGACTGGTCAATCGAGCAGGATCGAACATAGACATGATTTTAATTGGCCGGTTTCTTGGAGCAGAAGCATTAGGTATTTACAGCTTGGCGTATCAAATTGTAACGATCCCGGTGCTGAAGATTAACCCAATCGTGACGAGAGTGGCTTTCCCTGTTTTCGCAAAAAGTCAGCGTGATCACTCCATGCTGCGAGAGGGCTTCCTCAGTATGACGAATATGCTCGCATTGATTAGTTTTCCGTTATTAATCGGTCTTGCTGCCGTATCAGATAGCTTTATAGAAGTAGTGTTTGGAGAGAAATGGCTCGTAGCCGTTCCGGTTCTTAACATTTTGTGCATTGTCGGCCTTCTGCGTGTACTGATGAATCCAAACGGTTCAATACTTCTTGCCAAAGGGAGAGCGGACTTAGCCTTTTATTGGGATACGGGGATGCTCATCGTGTATGGATGCGCCTTATATGCAGGTGTCAGCACAGGCAGTCTGCTCACAGTAGCTTGGGTTTACTCAGGTGTCAGCCTGCTCAACTTTATTGTCGGCAGATGGCTCATGGCGTATGTCATTCAGCTTGATATGAAGGTGTATTTAAAATCACTTGGAAAGCCTGCTGTCATGACGCTGTTGATGGCCGCCTGTGCGGTAGCCCTGCATCAAGGCATGAAGCTGACGTCTGCGGACATTACACTTCAATTAGGATTGACGATTTGTGTCAGTGCTGCGTTGTATGGCTTGCTGCTCATCAAAATGTATCCGCAGGTGGCAGGCAGATTATTGAGAAGAGGTCGTTCGTCATGAAGGTGCTATGGCTGACAAGTGTATATCCTAGTGAAAAACATCCAAGTGAAGGTGTATTCCATGAAACGCAAGTACAGGAGCTGCTCAAACAAGGAATACAAGTGACCGTCGTATGTCCCAATCCGGTAAATCCACCGGTTTTGCGGATGTTGAAGGCGTCCTATCGGCAGAAAAAAGATCTGCTTGAACAGGAAGTGAGAAACGGAGTGACAGTATACAGGCCGCCCTATACAGCGCTCCCTGGACAGTTGAAATGGGCACAGCCGAGTAAACGAATAGCGGCTTCTGTTCTAGGCGCCATGCAGCGTTATCAGCTGTCACCAGATTTTATCCATGCGCACTTTGCGATGCCGTCTGGCGGAGCGGCGGCTGTCATTCAGAAAAAAACGCAAATTCCTTATCTTTTGACCTTACATGGCAGTGATGTGAACGTGTATCCGGGCTATAGCAAAGGGGCACATGCAGCCTTTGAAACGGCGGTGAAACAGGCATCTGCTGTTCTGACGGTGAGCGAGGAGCTTGCTAAAAAGACAAATGACATGACAAAGGTGGAAGCGCAATGTCTCCCGCTCGGTATTCCGCTTCAGTCATTTTCTAAAACGGAAGAAGATCAACAAGGCATCAGGAAGCAGTTAGGTTTACCGCTTCACGACAAGCTCGTTGTCTTCGTCGGGCGATTAGTCAAAGAGAAGGGCTTACTTGAATTAGCTGATGCTGTCAGCGGCATGGATGGTGTGAAAGCAGTCTTTGTTGGAAAAGGCCCCCTTGCAAAGGAGCTCACAGAACGGGCTGGTGCATCCATTGTACTCCCAGGACAGGTGCCGAATGAGCAGGTGAAAGACTACTTAATGGCAGCTGATCTGTTTGCACTTCCTTCCTATAGTGAAGGAATGCCTACCGTCGTCCTAGAGGCGCTTGCTTTAAAAGTACCTGTCATTGCGACACGAGTCGGTGGTCTCCCATCTTTATTTTCTAGCTATCAGCACCTGCTCGTTGATCCGCGTTCGACGAATCAGTTAAAAGAGGCCATTCACGCCTACCTTTATGAAAACAGATGGAGTGAGCAAGTGAAGAACGATCTTCAACAAATCGTTCATACAGAATATTCATCTGCAAATAATGCGAAGCATCTCATACAGCTATATGAAAAGGTGCTTAATCAATCAATATCCATCGTTTAAACAAGATGAAATGTGCAAAGAATGATAGATAGATAAACAGCTTGGAACGGACAATATGCTTTTATTGAGAGGATGAAAAATGTTGAAGAAAATTGCTGTGATTGGAACAGGGTATGTCGGGTTAGTATCGGGTACTTGTTTTGCTGATATCGGAAATCGTGTCATCTGCTGTGACATCGATGAATCAAAAATCAACAGCTTAAAAAGTGGTGTCGTTCCCATTTATGAACCAGGTTTAAAGGAATTGATTGAAAAGAATACGGAGGAAGGAAGACTGTTTTTTACAACCAATATTCCTGCCGCTATCAGGGAATCAGAGATTATCTATATTGCTGTAGGGACACCGATGACAGCACAGGGGGAAGCAGATTTAACGTTCGTGAAAGCCGTCGCTCAAACAATTGGTGAACATCTAAATGGCTATAAAATCATCGTCAATAAAAGCACAGTGCCCGTTGGAACAGGCCGGCTCGTTCAAGCCATTGTTGAAAAAGCATCCCGCAGTAAATATCCTTTTGATGTCGTATCCAATCCAGAGTTCCTCAGAGAAGGCTCTGCCATCCAAGACACGATGAATATGGAGCGGGCAGTAATAGGCTCGACAAGCACTCATGCGTCAACCATCATCAAAAGATTGCATGATCCGTTTCAAACAGAGGTTGTAGAGACCAACTTAGAAAGTGCTGAAATGATTAAGTATGCTGCAAATGCCATGCTTGCCACAAAAATCTCATTCATCAATGACATTGCAAATATTTGCGAGCGGGTGGGCGCTGATGTTGAAAAAGTCAGCGAAGGAGTTGGATTAGACAGCCGCATCGGGCAAAAATTTTTAAAAGCGGGCATTGGATTTGGGGGTTCTTGTTTCCCGAAAGACACGATGGCTCTTCTCAAAATTGCCGAAACAGCCGGCTACCGGTTCAAGCTGATCGAGTCCGTGATTGAAACGAACAATCACCAAAGAGCTCACCTTGTCAGCAAACTGATGAGTGTATTCGGTGATATTAGAGGAAAAACCATCTCTGTCTTAGGTCTCGCATTCAAACCGAATACGAATGATATGCGTTCAGCGCCTGCATTAGACATTATCCCTATGCTGAGAGAGCTGGGTGCTTTTGTGAAGGCTTATGATCCGATTGCTTATGTAGAAGCAGAGCGAGAGCTTGGCCCGCAGGCTGTCTTCAGCAATGACCTGTATGAAACAGTAAAAGATACGGATGCTTGCCTCATCCTAACAGAATGGGATGACGTACAGAAGATGGATAAAGACCAAATCAAGCAGCTGCTTCGTTCACCGATTGTAATTGATGGAAGGAATTTGTTTGATCCAGCAGAAATGAAAGAGAGAGGATTTATTTACCAGTCTATCGGCCGCCCAGGCGTATGGGAAGCAGAATTGGTATCAAAGGCACAATAACAGGGGGAGCTTGGATGAAGAAAGTATTGGTTACTGGGGGAAGCGGATTTATTGGGTCACACACGGTAGAGGCTTTACTAGAAAAAGGCTACGAGCCCATCGTTCTTGATAATTTTTCAACTGGATCTCGGGAAAATATTGCCCACCTTTCCGTTCAATGCATTGAGGCAGATGTCACAAAATTAGAAACGGTCGATTTGATCAAACAAATGGCACCGGATTATATCATTCACCTTGCAGCACAGGTGAGTGTAGCCGTTTCCGTTCAGAATTTCGTTTATGACGAAGAGGTCAATATAAAAGGGTCCCTGCACGTCATGAAAGCAGCGGCTGAAGCAGGAGTGGAGAAAATGGTATTTGCCTCATCAGCAGCTGTCTATGGAGATCCAGTGTATCTGCCAGTGGACACCGCTCACCGTCTGAAGCCTGGTTCGCCTTATGGTTTAGCGAAACTCACAGTAGAGCGATACTTAGAAATGGCAAAATCACTGTATGATGTGGACTATTGTATTCTTCGGTACAGCAATGTTTATGGTCCGCGACAAGACGCACTTGGCGAAGGCGGAGTTGTCTCTATTTTCTCTGATAAGTTTGCAAAAGATGAGGCTCCTTTCATTTTCGGAGACGGGGAACAAACAAGAGATTTCATTTATGTAGGTGATCTAGCAGCAGCGAATGTTGCGGCTTTAACAGCTCAATCAAACGTTTGTTTAAATATTTCATGTGGTGATTCGATCACTGTGAATGAGCTGTTTCAAACGATGAAGCGGGTGACGAGGTCGCATCTTGAACCAATTTACAAGCCGCAGCGTGCAGGAGATATTGTGCATAGTACATTGGCAAATGAGGAAACGAAACAAGTCTTAGCATGGGAGCCTGTTGTGAGTTTACAGGAAGGTTTGGCTCGTACCATTTCCTACTATGAACAGGAAATCAAGGCTTAATCCCTCAAATCGGATGGGTTGCTTAGGAGGAAAATGGGTATGAGTGTGAAACAAACAGCATGGCAAATCATGATTGGATGTATTTTGTTTGCAGCAGGGATCGGGCTTGTACAAATGGCAACCGCCCAGCCCGTCGGGTTAAAGAAGATGGTGGCTGTTCCGGTTATACTTTTGATCCTGTCGGCTGCTCTCGTGTTGATGAAGCTATACATGAATGGTGAGCAAATCTTCATGTCAGCCATCTATCTTTTGATTGCATTGACTTTTCTCAACAACGCTTTCTTTTCTATTAGTGCCGGATTCTTTAGTCTTTTTCTCTACCGTATTATGCTTATCGCCGTCTTTGCTTTATTCATATGGCGGATGAGAGATAAGGGGACGTACATATCGCAGTGGCAGCAGATTCGTGTCAAAGGAATTCTTGGTTTTTTCACTGCATGGTTTCTTTACGGGCTCATCTCACTGCTTTGGGCTCATTCGGTCACAGACGGCCTGAAATATATGTCCCTGCTTGCAATGGGGATGGGGTTTGTCTTTCTTGTCGTCATGTTCATTCAGCGAATGGATCAAGTGGTGACCTTTTATAGCATTTGGCTGGTCATGACTGTGTTTGTGATGGGGATTGGGTTCTATAATCATTTTACATTGAACCATTTACCGAATACCTCATTGTATCTAGGACCAGCGTATAAACAGCACTATCCTACATCTGTCTTTTTTAATCAAAATGACTTTGCGACGTTTTTATCGATTAGTTTCTTTTTATATCTAGCGTGCATGCGTCAAATGAAAAACGGTTATATCAAAGCGTTTGGATTATTAGGGGCAATCGCCGCACTGTATCTCATATTGTTAACCGAATCCCGAGCCAGTCTGCTTGGCATATTTGCAGGAGTGGCGGTCTATGTGTGGCTGCTGCTGCCGCGATTCCTCAAAAAGTGGTCAATCATTGCAGCAGGCGGACTTGTTGTTATCTGTATCGCTGTCTTTTCAGCCAAGATTTATTCGGTCTTTTATGACTTGTTTCTCGCTTCTCAGGTCGCACATTCTTTTAGTGAACCACTCCCGTCTAACATCGCGAGAGCGAATTTGATCAAAAATGCTTGGCACTTCTTTACGAATTCATACGGATTCGGGGTTGGAGCGGGGAATGTGTCTTACTACTTAGCTCACTTTTCGATCTTTGATACAGACCAGGTCGTAGAAGTGCACAATTGGCTGCTGGAATTGATGACGAACTTTGGGTTTGCATTCATGCTGGGCTATATCTCAGTATACGCCTATCTCATGTTCACACTGTACAAACAATACCAATGGGCTGAAACAAGATCGGCAAAAATGATCATTGAAGGGTTGTTTGCAGCCATGCTGAGCTTTCTCGTTTCAAGTATCAGTCCTAGCTCCGTCTCGAATTTATATTTCCACTGGGTATTTTTAGGACTGGTGATCGCAGCGGTGAATATGTTGAAAAATAAACAACGACTCAAGCTGTGGTAAACCGTTTGTATGGCTACACTAGTGAAAGAGCAAATACGTCAATGTTGGGAGAATGAACATGTCTGGTTTCATATCTAGAATAGGGAAGCGAATCAAAAAGTACATCGTATGGCTCATCCTGCTGCCTGTCATATTAGGCGCCTTTGGTTTCTTTTTTGCTAAAGGAACTACGCAGCAGTCCAGTTACACAGCTGCTGTTACCCTCACTCTTGGTAAATATGATGATGGGGTGTATAACAATATGGCGGAAGTGACATCTCTATTAAAAAGCGATGCTTTTCTAAACGAATCACTCAGTGATGTCAAAGAAGAAGAAAGGCAGGATGTGAAAACCCGTCTCATCCTTACCAATCAATCAGATACACAATTACAGCTGTCTTTCACAGATGCCGATAAGGATCGCGCTTTGGCTGTCGTGAAGCAGGTGTCGGATACATTTCTTAAGCAAGACAAAGCATTATTTACAAAAAGGCAGCAGGTGATTGAAAGTAGATTAGCTGCTCTTGAAGACGAATCTGTTAGCAATGATTCCAAAGTCGATAAAGAACGATTCTTATATGAATTGGAGTCGACAAAGCTTGGAATGAAGCAGGCAAAGATTGTCGATCCTGCACAAGTACTTGATGAGGGCAATAAAGGCATGTCAGCCAAAAAACGTGCACTGCTTGGGCTTGTCATTGGCTTTAGCATCTCGCTCATGTTTGTGGTCTTACCCGAAGTGTTCAAAGAATCTTAATGATGAACTGGAGATGAGTCTTAGGTGAACAATCAACCGTTAGTATCCATCATTACACCGGCGTATAATGCGGAACGTTATTTAACGGATACAGTTCATTCCGTCCTTGCCCAAACCTATTCCAATTGGGAGCTGATCATTGCAGATGATTGTTCTACAGATGGAACGAGAAAGCTATTAGGGGATTTAAGTCAAGCGGACGACAGAATCAACGTCATTTATTTAGAGGAAAATGGGGGAGCCGCCTTTGCTAGAAACGCAGCCATCAACCAGGCAAAAGGGCGCTTTATTGCTTTTTTAGATAGCGATGATAAGTGGAAAGAGACGAAGCTTGAAAAACAGGTAGACTTCATGCTGACAAATGATTATGCCTTTACATTTACGGCATATGACATCATTGCAGAAAATGGAGAACCGTTAGAAAAAACCGTCACTGCGCCAGCGAGATTAGATTATAATGAAGCCTTGAAAAATACCATTATCGGCTGTTTAACGGTCATGCTTGATCTTCAAAAGGTAGGACATGTGGAAATGCCGAACATTCGCACAAGGCAGGATTTAGCTACATGGCTGTCTATATTAAAAAGAGGATTTACAGCCTATGGTATGAGCGAACCGCTCAGTGAATATCGCATCGTTGGAAACTCCATCTCTAGTAACAAGTGGAAAGCAGCGAAAAAAACGTGGTTTGTCTACAGAGAAATTGAGCAGCTTCATTTTGTCAAAGCGTCCTGGTGTTTTATGCACTATGCGACAAATGCTGTGAAGAAGCGCTTATAAACAGAAGGGAAAAAAGGTGATAAAGGTGAAAGCAGACTCGATCATACATGTTGTCGTAGCGACGGGAGAATGGGGACAGGACGGACTGAGGTACAGACGGCATCGGCTGGCCGAATTTCTAGCATCTGATCCGGAAACGAAAGAGGTCATCTGGGTATGCCCGTCAGCATCTCGTCATACAGCTCCCTTTCAGCCCATAACAGATCGAATGAAGCAATTGACCATTCCTGATGTGCTCAAGAGTAAATTATTTCGCTTTGGCCGATATCAAGACATGTTCTATATTCATAAATTGTCCCCTCTTCTTGAACATTTGCGGCAGGAGGAAAAGAAGGGGATTGCTGTTTGTTTATGGTATACGTTTCCGGGCTTTCCGCTCTTATCTTCCTTATTTGAATGGAAACACATTGTCTATGATTGCAGTGACCTGTGGGGAGAGCCGATAAGCGGCAAACACAACATTCTTTCTTATATGAGGCAGCGTGTCATTGTCAAAGCAGAAAATCGAATCATTAAATACGCACACAGCATTACATGCTCTTCTCAATATTTACACGATCAAATCAAAAAACGTCTTATGGGAGAACCGAAAGATGTGTTTACTGTGGAAAATGGCGTCGAGTACGATGTATTTGCGAAAAGCAATCTTCCTTGTAAAGAAGATGTGCTGGAAGGAAGAGAAGGAACCGTGCTTGGTTTTATCGGAGGAATCAAGCCAAAGCTCGATTTTGACATGATGGCTGAAGCTGCTCGCATGCGGCCTGATTGGACATTTTTATTTGTCGGTCCGGATGGAACGAATGGAGATCCATCTTTTCAGCATGCACTCAAACGGCCAAATGTGATTTGGACAGGAGCTGTTGCACCAGAAGAAGTACCTGCTTATATGAAGCTGATTGATGTAGGCATGATGCCATACAAACAATCCCCTTACAATCAAGCGGTGTTCCCTCTCAAGCTCTATGAATTTTTAGCAGCTGGAATACCGGTTGTCGGTTTAAATCTCCCATCAACGGAAAGGCTAAAAGAGAAGGATGTGTATGAATATTTAGAGGGCGATGATCCTGCGCTCTTCGTAGAAGCCTGCCTGAAAGTGATCAGCAAAAAAGACGACACGACCTATAGACATCTAAGACAAAGCCGTGCGAAGAAAAAAGATTGGCACGCGCTGTTCACAAACATGGTGGAACTAACGAATATTAAAGAAAACGCATAATTCATTCGGGATTGTGCGTTTTTATTTGTTTCTTCTTCACCGGGGGAGCTTGTGATCATCCTCTATTCAATTGTATAATGGAAAGAGCGGCCAATATACAAAATACAGATTTCAATTTAGAAGGAGACTGACCTATGGATTACGAACGCGCCTTATTAGCGTTTTTTGTCTCTCTGGCTACAGTTTTAATTGTGACACCAATCGTCAAAAAGTTTGCAATTAAGATTGGTGCAGTGGACCAGCCGAATAAACGAAAAGTTCATGATAAAGTAATGCCTCGAATGGGTGGTTTGGCAATTTTTATTGGGGTAGCGGCTGGAGCATTAGCAGGCGGGCTGTTTCTACATAATAAAATTACAGCAATTTCAGTTGGTGCCGTACTCATCGTCATTTTAGGTATATTTGATGATAAATATAATTTAAGTGCAAAATTTAAATTTCTCGTACAAGTTCTTGTTGCTTGTTTGATTGTGAGCACAGGCTTAAAAATGGATTTTTTCTCTGTTCCTTTTTTAACAGATCGAATTGAGTTAGGCTGGATGGCATATCCCCTCACCGTGCTATGGATTGTCGGCATCACAAATGCCATTAATTTAATTGACGGTCTTGATGGACTAGCTGCCGGTATTTCCGTCATCGGTTTATCAACGATTGCAGTGATGGCATTTTCTGCTGATAAGATTCTGATTCTTTCTTTATCTCTTGTCGTCATTGGCAGTACGATCGGCTTTCTCTTTTACAACTTTCATCCAGCGAAGATTTTTATGGGGGATACCGGTTCGCTATTTTTAGGGTATATGATCTCGGTGCTGTCACTTTTAGGATTATACAAAAGTGTCACTTTGTTTAGTGTTGTTGTTCCTGTGATCATTCTAGGTGTTCCTATATTTGATACGACCTTTGCAATCATTAGACGCATATTAAACAAACAGCCGATTTCAGCGCCAGACAAATCTCATATTCATCATAGACTAATGGCCTTTGGCTTGTCCCATCGCATGGCGGTCATCGTCATTTACATGATTGGCTTAGTCTTTAGCTTAAGTGCGATTTTGCTGACAAGCGCGACCATTTGGTTATCGCTCATCATTATCTTTTTACTGGTGATGTTTATGCAAGTGATTGCGGAAGTCACGGGTTTGGTCAACGAAGAGTTCAAACCATTTACGAAATTCTATAAACGAATGGTCAAAAGACAATAAAAAACAGCCCGTTCCTAGGAACTGGGCTGTTTTTATTATTGTCCTGGTGTGCTGGTCGAAGGATTAGCTGTATCACTTGACCCTGTTTCACCAGAGGGTGGATTGGTTTGTGAATCTGTTTCAGTCGAAGATTCAGCAGGAAGCTTTAAATGCGTCCGTAATTCATTTTGTACGTTAGCTAGATTGGTTTGATCTGGCTCAAAGTAATACGTTCGATTTGGTCCTAAATAAAGATCTGACCCTTTAATAGAAAGCGTTTCTGTGTCGTTTCCTTTAAATCCGCTGTAGATTTGCTGAAGTGCAAGACCTTCTGTGATACGGAAGTTGGTCGTAATGTGATCACTTACTTCTTTAGCGATATTATCGACGTTCGCAATGTTATTTGCCTTCGACATTTGATCAATCATTGCGCGTAAAATTTGTTTCTGACGATCATTACGTCCGAAATCACCGCGTGGATCTTGTTTTCTCATCCGAGCGTAAGCAAGTGCTTCTTCCCCGTTTAAATGCATATTGCCTTTTTTGAAGTAAATCTTTTTCGATTTTTTCACATCACTTTTTTCATTGAAGTCAAATGGAACATCGATATCAATTCCGCCGACTTCATCAATGACATCCTTGAATCCGTCAAAATCAACGGTTGCATATTTATCAATCGGAATATGCAAGAATTGTTCGACAGTTTCAATCGTCTCGTCTTTTCCACCTTTAGCAAATGCTGCATTGATCTTTTCTTTATTTCCTGTCGTGTCACTTGCAAGCTGTACGCGTGTGTCACGAGGGATACTAACCATTTTCATCGTTTTGTCTTGAGGGTTAATCGTTGCGACAATGAGTGAATCTGAACGGCCATGATCACCATCTGTGGCATAATCCTCAATTCCGACAAATAGTACAGAGAAAGGTTTCTTCTTAATATCAATGACCGCATCACGAAGCTTCGATTTCTCTCCTCGGTCTAGCTCATCATATGTTTTGTCAGCAGCCTGAAGTGTATTGACTATTTTATATACTGCAAATCCGCCCATGCAGATGATAAGAAGCAAAAATAAGACCAGGATACGTTTGAAAATTTTCTTCTTCTTACTCTTTTTCTTTCGTACACGCACTCTTACTCGTTGTGCCATTCATCTGTCTCCTTTATCGGACCAATGTCCTTTTCTAAATAAATCAGTTCGCCTTCTTTTGTAACACTCTTTCCATTTGTCAGCTCAGTCATCCATTCAATGAACTGCTCTGTTTGTGTTTCTTCTACATACGTCTCAAAAATAACATCTTCTGCATAATGAATTTCTTTTAGCTGAAAAGATGAGGCTCTAAGCTCATTCTCTACCTTTCCAAGCCATGTATAATCTATTGTTGTGTGCATCGTACGCATTAAACAGCGTTCTACCATACCAACATGGTTGATGGCTTCTGATACAGATTTTCCGTAGGCACGAATCAATCCACCGGCGCCTAGCTTAATACCGCCGAAATAACGAGTGACCACTACGACTGTATCTTTCAGCTTCCGTTTTTTTAACACTTCAAGCATTGGCACACCTGCTGTACCGCTTGGTTCACCATCATCATTCGCTTTTTGAATCAGGTCATGTTCTCCAATGAGATAGGCAGAACAATTATGTGTGGCATTCCAATGTTGTTTTTTAATGGATTGTATAAATGCTTGTGCTTCTTCTTCTGAGACAGCACGCTGTATATGACAAATAAAACGTGATTTTTCAATGACGATCTCATGCTCGCCACGACTTTTTACTGTAAGATAGCGATTCAGCAAAAGACTTACCCTCCTGACAAGCAAATTGTAAGACTAGAGAAAATTTGCATTGGTTTTAGAATTTTACAGCGTATTTTGTTATGATGATAGGGGCGGAAAAAGGGTCGTCATAAAAACTTCATGATTTATACGCATTCTTTCATTATAATTCGACATAAAATGCAGATCAATGACATTTATAATAAAAAAAGATGACATCACTGTTACGGGAGGGAAAAGCCATGACAACACCTAAAATGGATCCGAAATTATTGGATTCAATCATCATGAAAATGCTAAGTACAGTTGATGGCAGCAAGGACGAAGTATTTAGGATAGGCGAACAGTCCCGTCAACAATATGAAAGCCTAGTAGAAGAGCTGAAGCAAATCAAGCAGCAAGTAAACGAAGTAATTGATTTTGGGGATAAACTCGAAGTCCATACGAGACATGCTAGAAATCGCTTATCTGAGGTCAGCAGAAACTTCAACAAATTTAGCGAAGAAGAAATACGGGAGGCCTACGAAAAAGCACATAATCTGCAAGTGGAACTCACCATGATCCAGCAGCGCGAAAAGCAGCTTAGAGAAAGAAGAGACGATCTGGAAAGACGATTGTTAAGCCTGCAAGACGTCATTGAACGCTCTGAAACGCTTGTGAGTCAGATCACAGTTGTTCTCAACTATCTCAATCAGGACTTACGCCAAGTTGGCGTGTTACTTGAAGATGCTCAGGCAAAACAAGATTTTGGACTAAGAATTATTGAAGCCCAAGAAGAAGAACGCAAAAGGGTGTCCCGGGAAATTCATGACGGTCCGGCCCAGATGCTGGCAAACGTGATGATGCGTTCCGAATTAATTGAACGGATTTTCAGAGACCGTGGGACAGAAGAAGGCTTTAAAGAAATTAGAAGTCTCAGACAGAATGTGCGAAATGCTCTGTACGAAGTGAGAAGAATCATTTATGATTTAAGACCAATGGCTTTAGATGATTTGGGTCTCATTCCGACGCTAAGAAAATATTTAAACACAATCGAAGAGTATGATGGAAAAACCAAGATTACGTTCCAATGCCTAGGGGATACAGAAAGCGAAAGAATTGCTTCTCAATTTGAAGTGGCACTGTTTAGACTAGCCCAAGAAGCTGTCACAAATTCACTAAAGCATTCCGAAGCTGAAGAAATCTCTGTAAAAGTAGAAGTGACGAAAGACTTTGTCACGTTAATTATCAAAGACGATGGAAAAGGCTTTGATATGAAAGATGTGAAAACAAACAAAAACAAATCCTTCGGTTTACTTGGCATGAAAGAACGCGTAGACTTACTGGAAGGTAAAATGACCATAGACTCAAAAATAGGTCTAGGGACATTCATCATGATTCGCGTGCCATTAACATTGCAAAATAAAATTGTAAAATAGAGACAAAAGACATATTGACCATAAAGTTCAGGTGTAGAACAATAAACATGGGGAGGCGTAGCTTGTGACTAAAGTAAATATTGTAATTATTGATGATCACCAATTATTCCGTGAAGGTGTCAAACGGATTTTAGATTTTGAACCTACTTTTGAAGTAGTTGCAGAAGGAGACGACGGTGACGAAGCTGCACGTATCGTAGAACACTATCATCCGGATGTTGTCATTATGGACATTAATATGCCGAATGTAAATGGTGTAGAGGCTACAAAGCAGTTAGTTGAGCTTTATCCCGAATCAAAAGTCATTATTCTATCTATTCATGACGATGAAAACTATGTGACACATGCATTGAAAACAGGGGCAAGAGGCTACCTGTTAAAAGAAATGGATGCAGACACGCTCATTGAAGCAGTGAAAGTCGTAGCTGACGGAGGATCTTATTTACATCCGAAAGTTACTCATAACTTAGTAAATGAATTCCGACGCCTAGCGACTAGTGGCGTTTCAGCACATCCGCAGCACGAGGTATATCCTGAAATTCGCAGACCACTTCATATCTTAACGAGACGTGAGTGCGAAGTTCTTCAAATGTTAGCTGACGGAAAGAGCAATAGAGGAATTGGTGAGTCGCTCTTTATTAGTGAGAAAACAGTCAAAAACCACGTGAGTAACATTTTACAAAAAATGAATGTAAACGACCGTACACAAGCTGTTGTTGTAGCAATTAAAAACGGCTGGGTAGAAATGAGATAATGTTCCGGACAAGTACTCCTTTTTCGCCTGTTTTTGGTTCTCTCACATGTTAACTGGAGAGAAATGATAGGTAGATAAGGAGTCTTTTTCGGATATAACGGGCTTGCCTATTGATTAGGCAGGCTTTTTTGATTACTATTATAAATCTAATGAATAACAATGATCATTCTTTGAAAATAAAAAAGAGCAACTTAACGGATAAGGAAGGTATTTAAGAATGAAAATAGCCGTTGTAACAGACAGTACTGCTTATATACCACAAGAGCTGCGTGATAAACATCATATTCATATGATCCCTCTTAATGTCATTTTTGGCAACGAATCATACCGTGAAGAAATAGAAATGGATTGGAAGACATATTATGAAGAAGTCAAAAAGCATAAAGACCTTCCAACCACCTCTCAGCCTGCTTTCGGTGAGTTAATAGAATTATATGAAAAACTAAGTGAAACATACGATGCCGTGATTAGTATTCACCTTTCAAGCGGAATTAGTGGAACATATAATAGTGCAGCCTCAGCAAATGACCTAGTTGACGGGATTGATATTTATCCGTTTGATACAGAAACTAGCTGTATGGCGCAAGGTTTTTATGCGATAGAAGCTGCTGAAAAAATCCAAGGTGGTGCTTCTCTAGAAGAAGTGTTAGCCCATCTCAATTATCTGAAAGAGAATCAGAGAGCTTATTTTATGGTAGACGATTTAACTCATTTACAAAGGGGCGGCAGATTAAATGGTGCTCAGGCTTTTATTGGGAGCCTCTTAAAGGTAAAGCCTATACTGCATTTTGACAACAAGCTAATTGTCCCTTTTGAGAAGATTCGTACACGGAAAAAAGCCATTTCACGTATTTTTGAATTATTTGACGAAGATGCATCACGTGGTGTCCCGATGAGAGCAACACTGATACATGGTAATAGAGAAGAAGAAGCAGACGACTTAATTGCGCACTTATCAGAAAAGTATCCTCATGTTGAATTTTATAAAAGCTACTTTGGTGCCGTGATTGGCACTCATCTAGGCGAAGGCTCTATAGCTCTTGGCTGGGTGATTAGATAAATCTTAAAAAACCTCTTTTCTAATAGAAAAGGGGTTTTGTTTTTCTATTTTAGCTGTTGGACGAAAGGTCATGTCTTTGCGCATAATAGGCAAACATCAGTTGAAAGGTGTTTGGTGAAATTGAACATGGACAAAGCAATGGAACTAAGGCAGCAACTGCAGTCACGCCACCTGCTTACCGCTGAAACAAGAAGCTCACAGTCCGATTTGGATTGGCTGGAGGAGAAAGGGTTCGTCATCCGAACACCTGCTATTGAGAGGAAAGCAAATGGTCTTACTTGCTGTAGATGTGGTATATCAAAAAAGCGGTACTTTGCCCACACTCCGTGTGACATGTGTCAAAAAGATTGTGTGTACTGTAGATCATGCATCATGATGGGGAAAACAACGGAATGTGGCTTTCTTTATGAATGGACGGGTCCACAAATGGAAGAAACATGTCATACGGAATTAACATGGCAGGGAAACCTGTCTAAAGGACAAAAAAGGGCGTCCGAAAAATTGATCGAAGCGATAAAAAACAAATCTGACCTACTCATCTGGGCAGTTTGCGGGGCAGGGAAAACAGAGGTGCTCTTTTACGGAATTGAATATGCCTTACATCAAGGAATGAGTGTCTGCATTGCGACACCTAGAACAGATGTTGTCCTTGAACTAGAGCCGCGGCTTAAAAAAGCATTTCAAGGAATGAAAATAGCTGTTCTTTATGGAGGAAGCCCTCAAAGGTTCCAAATAGCACCGCTAGTGATCGCCACAACTCATCAGTTGATGAGATACAAACATGCATTTGATGTGCTTATTATAGATGAAGTCGACGCCTTTCCTTATTCAATCGATGAACGTCTCCAATTTGCTGTTTTAAAGGCAATGAGAAAGAAAGGGGTTAGGGTTTATTTAAGTGCGACGCCCTCTAAGAAAATGAAAAGAGATGTATCTCGTGGACAACTAGAAGCCATAAAAATTCCTCTGCGCTTTCACCAACAACCGTTACCTGTCCCGTCCTTTCAATGGATTGGACATTGGAAGAAGAAATTAAAAAAGAACCAGCTCCCACCTAAAGTAATGAATTGGATGCAGAAACATATCACAAAGAAGAGAAGGATTTTACTTTTTGTTCCTTCTATTTCGACCATGAAGAAGATAACGAAGGTCCTTAGAGAACACCGCTTAAATGTGGAGGGGGTGTCTGCTGATGATCCAGACAGGAAACAAAAGGTCCAGCACTTCAGAGATTATAAATACGATGTACTAGTTACAACCACCATTCTAGAAAGAGGCGTAACCATTCCAAATGTTCAAGTGGGGGTACTAGGTGCGGAATCTACTATCTTTACAGAGAGTGCACTTGTTCAGATTTCTGGTAGAGCAGGTAGACATCCCGATTTTTTTAAAGGAGATGTTATCTTTTTTCATTTTGGTTTAACGAGAAGTATGAAACAAGCAAAGAAGCATATCGTAAAAATGAATGATACAGCTGCAAAAGAGTTTTCTGAAAAATAATGTGGGTGCAACTAAATTTCATGGTACATTTATATTCTCAATACACAAATGGCAGGAGAGACAAATATGCTACTCAATGCAAAAGAAATACTACTCAAGGAAATCCTCTATCAATATCTCAACCAATTAAACATGATTTGTCACTGTGAAAAGTGTATAGAAGATGTATTAGCGATTTCACTAAATCAAGTGAAGCCTCAGTATATAACAGATATCGATAAAATATCTTACAGTAAATCCGAGATGGTGGATAAACAGAAGAATACGGCCATGCTGGTCATTCTGACAGAAGCTGCTTCAAAGGTCACCACATTTCCAAGATGCGAAAATCGTCTGCCGATAAATAAGGATAACAATTGATCTGCCTAATTTGTGAGGGGCATTTTGTCGCTGCTTTTACATGGAAATCATTACTTCTATTAAATGATGATCATCTATGTATAGCATGTAAGCATCACCTAGAAAAAATTCAACGCCCGATTTGTCCAGCTTGTGGGAGAGCACAGTCGAATGATCAATTATGTCAAGACTGTTCCAGGTGGAAAGAACGCCCTGATTCTACTACAGTACTTGTGAAAAATAGGTCTGTTTATGCTTACAACGATTTGATGAAAGATGTCCTTTCCCGATTTAAATTTCGAGGTGATACAGCTTTAGCTGAGCTTTTTAAACAAGATGTCCAAGCAGTATTTAAGCGCTCCTTTTCAATTAAAGAACCTGTGCTGATCCCGATTCCTTTAAGTAAAGAAAGGCTAAAGGAAAGAGGGTTTAATCAGTCAGTCATACTTGCTTCCTTGATTGGTCAGCCGATCCTGCAGCCGCTTGTGAAAATACATCAAAGCAAGCAGTCTAAGAGAAAGAAAAATGAACGTTTAGATCAAAAAAGAATGTTTCAAATCAAGCAGACAGATGCGATCGTTCAAAGGGATGTTATCTTAATTGACGACATCTATACAACGGGGGCCACCATTTATGATGCGGCAAGAATTTTAAAAGAAGCAGGTGCCAAAAGTGTTTCCTCTTTTACGTTGATTCGTAGTTAAAATTCAGGATAATTAACCGATAATAAGAAGAGAAAATAACGTAAGGGGTTTTGGTTATGAATCAATTGGCAAACTGTCCACAATGTAATCAGCTATTTTTAAAAACCACCATCCAAACGGTTTGTAACAAATGCTTCGAAGAAGAAGAACGTTCTTTTGATATCGTTTATAAATTCTTGCGAAAGCAAAGTAATAGACAATCAACCATTGCTGAAATAGTAGATGCAACAGAAGTTGATGAAGAATTAATCTTGAAATTTATCCGTTTGAAAAGACTTCAAATTAGTCAATTTCCGAATATCAACTATCCTTGTGAAAGATGTGGCCAACCGATCAGAAAAAACAAGCTGTGCAGCCAATGTGAACAGGATATTCATTCGCAAATGAGTCAAATGAATCAAGAAGAAGAGCGTAAAAGGGAGATTGAATCTAGGAAAAAAGACACCTATTATGCCATTAATCCTAAAAACGATTGATTCCCTAAACTAAGTTGCAGTTTGGTCGATAAAATGGATAGAATCAAGACAGACTGTAACGGAAAGCGAGAGGAATCCCGTGAAAATTAATCGATATGGAACACAACCAGTAAATCCTTACAAGAAAACATATGAGAAACAAACGTTGCAATCAAATCAAGCAAAATCAACTGATAAAGTCGAAATTTCTAAAAAGGCAATCGAAATGCAAAAGGTGCCGAATATCATGAAAGAACGCCAAGATAAAATAGACCAAATTAAAAAAAGCATTGAAGCCGGAACATATCAAGTAGATACAAAAGGCATTGCTGATAAAATGCTGAATTTTTATAAACAACAATAACAAAAGGGAGTAGCGTGAATGTCAGTTAAAATAATCATTGAAGAGCTGCATCGTCTCTATGGATTGCATGAACAGCTTTTGAAGCTGTCGAAGGATAAAACAGAAATGCTGAAAAGCAATGAGATTGATGCTCTTTCAGAGGTTCTGAATTTAGAGCAAAAATATATTCAAGCCATTTCTCAATTAGAAGAAAAACGAATTGAAGCCACAGTTCAATTTTTACAAAGTGATGAACCGCCAACCATCACCGCGTGTATCGAAAAGGCTGAAGGTTCGGATCAAGAAGAGCTCATTTCATTATATGACAAATTAAATGACATCATGGTGGAACTGAAAGATGTAAATGAACTGAACAAACAGCTCATTCAGCAGTCGCTTCAATTTATTTCACTGACATTCGATCTCGTTAACCCTAATAAAGAAAATATGAATTACGGACAAAATGGTCTTGAGAGTTCAAAGCCTAAACAGCAGAGGGCTTTGTTTGATTCAAAGGCGTAAACAAGGAGGATACCAATGGGTTCTACATTCATGGGTCTAGAAACGGCAAAAAGAGGAATCACAGCCCAGCGTGCAGGGCTTTATGTCACATCAAACAACGTGTCCAATGCAAATACGGATGGCTACTCAAGACAAAGAGTTACCTTTAAAGCAGATAATCCTTATCCAGTCATTTCTGTTTATGACGGCAAGACTTATGGCCAAATGGGGACAGGTGTTCAAGTTGGAACGGTGGAAAGAATTCGAGACAGCTTTTTAGATATGCAATTCAGAGATCATAACAATAACTTGTCTTACTACTCAACAAAATCTGATGCCCTTTCGCAAATGGAGGGGGTTATGAATGATTTGACGGATGAAGGCTTAAACAGAGCTTTTGATAACCTTTGGAAATCATTACAGGTCCTATCCGAAACAAAAAATGCCGATACAGCTTCTGCACGTACAGTTGTTAAAACAAGTGCACAGGCTTTAGTAGATCAATTCCGTTTACTTAATTCTTCTTTAACAACGATACAAAAGAATTTAAAAACAGAACTCGATTCAACAGCTAAAAATGTGAACACTATTTTATCTCAAATAGATGAAGTGAATAAACAGATTGCAGCAGTTGAGCCAAACGGATATCTCCCAAATGATCTTTATGATACGCGTGATGCTTTGGTAGATCAATTATCCTCACTCGTTGATATTAAAGTGAGTTACAATCCATCTGGCGGTAATGCACTCAAAATTGCTGAAGGAACTGTCAACATCGACATAATCGGTGCAAATGGACAATCTGCTGGAACGATTTTGAATGGCATTACGAACGAAAAATCTGAACTGCAAATCTCCTATGATAATACAACGGGACTTGTTAACTCACTTCAATTCGGAACAACAACCATTGCAGCAGATCAGCTTCAAGTGAATGGTAAAGTAAAAGCACTTGTTGAGGCTTATGGCTACATGTCAAATGGTGCTGAAAAAGGCATGTATCCGGATATGCTTGCAGAGCTGGATGAAGTAGCACAAGTATTTATGGATACATTTAACGATGTGCATAAGCAGGGGTACACGTTAAATGGCACAAGTGGACAAGACTTCTTTGATATTGAGAATAACAATGAATTGAATAAAGGCTTAGCAGCTCGTATCAAAGTGAGTGATGTCATTTTAGCATCAACAGATAATATTGCAGCATCTCTCAATCAAACAAAAGGTGACGGTTCGAATGCTACAAAATTAGCAAATATACAAGACTTAAAGTTACCAATCGGCGGCAATACAACGACGATCCAGGATTACTACCAAAATGTCATTGCTGAGATGGGGATTCAAGGGAAAAAGAACATGACGCTAGAAAGCAGTTCAGCCGCTCTTGTCAATTCAGCCAATGAACGTAGAATGTCGACGAGTGCTGTTTCCATTGATGAAGAAATGACGAATATGATCCAATTTCAGCATGCATATAATGCAGCTGCGAGAGTTGTGACATTACAAGATGAAATATTGGATAAAGTAATAAACGGCATGGGTGTCGTAGGAAGGTAGGTATAGCTGATGCGAGTCACACAAGGTATGATTTCTCAAAACTCACTTCGTAATATTAGTAAAAGTTATGAAAAACTTTCTAAAATAAATGAGCAAGCACAAACAGGGAGACGTTTCACAAAAACGTCTGATGATCCCGTTGCAGCAGTAAAAAGCCTTCAATATAGCACAGCAATGTTTCGAAATGAACAATATCAAAAAAACTTAAATGAAGCACAAAACTGGATTGATACATCTGAAACAAGTGTCACTGAAATCATTGATATTATGTCAAATGTACGAGATAAAGTGCTTGATGCGGCTAACGGAACAAAGCAGCCAGAAGATTTAGCAGCTATCGGAGTGGAAATTGGCCAGATGAAGAAACAAATCATTGACGCAATGAACACTCAGATGTTAGGTAAATTCGTATTTAATGGAACGAATACAAATGTCAAACCAGTTGTCGAGAACGCAGATGGTACGTTTACGTTTAACTTTGAAAACTATACAGATGCAAATGCCGTTAAGTCGAACATTTCTGATGGTATCACTTTAAATGTGAACTCAAATCCAATCTCAGCGTTTGGTGGACAGTCTGCCAGCGGTCAAAATGTCATTGAAATGCTGACGGATTTAGAAAACTCATTGAAAAATGGAACGTTCGCGAATTCTGATGATGCGTTAGGAAGTATCGATCAGTTTAAAGAAGTGATGAGTGCTGAGCGCTCGGACCTAGGGGCCCGTTCAAATCGTGTTGACTTAGTAGGCAGCCGTTTAACTTCACAATTCCAAGTGCTGAAAGATGCTAAATCCGATAATGAAGATGTTGAAAGTGAAAAAGCGATTCTTGATCTTCTTCAACAAGAGACTGTGAATAGAGCTGCTTTAGCAACGACGGCTAAAGTCATTCAGCCATCTCTTGTCGATTTCTTAAGATAATAAAAAGCATCCGTTGGGTGCTTTTTTGCATCATGGAGGTGTACCTATATGCAAATCCCTAGATTGTTAATGCAACAAACCTATGCAAAGCTGCAAATGTCGACAACTTCTTCTCGGCAAGAAGTAGAGCAGCCAAGAGCGGACCTTGAAATTCAGCAGCCAAGAGCTGTCATGAATATCACAAGGACACCGTCAAAATTAACAATAGACCAAACTGAGGCATTTGCCGATATGGATATCAAGTCGATTTTTAGGCGTTCTGAAGAATGGGCAGCTGAGGGGAAACGTGCTGTTGGAGAAGGAATGGGCCGAAGAGCGGAAGAAGGCAGTGAACTCATCAAGATTGAGAATGGTGGGAATGCAATTGCCGAATTTGCCAAAATCAATGGCGCTCCTCCAGCCAAACAATTCACCATTGGTGTAATTCCTTCATTCTTTAGTGTGAAAATTCACTATCAGCCATCTGAGCTTCAAATTGATGTGGAGCCTCAAAAAGCTATCATAGAGGCAACGCCTCATAAACCAATCGTTAACTACCAGCCAGGTAAGGTCAATATTGATATGTTACAATACCCAGATTTAAAAATAGAAGTTGACGAAACGGGCCAAAATGGTGATAAGGTATAGTTAAGAAAAATGAAAAAGGTCGTGAATTATGATCATTCAAACAAAATACCATGGTGAAGTGACAATCAAAGAGGAGCAAATTATCAACTTCTCTAATGGAATACCAGGATTTCTGGATCAAAAACAGTTTGTCATTTTACCTTTATCAGAAGAGTCTCCATTTTTAGTTCTTCAATCATTGAAAAACGCAGAGTTAGGCTTTATTGTCAGCAGTCCGTTTTTATTTTTCAATCAATATGAATTCGATCTAGACGAAACGGTCGTAGATATTCTAGAAGTAGAAGATGCCAATGATGTGGAAGTAATGGTGATCTTAACAATGGAATCTTCTATTGAAAAAACGACAGCCAATTTAAGAGCGCCTATTATTGTGAACCGGAAAAACATGAAAGCCAAGCAGGTGATTTTGCATGATTCAGCCTATCATACAAAACATTTGTTAGAGGTGTCATCCTCATGTTAGTTCTCTCGCGTAAATTAAACCAGTCGATTCAAATTGGCGATGATATTGAAGTCAAGATTATTTCAATCGAAGGCGATCAAGTGAAAATCGGGATCGAGGCTCCTAAGCACATTGATATTCACAGGAAAGAAGTGTACCTGTCTATTCAAGAAGAGAACAATCGTGCTGCGAGTTTATCCGTAGATCTCCTCACTCAATTATCCTCACAAAAAAAGTGAGGATTTTTTTATCTAATTCAGTTGTCCTTCTCCGTATGAAAGCGTTTCGATGTGGGTGTTTATAATCTATATGAAACTTTAACAAATCTGTCCATCTATATTTAATTTGAAAATTCAAAGCCGATATAAAAGATAGATTAAAGCACAGGAGCTGAATAACTATGTCTGTTGGTAAGTTGACATCGCTAGAGCCAATTATCGATGCATTTCAAACCCGTGTTTCTAATAACCAGAATGACAATGTAAACTCTGATTTACAAGCAAATGGCAAGGTCGTTTCAAAAGAAGAAATTGAAAAAACGCTTCAAGGAGCAAACAAGCTGATTGAACCCACTCAATTTCATCTGCAATTTGAATTACATGAAAAACTCAATGAATATTATGTCAAAGTCGTAGATAACCAAACAGAAGAAGTCATTAGAGAAATTCCTTCCAAGGAATGGCTTGATTTCTATGCGGCAATGACAGAAATTGTCGGTTTATTTGTAGATAAAAGAATGTAAGTGAAGGGAGAACATAAAAAATGGTCAATCGAATTACTGGATTTTCAAATGTGTTTGATATTGATGAAATCGTATCAAAGCTAATGAAAACTGAGCAAGCACCACTTGATAAAATGACACGCCAGAAACAAACACTTGAATGGCAAAGAGACAGCTATCGCGAGGTGAACTCGAAAGTCAAAGAATTAGATGATTTGATCAACAGTTTAAACTTAACGCGTCCAAGTACATATGGCGCAAAAAAGGTGACAAGCTCAAATGAATCTGCTGTCACAGCAACTGGCTCAACTAATGCTGCCTCTGGCTCAATCAATGTCACCCAATTAGCGACAGCTTCCGTCTTCAGATCATCTGGTACATCTGGATTTACACCAACAAATGGCACGTTTACATTCGAAGTGACGACACCAGATTCGACAAAACCGAAAACGGTGACGATCAATACTTCTGATACCGATACAATTGATGACATCGTGAAAAAGCTGAACAACTCGCAATTAGGTGTGACGGCTTACAAAGGACAGATCTTTGACGGATCAAACTATGTCGATACGGTCGCTCTCACTTCACGGACAACGGGAGAAGGTGTCAGTATTAAAGCAGCTGATGGTAATTCAGCTTCATTCTTCACTCAATTAGGCTTCCAAGTGGATGGAGATAACAAATTAGTTGCGACCACTCAAGGGCAAAAAGCACAATACGAGATTAATGGTCTGAAAATGGAAAATAACAACAATACATTTGAGCAGGCTGGTATTACGTACGAGCTTAAAGGGACAACCGATAAGCCTGTCAGCTTAAACGTTTCAACAGATGTCGATACAATCTTTGATAAAATTAAACAATTTGTTGATAAATACAATGAACTTGTTGAGCAGGTCAATGGCAAAGTCAATGAAAAAAGAAATAGGGACTATCATCCTTTAACAGCTGAAGAGAAAAAAGCAATGTCTGACAAAGAAGTGGAGCTATGGGAAACGACAGCGAAGTCTGGCTTGCTGAGAAGTGATTCCATTTTACGAGGTGGTGCCTCTAAAATAAGAAGTGATTTTTATGCTGATATTACGACAAGTGATGGGAATAGAATTCACATGACACAAATCGGAATTACCACTTCAGATAAATATAAAGATGGCGGAAAGCTTGTCATTGATGAACCGAAACTAAGAAAAGCCATTGAAGAAGACCCACAGAAGATCAGTCAAATATTTATGTCAGGTTCGCTAAATGTGGATTCAAAAGATAAAGATAAAGCGCAGCAGCAATATCAAGAACAAGGAATCATTCATCGTATCAAAAATTCCTTATCAGCCTTCACGAAGAGCATTCAAACTAAAGCTGGCAGCACAACAATGCAATTAAAGGAATACGGACTTGGTAAGGACCTTGATTCTTTAACAAAACGAATGGATACATTCCAAGATCGTTTAAAAATGGTTGAAACCCGCTACTACAAAAAGTTTAGCGCCATGGATAGCGCGATTCAAAAGCTAAACAACCAATCTGGCTATCTTTCTCAACTGCTTGGACAATAATTGGAGGTTTATAACATATGGCAATAAAGAACCCTTATGCCGCCTATCAGAAAAATTCTATTGAGACTGCAACACCTGCTGAGTTGACGCTTATGCTTTATGAAGGCTGCTTAAAGTTCATTAGACTAGCGAAGTATGCCATTCAAAAAGAGGATGCAGAAACGAGAAATGTGAACCTGAAAAAGGCTCAAAACATCATTCAAGAATTAAATGTCACCTTAAATCGTTCTTATGACGTATCAAAGAGTATGGCAAGTATGTATGATTACATTTATCGCAGACTGATTGAAGCCAATCTTCAAAATGACGAAGAGATGTTGAATGAAGTAGAGCAATACGTAACTGATTTTCGTGATGCATGGAAGGAAGTTATTCAAACCGATCGAAAAGGGCGCCATCACTCTATCGGGGGATCTCTATGAGTATTGTGGACCAGCTGCATGACCAAACATTAAAAATGGCAGCCGAAATAGCGGCAAATCCGCAAAGTGACACCTTGGTTGAAGACTTTGATGCCTTTTTGATTGAGAGAGACGAATTAATGAGAGATATTCAGCATGAGCTGACAGATCAAGAAAAAGAGAAAATCAAAGAAATCATCCAAACAGATCAACAGATGGCGAAGCAATTAACTGTGATCCAAAATGGGATCAAAGCAGATATTCAAGCCATTCAAAGAAAGAAAACAAAACAGCTGAATTATCAAAATCCATACCAGCCTATGACGAGTGACGGCGTATATTACGATAAACGGAAATAATTAGGTGAGACCTGTGGCGTATCGTTCAGATGACTATATTTTATTAACCACATATTATGAACTTCTATTTACGATAGAAGAGAGTCTAAAATATTTAGATGAAATTGAGAAGGATTTTGCTAAAACAGAAGGGGATCGGATCTTTAATGATCTGATCCATGCCTTCTTTCATTTAGAGACAACACATCCCCTTCTGCTTTCAATTATAGAAAATGAGCACTTTGCCAAAACGATTCGTTCGTTTGATCAAATTTTTTTAAGTTTTGATATACTAGCTTTCTATACATTCCCTTCAATACACTTCCAATCATTCCTTAAAGCATATTTTATACCTGAATATAGAAAGTGGATGGATGAAATACATGCCTGTATGAGGCCGTATGTCATTCATTAATTTTTGTTCAATTCAGACTTTCGGAGGAAATTATGAGACTAAAAAATCAATTTTTGTTTGGGCTTATTGTCATATGTGTATTGTTTGTCAGTATTTTAGGATTCTCAAGCTTTATCTATTACAAAACAGATCAATCCTACAAGACGCTTCTCAGTAAAGAAGTGAAGCTTTATCAGACCTCACTGGAATTAGAGGCGCTTTTGCAAAAGCAGGAAGCACAAATCAAAACTTATGTTGTCGTGCAAGATGCTGAAAATTTACAGAAAATTGAGCAAACATATGAAGAGATTAATAAGAAAACAACGGAAGCTTCAAAAATGAGCGCTGTCAAACAAGCAAAAAATCTATTAGATCAAATCTCAGAAAAGAATTATCTCTACTACACCTCAACGAACCGACTATTTAATTCATTGAATATGCAAAATCAAAAAGAATTTAACACACGCCTCAATCAAGAATTACAGCCTATCGAACAAGAAATACATACCTTTACAAAAGAATTTGCTCAAACCCAGTTGAAGCAACGTGACCAGAAAATCAATCAGCTCAATCAAGACAGTAACCAATTACTATTCACACTCATTCTAGTTAGTGCGGTCATTATTGTTGGCTTTTTGGTGATTGGGACAAGATTCGTTCATCGTATGACAAAGCCGATTGTTTCTGTCACAAATGCCGCGAGAAGGATGGCAGATGGTGATCTTACACTTGAAGAGATTGAAGTGACCTCTAAAAATGAGATTGGCCAACTCGGTACCGCTTTTAATCAAATGACGACTCATTTACGTCAACTCATTTTACAGGTGCAAAATGGATCAAGACAATTAGCTGATTCTGCTGCTCAGTTTGAGGAAACCATTCATCAAACAATATCGGCAAGTGAGCAGACGTCTAGTTCGATTGAACAGGTCGGTGAAGCTTCACGTGAACAATCAGACGCGGTCGGAAAAGTAGCTTCTGCGATTCAAGAAGTCTCGACTGGTATGCAAAATGCAGCTGAACATACATCCGATGTTTCGGGTCACTCAATTTCAGTGACTGAAAAGGCTGAAGAGGGTGCAGCACTTATTCAGCAATTTGTAAAACAAATGAACTCTATAAAAGCGTCTGTGAATGAACACCATTCCACAATGGCTCATGTACAAACCCAGTTTACTGGCATTGAAGATTTGTTAGGTCATATCCATGCCATTGCTGACCAAACGAATTTGCTTGCTTTAAATGCTGCTATTGAAGCGGCAAGAGCAGGAGAACATGGAAGAGGCTTTGCGGTTGTAGCAGATGAAGTGAGGAAACTGGCGGAAGAATCTAGTCAGCTGACAGATCAAATTAGTCAATTACTCGCGAACGTGAACAAAGATACTGAAAAATCATCACACTCGATGACAAAGGTTGAGCAGGATGTAGCAGAAGGTGTGAAAGTATCGCAATTGTCTGAACAGAGTTTTCATGAAATCCTGGAATCTATTCGTGATATTTCGATGAAAGCAGAGGAGCTTTCAGCCACTGCAGAGCAAATTTCAGCTAGTACAGAGGAAATATCTCAGACGGTTGGGGTCATTGAAGAAGGAGCCAAACGCAATTCAGAAGAGACGGAGTACATGTCTGCTGCTGTTGAAGAATCATTGGCGGCAAATGAAGAGATGAAAGCAGCGGCGGAAGATTTAAAAACCTTATCTCATTCGCTGAAAACATCCATTTCATCTTTCACGATTTAAACGTGAGCTGGTCTTTTTCAAGAATGAGCCGAATATATATTCATCACCTATCAAGCAACAGTTGAAGCACCGCAAAATTCGACAAATTTCAATGAATATTCACATTTTTTTTACGTTTGAGCAGGAGAAAAGGAGGGAAAAGTAGAAATAGGTTTACATATCCTTAATTTTAAAGGAGGCGTTCTTTACATGAATTACAATGTCAGAGGAGAAAACATCGACGTAACACCTGCACTAAGAGATCATGTCGAGAAAAAAATTGGAAAGCTGGAGCGTTATTTTGAAACAGACGTAGATGCTTCAGTCAACGTGAACTTGAAGTTTTACAATGATCAAGAATCTAAAGTTGAGGTTACCATTCCAATGACTGATCTAGCACTTCGAGCTGAGGTGCATAATGAAGATATGTACAATGCAGTAGACCTAGCAGCCAGTAAATTAGAACGTCAAATTCGAAAACACAAAACAAAAGTAAACCGTAAATTCCGCGAGCAAGGTGCCAAAAAACACTTATTTGCTGGAGGAAATGGGACGGCTGATGTAGCTGTTCAAGATGACGAAGAAATTGATGAAACAGAAATCGTCAGACAAAAACGATTCAATTTAAAACCGATGGATAGCGAAGAGGCCATTCTTCAAATGAACATGTTAGGTCATAGTTTCTTCGTCTTCACAAATGCTGAGACAAATTTGACCAATGTGGTCTATCGCCGAAATGATGGCAAATATGGACTCATTGAGCCAAACGCTTAATCTGATCTAAAAACAACCTAAAAAAAGTAAACCCGTTCCCTTCATAAGGGGCGGGTTTTTTGTGCGAAATCATTGCAAATTCTTTGGAAATGAAGGAAGGTATGGTATGATAAATGCAGGTAAATATGGACCTGTCAATCTTTTGGACATGCCGAAAAATTGCATGAAATAGAGGAGCGTTATTATATGCTTGGAATCTTAAACAAAGTGTTTGATCCTACGAAGCGTACGATCAGCAAATATGAAAAAAAAGCAAATGAAATCGAAGCTCTCGCACAAGATTTCGAGAAATTATCTGACGAGGCTTTACGAAATAAAACGATTGAATTTAAAGAAAAACTTGAAAAAGGACAATCCGTGGATGACCTGTTGGTTGAAGCATTTGCAACGGTTCGCGAGGCATCACGCCGCGTGACAGGAATGTACCCGTTTAAGGTGCAGCTCATGGGGGGGATCGCGCTTCATGAAGGCAACATCTCTGAGATGAAAACAGGTGAAGGTAAAACGTTGACATCAACAATGCCTGTTTATTTAAATGCTCTTTCTGGAAAAGGCGTCCACATTGTGACAGTCAACGAATATTTGGCAAGCCGTGATGCAGAGGAAATGGGCAAGATTTTTGAATTTCTTGGCTTAACGGTTGGCTTAAACTTAAACAGCTTAGACAAAGATGAAAAAAGAGAAGCGTATGCCGCTGATATCACGTATTCAACAAACAATGAACTGGGCTTTGACTATTTACGAGATAACATGGTGCTTTACAAAGAGCAAATGGTTCAAAGACCGCTTCATTATGCCGTGATCGATGAGGTTGACTCCATCTTAATTGATGAAGCGAGAACACCTCTTATCATTTCAGGACAAGCTGCGAAATCTACAAAGCTTTACGTACAAGCCAATGCATTTGTTCGTACATTAAAAATAGAAGATGATTTCACATATGATATTAAAACAAAAAGTGTACAGCTGACAGAAAGCGGAATGACGAAGGCGGAAAAAGCATTCGGCATCGAGAACTTATTTGATGTTAAGCATGTTGCGCTGAACCATCACATCGCTCAGGCGCTGAAGGCACATGTTGCGATGCAAAAAGATGTGGATTATGTCGTTGAAGAAGGCCAAGTCGTTATTGTTGACTCTTTCACAGGACGTTTAATGAAAGGACGCCGTTATAGTGAAGGTCTGCATCAAGCTATTGAGGCAAAAGAAGGTCTCGAAGTGCAGAACGAAAGTATGACCCTTGCAACGATTACGTTCCAGAACTACTTCCGTATGTATGAAAAGCTATCTGGTATGACTGGTACAGCGAAAACGGAAGAAGAAGAATTCCGTAACATTTACAACATGCAGGTTGTGACAATTCCGACCAATCAACCAGTGGTTCGTGATGACAGACCTGATTTAATTTACCGCACAATGGAAGGTAAATTTAAAGCAGTGGCTGAGGATGTTGCGCAGCGCTATATGACAGGGCAGCCAGTTCTTGTCGGAACAGTAGCGGTTGAGACATCTGAGCTTATTTCTAAGCTGCTTAAAAATAAAGGGATTCCTCATCAAGTGTTAAATGCGAAAAACCATGAGCGTGAGGCACAAATTATTGAAGAGGCTGGTCAAAAAGGTGCCGTCACCATTGCGACAAACATGGCAGGTCGTGGTACGGACATCAAGCTTGGCGAAGGCGTCAAAGAGCTTGGCGGTCTAGCTGTGATTGGGACAGAGCGTCATGAATCACGACGTATTGATAACCAGCTTCGCGGACGTTCTGGTCGTCAAGGAGACCCAGGGATTACTCAATTCTATCTCTCCATGGAAGATGAATTGATGCGCCGATTTGGTGCAGAGCGCACGATGGCGATGCTTGACCGCTTTGGCATGGATGACTCTACACCTATCCAAAGTAAAATGGTGTCTAAAGCCGTTGAATCATCTCAAAAACGCGTCGAGGGGAACAACTTTGATTCCCGTAAACAGCTTCTGCAATATGACGATGTACTTCGTCAGCAGCGTGAAGTGATTTACAAACAGCGCTTTGAAGTCATCGATTCTGATAACTTAAAATCGATTGTCATCAATATGATTCAATCTTCAATTGAGCGGGCTGTTGGTTCTTATACGCCGAAAGAAGAGCTTCCTGAAGAATGGAAACTAGATGGGCTTGTTGAATTAATCAACACGAACTATTTAGATGAAGGAGCTATTTCGGTCAAAGATATTTATGGCAAAGAAGCAGATGAAATCACCTCCTTCATCATGGATCGTATTAAAGAAAAATACGATGCAAAAGAAGAAACATATGGCGATGAACAAATGCGAGAATTTGAAAAAGTCATCGTTCTTCGTGCGGTGGATTCAAAGTGGATGGATCATATCGATGCAATGGATCAGCTGCGTCAAGGGATTCATTTACGCGCGTATGCACAAACAAATCCGCTTCGTGAGTATCAAATGGAAGGATTTGCGATGTTTGAGCATATGGTTGCTTCAATCGAAGATGATGTAGCCAAATATGTCTTAAAATCAGAAATTCAAAACAACCTAGAACGTGAAGAAGTCGTTCAAGGCCAAACAACTGCTCATCAGCCTCAAGAGGGTGATGAGGAGAAGACAGTGAAAAAGAAGCCGGTACGTAAAGTCGTAGACATTGGGCGAAACTCACCATGTCACTGCGGAAGCGGCAAGAAATATAAAAATTGTCATGGGAAGACAGAATAAGTAATGGAAAGAGGTGAAAACCTCTTTCTATTCATGTCAGCCCCCATACATCTATGAGGTGAAGGATATGGAATTAGTAGAAATTAGACAAGAGCTTGAAAATATGGCTAGCAGGCTAGCTGATTTTAGGGGGTCTCTTTGACCTCGAAACAAAAGAAGCCAAAATTGCAGAACTCGAAGCGACAATGTCAGAAGCTGATTTTTGGAATGATCAGCAAAAGGCACAAGGCGTCATCAATGAAGCCAATGCACTAAAGGATAATGTGAATGCATACCATGAGCTCAGTGAATCTCATGAAGAGCTGCAAATGACACATGACCTATTAAAGGAAGATTATGACGAGGAGCTTCATGCAGAGCTTGAAAAAGAGCTGAAGAACTTAACCAAGCAGTTTAACGAGTTTGAGTTGCAGCTTCTCTTAAGTGAACCATATGATAAAAACAATGCCATTCTTGAGCTTCACCCTGGTGCAGGCGGTACTGAATCACAGGACTGGGGTTCTATGCTTCTGAGAATGTATACTCGCTGGGCAGAGCGCAGAGGCTTTAAGGTTGAAACGCTTGATTATCTTCCTGGTGATGAAGCAGGAATTAAATCTGTGACATTGCTCATCAAAGGGCATAACGCATACGGGTACTTAAAAGCAGAAAAAGGTGTCCATCGTTTGGTTCGTATTTCTCCTTTTGATTCATCTGGCCGCAGGCATACGTCCTTCGTTTCCTGTGATGTCATGCCAGAGTTCAATGAAGAAATTGATATTGATATTCGGACAGAAGATATCAAGGTAGATACGTATCGTGCAAGCGGCGCAGGTGGACAGCATGTCAATACGACTGACTCTGCCGTTCGTATCACACACATACCAACCAATGTTGTGGTGACATGCCAAACAGAAAGGTCACAAATCAAAAACAGAGAACGTGCGATGAAAATGCTGAAATCGAAACTTTATCAAAGACGGATCGAAGAACAGCAGGCTGAATTGGATGAAATTAGAGGAGAGCAGAAAGAAATTGGCTGGGGAAGCCAAATTCGCTCTTATGTATTCCATCCGTATTCTCTTGTGAAAGACCATCGAACCAATACGGAGATGGGAAATGTTCAAGCGGTCATGGATGGAGATTTAGATTCATTTATCGATGCTTACTTACGTTCGAAATTATCATAAAAACTCGGCTTCTTGCTGGGTTTTTTTAATTGTGAGAAAATATAATGAATATAAAGGAATACATATGCCATACTGACTCTATATCCTTTGTATGATGAAATTAGCAAATAAAGGGGGAAATATTTTGGGATTAACACCATTACAAGAGACGTGGGATTTAGATGCCTTTTTTAAAGGAGGCAGTTCTTCACCAGAATTTAAAACATACCTGCAACACATTCAGCAGCTATTAGATGAATTAAGACAAAAGGTCGATGCCTTTTCAAAAGAAGATACACACATTGAAAGCAGGTTAACGTCTGTCCTTGACACGTATGAAACCACATATAAAAAACTGTCTCAAGCAGGTTCATTTGTATCCTGTCTTCAATCTCAAAATACAAAGGATATGAAGGCTGGCAGTCTTCGAGGTACGATAGCCAAGCTTGAAGCTGATTTAGGTACCATTCTTGCGCTGTTTGATCAAGCGCTTGCTGCCATCTCTCCTGGAAAATGGGAAGATCTCATGAATTCAGAGGCCTTTTCAGATGTACGCTACATATTAAATGAACGCAGAGAGCGCGTGAAGGATCAATTGCCTGTTGAACAAGAAACGTTGATTCAAAAGCTAGCCGTAGATGGCTACCATGCGTGGGATGAGCTTTATTCTAGCTTGGTGAATAAGATTATGATTCCATTTGAACAAGATGGTGAAACGCAGATGATCTCTGTCGGCCAAGCGGAAAATGCGATGGATGATTCAGATCGTGAAGTCAGAAAGGCCGTATATCATAACTTAGAGCACGCATGGACGCAGGATGAACATCTATTTGCAAGCACTCTAAACCATCTGGCAGGTTTTCGTTTACAAGTATATGAAGCAAGAGGCTGGGATCATATTTTAAAAGAGCCGCTTGATATTTGCCGCATGAAACAAGAAACCCTTGATGCAATGTGGTCTGTGATTGATGAACATAAGCAGCCATTCATTGACTACTTACATCGAAAAGCTGACATGCTTGGAGTGGATAAGCTAAGCTGGTTTGATGTTGGGGCTCCTATTGGCAGTGAGACCAAGATCTATCCGTATCAAGAAGCAGCTGCTTTTATTGTGAAACATTTCGCTGGATTTGGAGAAGAGCTTGCTGCCTTTACAGAAAAAGCCTTTAATGAACGCTGGGTAGAAGCTGAAGATCGTCCAAACAAACGAGTAGGCGGATTTTGTACAAATTTCCCTGACAGCGGGGAGTCCCGCATTTTTATGACCTTCTCAGGAAGTCCATCCAATGTGGCGACACTCGCGCATGAGCTTGGTCATTCGTTCCATCAGGAAGTGATGCAGGATGTTCGCATTCTTAATCGCAAATATGCGATGAATGTAGCTGAAACGGCGTCGACATTTGCAGAAATGATTGTGGCTGATGCTTCATTAAAAGAAGCGGCAAATGAAGAGGAGCGTCTCAGTTTGTTAGAGGATAAGCTTCAGCGGAGTGTAGCATTTTTCATGAACATTCAATCTCGTTTCTTATTTGAACAGCGTTTTTATGAAGAGCGTAAACAAGGAGAAGTGCCGGCGGATCGGTTGAATGAGCTGATGGTAGAAGCGCAGAAGGAAGCCTTCGGTGACTCTTTAGATGAATACCATCCACATTTCTGGGCGTCTAAGCTGCATTTCCATATCACAGGTGTACCGTTTTATAATTTCCCATACACATTTGGCTACATGTTCTCACTAGGGATTTATGCAAAAGCCTTGCGGGCTGGTACTTCGTTTGAAGAGAAGTACATTGCATTACTAAAGGATACAGCTTCAATGACAGTAGAAGATTTGGCTCATAAGCATTTAGGCGTCGATCTTACCCAAAAAGCCTTTTGGGAGGAAGCCATTGGTTTAGCTGTAGCAGACGCTGAAGAGTTTTTAGAAGCGACGAAAAAGTAAAAATGAAAAGCTCCTATTACGGGAGCTTTTTTCCTGGTTTTAGCCATTCAAGCATGGTCTGAATGATATCCTTTTGCTGCGTGAGGGCTGGAATGTCCGCAGGCTGATCACCTTTTTGTTTGCCGTACATGCCAAACTGAGCATGGTTCCCGCCTTTTATTTCATGGTAAACGGTTTGAGACGGCAGATTTGTTTTCGATTTCTTGATTTTCTCTTGTGTCGCAAGCCCATCCTTTTCACCTGATATAGAGAGTACGTTCAAGGACGATGATTTCAAGTTATCTGATGCTGGATAAGACGCAAAGAAAAAGAGACCGTCGAGCTTGCGCTGGTTTTTTTCTGCAAACATAGCGGCAGCTGTTCCGCCTAATGAATGACCGCCAATATACCAGTGTTTGATCGTTTGATGAACTTTCATAATATCGTGTGCTTTGTTTGTATTAAAAATCGCAAACGAAAATGGCATGTCAGGGATAAAGACAGAATAACCTTTTTTCATCAGTTCATTCCCAATATAGGTGTACGCAATTGGTTCCACCTTTGCCCCGGGATAGAGAATAATACCAGTATCGCTTTTTGCTGATGCAAATGTATACACATCGTTTTTATGTTCCACTTGCTCGATGTTCACTTGCTTTTTTAATGCGGCGGATGGTCCGTATGTAAAGCGGCTCCATGTATAGAAAGCACCAAAAGCCAAGATGATCAGTGCAAGTAATGTCATGCCTGTTATCTTCAGGATTTTCTTCATCGCATGTCCCTTCTTTCTCATGTACATATTAAATATACCATCATTTGCTCCTATGCCAAACGGCAAGTACGCTGATCCGTTTGTGTGATAAAGTATTAATCCATTAGCACTGCATTTGGCTGTTATTTACATTCGTTTTAGGAGGGCTTAAAATAGGTGTGCATTCAGAAGTAACGGAGGAAGAAAGACATGAAGCAGGGACATTCACAATTATGGATTGAAGCGAAAAATTACTTGTTCATTTTAATCGGATCAGCCATTGTGGCGATTGGATTTAATACGTTATTATTACCGAATCAGATTGCTGCAGGTGGAGTGAGCGGTATTAGTACGATTATGCAATCATTCGGCTTTGAGGCGGCGTATGTGCAATGGGGACTCAATATTCCGCTGTTTATCGCTGGTTTTTATTTATTAGGCGGGACATTTGGCGTGAAAACGCTCGTTGGCTCTATTTTTTTACCTTTGATGGTGTTTGTCACAAGACATATTGCACCTGTGACACATGAAGCGCTCTTAGCAGCCATTTTTGGCGGAGTGGTGATTGGGATCGGAATAGGACTCGTGTTCCTTGGAAATGGATCAACAGGTGGAACGGCGCTCGCTGCCAAAATCATCAATAAATATACAGGCCTCACGCTTGGCACCTGTTTAGCGATGATGGATGGCCTAATTGTCCTGGCTGCGATGACTGCTTTTGGGATTGAAGAGGGACTGTACGCTGTCATTGGTGTGTTTATTTCAAGTAAAACGATTGATGTCGTACAGGCCGGCTTCAGTCATTCGAAAATGGCGATGATCATTACAGGGCATGAGGATGAGGTCAGGCAGGCAGTATTTGATCAAATTGACCGTGGTGTCACAAAGATCTCAGCAGTCGGTGGATATACTGACCATGACCGTCCAATTCTGATGTGTGTCGTTGGGCAGTCACAATTCACAAAGTTGAAACAAGTGGTGAAAGCAATCGATGCATCAGCATTTGTCATCGTAATGGATGCAAAAGAGGTGCTTGGTGAGGGTTTTAAAAGGGCGTAAACAAGGATATAATAGCGTTGACCAAATGATTGTAAGGGAGGGAAATTGATGAAAAAAAGCGGATTAATGATGCTGTTTGCAGTGATGCTTCTTGTTCTTGCGAGTTGTGGAGGAAATTCAAGCAGCAGTGACAAAGAAGGCAGCAAAAGTGCTTCAACTGTGAGCAGTGGTGAGGAAATTTATCAGCAAAACTGTATTGGCTGTCATGGGAAAGACCTATCTGGTGGAGGCGGACCAAGCCTGAAAGAAGTAGGGAAGAAATATAATGAAAGCCAAATCGCAGATATTGCACAGAATGGTAAAGGCTCTATGCCAAGCGGAATGGTAGATGAGAAGCAAGCAAAAGAAGTGGCAAAATGGCTTGCAGAGAAAAAATAAAACCTTTGTCTAATTGACAAGGTTTTTTTGTTTTTATATGTAGAAAAAGATTTTTGAATAGTATGAAAACGTATTATATTAAATTTTATTAAAAAAATAAGGGTAGAAAGACATGTTTATCGGTTTTAATTGTTCCTTTTACCTTTTAACTATAAGTTTTGAAATATAAATGTAATACCATTGCGTCGATTCATGACGTATAATTGGAGTTGTTGAAATTTAGACGATTCATTTTTTTCATCTTTTTGGATGAAAAGGACATAAATTGCTTGTACGTATCGAAGGGTATGTGCGTGACCATACATAACGTTTTTTGACGATAAGTGTCAAAACATCATGATAAGCTGTTAGTCAGCAATAAGAAAAGATTAGGTGATTACATGATTGAAATGAAGGAAGTCTACAAGATCTATCCTAACGGTGTAAAGGCGATCAATGGAATCAATGTCTCTATCCACCCAGGAGAGTTTGTGTATGTTGTTGGTCCCAGTGGTGCTGGTAAATCCACTTTCATCAAAATGATGTATCGTGAAGAGAAGCCAACCAAAGGGAAAATCTTAATTAATAGTAGAGATTTAGCCTCAATTAAGGAAAAAGAAATTCCTTACGTAAGAAGAGAAATTGGCGTAGTATTCCAAGATTTCAAACTACTTCCAACCCTCACGGTGTTTGAGAATGTGGCATTTGCTCTTGAAGTCATTGGGGAACAGCCTCATATCATTAAGAAAAAAGTGCTGGATGTACTTGATTTGGTCCAGCTCAAGCACAAAGCACGACAATTTCCTGACCAGCTGTCTGGCGGTGAACAGCAGCGTGTATCTATCGCTCGCTCGATCGTGAATAGTCCTGAGGTTGTCATTGCAGATGAGCCGACAGGAAACCTTGATCCAGACACATCTTTGGAAATCATGAAGACACTCGAAGAGATTAATAACCGCGGAACAACAGTCGTCATGGCGACACACAACAAAGAAATTGTAAACAGCATGAAGAAACGTGTCATCGCAATCGAAGATGGAATGATTGTGCGTGACGAAGCAAGAGGGGAGTACGGCATTTATGATTAAAACTCTCTCGCGGCATTTACGTGAGAGCTTCCGTTCACTTGGAAGAAACACGTGGATGACATTTGCATCAATTAGTGCGGTCACTGTCACATTGATTTTAGTTGGGGTTTTTCTTGTGATTATGCTCAACTTGAATAACATGGCATCGAACGCTGAAAAAGAAGTAGAAGTAAAAGTGTTAATCGAATTAACGGCGAATCAAAAGCAGCAGGATGAATTAAAAGCAGAAATTGAGAAGATTCCTGAAATCAGTGATGTGAAGTACTCATCTAAAGATGACGAACTAAAAGCGCTGATTAAAAGCTTTGGTGAAAATGGACAATCCATGGGACTTGTTGATCAAGAAAACCCATTAAACGATGCGTTTATTGTGAAAACATCAGATCCACACGATACACCAAAAGTAGCGAAGAAATTAGAAAACTTAAAGGGTACGTATAAAGTAACCTATGGAAAAGAAGAAGTCAGCCGACTCTTTAATGTGGTCGGAGTGGCGCGAAATGTAGGAATTGCGCTCATTATTGGTCTTTTATTTACAGCCATGTTCTTGATCTCTAATACGATCAAAATTACGATTTTTGCTAGACGTAAAGAAATCGAGATTATGAAGCTCGTAGGTGCAACGAACTGGTTTATCCGCTGGCCATTCTTTATTGAAGGATTACTGCTTGGTGTATTTGGTTCTATTATACCAATCGCTCTATTGCTTGGCACATATCAATATGCAGTGGGCTGGGTGGCACCGAGAGTACAAGGCTCATTTATTTCCATGCTTCCATATAACCCGTTTGTCTATCAAGTTTCACTGGTCCTTCTATTGATCGGTGCAATCATTGGTGTATGGGGAAGCTTGACGTCCATCCGTAAATTCTTAAAAGTATAAATCTATTTATGATGGCAGCACTCGAGAATTTGATAGAAGGTGTGACCGGTTGAACCGATTCATCCGGTCGACTCTTCATGCAGGCAGTTGTCATAGGAGGGGAATATCGTTTTGAAAAGAAAGCTGATGATGGCTGGAATGGCAGCGTTTATTGGAACAACGTGGCTATACATTCCAGGGAACGAGAATCGTGCATTCGCATACGAAGACCTAGATCAAAAACGTCAACAAATCGAAGAGAAAACATCAAAGACTGAATCAACTTTGAAGAAAAAGAAATCAGAGCTGGCTAAGCTTGAAAAGAAAGAATCCAAGCTCAAAAAAGAAATTGAAAAGATTGACCACAAGGTAAGTGCTGCAACTGAAAAAGTCGCTGAAAAAGAAAAAGAAGTCAAACAAACGAAGCAAGAGATCAAGAAACTAAAAAAAGACATTCAAGTCATCAATGATCGAATTGAAAAAAGAAAAGCTATATTCAAATATCGAATTCGTTCGATGCAAAAAAGCGGCGGTACGATCAACTATTTAGATGTGCTGCTGGGTGCTCGCAGCTTTAGTGATTTTGTCGGTCGTGTTGGAGCTGTCACAACCATTGTCGAAGCAGACAAAGACATGATTACAGAACATGAAAATGATTTAAAGCTGGTGGAGCAAAAAGAAGCAGAGCTAAATAATCAGCTAAATGGACTTGAAACATCTCTGAAAGAGCTAGAAGAGCTGAAAAAGGATTTGTCTAAACAGCAAAAAGAAAAAGAGAAAATCTTAGGGGATGTAACAGATAAAAAGAACCATGCCCATGATGAATTAGGCAAACTTGAAAATGAACAAGAAATTCTAGCGAACCAAAAAGCGGCTGTGAAGTCTGAGGAAGCACGCCGCCAAAAGGAAGAAGCGAAGAGAGCAGAACAAGCAGCTGCTGAAAAAAGTGCACCTGCACCTCAAAGCGGCGGCTCGGATCAAGTATCTGATACACCAGCAAGCAGCTCCGGCTTTATTAAACCAGCTGCTGGCCGATTCTCATCTGGCTTTGGCGGACGTTCAGGCGGACAGCACTACGGTTTAGATATTGCAGCAAAAGGCACAGTATCTGTCGTCGCAGCTGCATCTGGAACAGTCACGAACTCAAGCTACTCATCGAGCTACGGGAATGTGATATTCATTACGCATAATATCAATGGACAGACCTATCAAACGGTATATGCCCACCTGTCTACAAGAAGTGTGTCCACAGGGCAGAGAGTCGAGCAAGGACAATTCCTTGGATATATGGGGAATACAGGCCAATCACATGGTCAGCATCTCCACTTTGAAATTCATAAAGGATTATGGAATGGCGCTAAATCAAATGCAGTCAATCCAGCGCAATATATCCGCTAATCAAAAAGCCGATAACATTATGTTATCGGCCTTTTTTATTCTAAATGAAATTAAAATAACAGCAGTAAACCGGCAATAATAGGTGTTAACAGTACAGCCGATTTCAATAAGAGCTTCGGTGCAAGGCGTGTGAATTTTGCGCCAATAAATGCCCCTAATACTGTTCCGATTAAAATTTGAATCAGCAAGATAAAATCAACATAGCCCTCTGTAATGTATCCAATTCCACCACCGATGGAAATTGGAATAATGACAAGCATTGTCGTGCCAACTGCCTGTCGAATGGAAAGTCTCAGTAAAATCAAAAGTCCTACTTGAATAAATGGTGCAGACCCGATACCAAACATACCTGACAGCAATCCGGATACAAGTCCTAAAATAATACCCCTTATGAGCAGCTGACGTGAAGAAAGCGGCTGATGCTCAGTGTCTTCCTTAAGAACAAATAATTTGATCATCATAAACACAGCGGATAAAAAGAGCATTCCAGCTGTTAAATAGTGCAGACTTTCTTCTGGAATAAAAGGAGCAACCTTAGCTCCTGCAAAAGAAGCAACACAAGCCAAAGCTCCGACAATCAAACCAGATTTCAGCTGAATATTCCCTTCCCGGTAGTGGCTGTATGCACCTGATAACGTCGTAAATGCCATTGCGGCTAAAGACGTCCCGAGTGCGGTATGGATAGGGATATCAAAAATTAACGTAAGCAATGCGATGACAAAACCAGCCCCGCCTGCTCCTACAAATCCTAATAAAATTCCTAATAAAAGCATCGTCAATATAATATACATAGCGAAGACTCCTTCTCGATCATAACAAAATAAAAATTACACCTAATGAAATGATTAGTCAAGCCTTCGCGGGAGAATGTCTTTACATGAAATCCCTTCTTCTGGCATATAATAACTCAGGTCATCAGGAAGAGTTGAAGAAGGAGGCCAAATATGAAAAAACAAATCGCATCTATTATGGCAAGTGTCGTTCTATTAATAAGTGCAGGGGTGATGACGCATAAAGAGGGAACTCATGCGGAGTCACCGCAAGTAACTGCTGCAATGGCTGGACAAGCTCAATCAAGTGATAAGGCGAAAGAGAATGGGATGGAGAAAATCGAGAAAGCCTATGACCTGATATCGAATGAATATGTAGAGGAAGTGGATCGCCAAAAGCTGCTTGAAGGCGCCATTCAAGGAATGCTTTCAACTTTAAATGATCCGTATTCAGTATACATGGACAAGCAAACCGCCAAGCAATTTTCTGATTCGCTTGATTCTTCTTTTGAGGGAATTGGGGCAGAAGTGGGAATGGATGAAGGAAAAATCATTATCGTCTCTGCCTTTAAAAAATCCCCTGCGGCAAAAGCAGGTCTAAAGCCCAAAGATGAAATCATCAGCATTGATGGTGAGCCAATGAAAGATAAAAGCTTAAACGATGCTGTACTGAAAATCAGAGGAAAAAAAGGAACATCTGTCGCTCTGAAAATCAGACGAAATGGGATTGAAAAAGAGTTAACATTCCATATCAAACGAGAAGAAATTCCGCTTGAAACCGTGACTTCTTCTGTGAAAGAGGTAAATGGTCATAAAACGGGCTATATCGCGATCTCTAGCTTTTCTGAAGATACTGCGAAGGATTTCACGTCAAGCCTGAAACAACTCGAGAAAAAGGGCATAGAAGGTCTTGTGCTGGATGTGAGAGGGAACCCTGGCGGCTATCTGCAAAGTGTAGAAGACATTTTGAAGCATTTTATTACGAAGGATCAGCCTTATATTCAAATTGCAGAACGGAACGGCGACAGGAAACGATATTTTTCAAAACGGAAAGAACAGAAGCCTTACCCAGTTAATGTCTTAATCGATAAAGGCAGTGCATCCGCTTCTGAAATACTTGCTGGTGCTATGAAAGAAGCCGGAAAATATGAAGTCGTCGGTGATGTCTCCTTTGGGAAAGGCACTGTGCAGCAGGCGGTTCCAATGGGTGACGGCAGTAACATTAAATTAACGCTGTATAAATGGCTCACGCCAAAAGGGAATTGGATTCACAAAAAAGGTGTCGTACCAACAATTGCGATTCATCAGCCAGATTACTTTACCGTAGGCCCACTTCAACTGAAAGAACCGCTTCAGCTGGATATGAACAATGAAGAAGTGAGACAAGCACAGACGCTGTTAAAGGGATTGTCATTCGACCCCGGCAGAGTAGACGGCTACTTTGATGAAGAAACGAAAAAGGCGGTTCTAGCCTTCCAAAGCACATACAATCTCGATAAATCAGGTGTGATTGATCTGAAGACAGCGAAAATGATGAACAAAATGGTGGATGAAGTGAAATCCTATGAGAAAAATGATCTTCAACTGCAGACTGCACTAAAAGCACTATATCTTAAAAAATAAAGAGGCGAATAAATGCCTCTTTTTTTTGGTTCATAAGTGTCACGAACATGTAATAGTTTATTCTTAAAAATAAATTATATCGAGAAATATATTCATTTATTTTACAAAAAACATAACATTCCTTCGATTTTACCCGATAACATATTTATATAAGAGACTTTCTGTTGATTTAAACATGTCATGAAAATGAAACTTTTGAAAGTTGTATGTTACATAAATAATTCTTACAATATAAAGTAGCACTCATTTTAAATATTTTATTTTTTGCGGATATTCAGCTTGAGCATTAAGCTGTACCGAGGTTTGCGCTTTTCTTAAAAGAACTAGTAAATGGGGGTACACAATTGAAAAGGGCAAGTATTGTGAGAGAGAAAAAATATTACGAGTTGGTAGAGGAGCTTAAGAGTCGTACGAAAGATGTGACGTTTTCCGCTACAAAGGCATTAAGTCTGCTCATGCTGTTAAGCAGGTACTTGGTCAATTACACAACGGTAGAATCAGTCGACGAAATCGATGAAGACTGTGCTGAGATATACTTCAATTATTTAATGGATAATCATAAGAGACTTGGTATAAACTTAACCGACATCAAGAGGTCGATGCAGCTGCTCGGTGGCATACTAGATGTAGATGTCAATCACTACTTAAAAGATTTTTCACTGTCGAATGTCACACTTTGGATGAATCAGGAGAAATAAACCTGGTGTCAAGCATCGATTTATTTGATAGAATAAGAGAAAATGCTTGACTTGGGCGGTGAACGATAATGAGCTCGGAGTGGATGGGAGCTGGATTAAAAGCGGTCGGTCTGTTTTTGATCCACCCTCTTTTTTATTTCATGATATTAATCAGCCTGTTACATGGCTACATCCGCGTAAAGCGGGAGAGAAAAGCGTTTCAAACAAGAATAGAAGATGTATACGATGAACTTAAATTTACATATTCAAAGGGATGGATTCTAGGGATTTGCCTATCCGTCATTTCAGTAGGCTTAGGGATTGCCCTCCCGCCTGGATTCATCGTGCTGATTGCAGCGATGACCATCGTTTGCTCTTTATTCTTTAAGGCGAGTGCGCTTTCGTCTGCATACACACTCGGTTTCAGTTTTATTGCGGCACTTGGACTAATGTATGTCCAAGTGAGCCATTCTTGGCTGCCGCAGCTCTCAATGATGAATGCATCAGCCGTTGTTATTTTGCTAGGTCTTTTATTAATGACCGAGGGGATTCTAGCCTATCGAACGGCACATTTACGAACATCGCCTGCAATGGTGATGAGTGCGAGAGGACTTTTGATTGGCCAGCAGCGGGCAAACCGCCTGTGGCTTTTACCGCTTGTTTTGCTGATGCCGGCAGGTGAATTTACTTCTTCTCTGCCATGGTGGCCGGTGCTTCAAGTACACGATCAAAGCTTTTCATTTATTTTGATTCCATACATCATCGGTTTCGGGCAGCGGATTCAAGGATCACTGCCAATTGTGAGCATTCAAATTACGGCACGGCGTATTCTTATGCTTGGACTCGCTGTTGCTTTACTAGGTGCTGCAAGTATTTGGTTTGAGCCGATTGCATGGGGAGCTGTATTGATAGCGATTGTCGGAAGAGCTTTCCTCTCATGGAAACAGAGAGTCAATGACAATGCGGCTCCATTCTACTTCTCTAAGCGTAATCAAGGGCTGATGGTGCTGGGAATCATTCCGAATACACCGGCAGCTGATTTAAAGCTTGAGATCGGAGAAGTCATTACAAAGGTGAATGGAATTGAAGTCAAAACCGTTTCGGAATTTTACGAAGCCCTTCAAACCAATCGTGCTCTGACAAAGCTTGAGATCATTGGCTTGAATGGTCAGACAAGGTTTGAGAAACGCGCTTCTTATGAAGGTGAGCATCATCAGCTTGGCATCCTGTTTGTGAAGGATGATCCACAGCAAGAATCAACGGCGATTTCATCATAAAAAAAGCTGCTAGAGATGGCAGCTTTTTTCTTTTGGGCGAGCTTCTTTTCCATAGGATTCGCCCCATTCACGCATAGCGAAGATGATGGGTTTTAAAGTATCTCCAAGAGAAGTGAGTGAATATTCGACACGAGGAGGGACCTCCTCATAGACTTTTCTGTGAACAACGCCGTCTTGTTCTAGCTCGCGCAATTGAAGCGTGAGAACACGCTGAGAAATCCTTGGCAGAAGCCGGCGTAATTCGTTGTATCGTTTTGGACCGCAAGTCAAATGATAAAGGATCACTCCTTTCCATTTTCCTCCTATTACACTCGTTGTGGTTGAAACGGGACAGCCATGATTGACAATACTGACTGGATTGGATGGTGCACTCATCTTTACACTCCTTTCTAAGACGAAATGGGTGATAAACGAACATGATTGTACCTAACGAACAAAAATGTGCGTACTTGAATCAATGGAAGCTTTTCTTTTACCATAGAGATATCACATCACACATTCGGGCTGTTTGTTTTATTATCATAACAATTTCTATATGGGAATGGAAAGAAATTGGATTGATGAAACTTCTCACCCTAATCGTTCACTAGAAAGGATGAATACCATGCGAGACAAAGAGCAATTAAAAAAAGAAATCATTGAGGCGTATGAATTCCGTCATGCGACAAAAGAGTTTGACCCGACGAAAAAGATTCCAGAAGATGACTTTGCGTTCATTTTAGAAACAGGAAGACTTTCCCCAAGCTCTGTCGGATTTGAGCCTTGGAAATTTCTCGTCGTTCAAAATGAAGCATTTAGAGAGAAATTAAAAGAATATACATGGGGTGCGCAAAAGCAGCTTCCAACTGCCAGCCATTTTGTGATCATTTTGGCAAGAACAGACGCCCGGTATGATTCAGCATATGCAGAATACATCAACAAGGAAATCAAGGGAATGACAGACGAAACGTTTGAAATGGTAAAAGAACGCTACAAAGAATTCCAAGAGAATGATCTTCATTTGATGGAAAATGACCGTACGCTCTTCGATTGGGCTTCCAAACAAACGTATATTGCCCTTGGAAATATGATGACAGCCGCTGCACAAATCGGCATTGATTCATGCCCTGTTGAGGGATTCAGCTACGATGAGATTCATCGTATTCTTGAGGAAGAAGAATTACTTGAAGATGGTCAGTACGACATCTCTGTCATGGCAGCCTTTGGGTATCGAGTCATTGAGCCAAAGCGCGGCAAAACGCGTCGTCCGATGGATGAAGTAGCCGTTTGGATTCGTTAAAAGAAAATGTCTGAAAAAGGCTGTTGACAATTGCGTGGTTAGTCAGTATATTTAAAAAATAAAATCTTTGATAAATAGACAAATTGACTATAAAACGCTTTGACTTGAGAATAGTAAATGAATATCCGTTTTCTAAGAGAGCTGCGGGGTGGTGCAACGCAGTAAAACGAATCATTGAACTCGCTCAAGGAGCGGCAAGACTGAATGAATAGTAAGTCTTTACGTGTGACCTCCGTTATCGGGTTTCAAGTTGGATTCAGCTATGTCTGAATCAATAAGAGTGGTAACGCGGTTGCAAGGTCAGTCGTCTCTTCAAGGAGATGACTGGCCTTTTTATATGCTTTTATCTTATATTTGTCTGAAGATTCAATTTTAAAGGAGCTATAGAAAATGGAAAAGGAACATGTGCAGTTAAAACGAACAATGACGTCAAGGCATATCATGATGCTCGCACTTGGCGGTGCCATCGGTGCTGGTCTGTTTAAAGGAAGCAGTTCTGCCATTGATATCGCGGGTCCTGCTGTCATTTTGGCATATATGATTGGTGGTCTTATTTTATTATTTATTATGCAAGGACTTGCCGAAATGACGGTTGCACGACCTGGCGCTAGAACATTTCGTGATTTAATTGAACCTGTGTTAGGCAAATACCCCGCCTATTTCTTAGACTGGATCTATTGGAAAATGTGGGTGCTGAACATTGCAGCAGAAGCGATCGTGTCTGCAATCTTTATTCAGTACTGGTTCCCGCAAGTACCAATATGGACACTTGTGTTAATCATTTCACTTGTTGTGACATTGATCAATGTTTGTTCAGTCAAAATGTTTGCTGAGACAGAGTACTGGTTAGCTTCTATAAAAATTGCTGTCATTCTTTTATTTATTATTATTGGGTTAACGATGCTGTTTGTCTCATTTGGACAGCATGCAGCACCGGGATTATCCAACTTAACCGACCACGGGGGATTTTTCCCGAATGGAACGGGCGGCTTAATTGCGGCAATGCTGGTGGTCGTGTATTCATATGGGGGAACTGAAATGATTGGGGTCACATTAGCAGAAACAAAAAACCCTGAAAAAGTCATCCCAAAGGCCATTCAAAGTACATTTGTACGAATCATCGGTTTTTATGTACTTCCGTTCTTCATCATCGTCAGCTTGATTCCTTGGAATCAAGTAAACAATGAGCAAGTGAGTCCATTCGTCACGGTGTTTGCAACGATTGGTGTGCCATATGCAAGTGATATCATGAACGGGATTATTTTACTAGCGATCTTGTCTTCTATGAACTCTGGTCTGTATGCTTCTTCAAGGGTACTATTTACACAGGCGATGGATGGCCGTGTATGGAAGGGTTTTTCTAAGCTGTCGAAACAGCAGGTGCCAGTCAGAGCGATTCTAGTATGTACATCTACTTTGTATGCAGCCGTATTAATCTCTCTTTTTGTAGGAAGTCAAACCTTTAATTATTTAATGGGATCTTTAAGCTACACAGTCTTATTCATCTGGTTTATTATTGCTGTCGGGCATCTAAAGTCTCGAAGCGTAACAGCACCAGGAGGATATCGCGTCAAGCTGTATCCTTTCACGACATGGTTTTCTGTCATTGCGATCATTGCCATTTTTATTGGCGTAGTATCAACAACTCCGATCGTCCAAACCTTGGTCACAATGGGTATCTATCTCATCATCACTCTTTCTTTCTTCATCAATAGAAAGCGGTTTGAAACAGTTGTTTAATTTAAAAGCGTGCAGGACTTTTGAAGAAGGTCTGGCACGCTTTTTTAATGTAGTTTTATTGTTTGAACTGAAGCAATCGACTCTCCTTTTGAAAGGAATTGATGCATAAAAGTAGATGATCAAAAAGGGGCTGAAAATAGCTGTTCGAATTTAGACGACTGATGCGTATATATGGATCAAGCGAATGACCCTACCTTTAAAATCGAATTTGTTATGTCGTAGGCAGGTCTTCATCGATCGGAGTATTTGGCAGCTGAATGATGGCTGTCGTACTGCATCCTGGCTCAGATTGAATATCGAACGTGCCATGATGTTTTTTCATGATTTGATAGACAATGGCTAGTCCAAGACCGGAGCCGCCATCTTTTCTCGTACGTGCCTTATTTACTCGGTAAAATCGCTCAGAAACATGTGGAAGGTCTTCTTTTGGAATGCCGTTGCCCTCATCTGTCACTCTCAATTCAGCCATATGCTGGTGAACTAGTAATTCAATCGAGATCGATTTTCCAGAGGGAGTGTAATGAATGGCATTGTCCAGTAAATTACGAACCACTTGTTGCAGCCGATCGCTATCGCCATACACAATACAATCCTCATCAAGTGTTCGTTTCAGATAAATGCCTTTTTGATTAGCGATAAATGCCATTTGATCAAGAACGTCATGAATCAGCTGTGCAAAGACAATTGGCTCCATCGTTAGTGGATAAGAATCACCTTCTAGCTGCGCAAGGTCTAAAAGATCGTGCACAAGCCGGCTTAAACGTGCGGCCTCATCCTGGATGATGTGCATTCCTTTTTTTTGATCAATGATCCCTTCTTCAATTCCTTCAGCATATCCTTTCATATAACTTAGCGGAGTCCGAAGTTCGTGAGAGACATTCGCAAGAAATTCCCTGCGGTGCTGCTCAACTTTTTCAAGGGTAGAAGACAGTTTGTTAAAGGAGCGGCTCAGCTGGTTTAACTCATCTCCGTTTTTGGTCACTATCATACGTTTTGAAAAATCACCAGATTCCATTTCCATAGCAATTTCTTTCATTTGATTAATTGTCCGCACGACTTTATTGGAGCTTTTATATCCGATAAAGAAAATCAGGAGCAGGATCAATAAAATGGATATGCCAAGTGTCAATCTGATTTGGACAAAGGGTTCATACACATCCGATAAGGGCATGGATAGAAAAATTGTCCCCGATAGCTCATCTTTGCTTGAGAAAACAGGGATGGCGATGCCAAGAATATCTTGATGAAACTGTGAGTGTTCTCTAATCAGCACGACGGTTTCCCCTTGAAGGAGCTTTTGGCGTTCCTTGAACGTAATGAGATTATCATTTGTGTTCGTATCAAAAGGAAGACCACTTGAAAGCTCCATTGGGTCATCTGTAAAAATAATGTTCGCCTGACTTGAGTCGTTTGCCCATTTTATTCTATCGGTAAAATACGTATCTTTCCCGTGTTTATGATAGATTTGTGCCAGCTTTTTACCTTGTAAACTTAAGGAATCGATCTGTTTATCAATATATAAGTGCTGGTATAAGTAATAGGTAAGGGCAAGAGCTGAGGCAGCAACGATTCCGGTCACTACAAGGATTAAGAAGAGCACTTTCTTTTTAATCGATAAAGGCTTCATTCTTCCTCCTCAAACTTATAGCCGACACCCCAAACGGTTTTAATATGCCGTTCCGCTCCCTTTAATTTCAGTCGCAGCGTTTTGATATGTGTATCAACTGTTCGTAAAGAGCCGCTCGTGGAATGTGATTCCCACAATTTTTGATAGAGCTGTTCTCGTGAAAACACTTGGCCTTGATTGAGTAAAAGAAACATGAGTAAATCGAATTCTCTTCTAGTTAAATTAATGGGCTCCTGATGGATATAGACTTGTCTGCCATCCTGATCAATCTCCATGTCGCCAATCTGTATTCGGCTGCGCTTTAGCGAAAGACCTCTAATTCGTCTCAAGGTTGTTTCAATTCTTGCTGCAAGCTCACGTAGACTGAAAGGCTTCATGATGTAGTCATCCGCACCAATTTCTAGACCTCTAATTCGATCCTCCTCATAACTTCTAGCTGTTAAGAATAAAATGGGGATTTGAGATGTTTGCCGAATACGCTGGCAGACTTCAAATCCATCCATATCAGGCATCATGATATCCAGTACAACAAGGTCAATGGGTTCCTTTTCAAGCTGACGTAAGGCATCCATTCCATTATTAGCTGTGATGATGTGAAAGCCTTGTCTCTTTAAAAAGGATCCGATTAACTCAAGCATATCGAACTCATCGTCTACGATTAAAATATGCATTTGTTCTTTCATTTCTTTTCCTCCAACACGATAGCATAAGGTCCTGATGGGACATTCAGTCGATTTTTCATCATGAATGTATGTTTATCGATAATTGATACTGAATTGTCATCTAAGTTACTCACATATATTGATGTGGTATCAGCGGTGATATAATTCGGGTTTTGACCAGTTTCAACAGAAGCAAGCTGCTTATTTGTCTCTGTATCTACTTTGTACAGCGTATGATCTCCATGACAAAGTACATATAAAGTAGAAGAATTTTTCTCTGAAAAGAATGCAACGGGCATAACGCCTAGTTTCATTTCTCGCTGCTTTTTACCTGTTTTTGGGTCGTAAGAAAAAATGCTTTTATTTAAGGTACCTTGTTTACCGTGTCCACCGACCCAAATGGACTTTCCATCAAAATGAATACCAGAAGGCCGTTCAAGTACAGAGAACGTACGTATATGTTTTTGCTTCTCAATATCTATGACGGAGACAGTATGACTTTCTGCATTTAAAACAAATAAAGTACCTGAAGAAGAAAGTGTCATAGAAGAAGGTAACTTTCCGGTCTTCACAGTTGCTTTTATTTTTTTACGCTGCGTATCAATAAAATAAACGACATTTTTCTGTGTATCCGCTGCAATTAAGGTGTGAGAAGCTGCATCATATGTAAGAGAAGTCAGCCCTTTATTCACATTCATATAATCTGTTGCTGTACCTTTTTTTAAATTAATTTCGATAAGCGATTCTCCTTCTTTACTTGTTGCAATGATGACGTCTTTGTTGATTTGGATAAGATCAGTGAGCGGATGTTTTAAATCAACGGAAGAGATCATTTTATTCTTTTGTAAATCAACTATTGAAAAGGAAGCTTTTTTTAATTGAGAGATGACCGCGATCGATTGAGAACTGCCAGGTGGATTAAATTGCTGGTCTTTGCCACAGCCTGACAGGAATAATATTAGAGCTGACAAACAGATCAAAACATATTTTGCACGTTCCATTCTTCCGCTCCTTTGTGTCCTATATTTTCAAAAAGCATACCACAAAAATTGTGAAAAAAAATCGAAGTTATCAGTACTGGAAGAGATGAAAAACAGTTTTTAGGTGGGTGAACGGGGACAATTTCGATCGAAAGTTCCTTTTTTGTCTAGTCATATGGCTTTTTTTCATCTTTAAAAAAGGATTTTCAATATTTGATTACTGTGCCCGCTATAGCTTACAGTGATACAAATGATGAAAACTCCCCCGCTCTAAATCAACATAGAGCGCAGGAAGTCATTAGGCGGAATGCCCCGATGATGGAGAGGTGGATTTTGTTTTGACGCGTTGAGATAAAAGGAAACCAAGGATTCCTGCACCCATTAATACAATAAATAATGATTGGAAACCACTCATGATACCAATCAAAGTCGACGAAATGATACTGCCAAAATATCGAAAGGTAGAGAAAATACCAGATGCTGAACCAGATAAGCTTTGATCAACAGCTGTTAAAGAAGCCATCTGCATACTGGTCATACCAATCCCTGATGAAATTCCACCTGCGACTAGTGTCACGATTAGCAGTGGTAAGGTGGGGTACTGACTCAGTGTAATTAACATGATGCCTGATAAAGTGAGGCAGAGAAATGAAAAGCGAATCATTTTTTTCGCGCCTTTTTTCGGATGAAGTCTAGCCCCTAGCAAACCGCTAAGAGACATACAAAGCGAAAATACCGATAGAATCATACCGCCTTGTGTATGAGAAAGGGCAAGTTGTTGTTCCATAAACAGCGGCATAATAAGAAGGATGGCGTACATGACAAAATTACTTAGCATGATCGACAGATTCGCATTTGTAAATGAACTGTTTTTAAATAGGGACAAATCGATGATCGGATTCTTTACTTTCCGTACATGTTTAAAGAATAAAGGAATCACAATCAATGCTAAAATACCATAAATTAGATATTCATTTAGTAACTGGCTTTTTGTGCATAGAATGATTGTGGCAATTCCGATGGTTAAATACAATGAACCGATGATATCTACCCTTGCTTGTAGGCGTGTATGCTTTATGTTTGGAATGAGTAAAATACCGGTGACAAGTGTAAGAAACAGAAAAGGGATATTCACTAAGAATATGGAATGCCAATCAAAACTCTGAATGAGAATCGATCCAATAAAAGGCCCAAGTGCAGCACCAATACCAGCACCAAATCCAAAGTAACCCATTGTTTTAGACAGTTTTTCGGGTGATACTGTTGCACGAATCAATGCAATGCTATTCGGTGTTAAAATAGCCCCGCCAGCTGCTTGAATGGATCGAAAGATGATGAGAAATGCTAGATTAGGTGCTAAAGCACAGCCAATCGAGCCGATTAAAAAGAGTGTTACTCCGGTTAAATACATGCGGCGGTGTCCGTATATATCTCCTAACTTACCAGCGATAGGCTGAGTGACCGCCATGACAATAAGATAAATCGTGACAACCCAAGTAATGTTTGAAATGGATTGATCATAATAAGTTGATATGGATGATAGAGCGACTGCGATCATCGTTGAGTTGACCGGAACTAGTATAGCTCCAAGTAACAAAGAATAGATGATCAAGCTCTCTTTTTGTAACCTCAATGTGTATACCACCTTTTGTAAAAAAGAAGAATTCCACCCTTTAAGCGGGAGAAATTCCTCTCATGAAAATGTGTGTGTATGTCTCAATAAAATCATCTTTTTGTGTTAAAACGAGTTGAAAGTCTTGCTCTAGCTGCTGAATAAAAAAACCGAAATACGTACTAATGAAAATGTCTGCATAAATGTCTTCTTTTCCTTTTAAGACATGATGCTGAGCACTCATCTTTTTGAAATATTGTATCAGCATTTCCCTTAGTTCTTGAGGATAAATTTTTTCATGACTGGTCAAATCTTTAAACATAGCCGGTTCTCGCATGCTGATATAAATAAATTCTTTTTTTGAAGTTAAATCTTCAAGGAAATAGGAACCGAGAAACTTTAAATCGGTGTATAAATCGCCTTTAAATTCTGCTTCTAAGGTTTTCGTCGGTGTCGATTTCATTTTCATAATGGCAGTAATGACGCCGCGTTTGTTTTTAAAGTTGCGGAAAATAGTCGCTTCACTGACATTCGCTTTTGTGGCTATTTCTTTGGTTGTGGTTTTTTGATAGCCCTTTTCAGTTAATAAATCCATTGTTGCGCGAATGATTCGTTGATTTGTAGATTTTAACAAGCATACTCACCTCAGGTTATGAATGTGTTTGCAACAAAGTAAGTATACCGATAAAACCTATGACCGCCAATATGATCCAAAACGATAAAATTAGACACGTGCATGCTGTTTTAATATCTGAATGCGTCCATTGCTTCCATCTACTGTCACAAGGTCACCGGATTGAAGTGTTTCAGTCGCTATTCGGGTACCTAAGACAGCTGGCATCATATACTCTCTAGCGATAATAGCTGAATGAGACAAAATGCCGCCAGCATCGGTTATGACTGCTTTTGCATCTCTAAATAAGCTCGTCCATAAAGGTGTGGTTGTTTTGCAAACTAAAATATCATCCTTTTGAAATTGTGAGAATTCCTCAGCACATGTAATGACTTTTACTCTTCCAGAAACAATACCGCTAGATGCGCCAATTCCATAGATCATATCGTTTGTGTTATTTTCATTTTCTCTTAATGAACCGAGCATTCTTTCCACTTGCTGCAATTCAGCTTCAGTTGGGGTGCCCATATAAGCTGGTGGTTGAATGGCTTCATTTTCTTTCATTTCCATTTTTCTTTGTGCGATGACCGTATCGAATGTTGTAGACGTTGTGAGCGCTGTGTGTACCTCCTCATCGTAGAGATACCATAGATCTTCTTGTTGGGGAATCGCTCCTTTTTGTACAAGAAGTTCACCAATTTTTAATAGATATACCCTGGCTTTAGCATCTAACATGGCATCAATGTAGAAGTGATGATCATCACGAATATTAGCGGCCTGTAGGGCAAATTGATAAAGTGTCTCAAATTTTGTTTTAAACGCTTCATCCTTCACTTGGCTCATAAAATGTTCATATGTCTCTTGTCTTTTGATGACGGCTTGTGCAAATTCTTCATCAAAATCACATTGGTATTGAATGTTGTTTCTGATGATATCTAGTATAAACTCAGGGTTTTCCACCCATGTTTCTTCCGTAAGGTCATGACTTTTAACAGATCGCCAGCCATAGACTTGAAGAAATTCCTTTAATTCCAAAATGAAGTGTCTGCCTTTTTCCGAGTGATTGAGTGCATCAAGCAGCTCTGGGTTCTTTTCATGCTTCATAAATGCTTGATGAAGTTCAGTATCTTGAAGGACACTCTTTGCAAAATCAGATAGCTTCTTGTCTGTTTCAAGAGATTTGTTCATCACGCCTATCATCATCTCATGCAGCAGGATCACTTGTGTTTGATCACCAGTATACGTCACAAGCATGTCTTCGATCATAGCCGATAGAATGACTTGAGGTATGACAATATCAAAATGATCATCATATGCTTGTATATAAAAAGTCTTTAATTCTTCGAAGCCGATGATGGCTTCTTCAATGGTCATCGGTTCATTCATTTGACGATCGAGTTTTTCGTAAAAGGGAAAGAAATTTTCCTCTAAAATCTCATACATACGTTCACTTAAATGCGGAAACAACTCAAATATGCGCTCATCAAAAACTGGCGCAGCTTCTGCACTCGTTTCAGGCAGTGACGGTGCTGAGTACAGGTGGCCTCTATAAAGCTTGATATTTTTAATATTCAGATCAGGTACTTGATATTTTTCACCATTTTTCTTCATTCCGCTTTTTAATGCTGGGATGATCAGACTTGAAAAGAGAGGACTCGTTGGCCCAGGCATATGATCGTCCATTGAGATCCAGAAATCCTGCAGCTCATCTGGCTGCATTTGAAAAGAAGTACCCGCTGTTTCATCTGCTGCTTTTGAGAGGGCTGCGGTAATCGGCCTGGCTTGAAGTAAATAAAATGTGCCATTTGCTATTCCAAATTCGATATCGACGCTATGTCCATAAAGTGCTTCTACTTGTTTGGTGATTTGCGTGATTTCTACTAATTCGTCATCATTCAGGCAATATTGCCCAGCCATTTCCTCCGTTACTGACTGTTCAATGACACCTTCTTGATAAGGAATAATTTGCAGCTCTTTCGTTCCAAGTGATTTTTCAATAGAAAGTGTCTCTTTGTCTACAATAAATGTGTCTGGTGTCACAAGCCCGGAGACGATTGCTTCTCCTAGTCCGTAGCTTGCTGTCAGCATCATTTCATTTGTTTTTCCCGATACGGGATTCTCACTAAAGATGACTCCGGAGACGTCAGAATGGATCAATCCTTGAACGACAACAGCCATGAGCGGCATCTCTTCCTCGTTTTCATCCATCTCTTCCTTATATTCTGTCACTCTCGCTGCAAAATAAGAAGACCAGCATTCTTTGACAGCCTGTAAGAATTCTTCATTTGTTTTGATATTTAAATAGGTCTCGTACTGTCCTGCAAATGAGGCGCCTTCGAGATCTTCAGCAACAGAAGAGGATCGAACTGCAACTGAGGGATAAGTCTTCCGCAATGATTGAAAGGACGAAAGGAGTTCTGCTTCCATTTGAGAAGGAAACGATGCTTCTTTGATTTTGTGAGCAAGGTTTTGTTCAGTTGGATGCAGGTTGTGATATGAAAGAAAGCTGGAAAAGCTGTTGGTTTTGATAATAAATCCATCTGGGACTGGCAGTCCGTGATTGTTTAATTTAATTAAATTCAAGCCTTTTGCCCCTGCGAGTGCTGCGGATTCTTCAGCCGCATGAAATAAAACTGAATACATGGGAATGCCCCCTTATCCAAATAGCCAATGGTTTGTATGTCTCTCTATAGTTTTTAAAATGATAGTGCGCACTATCATTTTAATCATAGGATGTATTGGATGTTACTGTCAAAGACGGAAAGACCTATCTTTACAAAGGGGACATTCTCACTAATTTCCTTCCATATCTATATCAAAAGTCTCCGAACTGAAAGAAAAATAGGTGAAATTGAAAACTGTGAATTGTTCAATATGCCAATCTTTACTATAATCAAGGAAGTAGACCAAGAAGAGGGAGGGTTTTTGTGATTACAAAAGCCATATTTGCACTTGTTTTTCCTTTCCTGCTCGTTATTTTATTTTCAAAGGTTACTTATAATCATTATGTGGGCATTGCATTAACAGCAGCGCTTTTATTTGCCTCGTACATGAAGGGCTATACAGAAACCTACTTTATTGTGGGATTAGATATAATTTCTTTAGTAGCTGGGGCATTATATATGGCTAAAAAAGAAATTGAAAAAAGAGAAAAGGCTGAAAAACATCATTGATGTCATCATTAAGAGCGTGATAGGCCGAAAGGTGACGTTTTTTTTAAGCTGTGCTTACGAATTCTAGTGAGTGCAGCTTTCTTTTTGTGCTCTTTTTCTGCTCATCGAATATCTCTCACCAAAATGTTCCATACTGAAAGGAAGGTTTTCGTAAGAGGGTTATTTGCCATTGAAGAGAGGGTATGACTGTATTGGAAATAAAAATCAAGCAAGAGCCGAACTTTAGTTCGTATTTTTGTGTTCTTTTATGATAATATATTCATTAGATAGATTTCGTAACGAAACGGAGGCTTTGATGTGAGTGACCGCTTTGAATTAGTTTCTAACTATCAGCCCCAAGGAGATCAGCCGAAGGCGATTGAAAAGCTTGTTGAGGGGATCCATCAGGGGAAACAGCATCAAACGCTGTTAGGTGCTACAGGTACGGGAAAGACCTTTACTGTATCCAACCTGATCAAAGAAGTGAACAAACCGACACTTGTCATTGCGCATAACAAGACACTTGCCGGTCAGCTATACAGCGAGTTCAAGGAATTCTTTCCGAATAATGCTGTCGAATATTTTGTGAGTTACTATGATTATTACCAGCCAGAGGCGTATGTGCCCCAGACTGATACATTTATTGAAAAGGATGCCAGCATCAATGATGAGATTGATAAGCTGAGACACTCCGCTACGTCCTCGTTATTTGAGCGGAGAGATGTCATCATCATTGCCAGTGTGTCCTGTATTTATGGCTTAGGTTCGCCAGAGGAATACCGAGAGCTTGTGCTGTCTTTACGTACTGAAATGGAGATTGAACGCAATCAGCTTCTTCGTAAGCTGGTGGACATTCAGTATTCTCGTAATGATATAGATTTTCAGCGCGGAACCTTCAGAGTACGAGGAGACGTCGTTGAAATTTTTCCTGCTTCACGTGATGAGCATTGTATCAGAGTGGAGTTTTTCGGTGATGAAATTGAACGTATTCGTGAAGTGGATGCATTGACTGGAGAAATACTCGGTGATCGTGAACATGTGGCTATTTTCCCAGCATCTCACTTCGTCACAAGAGAAGAAAAAATGGAAAAAGCGATTATCAATATTGAACAAGAGCTTGAGGAGCAGCTCGAAAAGCTTCGAGATAATGGAAAATTGCTTGAAGCGCAGCGCCTTGAGCAGCGGACAAGATATGACCTTGAGATGATGAGAGAGATGGGCTTTTGTTCAGGAATCGAGAACTACTCAAGGCATCTGACCTTGCGCCCTCCTGGTTCAACACCTTACACATTGCTTGATTATTTCCCAGATGATTTTATGATTGTTGTTGATGAGTCACACGTGACGATCCCGCAAATCCGCGCGATGTACAACGGGGACCAAGCAAGAAAGCAAGTGTTGGTTGATCACGGATTCCGTCTGCCTTCAGCACTTGATAACAGACCGCTCACCTTTGATGAGTTTGAAAAGCATATCAACCATATTGTGCATGTATCTGCCACTCCTGGTCCTTATGAGCTTGAGAAAACCCCAGAGGTTGTGGAACAAATTATTCGTCCAACAGGTTTACTTGATCCAATCATTGAAGTGCGTCCGATTGAAGGGCAAATTGATGACCTAATTGGAGAAATTCATGCGCGGATTGAGAAAAATGAGCGTGTGCTCGTGACTACGCTGACGAAGAAAATGTCTGAGGATCTCACAGATTACTTAAAAGAGATCGGAATCAAGGTCAATTATCTGCATTCAGAAATTAAGACCCTTGAGCGGATTGAGATTATTCGCGATTTACGTCTCGGAAAATATGATGTGCTTGTGGGAATCAACCTTCTTCGTGAAGGACTGGATATTCCAGAGGTGTCGCTCGTGACGATTTTAGATGCGGATAAAGAAGGCTTTTTACGCTCTGAAAGATCCCTCATCCAGACGATTGGCCGTGCAGCGAGAAATTCAGAAGGCCGGGTCATTATGTATGCAGATAAAATGACCAAATCAATGGATATTGCGATTCAAGAAACGAAGCGCAGACGAGAGCAGCAAGAGGCGTATAATGAGAAATTTGGGATTACTCCGCAAACCATCCATAAGAAAATCAGAGATGCCATTAAGGCAACAAAGATACATGAGGAATCGGAAGAATATGAAACAAATGCAGCACCAAAGCTGTCAAAAATGAGCAAAAAAGAACGAGAAAAAGTGATTGAAAAGGTCGAGATGGAAATGAAAGATGCAGCAAAAGCGCTTGATTTTGAAAAAGCAGCAGAATTAAGAGATCTATTGCTAGAGCTAAAAGCGGAAGGGTGATTGCCTGATGGCTATGGAACGAATAGAGGTGAAAGGTGCTAGAGCCCACAACCTTAAAAATATTGATGTGAATATCCCGCGTGACCAGCTAGTGGTCATCACGGGTTTATCTGGTTCAGGAAAATCGTCTCTTGCCTTTGATACCATTTATGCAGAGGGTCAGCGCCGATACGTTGAATCTCTTTCAGCGTATGCGCGCCAATTTCTCGGTCAAATGGATAAACCGGATGTAGATGCCATTGAAGGTCTTTCTCCGGCGATTAGTATTGACCAGAAGACGACGAGCCGGAACCCTAGATCAACGGTTGGAACCGTTACTGAAATCTATGATTATTTACGTCTCTTGTATGCTCGAGTCGGGAAACCTATTTGTCCGATACATGGAATTGAAATTACGTCCCAAACGATTGAGCAGATGACAGATCGTATTTTAGAATATCCAGAAAGAACGAAATTGCAAGTGCTTGCTCCGGTTGTATCTGGCCGCAAAGGAACACATGTCAAAGTACTTGATCAAATTCGAAAGCAGGGCTATGTTCGAGTAAGAGTCGACGGAGAGATGGAAGATCTGTCAGAAGAGATCGAGCTTGAAAAGAACAAGAAGCATTCCATTGAAGTCGTGATTGACCGAATCGTGGTGAAGGAAGGCGTTCAGGCCCGGCTGTCTGACTCCCTTGAAACGGCGCTGCGACTAGGTGAAGGCCGTGTGATGATTGACGTGATTGGACAAGAAGAGCTGTTATTCAGTGAACATCATGCTTGTCCGCACTGCGGATTCTCTATTGGTGAGCTTGAGCCGAGAATGTTTTCATTTAATAGTCCTTTCGGTGCCTGCCCGAGCTGTGATGGGCTTGGCTCTAAACTAGAAGTTGACCCTGAGCTCGTCATTCCTAATAAGGATTTGACGTTACGACAGCATGCTATTGCCCCATGGGAGCCGCAAAGCTCACAATACTATCCTCAGCTTCTTGAGGCAGTATGTACACATTACGGCATCGACATGGACATTCCAGTGAAGGATATACCGTCGCATTTATTCGATAAAATTTTATATGGCAGCGGCTCTGAACGGATTTATTTTAAATATGAAAATGATTTTGGCCAGGTACGTGAAAATGAAATTGAATTTGAAGGCGTTCTTCGTAACATTGAGAGACGCTATAAGGAAACCAGCTCTGATTATATTCGTGAGCAAATGGAAAAATATATGGCCAATCAGCCATGTCCGACATGTAAAGGATATCGTCTGAAAAAAGAAACGCTTGCGGTTCTGATCAATGGCAAACATATCGGAGAAATCACTGATTTGTCTGTCTCTGATGCCCTTGATTTATATGGTGAAATCGAGTTGTCTGAGAAAGATTTGCAGATTGCCCAGCTCATTTTACGTGAAATCAAAGAACGCTTGTCTTTCTTAAATAATGTGGGATTAGATTACCTCACATTGAGCCGGTCAGCGGGCACACTATCCGGCGGAGAGGCGCAGCGGATTCGTCTGGCGACTCAAATCGGGTCAAGGCTGACAGGTGTTCTTTATATATTAGATGAACCATCCATTGGTCTGCATCAGCGTGATAATGACCGGTTGATCGGGACATTGAAAAACATGCGTGACATCGGGAACACCCTCATTGTCGTAGAGCATGATGAGGATACGATGCTGGCCGCTGATTATTTGATTGATATTGGACCTGGAGCAGGAGTTCATGGAGGAGAAGTGATTTCAGCTGGGACGCCGGAAGAAGTCATGAAGGACAAGAAATCTTTAACAGGACAATATTTATCGGGTGAGAAATTTATTCCGCTGCCGATCGAAAGAAGAAAGCCTGACGGCCGCTACATTGAGATCAAAGGTGCAAAAGAAAACAACCTGAAAAACGTCAATGCGAAGTTTCCTCTAGGCGTCTTTACAGCTGTGACCGGTGTGTCCGGCTCAGGGAAAAGTACGCTTGTGAATGAAATTCTATTAAAATCACTTGCGCAAAAACTGCACAGAGCGAAGGCGAAGCCAGGACAGCACAAAGAGATCAAAGGAATGGATCACTTAGATAAGGTGATTGATATTGATCAATCTCCAATCGGCCGTACGCCGAGATCCAATCCAGCTACGTATACAGGCGTATTTGATGATGTGCGGGATGTGTTTGCACAAACCAATGAAGCAAAGGTACGAGGCTATAAAAAAGGCAGATTCAGCTTTAACGTCAAAGGCGGACGCTGTGAGGCGTGTCGTGGAGATGGCATTATTAAAATCGAAATGCACTTTTTACCTGATGTGTATGTGCCTTGTGAGGTGTGCCACGGGAAACGTTATAACCGCGAGACACTTGAGGTCACATATAAAGGGAAAAACATTGCCGATGTCCTTGAAATGACTGTGGAGGACGCACTCCAATTTTTCGAGAATATCCCGAAAATTAAGCGGAAGCTTCAAACGATTTTTGATGTTGGGCTAGGATACATTACACTTGGACAGCCTGCGACGACATTGTCCGGGGGAGAGGCGCAGCGTGTGAAATTAGCATCTGAGCTTCACCGCCGTTCAAACGGAAGGTCTCTTTATATTTTAGACGAGCCGACAACAGGTCTGCATGTGGATGATATTGCCCGTTTATTAAAAGTGCTTCAGCGTTTGGTCGAAAACGGAGATACGGTGCTAGTGATTGAGCATAACCTTGATATTATAAAGGCTGCTGATTACCTCGTTGATCTCGGACCAGAGGGCGGTGCAGGCGGCGGAACGATCATTGCCTCTGGGACTCCTGAGCAGATTGCAAAAGAAGAAGCTTCTTACACTGGTCAATACTTGAAGCCTATTTTAGAACGTGACCGTGAACGAATGAAACAGTTGGTCAAAGAAACAGAAAGTGTAACGTCATCATAAAAAAACCCTCGTTAAGAGGGGGTTCAGATTGTTGACAAAGGGCTAAAATGATGTTTATTTTAGCCCTTTGTCTTCTTTTCAGTGTGATAGAAAACCTTTGAAGTCTAGGAAGGATGAGCACTGGCGCGGAGCGAATTTGACATTCGGGAGCACCAGCGCGCAGTCCTGACAAAGAATGCGAGGGTTTGCCTACACGCTGAAACCCCTCGTTAAGAGGGGTTTTCTTTTATTGCGCATCTTCCTTTGGCATTAAATGACTGAGTTGCGTTAAATCCTTTAAAATATGTGTGCTGCTGCTGTCGAGCAGTACTTTTAAATAACGGATATCACCATACTTTGGATGAGACGGATGAATGGTCTCAAGCTCCCTGATCATATCGCTGTTCATGCTTTTCTGTTTCTGTATAAGGTCTAAAAGCGTTTGAGCCGTGTGGTTAGTATTATGATGATCTGTCAAAATAATTACCCCCTATAATGATAATCACCATCTTTTCAACATATTTTAAAGGGTAATCCGTGAAGAATCTATACTTAGGTGCAAAAAGATATAATTTGTGTCTAAGGTCATATGTAATTCGAATGATTTTGAAACTTTTGATACGCAATAAACGTATGAGTGAGAAAGGAATTTTCATCATGAAGGAGCGAATATATGAATAGAGATCAGTCGATCATTGCATCTATTTGTTATTTTAGTGTATTTTTTATGCCGTTTATTGTACCGATCGTGGCATATTTTGTAGTTGATCAAAAGGAAACGAAACGGCACGCGATGCGGGCATTGTGGTCACACCTTTTGCCAGTCGCAGCGTGCGTGATACTGGTTTTTGGATCTATCCCATTTTTATTGGCGACACAGGCAAGTGACTCACTTATTCCAGTGATCACGATGCTCATCTTGTCCTTTTTAGTCGCCATTGGCTTTTTGATCTCTGTCATTTGGAATATCATTCAAGGTATTAAAGTACTTCAATCCATCAAATCGTAGGAGGGCTTTGTATGAATGAAAAAGAACGCATTTTAAAATTAGTAGAAGACGGGACATTATCGGCAAAAGAAGCGATTACGCTGCTTGAAAAACTAGAAGAAAGTCAGTCTGTTTCATTAGAAAAGTCTACAGCTGATCACACCTTTCATGAAGAAAAAGCTGGCACAGAGAGCAAAGGAACTGGTACTGAAAATCTTGGTGCAAAGCTGTTTGGCTGGTTAGATTCTGCGGTGAAAAAGGTGAAAGACGTAGATCTTGATTTAAACTTTGGACAGTCGGTCGACGTTGAGCACATTTTTCAGTTCAAAGACGCCACGCTCTCTCATTTAGATATTCAATTGGCGAACGGCAGTCTCAATGTGATGCCTTGGGACGATGGGGATATTCGTGCAGAGTGCCATGCGAAAATCTACCGTGCAGAGGACGGAGAGCAGGCAAGACAGCAATTTCTCAATCAATTGGACTGCGGCCTGGAAGGGGATAAATTTTTTATACGGACCGAAAAGAAGACGATGAAAGTCAATGTCACTTTATATGTACCTCGTATCCAATACGATAAAATCAAGGTTAAACTGTTTAATGGTCCGATTCGCGGGGAAAAGCTAAAGACAAAAGAACTTGCTGCGAAAACCACCAATGGTGTTGTCTCTTTTGCCTCGTTACAGGCAGAAAAGGTCGGAATTGAAACAGCAAACGGACAAATTAAACTGGCGGATCACGAGTGTGGTATGATTGAAGTAGAAACCATCAATGGGCTCATTGACCTGCGCGGGAAAAGTGAATCAATTGATGCCCAAAGCTTTAACGGAAACATTGCTATTCAGCTGTCGGATGAAAAGTGCCGTTCCATTTATGCGAAAACGACAACAGGCAGTGTGGACGTCCAGATCCCGCGTGCGTGTGCAGTGACCGCTGAACTGAAAAGCAATCTTGGGTCTATTTCTCATGATTTGCTTGATGCAGAGATGATTAAAGAGAAAAATGAAACATTACAAAAAGAGAAAATGATCAAAGCCAATCAACAGGCAGTGAACAGTATATCCATTTTTGCAGAAACAAAAACAGGTTCAATTCAAGTAAAGCACCAATCAGACAAGGAGTGATTCTACATGAAGAAGCTTTATCGTTCAGCAACAGATAAAAAAATAGCGGGTGTTGTTGGTGGACTTGCCGAATACTTAAGTGTCGATGCATCCCTGCTTCGCATTTTAACGGTCATCATCGGATTTTTGACAGCATTTATGCCTATCTTCCTGGTCTACTTCATCTGGTATTTTGTTGTTCCGGAAGAAGGCACTAAATAAATGCTTAGATGGATCGTCAGTATTTTAGTAAATGCATTACTTTTAATCGTCATTGCTGGATATTTTGATTCAGGCATTCTGCCAGGGCTCGGAAGCGTATATATTGAAGGGTTTGGGGCAGCCATTGTCGCAAGTATCATTTTATCCTTGCTCAATATTTTAGTGAAGCCGTTTTTGATCATTTTAACGCTTCCAGTAACCGTCCTTTCACTAGGATTGTTCTTGTTTGTGATTAATGCCATCACATTGATGATGACATCGAGCTTTATGGGTGATAGTTTTAACATTGATGGGTTTGGAACGGCCATTTGGATGGCTGTCATTTTATCCATTTTCCATCTGTTGATACAAAAAGGAATTGTGGAGCCGTTAGCGAAAAAAAGCTAACGGTTTTTTTTTACCATTTTGTATCGTTTCTCCGTTTCATCTGTCATAAAAACTTCCTTCAGGAGACACAATATCCGAAGGAGGCGGTGCACGATGGTGAACGTGAGCAGACAAATCATGCTTTTATGTTTTTTTATCATTCTTTTTTGTTTCAATCAGCCTGCTTCAGCAGGGCCTTTTATTCAAACACAAGTCAATATACCGGACAAGCCTTTTTCTCCTTTTATCTTTGATCGATTTCATGTGGATGTCCGTCCAGTTCTAGGGGAAAAAAGCCGTGATCTCCAGTTTCGTGCGTCTATTACGGATCCGGAACAAATTTTGTCTGCGAACTTGTACTATAAACAAAGTGATGAACTGGGGTACCGTTTGCTTCCAATGGAACGGTTACCAGGTATGAAGCCAGAATTTACAGCGAAAATTCCGCCAGATCAATTATGGAATTCAACCGTTCGTTACTATACAGAGTTTCTTACGCAAAAGTCCGTGATCAAAACGGCAGAACAATCTGTCCACTTAAATGGATTTGAAGAGGATCTTTCTCGCATTCCGGACTTAGTCATCACGGAAATTGTCGTCAATTCAAAGAATCGCAAAGGCAAAGATGCATTTGAATTTATCGAGGTGTATAACACGACACATGAGCCAATCTCTCTTAAACATTATCAACTTCGCTACCGCAATCCTGCACAAGGAACTGAAATGGATGATGTGTATTCCTTTCACGCAAATCCAGTCACCATTTCACCTGGAAAACCTTATGTTTTCTGGCTGAGGAAAAAAGGGCAGGAGCATTTAACTGTAGCGGACTTCAATGCCATGTACAAAAGTCAATTAAAAGAGGGAGAGCATGTATCTGTCATTGAGAGCAAAGGGCTGTCCAACTCTAAATCTCGTCTTGTTTCAATCACAACAAATATAGGGGAGGAGATTTCTTCAGCAGCATTTCGTTTGAAGCCATCATGGTTTAGTGAGCATAAATCTTTGCTGTTTAAATATCCAATGGACGGTACTTCGCAAATGAAGGTGATCTCGAAAATTGAAGAAGAGCCTACGCCTGGAAAAGTGCTAAAAGCACAAATTCCATCTGAGAAAAAAGAAATGTCTCAAGATATCCATAAACCTGTGATTGAAGATATGACAGTGAGGAAACCCGTGAAACCAACTGAAAGCATAGAGATTAAAGCGGATGTACAGGATGATCAGGCCGTCAAAACCGTCAAGCTTCGCTATCGAACAAATCGGAAAGATGATTTCAAGGAAATACTGCTTCAAAAAGATCATAACGACCGGTTATTTCATCATATTATTTACTCACCTGAGTTGATTGGTAAAGAACAATTGGAATATCAGCTTGAAGCGTCAGACGGCGAAAATACAGCAATGACGATGAAAAAAATGATTGATGTGGAGCAGGTTAGCAAAGCCCACGGCCTTCGATTCAATGTAGAAGAAGGAGATACGGTTTCAGGATTATTTCCATTAAAGGCAACGTCTGATCGGAAAAAAAGCATTGAATTATTGATAGATGGAAAGCGGAATCAGCAAGTATTTTCTGCCCTTGAAGCAGATCCATATATCGCATTTGATGTCAAAGGGACAAATTTATATTTTAAAAATGGTGTGTCCATAGGTAAGCACTTACTTTCTATTTTTGATGATTCGACAAAAGTGTATCGTACCTATACAATGCCAATACCAGAAGCAGAGATGAAAAAAGCAGGTCTCCAAACGATCTCCTTCCATGCTGGAACGAAGTCTTCTCCAGTAGATCGGCTGCCTGGAGAGAATCACGATGATTTTGAATTAAAAAACGTCCGGATGATCCTGTCGAATGGAACTCAAATTCCTCCAATCAATGCAAAGCCGCAAAAAGAATGGAAAATGGGAGACAGCGGTAACGCCAAAAAGGTAAGAACATTTCAATTTGAAATTCCAAAAGAAGCTTATGTTTCAACCTATATGAAGTGGGACACAAGAAGGCTGAAAGAGGGGCCGCATTTGATTGAGGCCAAAACCTCAGACGAGCATGCATCTGTACATGTGAACGTTGATAACACAGGTCCGAAAATCAAGACCAACGTCCAAACAAAGGATCCATATAAAGGAGCCTTTACGTTAAAAGCAAAGGTAACGGATCGTTGGAGTGACATAGAGGAGATGAAGGCATATGTAGATGGCAAGCCCATTTCCTTGCCATATCAGACGTCCTCTAGCGAATTAAACCCGGGTGAACACACGTTGACAATTAAAGCAAAAGATGCCGCAGGGAACATGTCGACGTTGAAAAAAGAATTCAAAACGGTACATGAACACCCTGAGACACCAGAACGAGTAGCAGATAAGACGAAAATGAAATCGTCTAAGCAAACTGTGCTCACCAAGGATCCAACGAATGATAAGCTGGATTACTCCTTTTACCGTGCCTATCAATATACATCGCTGCATCCATCAATGAAGATTTTGAAATATGCAGCGGAGACAGAACCGCCAAAAAGCTTTAACGAAAAAGGAGAAATGATCTTTTCTAATCAAGAAAGGAATCGCATTGCATTTGCTGATGGTAAGTCAGTTGAAACGAAGGATTTAAATCGTTTTCCCTATCATCGTTTTCAAATCAAGGTTCATCAAGATGTACGTGAAAAGGATGTCGTCGAAGCGATGTGGAAAGGGAGTTCATTGTCAGGGAGAAAGGTGACCATGTATGCATGGAATCATCAGCAAGAAAAGTGGGATAAAATCACTCATCATTTTGCTGAAGATCAAAAAGAATTTTACCTGAAAGGACTGCTGTCAGTAAGACAGTACATGAAGAATCATACGTTTGATTTGCTTGTACAGGATGAAATCAGCAAAGCGCAAAAGCCATATAAGATGGTTTGGATGTCTGACACACAATATTATGCAAAGAGCTATCCTCATATCTTTAAACAAATGGTCGAGTGGATTCGAGACCAGAGAGAAAAGTTAAACATTCAATATGTGTTCCATACAGGTGATATTGTGGATGATTCAAAGGATAAACAATGGCATCGTGCCGATACGTTTATGCGTGTGTTAGATGAGCATCAAATTCCTTACGGTGTTTTAGCAGGAAATCATGATGTTCGACATAAGGATGGCTTATATGCGGAATATGGGAAATATTTCGGGGAGAAACGCTTTGCAAATAAACCTTACTATGGTGAATCCTATCAAAACAATCGAGGTCATTATGATCTCATCTCTGCCGGTGGCAATGATTATATGATGGTATACATGGGCTGGGGGATTAAGCAAGATGAAATTGATTGGTTAAACCGTGTGATTTCTGAGCATCCAGACCGCATCGTCATTTTAAATTTCCATGAGTATTTGTTGGTGAGTGGCAACCGCAGCCCGATTGGCGACCTCATCTTCCATCAGGTGGTGAAACGCCATCCCAATATTGTGGCAGTATTTAGCGGCCATTATCACGGAGCAAGCAGGAAAGTAGATGAGCTTGACGATAACCAGGATGGCAAAGTAGACCGGAAAGTATATCAAATACTCGCTGATTATCAGTCAGGACCTGAAGGTGGACAAGGGTTTATGAGGCTGATAACAGCCGATCAAGAAAAAAACCAGCTTCATTTTACGACGTACTCACCTTATATGAATCAAGAGCATTTCTATGATCCTAAAACGTATGGAGATCAGGATGAATTTTCAATTGATGTGGATTTGACGCCGAAAATGAAATCTGTCAAAACCAATTATTTTGAACTTAATGTCTACACAAATGTCCTGATAGGAGAGGCACGCGGTGTAAAAAGCGGCAAAAAAGCAAGCTTTGTGTGGAAAGGCTTAAGGCCAAATGAAGACTATTATTGGTACACTGTAGCAAAAGATCGTTTTCAAGGAAAAGCAATTTCGCCTATATGGAAAATTCATACAAAAGATGATCGTGAAGCAACATTTCTTAGGAAATAAAAAACAGTGCTCCTCCTTTTATGAGGGCACTGTTTATCTTTCCATTGTATGAATGAGCTTGTAACGATCCCCTCTATACACGGAGAGAACATACTCAAATGGAACGTCATTCTGAAAATAAGTCGTTCTTGCGATTGAGAGCACGGGATCGCCTGTTGAAATAGACAGCACGTGTGCTTCTTCCTTTGAAGCTACATTCGCTTCAAGCTCTTGTTTTGCATGAGCAATTGCAAGGCCTGTTTGAGTCTCTATATATTCATATATAGAGCCAGTTAAATGTTCCTTTGTTAAATCTCCTGCAAATGCTTCAGGGATATAGCTCGTTTCAATCGCCATCGGTTCATCATTTGCAAGGCGTATCCGTTTGAGTTCAAATACAGCATCGCTATTTGACAGTTGTAAGACAGGCAGCAAGTGCTCTGGACATACGATTTTTTTGAAGTCAATCAGCTGGTTTGAAGCTTTAAGCCCACGCTGGCGCATATCCTCTGTAAAGCTTGTTAAGCCTTGAAGCGGCTGTTCAAATTTTTTTCGGCTAACAAAGGTGCCTTTTCCTTTTTGTCGATACAAATATCCTTCGTTCACAAGGTTCGATAAGGCTTGTCTGACAGTCATTCGACTTATACCAAAGCGTTCGGCATATTCTCTTTCAGAAGGAATGAGTGTATCAGGTGCTAATGTTCCATCCTCAATCTGCTTTTTCAAGTTCTCCATAATCTGATGGTACATCGGAATAGGTGACTGCTTATCAATAAACATGTGAAAATCCTCTCGTGTTTAGCTTTAGCGTAGTGAACCAGCTTCTCGATCAATCAAAATCGTCACATCTTCATGAAGTTTCAGAGCAGATGCTGGGAAGTCTGGATGTATCTCAGTCTGTTCTAAATATTGTATCACTTTCGCTTTTGATTTTCCTGATGCAAGAAGGAGAATCTTTTTACTTGAAAGAATGCTCGCAATACCCATGGTGATGGCATATGTAGGCACTTCATCAATAGAAGAAAAGTATCTTGCATTGGCCTCCCGGGTGTTTTCATCTAGTTGCACGACATGAGTCTTTGAGTTAAATGGGGTACCGGGCTCGTTAAAACCGATATGTCCATTTTGACCGATTCCAAGAAGCTGAAGGTCGATGCCGCCTATATCTTGAATGAGCTGATCATATCTTAAGCATTCTTTTTCTAAATCAGGTGCAGCGCCATTTGGAAGGAAATACTGATCCTGAGGGAGATCAATATGATCAAATAAATGACGTTTCATGTAGGTCATATAACTATTTTCATGATCTGGATCAAGTCCTGCATATTCATCTAAATTGACTGTTTTTGTTTGTTTGAAAGACAATTGGTGTGCTTGATGAAGGTGAATTAACTCTTGATATGTATCAAGAGGTGTACCGCCCGTTGCTAGGCCAAGTACTGCATCTGGTTTAGAAGCGATTGTGCGTGCGATAAGGGCTGCTGCTTCTTTTCCTAATTGTTCTTTATCTTCAAATTCGATGATTTTCATTAGTGGTTGGCCTCCTTTTTCTCAAAGACGATTTGTCCACGGCAGATTGTCATCATTAGTTCGCCAGATTGATCCCAAATCACAAGGTCTGCTTGTTTTCCAACTTCGATCGAACCGAGCTGCTGATCAAGTCCTAGCTGAATGGCTGCATTGGTTGAGGTCATCTTCGCAATCTCTGTCCATTCACAATGTGTAATCTGTTTCATCCGTTTGACGCCATCTTTCATTCTCAGAATCGATCCTGCAAGTGTACCATCTGAGAGTAATGCTTTTTCGCCGCTGACTGTGACTGTTTGACCGCCAAATTCGTACGTCCCATTCCCGAGTCCTTTTGCGCGCATCGAATCTGTAATCATGATCAAACGATCACTTCCTTTTGCTAAATATGCAAGCTTAATGGAAAGTGGATGGGAGTGTATCCCATCCGTAATCAGCTCGGTATGAAGATTCTCGTTCGTAAGAGCAGCCCCCACAGCATTTGGTTCACGATGCTGAAACGAACTCAGTGCATTATAAAGATGCGTGACATGGCGTGCACCATGCTTTGCTGCTAATTCAATCATGTCATGATGGGCATTCGTATGTCCAATAGAAGGAATGATGTTTTTTTCTTGCAACAGAGAAAGAAAAGCAAAGTCAGGGTCTTCCTCAGGTGCAAACGTGACAATTCGAATAAGCTGTTGAGAAGCATCCAGCCATTTTTCAAAAAGAGGGAGATCGGGCTGCTTTATCCATTGAACAGGCTGTGCCCCTGCTTTATCTTTAGAAATAAAAGGACCTTCAAGATGGATACCTAAACATTGTGCCTGAACTCCTGCTTGTTCTTCATTATAATGTTTCCACTGAGAGACATTTTTAAGTGCTTGCTCTATCTCATGATGGTTTTGAGTGATGGTTGTTGCTAAAAAACTTGTCGTTCCTTCTGATGGTAAGTTGTTAGCGAGTGTATTCATGGCTTCTGATGTCGCATCCATCATGTCTGCTCCATATCCGCCATGGATGTGAATATCAATCATTCCGGGAAGTAAATAAAAGTTTTCCCGGGAAATATATACTTTTTCATAATTTCCTGTCGGTGGTGATGTTGAAATATAGTCAATCTTGCCGTCGCGTAAACCGACAAAACCGTTTGCAATCATTTCAGTCTTTGTCACAATATGAATATTGGAGAGCAATAAAGAGCTGCTCATGATTGTGCCCCCTTTAGTCATTGTCTTTGACTTAGTTTACCCTTTTTAAGTATAGTTGTCTATACCAGTGAAGTAGATGAAACAGGATCAGGATAAAATACTGTTTTGGGATCATCATTGAAAGTGATAAAATAGAGCTGTATTTCTGAATCGCCTGTGATAAAAGGAGGAAGAAGCGTGCCGAAAGTTCGTACGAAGGACATAATGGAACAATTTCATCTTGAACTGGTAAGTGGGGAAGAAGGGATTAATCGTCCCATTACAATCAGTGATCTTTCCAGACCAGGTATTGAAATGGCTGGTTATTTTACATATTACCCAAAAGAAAGAGTTCAACTTTTAGGGAAAACAGAGCTTTCTTTTTTTGAACAACTCCCAGAACGCGAACGAAAGCAGAGAATGATGTCTCTTTGTACAGATATTACCCCTGCAATTATTTTGTCACGAGATCGTGAAGTGCCGAAGGAATTAATTGAAGCTTCAAATGAAAATGGCGTCCCTGTGTTACGATCAAGCCTAAAAACGACAAGACTTTCGAGTCGGTTGACCAACTTTTTAGAAAGTAAGCTTGCACCAACGACCGCCATTCATGGCGTGCTCGTAGATGTATATGGTGTAGGTGTATTGTTAATTGGAAAAAGCGGAGTAGGAAAAAGTGAAACAGCCTTAGAACTAGTGAAGAGGGGACACAGGCTGGTCGCAGACGATTGTGTGGAAATCCGTCAAGAGGATCAGGATACGTTAGTTGGAAGCGCACCAGAGCTGATTGAACATCTTTTAGAAATCCGCGGGCTAGGCATCATTAATGTGATGACCTTATTTGGAGCCGGTGCTGTCAGAAGCTATAAGAGAATTACGATTGTAATGAACCTTGAGCTTTGGGAACAAGGCAAACAGTACGATCGTTTAGGACTTGAAGAAGAAAAAATGCGAATCATCGATACAGATGTACCGAAGCTGACCATCCCTGTCCGGCCAGGAAGAAACTTAGCGGTCATCATTGAGGTGGCTGCGATGAACTTCAGGTTAAAACGCATGGGACATAATGCGGCGGAACAATTTACAAGTAAACTTGCCGATGTTATTGAAGACAATGGCCAGGATGAATAGGAGTTGTCTATATGAACGAAGCGATTCAGCCAATTGATCCGATTGCTTTTCAGCTCGGACCTCTTTCGGTTCATTGGTATGGTGTGATCATTGGGGTCGGAGCCTTGCTGGGACTCTGGCTTGCACTGAGAGAATGTGAGAAGAGAGGAATCAATAAAGATACGTTTATTGACTTAATCTTATTTGCCATTCCAATAGCCATTATTAGTGCACGAATTTATTATGTATCCTTCGAATGGGATTACTATCAGCAGCATCCAAATGAAATCATTAAGATTTGGAATGGCGGAATTGCTATTCACGGCGGGCTGATAGGTGCTGTGCTGACAGCGATCGTCTTTACAAAAGTGAAAAAGGTATCCTTTTGGAAAATAGCCGATGTAGCAGCACCTAGTATTTTACTAGGGCAGGCGATTGGTCGCTGGGGGAACTTTATTAATCAGGAAGCGCATGGTGAGGCGGTTTCAAGAGCCTTTTTAGAGAATTTGCATCTGCCAGAGTTTATCATTAATCAAATGTATATTGATGGGACGTATTATCACCCAACGTTCTTATACGAATCATTATGGAATCTTGCCGGTGTTGTGATCTTGATTTTATTACGCAGAACATCGCTGCGCAGAGGCGAAATCTTCTTGTCTTATTTAATCTGGTATTCAATCGGTCGTTTCTTCATTGAAGGGATGAGAACGGACAGCTTGATGCTGACAGAACATCTACGAATCGCTCAAATGATTTCGATTGCCATTTTTGCAGTGGCTGTTCTGCTGATGATCTTTAGAAGAATGAAAGGATACGCATCGATTCCTTATAAAGAGAACAACTCATCGAATTAAGCAGGGGGGATCAGAAGAGATGGGAGAGACATGGAAAAGCGGCTTAAAAGCAGGGCTATCGACAACTTGGACACTTGGAAAAGTCATCTTTCCGGTTACCATTCTCGTCAGTATCTTGCAGCATACGCCTGTTATGAATTGGATCATACAATTCATACGGCCATTTATGGGGTTGTTTGGTCTTTCAGGAGAAGCGGCCATTCCGCTTGTATTAGGAAATGTGCTGAACTTGTATGCGGGCATAGCCGCCATTCTGACACTAGATCTTCCTGTGAAGGAAGTGTTCATTTTGGCCGTGATGCTGTCCTTTTGCCATAACCTGATCATCGAATCGACAGTGACAGCAAAGGTTGGACTCAGAGTGTCTGTCATTTTGCTGGTCAGAATCAGCCTTGCTGTTATTTCGGCTATTGTCATTCATCTCGTGTGGCAGGGAGGCCAGGAGCCGGCACAATATGGACTGCTGACGGCAGCTCAGACGGCTGATGTGCCTTCCAGCTGGTACATGATTGTCCTTCTCGCTTTACAAAAAGCCGTACTCGGTGTGGTCCAGCTTGCCTGTATCGTCATCCCTCTCATGATCATCATTCAATTCATGAGAGATTTAGGATGGCTCCATACGCTGTCTAAGTGGCTGTCTCCATTTACGAGAATGCTTGGAATGAAAGAAAATACGTCGATGACAATGGTAGCTGGATTAACCATCGGTCTGGCATACGGAGCCGGCGTGATGATGAAGGCAGTGGAAGAGGACGGCGTGAGTAAAAAGGATTTAACCCTTGCTTTCATTTTTCTTGTTGCCTGCCATGCAGTGGTCGAAGATACGCTGATATTTATTCCACTTGGGATTCCTGTGTGGCCGCTTCTTGTCATCCGTCTGATATCTGCTATTTTATTAACAGCTGCCATTAGCTATATTTGGCGGAAGCGGGAGCTTGCAGCTGTTAGAAAGGAAGCCATATGAACGAATCAATTATTAACACCGTGCTATTTGATTTAGATGGCACATTAATCAATACGAATGAATTAATTATTGCTTCATTTCAACATACGCTTGATCATTATTATCCTGGTCAGTACAGCCGTGAAGAGATCCTTCATTTCATTGGTCCATCATTGTTTGATACATTCTCTGCGATGGACCCTGAGCTAACGGATGACATGATTCAGATGTACCGAACGTTTAATCATGAACAGCATGATCTGCTTGTGACTGAATATGAGACTGTTTTAGACACATTAAAAGAGCTGCAGGATCGAGGATTTAAACTTGGGATAGTCACAACAAAGATACGTGATACGGTTTTAATGGGTTTGAAGCTGACAGGTTTAGAGCCATTCTTTGAGGTGATCGTGACGCTCGATGATGTCCAAAATGAGAAGCCGCATCCAGAACCTGTCCAGCTAGCATTATCCAAGCTTGGCAGTGATCCGCATGAAGCGGTGATGGTCGGCGATAATTATCACGATATTTTGTCTGGTCAAGCGGCAGGGACAAAAACAGCAGGTGTTGCTTGGACGATTAAGGGAGAAGAGGCCCTTTTAAAGCATCGTCCTGATTTCATGCTGAAGAAAATGAGTGATCTCCTGGCGATTGTTGGAGCTGATTGAGTTGAGAAAAACAGATCGTTATCCTGTAAAAGGGGTCAATTCGTTACGACAAGTCTATCGGACGGTTCCCTTTTTCAAAGTGGTGAAAAACTTTATTTTCATTCAAATAGCACGGTACACGCCTTTTATGGGAATGAAAAATTGGATATACCGAACCTTTCTTCGTATGAAGGTCGGCGAGGATACAGCGTTTGCCTTAATGGTCATGGTGGATCTCATGTTTCCTGAGAAAATCACGGTCGGTCGAAATAGTGTGATTGGCTATAACACGACCATCTTGTCCCATGAGTATTTGATTAAAGAATACAGACTTGGGGAAGTCTATATTGGTGATGAAGTCTTAATTGGAGCCAATTCAACCATTTTACCTGGTGTGACCATTGGGGATGGGGCGATCGTATCAGCTGGTACACTTGTTCATAAGGATGTTCCAGCAGGCTCATTTGTTGGAGGAAATCCAATGCGTATGATTTATACGAAAGAAGAAATGAAAGCACGTCAATCTACGTCTGCTGAGTAGCTCGGCAGACTTTTTTGTTGACAATATGTTGTGGTGTAACTATAATGATTACAACAGAGGTGAGAAAACATGAAAATCAGCAGCAGATTCACTGTCGCTGTCCATATTCTGGCCTTGCTATCACTTGAAAAAGGATCATTACAGACATCGGAGGATATCGCGGGAAGTGTGAATACAAACCCAGTGGTCATCCGCCGCATTATGAGTAAATTAAAAAAAGCAGGCCTAATCTCAACGAGTCTTGGCAAAGGTGGTTCTCAGTTGAACCGCAGTGAAGACGACATCACGCTGCTTGATGTGTATAAAGCGGTTGAAGTGGTGGATGAGGGAGAGTTGTTTCAAATCCATGAAAGCCCAAATCCTGACTGTCCGATCGGTGCAAATATTCAGGCTGTGCTTGAGTTAATCTTGTGCCGCGCTCAAAGTGCGATGGAGCAAGTGCTTGCTGAGATCAAATTAAGTGAACTAACGCAGGTGTTAATCAAAAAAATTGGATGATTATTCAATTTTTTTTACCTCTATTGTAACCGAATTGGTTACACCTTTTGTTTATCAAATAAAATCATTTTACAGGAGGAATTCATATGAAAATCGGTATTATTGGCGCTACAGGTAAAGCAGGACAGGAAATTGTAAAAGAGGCTCAATCACGAGGACATGAAGTGACAGCTATCGTTCGAGATGCACAAAAGGTGACAGATTCATCTGTAGCTGTTATCGAGAAGGATGTGTTTCATTTACAAGCAGAAGACATCAAAGGCTTTGATGTCATCGTCAATGCATTTGGTGCACCTGCTGGACAAGAGCACCTTCACGTAGAGGCTGGGAAAAAGCTTATTGATATTTTGAAAGAGGTACCCGATACGCGTTTAATCGTTGTGGGCGGAGCAGGCAGTCTATTTGTTGATGAAGCCCTAACAACAAGACTTGTTGATACACCAGAATTTCCAAAGGAGTATGTGGCGACTGCTTCACAGCAAGGTGAAAACCTAAAAGATCTTCAACAGACCGAAGGATTAAAATGGACTTTCCTCAGTCCTGCTGCATTCTTTGACCCAGCAGGTAAACGCACAGGTTCTTATGTGAAAGGGAAAGACCAATTGATTCTCAATTCTAAAGGTGACAGCTATGTGAGCTATGCCGACTACGCCATTGCCCTTGTCGATGAAATTGAGCAGGTTGCCCACGTTGGAGAACGTTTTACCGTTGTATCTGAAGCAGAATAAGTCGTTTCACTGCCGCTAAAAACGATGAGTGAGAAGTCTAACGATCAAGGATTATCTCTCATTTTTACTAAAAAAAGGTTGAATACTTCATTGTAGGCGGAGGAGTAATGACAGCTGCAAAGCTTGAAGACCGCCTGAAGGAAATACTAGAAAGATCATCATGAAAAAACATCCTCTATACGGCTAGAGGATGTTTTTTCATGTTTTCAATGAGAAAGGTGTTCTACGCTTTAATGATAATCGCCTGCCGGCCCATCTGTTCCCAAGAATCCTCAAACTGATCGCGATCGACTTTTTGATTCTTTTCACCGTATGGGTTATTTAGGTAGACATGTTCCTTGTCATAGCCCGTGATGACCACGCTATGCATATTAAAGCTCACATCTATTTTGCCATTTGGTGTATTCCATGTTTCGATGTTATCTATTTTGTCAAAGGTGGATGTGGTAATTACCCAAACAGGATACCCTTTTTCAAGTGATTGATAGATGGCCTTTTTGACAGGTTTTCCACTTAAATCGACGACTTGAGCGCCCGCATATTTTTTCGCAAGCTGATAAATAGGTTCATGGTAAACACCAAGACCTGGTCCATTCTCCATATCGCCTACAAACCCGTCATGCGGGTCTCCTTTTAAGCCATTTTCATAATTGAGCGGAACACGTTTGATTTCATTTGCCAATGCGTCTTTTGTCACTTGCTCATAGCCGCTGTAATGAAGAAGCATCGCTAAGCTTGTGACTTCGCATCCATTATAAAGCTTTGGGGCATCCATTTGATTGTAGAGGATGACGTCCATGGCTTTTTTACTTCCTTTTAAAGAAGAATATGTGTTGTCTGTTTTTTTCGTTGATCGTGTTTCTTCAGCTGCGAGTGCCGTATCGTTTTCTTTTTCTTTGGCTGCTTCGTGTGGTGAAGCTGCCTTCTTGACTTGGTCGATTTGTGTCACGTATATAAAGCCGAAATAAACAAGGCATGCGCACAACAAAGTTAAGATTAATGTCTGGATGAACTTCACTGTAATCTCCTGTGTTATTCAATATTTTTAAGTATTATAGCACGTTCTTTTATCAAACATGCAGAAAAGGGACAGGTGTCACTTGAATGTAATAATTCCACAAATTTTTCATGAAAATAGAGAGAAAATAAAAATGATTGATTTAATTACTTTATTTTGTTAGCATATTATCATATTAGCGAACTAAAGGATTCGGAATTTTTTGTTTTAATGTGTTGGAGGTGCAGAAGAGCATGTTTATGTTTGAGAAACCATATGGTATGCGGGATTCATTACCAGGATTGTATGAGACGAAGAAAAAAGTGAGACATTCATTAACAGAGGTCATGAATGGCTGGGGTTACCGTTTGATGGAGACACCAACGCTTGAATTTTACGATACAGTCGGTGTTCAATCGGCGATTACAGATACACAGCTCTTTAAGCTTTTAGATCAGAACGGGCAAACCCTTGTACTCAGACCTGATATGACGGGACCCATTGCGAGAGTGGCGGCTTCAAAGCTTCATGAACAGGCGTATCCGCTTCGCGTTGGGTATGCGGCCAATGTGTTCCGGGCGCAGGAAAGAGAAGGCGGAAGGCCATCAGAATTTGAGCAGGTCGGAATTGAGTTGATTGGTGACGGTTCGATTAGTGCAGATGCTGAAGTGATCGCGCTTGTCGTATTTGCATTAAAAAATGCCGGGCTAAAGTCCTTCAAAATCGCGATCGGGCATGTCGCTTTAGCAGAGACGTTATTTGTAGATGTATTGGGAAATACAGAGCGTGCAAACGTCCTCCGCCGATTCTTATATGAAAAGAATTATGTAGGATACCGCCAGCATGTGAAGCAATTGCCACTCTCCTCCATCGATAAAACGAGGCTGTTACAGCTTTTAGAGTTAAGAGGCGGCCAGGAAGTCACAGAGCGGGCAGAGGAAATCGTCGTTTCACAAGAGGGAAAAGAGGTGCTCACACAGTTAAAATCGCTTTGGGAGACTCTTGAAGATTACGGCTGTACAGAATATATCCGTTTAGATTTAAGCATGGTGAGTCATATGAGCTACTACACGGGCATTTTGTTTGAAGTATTTGCAGATCATGTTGGATCAGTCATCGGAAGTGGCGGCAGATATGACCAATTGCTGGCTCATTTTGATGCACCTGCACCAGCTACAGGATTCGGACTTCGATTAGACCGTCTGCTTGAAGCGCTTGATGCAAAAGAAATCAATGAGCCGCAGGAGGCAGTGATTTTTAGTAAAGAACAAAGGCTGGAGGCTTTTGCTTTTGCAGAAAAGGAGCGGTCAAAAGGGAAAAAGATCGTCCTGCAAGACTTAGCAGGGATTGAAAATATTGACGCGATGACCAAGGCATTTGAGCAGGTGACTTATTTTATCGGCGCTAGAAAGGGAGAGTCAAATGGGTAAAGTGTTGACGATGGCGATGCCAAAGGGCCGGATATTTGAAGAAGCAGCTGGGCTGTTAAGACAGGCGGGATATCAGCTGCCAGAGGAATTCGAGGATTCAAGAAAGTTAATCATTGATGTACCGGAAGAAAACCTCCGCTTTATTTTAGCGAAGCCAATGGATGTGACGACTTATGTAGAGCACGGTGTAGCAGATGTTGGCATTGCAGGGAAGGATGTCATGCTCGAAGAAGCTCGTGATGTGTACGAAGTGCTCGATTTAAAAATCAGCAAATGCCATTTAGCGGTTGCCGGATTACCGGGAGCCAGCTGGGGCGGTGTCGCGCCGCGTGTGGCAACAAAGTACCCAAATGTCGCATCTTCTTATTTTAGAGAACAAGGGGAGCAGGTGGAGATCATTAAGCTGAATGGCTCCATTGAATTAGCACCGCTCATCGGACTTGCCGATCGTATTGTTGACATTGTCTCTACAGGTCAAACACTCAAGGAAAATGGACTTGTTGAAACGGAGCATATTTGTGATATTACGTCACGGTTTATTGTCAATCCTGTGAGCTATCGGATGAAGGATGCGGTGATCGATGAAATGGCGCAGCGCCTTGCAAGAATCATTGAAGGGGAGGAAACATCATGAACATCACCTACATACAAGAAGGTGAGACAGAGACTCTCTCGCTCAAGCGGACTATAGATACAGGTACGGAAGAGCAGCGCCTGGCTGTTCAGCGGATTATACAAGAAGTGAAGCTAAATGGTGATCAAGCGGTACAGTCTTTTACAAAGCAATTTGATGGAGTGCTGCTTGAAGATCCGCTTGTCACAGAGGAGGAAATGACAAAAGCCTCCGAACGCTTGGACCCAGCCATGATTCAGGTGATTCAAACGGCTATCCGTCATATTCGCACATACCATGAGCGTCAGCTGACATCCTCTTGGTTTTATCACCAGCAGGATGGCTCGATGCTCGGACAAAAGGTGACACCGCTCGATGCAGTCGGTGTGTATGTCCCCGGCGGAACAGCTGCTTATCCATCATCTGTTTTAATGAATGTGATTCCGGCGCTTGTCGCTGGTGTTGAACGAATTGTCCTTGTCACACCTCCAGGGAAAGATGGCCATCTCTCAGACGCTGTACTGGCTGCTGCAAAGGAGCTCGGTATTTCTGAGATGTATAAAATGGGCGGTGCGCAGGCGATTGCGGCACTTGCCTATGGAACAGAAAGCATCCAGTCTGTTGATAAAATCACAGGTCCAGGCAACATATATGTAGCCCTGGCAAAGCGGGAAGTATTTGGCCTGGTAGACATTGATATGATTGCCGGTCCAAGTGAAATTGCGGTTCTAGCAGACGATACGGCATCGGCACATGAGGTAGCGGCTGATTTACTTTCGCAGGCAGAACATGATGCGCTGGCATCTAGTGTTTTGGTGACACCGTCTAAGACACTTGCTGAAAACGTGCAGGCTGAGGTGCAAGCGCAGCTGGACACCTTGCCAAGAAAATCAATTGCAGCTCAATCCATACAAGATTATGGCCGTATATACGTGACAGAATCTATGGATCGTGCAGTAGACGTCGTCAACCAGTTAGCGCCAGAGCATTTAGAAGTGCTGACAGCATATCCAGAATCACTTCTTGGTCAAATCAAGCATGCAGGGGCGATTTTTTTAGGGCGTTATAGCCCTGAGCCGGTGGGAGATTATTTTGCAGGACCAAATCACGTGCTGCCAACCAACGGAACGGCTAGATTCTCCAGCCCGCTTGGTGTGACTGATTTTCAAAAGAAAACGAGCATTATTTCATATAGTCAAGAAGCCTTTGAGACACACAGGGATAGCATTGCGGCTTTTGCCAGATTAGAAGGGCTCGAAGCGCATGCAAGGTCGATTGAATCGAGAAAGCGGGAGGAATCGTCATGAGACAGGCGGAAACAGCGAGACAAACAAATGAAACGAATATTTCGTTAGCGTTAGAGATTGATGGGGAAGGAAAAGCAGATATTCAAACAGATGTCCCTTTTATGACACACATGCTTGATTTATTTACGAAGCATGGACACTTTAATTTGACCGTCGATGCGAAAGGAGATACGGATGTTGATGATCACCACACAACAGAAGATATCGGCATCGTGCTTGGGCAAATGTTTAAGGAAGCGTTAGGTGATAAAAAGGGAATTAAGCGGTATGGCTCCAGCTTTGTTCCGATGGATGAAACGCTTGCCCAGGTCGTGGTCGACTTAAGCAATCGCCCTCATTTGGAAATGAGAGCGGCCTTTCCAAGTCAAAAGGTCGGTACCTTTGATACAGAGCTCGTGCATGAGTTTCTTTGGAAGTTTGCGCTAGAAGCTCGTATAAATCTTCATGTGATTGTTCACTACGGAACCAATACGCACCATATGATTGAAGCCATTTTTAAAGCGATGGCACGTGCCCTAGATGAGGCAACAACCATTGATCCACGTGTGAAAGGGATTCCTTCGACAAAGGGGATGCTCTAATGATCGGAGTCATTGATTACGGAATGGGAAATTTGTTCAGCGTATCAAAAGCACTGGAACGAGCAGGTGCCAGTTATATCGTCTCCTCTGATGTGGAGGAGCTCAAAAAGGCAGATGCTTATATTTTGCCTGGGGTCGGTTCGTTTCGTGATGCGATGCAGCTGTTAAAACAGACAGGACTTGAAGAGTTTATCCACCAAGTTGTGCAGGAAGGAAAGCTGCTATTTGGTATTTGTCTCGGGATGCAGCTGTTATTTGAAGAAAGTGAAGAGGCAGGACGTACGAAAGGTTTGGGGCTGTTAAAAGGGCGTGTCGTTCTTTTAAAGGATCGCGACCAGGATGGGCAAAGGCTGAAGGTGCCTCATATGGGGTGGAATGAGCTCACATTTCATCAGCCCTCCCCATTGTTTGATGGTGTACCGGAAGGATTTGCGTACTTTGTTCACTCTTATTATGTAAGTGATATGAATCCAAAAGAGCAATTAGCAAGTGCGGATTATGGCGTTCAAGTACCAGCAGTTGTCGGCAAGGGGAATGTGCTTGGCGCACAGTTTCACCCTGAAAAAAGCAGTACAACGGGAATGGCGCTGCTCAAACAATTTATTCAATTAGCAAACGAACAGAGGGTGAACAAATGAGTGAATTTACATTGTATCCAGCGATTGATATGAGAAATGGCAAATGTGTACGGCTTGTGCAAGGAGATTATGATCAAGAAACCATTTATGGAGATTCGCCGCTTGATATGGCTGCGCGGTTTGCAAATGAAGGAGCAAAGTGGATTCATCTCGTTGACCTAGATGGTGCGAAAGCAGGGAACCGCGTCAATCATGAGCATGTACTGGCGATTGCTTCATCCTTAGATGTGAATGTACAAATTGGCGGCGGCATTCGGACAGAAGAAGACGTTGCCTTTTATATAAACAATGGTGTAGCTAGAGTCATCCTTGGCAGCTCCGCTGTTTCTAATCCCGCCTTTGTGAAAAAAATGCTTGCCCAATATGGGGAGAAAATAGCGATTGGGATCGATGCGCGAAATGGCTTTGTATCGACTGAGGGGTGGCTTGAAACGTCGAAAGTGAAGGCGGAGGAACTCGGCAAAGAATTGGCAAAGGAAGGCGCGGAGGTCTTTATTTTCACGGATATTCAAAAGGATGGCATGCTGTCTGGACCCAATGTGGAAAGTACAGTTCGCTTAGCGGAAGCTACCGGCAAACAAGTCATTGCTTCAGGTGGTGTAAGCGCGCTAGCTGATCTTCAAAAGCTGTCAGCACAAAAACAGTCAGGTGTTTCTGGTGCGATCATTGGAAAGGCCCTTTACACGAAGCGGTTTACTTTAGCTGAAGCAATTGAAGGGCTTGACCGCGTATGATGACAAAACGAATCATCCCATGTCTCGATGTGAAGGAAGGGCGTGTGGTCAAAGGGGTGCAATTCCTCGGCTTAAAGGATGCTGGTGATCCGGTAGAATTAGCGCAGATGTATGATGAGGAAGGTGCGGATGAACTTGTCTTTCTTGATATTTCTGCCTCTCATGAAGGCCGGAAAACGATGGTGGATGTGGTCAAGCAAGTGGCGTCCACTCTTGCCATCCCTTTTACGGTAGGCGGCGGAATTAACCACCTTGATGACATGAAGCGCTTATTAAGAGCGGGTGCAGACAAAGTATCTGTGAACACAGCGGCAGTTTTAAGACCAGAACTGATTTCAGAAGGCGCCGATTTCTTTGGTTCCCAGTGCATCGTCGTCGCAATAGATGCAAAGTACGATGAAGAGAAAAAAGAGTACATGGTCTACACACACGGAGGGCGCCGTCAAACGGATATAGAGGTCAGCGATTGGGCAAAAGAAGCCGTGCTGAGGGGAGCAGGAGAGATTTTACTGACAAGTATGGATGTTGACGGTGAGAAAACAGGCTTTGATCATCGATTAACAAAGCTTGTGTCAGAAGCCGTCACCGTGCCTGTCATTGCCTCGGGAGGCGCTGGCAATGCCCAGCATATGCTGGAGGCATTTACAAAAGGAGAAGCTGATGCAGCATTAGCAGCCTCCATTTTCCATTATAAAGAGACTTCAATTCAAGAGGTAAAGACATACTTGAGAGAACACGGGGTGAAGGTCAGATGAAACAGGCAAACGAATTATCCTTTAATGAGGCAGGCCTGATACCTGCGATTGTACAGGATGCTCAAAGTAAGGAAGTATTGACATTGGCGTATATGAATCAAGAATCCTATGAAAAAACACTGGAGACAGGGGAAACATGGTTTTACAGCCGGTCGAGAAACGAGCTTTGGCACAAAGGCGCCACATCTGGGCATACTCAGCGAGTCACATCCATTCGATATGACTGTGACAAAGATGCTCTGCTTGTTCTTGTCACACCAAGTGGACCAGCCTGCCATACTGGCAGCTATAGCTGCTTTTCGGAAGAAGGCGTGAAGCTTCAAACGGAAGAGCAGGATCGTTTTGCGATTTTAAATGAACTTGAACAGGTGATTGCAAAACGTCAGACAGAAATGCCAGAAGGCGCTTATACAACCTATCTATTTGAAAAAGGGGTCGATAAAATCCTAAAAAAGGTAGGGGAAGAAGCGTCAGAGGTCATCATTGCAGCGAAAAACCGGGATCAAGAAGAATTGAAATGGGAAACAGCCGATCTCCTGTATCATCTGCTTGTGTTATTACGTGAACAGCAATTGCCGCTTGATGAGGTATTAAAAGTATTAAAAAAGCGTCATCAAGGTGAGTGAAAAGCCGGGGGCACCTCTGGCTTTTTGTTTTTGAGTGAAAAACAAATCCTTCCTTTTCTTTTGTTCTATGTGACGACTCGTGAAGTATGTTATACTACACACGGTACACTGTTCGAAATGGAGGGTATCGGTGAGTAAATACACTTCTCAAAATAATCACACACAAGTCGTCCAGCTATTCCAAGATGGGCATTACTTTTTTCATAAAGGTCTAAAAGCTTATAGAGAAAGAAATCTATCTAAAGCGAGTAAGCTGATACAGCGGGCTATCGTACTTGAGCCTGAAAATGTAGAAATGCTATCACAGCTTGCCATTATTTATACTGAAATGGGTCATTACCAACAATCAAATGAACTGCTTGATTTCATACTTGAACATATCGATGAAAACATGTCTGAGTGTCACTATTTTAAAGCCAATAATTATGCGAATCTAGGACTCTTTCAAGAGGCATATAAGTCAGCTACTGCCTATGCTTCATTGGAAGAGAACGGGGAATTTGCAGATGAAAATGACGATCTCCTCGACCTGCTCGATATGAGCGACGAAGAGGACGAAGATTTTCCTTACGATCAGGATGACCTGATTGTCAAGCAGGATCAAGCGAATCACTTGCTAGAAAGCGGCAGGCTTGATGAAGCCATTGAAATGCTGGAACAGATGATTGTTGAGTATCCAGAATTTTGGTCAGCGTATAATAATCTCGCTTTGGCCTATTTTTATTCTGGTCAAATCCATCAGGCGAAAGAGATGTTGAACCGGGTTCTTCATGAAAATCCGGGTAATCTGCATGCCCTTTGCAACCAGCTTGTCTTCTATCATTATGAAAAAGAAGAAGAAAAGGTCAATACGTTAGCGAAGCAATTAACGCACGTGTATCCAATATTAAGTGAACAGCGTTATAAGCTTGGCGCAACATTTGCCCTAGTTGGAGAATTTGAATGGGCCTTTAAATGGCTTTATTCTTTGTACAAAACAGGCTTTCAGGGAGATAGTACATTTTTATACTGGCTCGCAAGCGCAGCTTATTATACAGGCCACAAAACGCTTGCACAGACGGTTTGGAATAAGATGGTCGAAGAAGATATCGATGCAGATGAAATCAAGCCGTGGCAGGATAAACCCGAGGAGACTGAGCCAATGGTCTCCATTGAGGAGCGGCTGACTGCGTACTATGTGAGCAAACAAAAAGGGGAACGTGACGTTCTTCAATCTGTCCTTGATGCACACGCAGCGAAAACAGCCTTCGAACAGCAATTCATCGAACTGCTCTTATACGAAGATGAAATGGAAGTGCGGTCGTTTTCAGAAGATGCGGTTTTCGCAAAACAGGCGGCATCCAGCTTGGAAGAAGCTGTTCAGCCTGACAGCCATATGCCTTATTTTTGGTTATTCCATATTATTCAGCAGGCACGTGCTTCTGGCGTAGATAAGAAAAATGCGCCTGCATGGGCAGCAGCATCTTATTATTTATGGATGAAGGAGCAAGAAGAATCAGCTGTGAGCAAAAAAGAGATTGCAGCCTCTTTTCAAATCAGCGTTCAAACACTGTCTAAATATGAACAAGTCATTTGTGCGTTAATCGATTAAATAGGTAAATAGATTCAGCAGATTGCAGCATGGCCGAAAAGGTCATGCTTTTTTCTTGGATAAAAAGGTGGGATTTGCAAGGATTTGGCGAAGTATGACAATCACGACATGTTTTTGAAACATAAATGTAATAAAAATATTAGCTCATTTTGTCGATGTCTCATGTATAATGAAAATCGTGGATTAAAACAAAGACATATATTTAGTTATTTTACTATACATAATGAAACACCTAGTGATAGAAACAATCTGGTCAACATCTGACTGATCAATCAGGAAGAAAGACATAGATAGCACAGATTGGCCGCAGAGAATTTGCTGCTTTCTCATGTCGCTTGGAAATTGTCAAAGGAGGAACTATTCGTGAAAAAGTTTATTACTTTCGGTTTAGCTTCGGTCATCGGAGCGAGCAGTTTATTTATCCCATTTACTCATGAAGCAAACGCACAGAACTTTGAACAAAAGAAACAAGAGCTGGACAGCAAGCAATCTGAGGTCAACAAAAACCTTCAAAAGAAAAAAGATGAGCTTTCAAAGCTTGAAGCAAAACAAGAGGCACTTGCACTAAAGCTAAAAGAAATTGACGAGAAAGCTTTAAAAACAAGTGATCAAATCGAAGAAAAACAAAAAGAAAATGAACAAACGAAAAAAGAAATCAAAGCACTGAAACAAGAAATAGCTGATACTGAAAAACGTATTGAAGATAGAAACAAGTTCTTGAAAAAGCGTGTACGTGCGCTTCAAGAAAGCGGCGGTTCTACGAAATACATAGATGTATTACTAGGAGCGAAAAGCTTTAGCGATTTCATCAGCCGTGCAGGTGCAGTATCTACACTCATCAACGCAGACAGCGAAATCATTAAAGAGCAAGAAAAAGACAAAGCTGAGCTTCAAAAGTCTGAAAACGAATTAAACACAAAGCTTGCAGATGTTCAAAAGACACTTGCAAAGCTTGAAACGCTTCAAACAGACTTGAATAAACAGCTTGATGAAAAAGACCAGCTATTCAAGCAAGTGAAAAAGCAAAAAGGAAGTGCTTCTTCTGAAATCAGCGAGTTAAACAGTGAGGCTAACAGCATTGCATCTGAAAAAGACGCAACAATCGCTGCTCAAAAACAAGCTGAAAAAGAAGCGAGAGAAGCAGCTCAAAAAGCAAAAGAAGAAAAAGCACAAAGACAAGAGCAGCGTCAAGCGAGTGTTCAAGCGGAAGACAACAGCTCAACTAACGACAGCAGCCCGTCTTCAAATAACAGTAACAGTGGATCTTCAAATAATAATAACAACAGCAGTTCACCAAGCAAGAAGCCATCTTCTGGCGGTGGATCACCTGTCAGCAGTAACGTAGGCGGAATCGAAGGTGCAATCAGCACAGGTTCTACCATCGTTGGACAATCTCCGTATAAATGGGGCGGCGGCAGATCACAAGCCGATATTGATGCACGTCGTTTTGACTGTTCTTCATTCGTTCGCTGGGCATTCGCATCAGCAGGCATCAACCTTGGACCAGTTGGCGGTACAACAACAGATACGCTTGTAGGTAAAGGAAGAGCTGTAAGTGCATCTGACATGAAACGCGGAGACCTTGTGTTCTTTGATACGTATAAAGTAAATGGACACGTTGGTATTTACTTAGGAAACGGTACATTCTTGAACGATAACAGCTCTCGCGGTGTTTCAGTTGACTCTATGAGCAATGTTTACTGGAAAAAAGCATTCAATGGCGTTGTGAGAAGAGTCGTTGAATAAATCGTTACTTACTATATAACCGTAAACAGGCTTCCTTAAACAGCAGTTTAAGGAAGCTTTTTCTTTTTTTGAAGATATGAGCAAATGATTCGCTTATTATCCGCAGATTTAATAGGATATGGGTAAGGAATAAAAGTAAGAGTGGAATTGATGCTCTCTGTCATGAATGGAAGCATCACCCAAGGGCATTCTAATAAGAAATGCTAGCAGCAATTGAAGAGGGAGTGACAGTTGTGTCAGAAGAAAAAATCTACGATACGATCATCATTGGAGCGGGACCTGCCGGAATGACAGCCGCTGTTTATACATCACGGGGAAATCTTTCAACATTGATGATTGAAAGAGGGATTCCAGGCGGTCAAATGGCAAATACGGAAGATGTCGAGAACTATCCTGGCTTTGAAAGCATTTTAGGACCAGAACTTTCAAATAAAATGTTTGAGCATGCGAAGAAATTCGGTGCTGAGTATGCATATGGCGATATCAAAGAAATCGTAGACGGTGAAGAGTACAAAATCGTCAAAGCCGGTTCAAAAGAATACAAAGGACGCTCTGTCATTATTGCGGCAGGTGCTGAATACAAAAAAATCGGTGCACCAGGTGAAAAAGAACTTGGCGGCCGGGGCGTCTCTTACTGTGCAGTATGTGACGGTGCTTTCTTTAAAAACAAAGAGCTCGTGGTCATTGGCGGCGGAGACTCTGCGGTAGAAGAGGGTGTATACCTCACACGCTTTGCGTCAAAAGTAACGATCGTTCATAGACGCGATAAACTTCGTGCACAAAGCATTTTACAAGCGCGTGCTTTTGATAATGAAAAAATCGACTTCATGTGGAACAAAACAGTTAAACAAATTAATGAAGAAAACGGTAAAGTCGGCAGTGTGACCTTGATTGATACGGTGACTGGTGAAGAAGAAGACTTTAAAACAGACGGCGTCTTTATCTATATCGGGATGCTCCCACTATCTAAACCATTTGAAAATCTCGGCATTACAAATGAAGAAGGATATATCGAGACAAACGAAAGAATGGAAACGAGAGTGGAAGGCATTTTCGCCGCTGGTGACATTCGTGAAAAAACACTCCGTCAAATTGTGACAGCAACAGGTGACGGAAGTATTGCCGCACAAAGCGCACAGCATTATGTAGAAGAGCTTGCTGAAAAGCTGAAAGCAGCGAAATAAATGGCTGTCGTAAATCCTTAATATAGCGTCATGGGCTTTTAACTGGAATGTAACACGGGTGAAATAATTATCCGTTATGATAAAACTAGTAATTGACCCCCTTTTATAAGGAATTCATGTTTGGCACGGATGAGAATCCGTGTCCTTTTTTTTGCTTAAAATCAGAAATTCATGAGATGTTCACAAATGACGCATGGAGAACCATTAGATGCTGTAAAATAAAGAGTAGAGAAATTGCCCGCCACCTCTTTCAGACGAAATCCGGTCTGTTTTCGGTGAAGAAGGGGCATGTTCATTGTGAGAGTCAGGATGAACCTGTATAATAAGTTAAAGACATAAAAGAGTAGGTGACAGCTGATGCAACGAGTAACCAATTGTGTGCTGCATCACGAAGATCAAGTTCTCTTGCTGCAAAAGCCAAGACGGGGCTGGTGGGTAGCGCCGGGCGGCAAAATGGAAAGCGGAGAATCGGTCAAGGATTCAGTCGTTCGAGAGTATAGAGAAGAAACAGGAATTTATATTTTAAATCCTCAGTTAAAAGGTGTTTTTACCTTTATCATAAAAGAAGGCGATCAAATCGTTCAAGAGTGGATGATGTTCACCTTTATGGCAGATTCATTTACTGGAAAAAACGTGACAGAGTCAGAGGAAGGCATTTTAAAGTGGCATGAAGTAAAAGATGTGCCTCATTTACCGATGGCTCCAGGAGATTCCCATATTCTTGATTTCATGCTAAAGGGAAAAGGACTTCTGCACGGTACTTTTACGTATACACCTGATTTTGAATTGATTGCTTATCGGTTAGATCCTCAAGGAGACTAATACATGAACCGTTTTCATAAAGAAGGAGAGGAAGCAGGCATGAATACGAACAAACAAGAAGATATTCAGCTTGTGATTATTACAGGAATGTCAGGTGCGGGGAAAACCGTTGCCATTCAAAGCTTTGAAGACTTAGGTTACTTCTGTGTAGATAACTTGCCGCCATCACTTTTACCGAAGTTCCTAGAGCTCATGAAGGAATCGAATTCTAAGATGAGCAAGGTTGCCCTTGTGATGGATTTACGCGGACGAGAATTCTTTGACAGCTTAATTGCAGCTTTAGATGAAATGAGTGATCTTGGCTGGATCACACCAAGAATATTATTTCTAGATTCAAACGATAAGGTGCTTGTCTCAAGATACAAAGAAACGAGACGTTCGCATCCCCTTGCGACAACAGGTTTGCCCCTCGAAGGAATCGCAATGGAACGCGACCTGTTAGAAGAGTTAAAAGGCCGGGCGCAAATGATTTTTGATACATCGGATTTAAAACCAAAACAGCTTCGAGAAAAAATTGTCGCGCACTTTGCCACGAACCAAGGGCAGGTGTTTACAGTGAATGTGATGTCCTTCGGTTTTAAATACGGTCTGCCGATTGATGCTGATCTTGTATTTGATGTGAGATTTCTGCCGAATCCTTACTATATTGAGAGCATGCGTCCACAGACTGGAAACGATGAAGAAGTGCGCTCCTATGTAATGAAATGGAGCGAGACACAAAAATTCACAGAGAAATTAATTGACCTTCTCAGCTTTATGCTTCCGTCCTATAAACGAGAAGGAAAAAGTCAGCTTGTGATCGCTATTGGCTGTACAGGCGGACAGCACCGATCAGTGACGCTAGCTAACTACTTATCGGAGTATTTTAAAAATGACTACTACACTCATGTCACTCACCGGGACATTGAAAAGAGAAGCAGAAAATAGATGACGACACTTCCAAAGGTGGTCATTCTTGGTGGGGGCACTGGCTTATCTGTTTTGCTCAGAGGGCTAAAAACAAAGCCAGTGGACATTACCGCTATTGTAACGGTTGCTGATGACGGAGGCAGCTCAGGCAGACTGCGGCATGATTTGAATATTCCGCCTCCAGGCGATATTCGAAATGTCCTTGCAGCTCTCTCTGATGTTGAACCGCTTGTAGAAGACTTATTTCAGCACCGTTTTAACAAAGGGAATGACTTAACAGGCCACTCTCTTGGCAACCTCATTCTTGCGGCCATGACAAATATAACCGGTGATTTTTTTCATGCCGTCACAGAAATGAGCAAGGTCTTAAATGTGAGAGGAAAAGTCTTGCCAGCAGCGAATTCAAGTGTTGTTCTTCATGCTGAATTAGAAAACGGGCAAGTGGTGACAGGAGAATCAAAAATCCCAACCTACGGTGAGCGAATTAAACGAGTGTTCCTCACACCCGATACGATTGAACCGCTCCCAGAATCGATTCAAGTCATTCGTGAAGCTGATTTGATCGTCATTGGGCCAGGCAGCTTGTATACAAGTATCCTGCCAAACTTGCTTGTACCGCATATTGGCGAAGAAGTGATTCGCTCGAAGGCGAAAAAAGTGTATATTTGCAATGTCATGACGCAGCCAGGGGAAACGCTTTCCTACAGTGCAGCTGATCATGTGCAGGCATTAAATGATCATATGGTTCGTCCATTTATCGATACCATTTTTGTGAACAATAAAGAAATTCCAGAAGAGATCAAAGCAAAATATGCAGAAGAACAGGCACAGCCTGTACAGTTCGACACAGATGTACTCAAGGCAATGGGACTGGAAGTCATCCCTGGGGAAATCATTACATATGACCAGCATGTGATTCGTCACGACACGCTGAAAGTAGCCTCGCTGCTTGTCGACCTGCTGCATAAGAAAAAATAGGAATGGGGGTGGCAAGGATGTCATTTGCATCCGAAACAAAAAAAGAGCTGACTAATCTGGACGTGAAGGACTGCTGCACAAAAGCAGAGCTTTCTGCCCTCATCCGTATGAACGGTTCATTATCTTTCTCTAATCGAAAATTAATTCTAGATATACAGACAGAGAACGCAGCCATCGCAAGACGGATTTATACGCTGCTGAAAAAGAAATATGATGTCACAGTCGAGCTGCTCGTTCGTAAGAAAATGAGATTAAAAAAGAATAATGTGTATATTGTCAGACTGGTAGAACGAGCGAAAACCATTTTAGAGGATTTGAAAATATTGGGTGAGCAATTTGTATTTGAGCGCAATATTTCAGAAGAGCTTGTAAAGAAAAGATGCTGCAAGCGCTCCTATATGAGAGGTGCTTTTTTAGCAGGCGGTTCTGTGAATAATCCAGAAACGTCTTCCTATCACCTTGAGATTTTTTCACTATATAAAGAACACAATGATGCCCTTTGTGAGCTGATGAATCAATTTCAACTCAACAGTAAAACACTTGAGCGTAAAAAAGGATACATCACGTATATGAAAGAAGCCGAAAAAATTACCGAATTCTTAAGCGTTGTAGGTGCGCATAATTCACTTCTTCGCTTCGAAGACGTTCGGATCGTCCGTGATATGCGAAATTCCGTGAACCGGCTCGTCAATTGTGAAACAGCAAACTTGAATAAAACGATTGGTGCATCACTGCGCCAGGTCGAGAACATTCAATTCATTGATGAAAAAATTGGACTTGATGCCCTGCCGGATAAGCTGCGTGAAATTGCAAAACTTCGAGTCGACTATCAAGAGGTCACGCTAAAGGAACTGGGAGAAATGGTGGAAAGCGGCAAGATCAGCAAATCAGGCATTAACCACCGCTTAAGAAAGCTAGATCAAATTGCAGAACAATTACGAAACGGACAAGCTGTTACACTCAAATAGGAGAATGAAAAAGGGAGGCAGATCATATGGTGGAAAAAACGGTCACCATCCAGTTAAAAACAGGCTTGCAGGCACGTCCCGCTGCTTTGTTCGTACAAGAAGCCAATCGCTTTGGGGCTGAAATTTTTCTAGAGAAGGACGGAAAAAAGGTCAATGCGAAGAGCATTATGGGTCTCATGAGCCTTGCGATCAGTTCTGGGGTCACTGTCAAACTGATAGCAGATGGTGCGGATGAACAAGAAGCCATTGATGCGTTAACGGATTTTATCAATCAAGAAAACTGAGTCTCTTCACAGACTCAGTTTTTTTAGAAGGGAATGAATATGATGCAATCAGCATTTTTACAGAAGATCGGATACGAAGGCCAGTCCATCACCTTTGATGACCTGCCTGTATTATTAAAAAAGATGGCCTACACCTTTCCATTTGAAAATAGATCTGTGCTGAACAAACAATCCTATGCCTTGAATCAAGAGGGGTTGAAGCAGCATCTTCTTGAAGGAGAAAGAGGAGGTCTTTGCTACGATCTCAATCCTCTCTTATATTATGTGTTAAAAGAGGCAGGGCTTGCTGTACAGCTCGTTCAAGGGACCGTGTATAACAAAGAAGCGTGCACATGGGCAATTGATGGCACGCACGTCGCCATGACGTTGAACCATCACAACGAACGCTTCCTTATTGATGCGGGATTTGGTGTGAATTTACCTCTTCAGCCTGTACCTTTTACAGAAGAATGGGTGGAAGGAGCGTCTATTCGGTTTCGAGTCAAAGAAGAGGACACCGAAAAAGGAACGCATCTGCTCCAATTAGATAAGGGGGAAGGCGCTGAAACAGGCTATGCTTTCACATTGGAAGAGGTGAGCGAGCCTACTTTGGTCCAAATGAGACATGAGATTTATGAAAATGAAGCCTCTCCTTTTAACAAAAGACCGCTTGCGTCAAAACTCACACCAACAGGACGTGTAATCGTCACCGAGGATCATGTCACCACACATGAACATGAAGAAGTGTCGAAAAAACCGCTGCCTCTGCCTTTTGAGGAATACGTGAAAACTCTGTTGCCATAAGCAGCATAAAAAACAGCCCTAGGTCAAATGGGGCTGTTTTTTGATTGATTATCGAATACGTGTGAAAGTTGCATAATGGTCTGTTGTTTTGTAAATGAGCCAGTCACTTGAATACACGAGGCGGTCAGCATTTCGGAAGCCAGAGACGTAGTTGATATCTGCCTCACGCCATGTTCGGCCGCTTGCTGAAGGAAGACGTCCCTCCCGGTTAGAGAAAACATCTCCACCGATGCTTTTACCTGGGGCAACCTCTGCTAGATTTCCCTTTGATGCCACCCATCCAAGAGCACTTGCTTGTGATTTTGTGATGTAGTTATCAGGCAGTCGTTTGTAGCGAATTAAATAATCTGCTACACCATCAAACGTATTAATGACGGCAAGGGTATGAACATCTGATGTAAGTTGAATAGTAGCTGTTTCATTTGTGGCGGTCTGTGTAAGAGGTGTTTCGGCATAGGCTTGCTGCGGAATAAAACCAGAAAACAGAATAGCAGCGATCAGAGCAAACATAGTAAAAACCGAACTGATTTTTTTCATCTTCATCCTCCTATTAAGGAAATCGGATGCTGTCCTCTTGATGCTTGTCTACCTCATATTATAGCACCCGAACATGAAGGAAATGTAAAGAAACAGGTTCTTTGCTAAAATGAGGCTTTTTTCCTGATAACCTTCTGATGAAATAAATAAAAAGACGCAGCTCCGAATCCTGCGTCTTTTCCGATTAAGATGAAGCAAGCTCCTTCACAATATCAACAGGGGCTTTGCCATCAATTCCATGAATCACATTATGAATGGCTCGTTTCAGCATAAGATCCCGTGTTGTTTCAGTAGCAGAACCGATGTGAGGAGCAAGGGTGACATTGTTCATTTCTTTGAAAGGATGATTCTCCTGAAGCGGTTCCTGCTCAAACACATCAAGACCTGCGCCTTTGATCCATCCCTCCTGAAGCGCTTGAATGAGGCTTTTTTCATCCACTGTTTTCCCGCGTGAGATGTTTACAAATAAAGCCGTTTGCTTCATTAACTTCAATTCCCGTTCTCCAATCATATGATACGTTTCATTGGTCAGCGGTGTAATCAACACAATGATATCGGCTTGCTTTAGCAGGTCATCAAGTGTGCAATATAAAGCGCCATATGCTGATTCAGCCTTTTCATTCCGGCTGCGGTTATGATACAGGACGTTCATATCAAAACCATGTGCGGCTCGTTTGGCTACTTGCTCTCCGATTCGTCCCATGCCAATAATGCCAAGCGTTTGATGATGGACATCGATGCCAAAGATATCTTCTTCCTGTACAAATTTCGTCCATTTTCCCTCACGGATAAAACGATCAAGCTCGGCAATTCTTCGCGCAGAGGAAAGAATGAGTGAAAATGCAAGGTCAGCAACAGTATGATCGAGTGTATGAGGCGTGTGTGTACCAATTACGCCTCTTTGCCTCATCAATTCTATATCGAAATTGTCATAGCCAACAGAGTTATTGCTCACTACTTTGAGTTTTGGTGCGTGATCTAATAGCTCTTGATCGATTTTCGTTCCAGACGTTAAAAGACCATCAGCATGCTGCAGTTTTTGAAACAAAATACCTTTTGGAATGGGGTCTTTGGATTGCCACACCTCGTATGTACAATGTTCCTTTAGCATTTCCTCAAAAGAGGCAGGTAATGGTTTGGCGACAAAAATGTGTGGTGTCACAGTCTACTCGCTCCTTTCACATGATCATCTTGCTCCTTTTATTATAAAGCAACAATTTCGGCTGAACACGTTTGAAGGTTATCTGCTCAATATTTAATATACTAAAATAACGGAAAAGAGAGACATTTTCTTAGTGAAAAAGTATATTCATATGCCATCTGATCCATTTTTTACATAGATAAGAGTCAGCTAATGGGTGATGTGACATATGAAAAAGCCTGATTTTCTGAGAGATTATCTGACAAACTGGAAAATAGATCGAGATTTTTGATAGAAAAATGATTATATTTGAAACGTATTAAACGGGAAGGTCGTTTTCTACTAAACCATTTCATCGTCTTTTGGCGATCAGAGAACGATAGATTGAAAGGAAGACCGCGTCTCCCTTACGTTGAAGCGGAAAATAAAGAAAATGATGACTTTTTTTCTCATCGTTTTCTCATTTTTTTCTTTTTTTTCTATCATTTTTCTTCTCTATGCTTGAGAACACACGAAAGAAAAGGGGGACAGGCAGGGACTTACGTGACTTATAAAAAGATGGGAGATGGCAAGATGGGATCAAAATTAGAACAGATTCTTCAGCACAATTCAGAGTTCGTACAAGAGAGACATTATGAGCCTTACAAAGCGGGGAAATTTCCCGAAAAGAAACTGGTCATATTAACTTGTATGGATACACGTCTTTTGGAATTATTGCCGCAATCCATGGGGCTGCGCAACGGTGATGCCAAGATCATTAAAAATGCGGGCGCCATTGTAACTCATCCGTTCGGCAGTGTGATGAGGAGTATTCTACTAGCCATCTATGAGCTAAAGGCAGAAGAGGTATGCATTGTAGGACATCATGAATGCGGAATGGCAGGTCTTGCGGCAGATCCTTTACTTGAAAAGGCGAAAGCACGCGGCATTGAAGAGAAATGTTTGAGCATTGTGAAAAACTCAGGAGTTGATTTAAAGGGGTGGCTGACAGGCTTTGATTCGGTTGAAGAGAGCGTGTCCCAAAGTGTGAAATTGGTCAAAGAGCATCCATTGATGCCAAGTGATGTGGCTGTTCATGGACTAGTCATTCATCCAGCAACGGGAAAGCTGGATGTTGTTGTGAAAGATAAACAGATCGATCCACAGTATACCTAAATCATCTACACATACTTGAAGGAGGCCAACACATACCATGCGTTTTTATGGAAGATTTGAAGGATATGATTCATCAAAGTTTAGACGCGATTTAATCGCTGGGCTTGTCGTGGGCGTTGTGGCAATTCCTTTAGGCATGGCTTTTGCCATTGCATCTGGTGTCGGACCAGAATATGGATTATACACAGTCATCGTTGCCGGCATTTTGATTTCATTGTTTGGTGGTTCAAAGTATCAGATCGGCGGGCCGACTGGGGCGTTTGTTCCGATTTTATTTGGTATCGTCAGCCAGTATGGTATCGAAAACTTACTCATAGCCGGTTTTATGGCAGGCTGTATGCTTGTATTATTCGGAATATTCAAACTAGGGAAGCTCATGAAATTTATTCCTCGTCCGGTTATCATCGGCTTTACTGCTGGCATTGCTGTCATTATTTTTTCAGGGCAGATTGCCAACTTCCTCGGATTAAAGGGTGTTGAAAAGCATGAAAGCTTTTTCCTCAATATGAGAGAAATTGTGGTCCATCTCGGTACCGCAAACAGTCTTGCCATCATCACAGCCGTTATTGGGCTCATCGTGATTGTGGCGGCTCAAAAATACATTCCCAAAATACCTGGTGCTCTATTAGGTCTATTGGCTTCAACGTTTCTAGCTGTTCTCTTTTTCCAAGGACAAGTTGAAACGATCGGCTCGGCATATGGGGAAATTCCTCGTCAGCTGCCAAGCTTCGCTTTTCCTGAATTAACGATTGAAAAAATGATATACCTCCTGCCTCCAGCGATTGTCATTGCACTTTTAGGCGGAGTGGAGTCAATCTTGTCAGCTATGGTTGCTGATAATATGAAAGGCTCAAAGCATGACAGCAATAAGGAGCTTGTCGGACAAGGGATCGCCAATATGGCGGCACCGCTGTTCGGAGGAATTCCGGCGACTGGGGCGATTGCCCGTACGGCAACAAACATCAAAAATGGCGGAGCAAGCCCGATTTCTGGTGTGGTACATGGCGTCGTCGTGCTACTCATCTTAATGCTATTTGCGCCATATGCGTCGATGATTCCACTTGCTGCGATGGCACCGATTTTAATGTTTGTGGCTTGGAATATGAGTGAGAAAAAAGAGTTTATCAATATTGTAAAAGTGAAAAATGCGGATTCACTTGTACTTGTTGTGACCTTCCTGCTGACGGTCATCGGTGATTTGATTATTGGCGTCACCGCAGGTCTCATTTTAGCATTTATCACTTTTATCAAAAAAATGAGCCAGACGACCAGCATTCATACTAATGTTGCGGTTCCCCAAATGGAAACGGCAGCTGCTTTAGAAAAACAGACAGACCAGCGAGGCATCAGTATGTACTCCATTGAAGGGCCGCTGTTTTTCGGAACAACAGATTCATTGGAAAATTCGATTTTGGACCATGTTCAGACAAAGCCGAAAACGCTCATTCTGCTCATGAATAAAGTCAATTATATGGACACATCAGCAGAAGCGGTTCTGATGAATATCTCCAATCGTTTAAAGCATCATAATGGAAAGCTGATGATTGTCGGACTTCAATCACAGCCTAAAGAGCTTTTGCGTCGAACGGGTCTTTTTCATCATATTGGAAAGCAGCATTTCTTTGAACGAACAGATGATATCTCGCCACAGCAGTTATAAGGTGGAAAAAAAGCACGTGCCAATGTGGTCACGTGCTTTTCACTTGCTCTATTTCTTCTGAAAAACGCTTTGTGAGTTTCTGTTGATGAGAGGAGAAGACCTCTTCTACTGTGACATCATAGAGATTGGCTAAAATAAGTAGATTCGCTAACACATCACCCATTTCTTCAACGAGTTCTTTCTTCAACTCGGATGATTTTTGTCTTTGCTCATCAGGCCGGTCACGTCCGATCTCTATTGCTCTAACAGCACGAGCGAGTTCTCCCGTTTCTTCCATGAGGAAGCCTAACCGGATAAACGGCCCGTATTTTGTCCAATTTCTCATTTCATAAAAATCCTTGATCCACTTCTCCATCTCCGTTGTTTGCATTTTCTTTATACAGCTCCTTATATGGTGTTTGCCTTTTGATTTTACACTATATATAGATGGATCGGCTGTTTTTTTACAATTAATTATAGTAGAATGAGTGGGAGAAGAAATCATAGAGAGAGATGGAGCTGTTCTGATGAAAACGATTTGTGTGTTTGCTGGTTCGAATCCAGGCGTGAAGGACGTCTACAAACAAAAGGCTGTAGAGCTGGGGACTTATATGGCAGAGCAAGACATCCGTCTTGTATACGGCGGTTCACGAATTGGATTAATGGGTGCCATTGCAGATGAGGTTTTAAGACAAGGCGGGCAAGTGATTGGGGTCATGCCTAAGGGGCTTTTTAGAGGAGAAGTTGTGCATCAAGAGCTGACAGAATTAATCGAGGTAACAGGAATGCATGAACGAAAAGCGAAAATGAGCGAGCTGGCTGATGGATTTATTGCGATGCCCGGCGGCTTTGGTACATATGAAGAATTATTTGAGGTGCTATGCTGGGCACAAATCGGCATCCACCAAAAGCCAATCGGCTTGTATCAAGTGAATGAGTATTTCAATCCGCTCATTGACATGGTGAAGTTTAGTGTACAGGAAGGTTTTTCGAATGAATCACACCTTCAATTGTTACATGCTTCCAGCGAACCGGAGGAATTAATCACGCAGATGGCTTCTTATCAAACACCATCTCTTCAGCAGAAATGGACAGAGTTGTCTTAAAGCGTTTTTGAATCACAAAAAACCGTCTGTTCAAGGAGCAGACGGTTTGTTTTGTCATATTATTTTTGTTCTTCTGAATTACGGGTCAAGACTTTGTCAATAAGTCCGTATTCAAGTGCTTCTTCCGCTGTTTTGAAGTTGTCACGATCTGTATCGCGCTCAATCACTTCAATTGGCTGACCAGTACGTTCAGCAAGTACTTGGTTCAGTTTATCGCGTAAAGAAAGGATTCGTTTTGCCGCAATTTCAATTTCTGTTGCTTGACCTTGGGCACCACCTAGTGGTTGGTGAATCATGACTTCACTGTTTGGAAGGGCATAACGCTTACCTTTTTCACCAGCAGCAAGCAGGAACGCACCCATAGATGCAGCCATACCAATACAAATGGTTGATACCTTTGGTTTAATAAATTGCATCGTATCGTAAATGGCCATACCAGCTGTGATCGAACCGCCAGGGCTGTTAATGTAGATAGAGATATCTTTCTCTGGATCTTCAGCTTCTAAGAAAAGCAGCTGTGACACGATGGAGTTGGCAACATTGTCATCGATCGCAGAACCAAGCATGATAATACGGTCTTTTAAAAGACGAGAATAAATGTCGTAAGCTCTTTCCCCACGATTTGTTTGCTCAATGACTGTAGGTATTAAATTCATAATGTTCCTCCTTCACCTTTTAGGTAAGTATGTAATTCAATGATACATTTTTGGTCAATAAAGGTCAAACAAAACGCTGACCTAAATTCAAATACCCCTATCCATTTTCCCCAAAATCATTCCACTTCAAACCATCATATTAGTCTATGTATCCAAAAGAAGAAAATACATGTTCAGGACTGATGATTAATCATTGCTTTCTTGCAGCATTTCCCTTATAATTTGATATGCTGACGTTCAAAAATATATCGTGCGCTCGTAGCTCAGTTGGATAGAGCGGTGGTTTCCGGTACCACGTCTGCCGGGGGTTCGAATCCCTCCGAGCGCGTACTTGATCTTGTTCACGATCGATAAAGATCCAATGAAACCCTCTCCTTTGAGAGGGTTTTCAGATTGTTGACAAAGGGCTAAAATGATCTTTATTTTAGCCCTTTGTCTTCTTTTCAGCGTGATAGAAAACCTTTGAAGTCTAGGAAGGACGAGCACCGAAGCGGAGCGAATTTAACATTCGTGAGCATCGGCGCACAGGACTGACACCGAATGCGAGGGTTTGTCTACACGCTGAAACCCTCTCCTTTGAGAGGGTTTTTTCGTTTACACATATATATCATTCACTTTTAAAATTTTTCATTTATGACTAGCCATTTATGCTATAATTAATAATCATTCTCAATTAAAGGTGGTTTCACTAGTGAAAAAAATGATTTGGCTGGTCAGTCTGCTGGCATTATTATTAGTGGCATGCGGGCAGAAAGAGAATAAAGAGAAAGCAGCAAGTACACGTACATATACAACTGAAACGGGTGAAAAGATCACCATTCCCGCCAAGCCGAAGCGTGTTGTTGTGTTAACAGCGCAGCTTGGAAATTTTAAAAAGTTAGGTGTGACACCTGTTGGCATGACAGATGTTTACCCAGAATCGTCGTTTTTAGATGAATCAGGTGTGAAGCGTGTACCGATCGAAAATGTGGAGGCGATTGCCAAGCTAAAGCCTGATTTGATCATTGCATATTCCCAAAACGAACAGATTGAAAAGTATAAAAAGATTGCCAAAACGATCACGTTTACGACAAGTGAACACAGCTTCAAAGAGATGCATATTGAAATCGGAAAGATTCTTGGAAAAGAAGCGTTAGCGAAAAAACAAATACAAGAAATGGACGAGCAGCTGAAGAAAGACGGCAAAGAGGTCAAAGCAAAAATTGGTGATGACAAGACGTTCTCCATTATGGACGTGCAGCCAAAGCAAGTTTACTTATTTGGTACAGACTTTGGCCGCGGCGGGGAAGTCATCTATCAAGGCTATGGGTTCAGCTTGCCTGAAAAGGCAGAAAAAGCTCTTCCGAAAGAAGGCTATCTTGGTATTTCATTAGAAGAGATGAACCAGTATACAGGTGACTATTTACTTGTACCCACAAAGGATGGAAAAGCACCGAATCTTGATATCACAAACAGCGGTATATGGAAAAAGAATCGAGCGGTGAAGCAGGGACATGTTCTTTATTATTCAATCAACGAATTTATCTATGCAGATCCGATCTCAATTGAAAAACAGTCTGCTGCGTTTAAACAAATGCTGCTCAAAAAATAATAGAAAAAAGACAAAGCACATAACATGGGGCTTTGTCTTTTTTCTTCTTGTCATCTCTTAAAATACTGGCCATAAGACTCATTTCTTCCCTTTACAGGCGTATTTGTTGAGCCTGCTGGCTGTATATGATTAACATGGAAGAGAATTGACAATGAGGAGGGATTTCTTGTGGCGAAGATTTTATTGATTACATTTCCCGCTGAAGGGCACGTGAACCCTATGTTAGGGATCATCAAAGCATGGGCGGATCGAGGAGATGAAGTACATGCGGTCACAACTGTACATTATGAGCAGCGAATCAAACGCTTAGGAGCTCACGTACATAAACATCCAGACTATATTCGTACATTACATGTGGATGAAGGAAATCTCGATTCCATGCAGCCGTTCTTTCATGCCATGCTGCAAACATCATTTGATATTTTAGAGGTGGTGGAAACACTTTCTCAGCAGCATTCATTTGATTTTGTCTATTTTGATATGTTTGGGGCAGGGGAGCTTGTTCGAGATTACTTACAAATTCCAGGGATCGGCTCAAACCCATCTTTTGTGCTGCAAGAGGCGCATTTTGATACACCGATATACAGAAAGGATGAGAAAGCCGATCATCTGTTAGAAAACATACAAGAGCGTTTTGGCGTTCAGCCAACGCGTTTGATGCAATTCATGAAAAACCGCGGAGAGCTCAATATCGTGTATACAAGTGAATATTTCCAGCCGTCTGTCGATGCAGTGAACGACTCGTTTGATTTCATTGGACCGAGCTTTCTAAAAAGGGCAGATCAGCATGATTTCCCGCTGGAAGCACTTGAGCAAGAAAAAGTCGTCTTTATTTCGATGGGCACCGTACTTGGGGATACAGAAGCATTTTTTAATATGTGTATTGATGCCTTTGTTGACTTTGATGGAAAAGTGGTGCTCGCAACAGGTGAAAAAGTGGATCGGTCTCTCTTGAAAGAGGCGCCTTCTCATTTTCTGATAGAACCTTATGTACCGCAGCTTGAAGTGCTTGAGCTGACAGATGTGTTTGTGACCCATGGCGGAATGAACAGTGTCAATGAAGGCATTCATTATCACGTTCCGTTGGTCGTCATTCCGGTCGACAAAGATCAGCCGATGGTCGCTCAAAGACTGACAGAGCTATCTGCTGCCCGTGCACTTGATAAAGATCAGCTGACAGCAAAGCAGTTAAGAGAAACCGTGGAATCTGTTCTGGGAAGTGACACGTACCGTGCTGGGATTGAAAAAATTGAAGAAAGCTTCCAAACAGCAGGTGGAACAGAAAAAGCATTGCGGGTAATCGATCAATTGTTGCAAACGAAACAGACTCAATCGTGAGTCTGTTTTTTTGATAAAAAAGAGATTGTATTCCCCATTTCTGTATGATATTATTCAATTCGTAATCATTTCGATTAATAATCGTAATGATTACGATAATATAAATTTGGGGGAAGTACATATGAGTGATCAGCCTGTTTACATAAAGAAAAAGCAATCCTATGTAACATACATCTTGATGCTGTTTTCAGTCATGGCATGTTTTTTATTGACATCATGCTCTGATAATAAAGCATCTTCCAGCATGAATGACAGAGAAGAAGATGAGCTGGTGTATGCAAGTACAAAAGATATAAGGGACATCAATCCCCATTTATATGGTGGAGAGATGGCCGCTCAAAATATGGTGTTTGAATCGCTTGTCGTCAATACAGAGAAAGGCGTTCAGCCTGCCTTAGCGAAGAGCTGGGATATTTCAAAAGATGGAAGGACCTACACCTTTCACCTTCGAAAAGGCGTGACTTTTTCAGATGGCGAGCCTTTTAATGCAAAGGCAGTGAAAATGAACATGGACGCTGTCGTCAAAAATATTGAAAAGAACGCTTGGCTTAATCTCGTATCCGAAATCAAATCCACAAAGGCGGTGGATGACGATACATTTGTTCTTACGTTAAAGGAGCCTTATTACCCTACGTTAGAAGAACTGGGCTTAACACGCCCCTTCCGTTTTATTTCTCCAAAAAGCTTCATTGATGGAACGACAGCAAAAGGAGCTCAAAGCTATGCAGGCACAGGTCCTTATGTGCTAAAGGAACATAAAAAAAATCAATATGCCGTTTTTAAAGCGAATGACCACTACTGGGGGAAAAAGCCAAAAATTTCAACAGTAAAGTGGAAAGTCATGCCGGATCACCAAACGATTTTACTTGCCCTGCAAAAAGGAGAGATTGATCTCTTATTTGGAGCAGATGGCGACATGATCGACGGAGACTCATTCCAGGCTTTAAAGGAAGCAGGTCATTACGGTGTGACCGTGAGTCCTCCTGTTGGTTCAAGATCGATCGTCATCAATTCAAACCAGCCAATGACAAAAGATCCGAAAGTCAGAGAAGCGTTTCAATATGCCATTCAAAAAGAGATGATCACAAAAGGCATTTTAAATGGAACGGAACAGGTGGCACATACGCTGCTTGCCCCGTCCGTTCCTTACGCAGATATCCCGCTGAAAAAGAAAACCTATCAAAAAGAGAAAGCAGAGGCATTACTGGATGAGGCAGGCTGGAAGCTGAAAGAAGACGGCTACCGCTATCAAAATGGCAAAAGGCTGAGTGTCGCCATTTACTATAATTCCGATAATGCAGGTGAAAGAACGATAAGTGAATCCATTCAACAAGATTTCAAGCAAGTGGGGATCAAGCTGGATATTAGAGGAGAAGAAAAACAGGCGTTTTTAGATCGCCAAAAAACAGGGAAATTCGATCTGATGTACTCGCTATCGTGGGGACTTCCTTATGATCCACAAACCTATGTTTCTTCGTTCCGCGTAGCATCGCATGCTGATTATCAAGCCCAGTTAGGATTGAAGAAGAAAAAGTGGCTGGACGAGACGATTACGAAAGTATTGGTAGAACCAGATGAGCAAAAGCGGAAACAAATGTATCGAGACATCTTGACGTATATCCATGATGAAAATGTCTACATCCCAATTTCTTATTCTGTGACAAAGGCTGTTTATAATAAGCGCCTGAAAGGCATAGGTTTTCATGTGTCACAGTATGAAATTCCCTTTGACCGTATGTATTTTTCTTCATAAAGCGGAGGCAGAAAGATGACACGCTATCTCTTAAAACGAATATTACTGCTTTTCCCACTCATGATCTTCATCACCTTCTTTGCTTTTGTACTGCTGACGATGCGGGCAAGTGATCCAGCTGAGGTCGCTTTGCGGGTAAATCAAGTCACTCCAACAGAAGACATGATTGAATCGATGCGGCAGGAGCTAGGCTTAGATCAGCCATTTCTTAAACGATATGCCACATGGCTTAAAGATGGATTAAAAGGTGATTTTGGCAGGAGTTATGTTACACAAGAGCCAGTTTTTGATCTCATCATGGAGGCGCTGCCTGCCACATTGCAGCTTGCAGGAGCAGCGCTCTTTTTCATCATTGTATTGAGTTTGTTATTCGGAGTGATCTGTGCATATGCTGCTCATACATGGGTGGACCGAGTACTGAGAGCCTTTGTGTTTATCGCTGCTTCAATGCCTAGTTTTTGGTTAGGGATTTTGTTTATTTGGCTTTTTTCTGTCAAATTCAATTGGGTCAATACGAGTGGAATGGAAGGATTCAAATCAATTCTTCTACCAGCTGTCACACTATCACTTGGGTACTTATCAACCTATGTGAGACTGATCCGCAATCAAATCCTGAAATTTCAGCACGAGCCCTTTGTTTTTTATGCAAGAGCTCGCGGTTTAAAGGAACGGGCTGTTCAACTGAAAGTGATGAGACATGCACTTCAATTAGCTGTGACAGCACTTGGCATGTCTATCCCAAAACTCATTGCTGGCACAGTTATTATTGAAAATCTTTTTGCTTGGCCAGGGGTTGGCCGGTTGTGTGTAACAGCTATTTTCCATGCCGATTTCCCTATGATTCAAGCCTATTTATTTGTGATGGGGTTCCTTTTTGTTGTGTGTAACCTCATGGCTGATGTTGTGCAAATGACCATGAATCCGCAGTTGCGAAAGGAGGTCTGAGAATGATGATAGGATGGCATCAATTAAGAAAAGACCGTATGGCGGTTGTTTCTATCTGGCTGTTAGCACTTGTCGCTTTAGCAGGACTGTTTGCACCAGTGTTAGCACCACATGATCCAACAGAAACGAACATTCTTCAAAAATATGCCGGCATCAGCCTGACTTATCCGCTCGGAACGGATCAGCTTGGGAGATGCGTATTGTCACGGCTTTTATATGGCATTCGGACTACGATGCTTGCGGCCATGCTGACGATGTGTATCACGATGCTCATTGGCAGCACACTTGGACTCATGGCGGGCTTCTTCCGAGGAAAAGTGGATGGCGTGTTGATGAGACTGTGTGATGTTATGCTCTCTTTCCCAGCAGAAGTGATGATTCTAGCTGTTGTGGGGATACTGGGGCCTGGATTATTCAATATTATTTTGGCGAATGTCCTAGCGAAATGGGCCTGGTATACAAGAATGATTCGTTCGTCCGTTCTGCAGTATGCGAATGAACCATCTGTTCAGTATGTAAAAGTGTCTGGCGGCTCCCCATTTTACATACTGAGGAAGCATTTATTTCCTCGCATTTCAGGAGAAATTGCTGTCTTTGCGACACTTGATGCGGGCTGGGTCATCTTAAATATATCTGCTCTGTCTTTTCTTGGGTTAGGCGTGAGCGCACCTACACCGGAATGGGGGATGATGCTCAACGAAGCGAAGAATGTCATGGTGACACATCCAGCCCATATGCTTGCGCCTGGACTTGCCATCTTATTTGTGGTCATGGCGCTGAACTTTTTAGGAGACAGCCTTCAGCAGGCCACGACCCCTGCCATGCATCACAACAATCAAAAGGGAGGGAGACCATTTGCCTTTCATCGACGTAAAAAATCTGTCCGTACATGATCCAGTGCAGCAAAAGGATTTAGTGGCGAACATAACGTTCTCCCTACAGCAACAACGTTGTTTAGCTGTTATTGGAGAAAGTGGAAGCGGAAAATCAACCGTCGCAAAAGCGTTAATTGGCTTGATTCCTTCTTCGCTAGAAGTGGAGGGAGCGATCATGTTTGACGGCGAAACATTGACAACTCAGACAGCTGAGCAGTGGCGAGGCAAACGAATTGGCTTCATCTCACAAGATGCGATGAATGCGTTCAATCCCATCGAAACCATTGGTCATCAAATGATGGAAACGTTCCAGCGTCATTTGGGCTTACAAGGAAAAGAAGGGAAAGCACATGCCATCGCAGGACTTGAGCGTGTTCATTTAAAAAATCCAAATGAATTGTTGAAGCAATATCCTTATGAATTATCTGGCGGTATGCTTCAGCGAGTGATGATTGCGATCACGATGATGCTTTCTCCTGATGTGATCATTGCCGATGAGCCAACGGCGTCGCTTGATGCATATAATCGGCGTGAAGTCATCAGGCAATTACAGAGGCTGAAAGAAGAAATAGGCGCGGCCTTGATCATCATTTCGCATGATTTAGGCGTCGTTCAGGCGATCGCTGACGAGGTGTTGGTGGTGCATCAAGGCGAGATGCTTGAGCATCGCCCAGCTGATAAGGTATTCACATCGTCTGAGCATCCCCAAACGAAGCATTTACTTGAGACGAGGCGCCGATTATCTGCGCCTCTTGAAGCACTGCGGCAGCAGCAGAGAGTGAGGGCATTTCCATGTTGATTACAGCTGATAGCCTCATCAAACATGGAGAGAAGAAAGGTTTCTTCTCTCGACAAATGCAGTCAAAACCACGCATATCAAACGTCTCGTTTGAAATCGAAAAAGGACAATGTGCCGGGTTAGTCGGTGAGAGCGGCAGCGGCAAAAGTACATTGGCAAGAATTCTGCTCGGTTTAGAAAAAATAGATGGCGGCAAGGTACAGATTGATGGAAAGCCAGCTGACACATGGCGAAAGATGAACCGAGGAAAAATGAGTGTTGTCTTTCAGGATTATCGATCTTCTGTTCACCCCTCCTTTACGGTGAAAGAAATCGTTGCTGAGCCTATGCGATTGTTAAAGCAGGAAAAAAATGTGGATCAGAAGGTTTTATCGTTGCTTGAACAAGTCAGACTACCCTCTTCTTTGCTGTATCAATATGCACATCAGCTAAGCGGCGGTCAGCTCCAGCGAGTGTGCATCGCACGAGCCATATCAACGCATCCAGCCATTCTCATACTAGACGAAGTTCTGAGCTCACTGGATGTCTCTGTTCAGGTGCAAATATTGGAGCTGCTCGAGACATTAAAACAAGAGCTAGACATGACCATCCTTATGATTACTCATGATATAGAAGCGGCGGTGTATCTATGTGATCGTCTCCTTTTTTTACATGAAGGAAGCATAGTGGAAGAATGCAAAAAGGATGAACTGCTTGATGCGGTCCATCCATTTACGCTGAAATTAATGGACTCACTTATGCCATTTCAGCTTGACAAAAAATAACCAATCTTTTATCGTATACGTAACAAACGACGGAAGGGTGACCCAATGCAATGAAGTACTAATCCTATGACCTGTAAGCAAAATGAAAAAACGAAGGCAGTGAGCAAACGATTGGTTTGCCATGTTTGCTGCGTTTTCATTTTTTAGCTTCGGAATAGGATGGTACAGCTTGGGAATCAAAGAATGAGGTGATTGATACGGGGGATGTGTGTGTTCAGATAGGAACGCGGCACGTCATCCTGGATTGATCTGCTTATTTTTGTACACCATTTTGCCTCCTATTCTGAGAATGGGAGGCTTTTTCATGTCTCCTGATACGAAAGGAGAGGGTTGGATGTTAGTAAAAGCCAATCAGTTAAAGATTTTTCGAAAAGATCGATTGTTATTTGATATTGAGGAGCTTGCCATCCATCAAGATGACCGCATCGGCCTTGTGGGGACAAATGGCAGCGGGAAAACGACTTTATTGCATGTGCTGGCTGGGCAAGAGAAACCAGACAGTGGCACGTTTGCTGCCACAACGACCTGCACACTGCTTCCTCAGCTGAAACAAGCAGATGGCACACAGAGCGGTGGTGAGATGACCCAGACTTATATTGAAAGCGCGTTAAACCGTCCTTCTGCCCTTTTATTAGCAGATGAACCGACGACTCATTTAGATACAGAGCACATTGAGTGGCTGGAAGAGAAGCTGCATCATTATCAAGGGGCCCTCATTGTCGTTTCACATGATCGTGCTTTTTTAGATGCGGTATGTACGGAGATTTGGGAGCTGGATCATGGACGGCTTAATCAATACAAAGGCAACTACTCGCAATTTGCACAGCAAAAAGAGCTGGCGCATCGTCAGCAGGTGGAAGCGTACGAAGCTTATACACAAAAGAAAAAACAGTTAGAGCATGCGCTTGAAAAGAAAAAGAAAAAAGCCGACAAAGCAACAAAGCCATCCCAAAAGCTGAAATCCTCAGGGCCAAAAATTGCAAAGCCCTACTATGCAAATAAGCAAAAAAAGCTGCAAAAAACAGCCAAATCCATTGAGACAAGGATGGAGAAATTAGAAAAGGTTGAGAAAGTAAAAGACATTCAGCCCATTCAAATGACTCAGCATACAATGAAGGAAGTAGCGAGCCGTACTATTTTGCGAGTGAAAAATGTAGATGGCAAGGCGGGCGATCAATTGCTTTGGAAGCAGGCAAATGTGGAAGTGAGAGGCGGGGACAAAGTCGCCATTATCGGCAAGAATGGGAGCGGGAAAACGACATTTCTCCGAATGCTGGTGAATGGGCATCCCGGAGTGTCTCGCTCAGAAGCTGTCAAGCTCGGCTATTTTCGTCAGGATCTTTCAGGATTGAAGGTAGATGAATCGATTTTACAAAATGCGCTGAAAGAGGCTGTTCAAGATGAGACAGTGGTACGAACGGTTTTAGCGAGACTGGGATTTCGAGGGGATGATGTGCATAAACCTGTTAGGGTGTTAAGCGGGGGAGAACGGGTGAAGACCATGCTTGCGTCCTTGCTTGTCAGTGATGCCAATGTCCTCATGCTGGATGAACCGACAAACTTTCTAGATCTGTCGGCAGTTGAAGCGCTTGAAGGTCTATTGAAGGATTACCCAGGTACCGTTGTGTTTGTTTCCCACGATCGCAGACTGATTGAGGAGGTGGCCACTCGCATTTTCCATGTTCATGAAAAGCGTATTGAAGCATTTGACGGCACATATGAAGCGTATAAACAAAAGGACGACAAACCAGCTGTTACACAAAGAGAAGAGGAGCTTCTTTTAATTGATATGCAGCTGTCTGAAGTGCTCAGCCGTTTAAGTATTGAGCCGTCTCAGGAGCTGGAAGAGACATTTCAAGCATTATTGAAACAAAAGAAGTCTTTGGAGTCATAAAGAAAACCCCTGTGTTTACTGCACAGGGGCTTGTTCATGCCGTTCTTTTGTTAATTGTTCAAGTTCACTTACTGTGACCAGCTGATAGCCTTGTTTGGTGAGCTCATGGATGATCTTCACTGCTGCTTGAGCTGAGCTGTCATAAATATCGTGCATTAACACTGTTCTGCCATCTGCTGCATGTGAGAGAACATGGTTTGTGATCTGCTGACTGTTGCGAATTTTCCAATCCTCTGGATCAACATCCCATAAAGAGACCTTCATCCCAACCGCTTGATTGATGTCTTGATTTGTTCCACCATATGGCGGTCTAAAGTGCGTAGGTGTATACCCGCTCGCTTTCTCAATCAACTGCTGGGTGTCCTTCACTTGTTTCACCGCCTCCTTTAAAGGCAGTCTTGTTAATAAAGGATGACTGTAAGAATGGTTTCCGATTTCATTCCCGCCTTTTAGAATATCTGCAAGCATACTAGGATAATACTGCACCCTGCTGCCTAATACGAAAAAGGTCGCATGTCCTTTATTTGCCTTTAATGCATCTAAAATTTTTGATGTTGTCGCTGGGTTCGGACCATCATCAAATGTGAGGGCGATGGCTTTTTTATTTGGGTCAAGCTTTGATTTTTGCGGCAGCTTGACGGCTTTTCTTTTCGGATTTGGTTCTTTCATTTCATTTTGGTTATTGGTTTTATTCATATATTCTGGCTTTAATATATCTTTCAGCAGCGTCTTTTTAATCGCGAGTGTTTGCGGACCAAGATCCTTGTCGGCTACTTGAGATGCTGGGAAATAAAATTCTACATATTTCTCTTTCAAGGCAAATTGACTGAAGTTTTGAGCAGTAGGGGCTGTTCCTTTCTGAAGGAGAGTCTGATCCTTAGATAAGGTTTTGTCCTTTTGAAGCTCTGAATATGTAATGTAGGATAATTTCTTCAAAAAGTTGGTTTTAGGCAGAAATAAATCTTTTGTGTCAAGAAAGGTTTTTTTCTGAAAATCATAGTTGATCGTGAGATGATTGGTGGTCCCATTTTGCTGACCTGTATAGGTATAAGTCGTAAAGCGAATAGCAGCAGACTGCTTCGCATAATGCACCATATCATAATCAATATTCAGTTCAAAGCGTTTGTTTTCATCGATGTCCTTGGCTTCACTAAACGTCTTTTTGAAATGCTCTAATGCTGAATTGGCGTAGCTTTGAATCTTGTCATCTAGCTGTTTTTGATGAAAAAGAGGATAGTTGACTGCATATCTCATAAATTTCCCGTCATTTACGAGAGTAACGATTTCGACATTTTTATAGTTCGTATCCTGCTTTACATTTTTCTTCTCTGTACCGCTTGCTTGTTGATTTTGAAAGAAAGCAACGACTCCAATGATGATCGCAAGTGCAAATAGGCTGATACTCCATTTTCCCTTTAATGACACAACGTTCAAATCTCCTCTCATGACGGGCCATTCTTTATCAGTTTGACATCTGTTTGTAATATTTTTATAACATTTGACTTACTTTTGTAATTTTAGAGGATGTTCAGGCGGAATGTCAACTATTTTCCTATTAAACTATGAGAAAAAATGATAGGCCATTCCAAACGAGCAAAAGACACCTCATTTTACTGCCACGCACATACCTTCATTAATTAAAAAATAGGGTGTACATTGATTTTTCAGAGGCAGACGGCTATAATTTTGATGATTATGATTCTCATTTTCAAACTGACTTTTAATGAAGAAAAGGATGACACCGATTTTGCAGGATAAGCGAACACCTCAACAAAAACGATCATCACATATTCTGTTCTTTTTGATATTTTTTCTCGCCGTCATTGGTTTGGCGGCTGCCATGTTTTTGGCTGTGTCATATGGTGCCAAAACATTGTCTCTGCAAACGGTTTGGACAGCTGTATTTGACTATCAGTCAGATGTCACAGAGCAGCAGATCATCCATGAATTAAGACTTCCTCGTGTTTTAGGAGCAGCTCTTGTTGGAGCGGCATTTGCCGTAGCAGGTGCGCTCATGCAGGGCATCACAAGAAACCCGCTGGCAGATGCGGGGATTCTGGGCATTAATGGCGGTGCGATGTTTGTGGTCGCTCTCTGTTTTGCCTTTTTCCCAGAAATGCCTTATTCGGCACTTATGTTTTTTTCCTTTATTGGTGCAGTGCTTAGTACGCTGCTGATCTTTGCGATTGGGGCGGCTGGTGGAGTTTTGACACCGCTGCGCTTAACTGTAGCAGGAGCCGTTGTGGCTGCATTGCTTCATGCGCTTAGCTCTGGGATCGCGATTTATTTTGACTTGAGTCAGGACCTTGCGTTTTGGTATGCAGGCGGTGTGGCTGGTGTGAAATGGCCGCAGCTGACGATTCTTGCCCCAGTCATTCTGATAGTGATCGTATGGGCGATGCTATTAGGGCGTTCACTGTCGCTGCTGTCGCTCGGTGAAGATGTAGCGGCAAATTTAGGGGTGAAAACACGACAAGTGCGAATACTAGGAATGGCAGCTGCCGTATTATTAGCAGGGGTTTCTGTATCAGCAGTCGGATCGATTGGGTTTGTCGGTCTTGTCATCCCGCATATCGCAAGAAAGCTGGTTGGTGTAAACTATCGTTTTGTCATTCCGATGTCGGCGATATTAGGCTCGGTGCTGCTAGTCTTTGCTGACCTTGCCAGCCGCACCGTTAATCCGCCCCGAGAGCTTGCCATTGGCGTGATGGTGGCACTTGTCGGTGTTCCTTTCTTCTTATATATTGCCAGAAAAGAAGGGAGGAACCTGTCATGAGAGAGAAACAGCGGGCTCTTGTCGTGACAGTCGTTTTGCTTTGTTTGACTGCGGCTGTTGTGCTGTATAGCTTAAATACCGGCACGCTGAAACTAAGTCCTCTTGTGGTCGTCAAAACGTTATTCGGCTTTGGGGATTTTCAAAGTGAAACGGTGCTGTTTGACTATCGTCTGCCTCGAATCGTGGTGACGATGCTGGCGGGAATTGGTCTTGGCATTGCGGGCGGCATTTTGCAGAGCTTATCTCGTAACCCGCTGGCCGATCCAGGAATTATTGGACTGAATGCAGGAGCAGCATTTGGCTTAATCGTGTTTGTGACGTATTTCCATGCACTAGAAGGCAATCCATCTCTTCTTATTCCGCTCTTTACATTTGGCGGAGGGCTTCTTGCGGCAGCGGTCATCGTGCTTCTGGCGTATAACCGGCAGGAAGGGCTTGTTCCCATCCGGCTGATCCTAGTAGGAATTGCGGTTGCGGCGGGATTCAGTGCTTTGACGTTATATTTGTCATTGAAGCTGGATGAAGATACTTACACATTTGCTTCAAGATGGCTTGTCGGCAATGTCTGGGGGAGAGACTGGATTCATGTGTTAGCGCTTCTGCCTTGGATTGTATGCCTTGTGCCGCTTACGCTGATGCAGTCAAACACGCTCAATGCATTGACATTAGGAGATGCTGTCGCCTCAAGTGTAGGTGTACGTGTCCAGCGTCAGCGTCTCCTTTTGCTGACCTTAGCTGTTGGTTTGGCGAGTGCAAGTGTTTCGATGACAGGCGGTATTGGTTTTATTGGACTTGTCGCCCCGCATTTGGCAAGGCGGCTTGTCGGCTCACTCCATCAGTATTTTTTACCGGTTAGTGCGCTGCTTGGCTTGTTGATTTTGGTCAGTGCCGATACAATAGGACGTTCCATCTTTGCCCCAAATGCCATACCAGCGGGTGTGGTTGTGGCTTTTATTGGCGCACCTTATTTTCTCTATTTATTAACAAAAACGAAATAAACGTGAAAGAGGAACTCATCATGAAAAAATTACTTGTGCTTGGTTTAACGCTCTGTTTCATTATGCTTGCCGCTTGTGGTCAACAGGAAACAAAGAATACAACAACTCAAAATGATCATGGAACACCGAAAATTGCTTCCTTGTCTATCCATTTAACCAATGACTTATTAGCACTCGGTATCAAGCCGGCAGGCTCTGTTGTAGGAGGGGACTTAAAAGATTTCCTTCCACATGCGAAAAAGCAGCTGAGTGGTACGAAGAAGCTGGGCATCGCAGCCGATCCCGATATGGAGTCACTGCTTGCATTACAACCAGATGTCATTTATGTCGATGAAGAACTAGCTGGACAAGACTTATCGAAATATAAGAAAATCGCCAAAACGGAAGTGTTTAATTTAAATGACGGCACTTGGCGTGATCATTTGAAAAAAATCGGCAAGCTCGTCAATAAAGAAAAAGAAGCCGATCAATATATTCAGGATTACAATCAAGAAGCAAAAGAAGTCAAATCGCTCATCAAACAAAAGATTGGAAACGGGAAAGTAATGGCGATCCGTGTGACGGCAAAGGAGCTTCGAGTATTTAGCATGAAGCGCCCAATGGGTCCTATTTTATACGAGGATTTAGGTCTGACACCTGTCGATGGTGTGAAGAAACTGGACAGCAAGCGGCCATTTGAAGTGATTTCTCAAGAGGTTCTTCCTGACTATGATGCAGATGCTATCTTTGTCGTCGTGAATCGTGATGATAAAGCGCAGCAGGCATTCAAGCAATTAGAAAAGACTCCGATTTGGAAGGGTCTAAAAGCCGTGAAGAAAAATCAAGTCTATCCGATTGCCGATCAGCCATGGCTCGATTACTCAGCACTAGGCAATAAAATGGCATTGGATGAAGCAAAAGAGATGTTTTCTACATCAAAATAAAATGAAATCAGGCATCATTCCTTATATGGGAATGATGTCTCTTTTTTTGATCCGGTCTTCTATTCATTCGGTTTTTGCATACATATGAGAGAGAACGAGCAGTACCGCCCGTGAAGGGGAAGAAAGGGAGGGGATACAGTTGAAGGTTCAAAAAATTAGTGCAGGTACAATCGCAAGGCTTGTGCTGCTTTTGCTCGCGCTTGTCAACAGTGCTCTAACCGCTGCGGGAAAAAGCCCAATTCCTATTGATGAAGAAGGTATTCAGCAATTTATCACGTTAGCCTTTCTTGGGATTACATCACTATGGGCCTATTGGAAAAACAATGATATAACGAAAAAAGCACGAACAAAAAAAGAAGAATAAGAGAAAAAAGAGCCTTTTCATGATAAAAGGCTCTTTTTCAGCGAAGCGTCAAACGCCTCTCCCCGCAATTTGACTCTTCCTGAAAGGCTTACGCCCGTCGTTCTCCCATGTTGGCGAGGAATGCTTTTACTTCCTCAATGCTTAAGCCGATAGCTTTCGCCTCACTCATCAGACGCTTCCACTCTGATATATTCGAATCCGTCAGCTTTCTATGAGTGACATGTAACGTCTTTTCTTCCTGCTCCTTTCGGTACGTTTGGAGCAGCTGATAGAGTTCTTCTTTCGGCATGCCGGATTGGACGGCATTGACGATATGCTCCCGCCATTCGTGTTCACCACCCTCAGAGTAATGAAACATCATCGTCTCTGCATCAAACAGCTCTTGTAAATCAATTTCTAGTGAAGAGGATACCTTTTTTAAAAACTGGACAGATGGATTTCTGTGGACACCACGCTCAATTTTACTCAAATACGACTTAGAGACATGGGCATCTTCAGCCAGCTGCTGAATGGAGTATCCTTTCCTCTTTCGGTAAATGCGTATCACCTTTCCTATCATTCTTATCAATGATCTCCCTTCTCCCTGGCGAATCGTACTGCGACCTTTTCGTTCATTATAAGAAATAAATTGTTCTTTATAAAATTCAAAAACGTAAGAAACAGGAAGTAAACAAAAGAAAACGAACGATTTCGTTCTTTAAAAAGAACTATAAGACCTATTATGACATTTTTCTTTGCGGGTATTATCTTTTATAATCCAATCATTAACAAAAAGAAACCATATATAACCTTTTTATGATGAAATCGGGAGGTATCTATGAATGAGAATATAGGTTTTAAGCAGCTGTTTTCTGTCATTAAAGAGAAAATGGCCCTTCTGATCCTGATTGTCCTGATCGTAACGGGCACTTCAGCCTACTATCAGTTCTATGTCTCGACTCCTGTATATCAGGCAACCACTCAAATTCTTGTTCATAAACGCAGCAATGACGCACAAGCAAACTTAAACGATATTCAGATGAACCTTCAATATACACGTACCTTTCAAGTTTTATTAAAAAGTCCGATCGTCATTGAAAAAGTAAAAGAAACACTCAACCTCACAGAATCAGCTGAAGGATTAAAACACAAAATTGCCACAAGTACAGAAAATGAGTCTGAGGTCATCAATATTTCTGTACAAGATGAGGATCGCGCAAAGGCAGTCGCCATTGCGAATACCGCAACAGAGGTGCTGCAAGAAGAAATCAAAAAAACCATGAATATGGATCGCATTAATGTTTTGTCTGAAGCCAAGCTGTCCAATACGATTCTCATGAATTCAAGAAAATTCGTTCATATCGTTCTGGCACTAGGTGCCTCTTTATTAGGGGGGATGACACTCATTTTCTTAATGAATTTACTCGATGATACTGTAAAACGAACACATCAAATAAGAGAAGAGATCGGATTGCCGTCGCTCGGAAGTGTCTATCAGATGCAGGCAGACAGGAGGGCAAAAAAAGACAAGCAGTCCGTCATAACGGGAGGACAGAACATTGATCTTTAAGAGGAAGAAAAGAGAAAAGAGAGATTTATCCTGTATTTCTGTATTAAATCCTCACTCTGTCATTGCAGAACAATTCCGTACAATCCGAACTAACATCGAATTCACATCAATCCAAACAAGGCTGAAATCCATATTGGTGACATCCTCCTTGCCGAAGGAAGGGAAATCATTTACGGCTGCAAACCTAGCAGCTGTTTTTGCACAGCAGAAAAAGCGGGTGCTGCTGATGGATGCTGATTTGCGAAAGCCGGCTGTTCATGAATATTTTGACCTGAGTCATCACACGGGTTTGACCAATGTACTATTAAATAATTGCAGCTTGGAGGAAGCTATTTTGCCTACACCCATTGAGCATTTAGAGCTGCTTCCGAGCGGAACCATTCCGCCGAATCCAGCTGAGCTGCTCTCCTCTTCTGTCATGAAGCAGCTGTTTTATGAAATTGAACAGCAATATGACATGGTGATTGTTGATTCTGCGCCGCTTCTGCCAGTGGCCGATGCAAAGATCCTGGCGAACCGGACCGATGGGAGCATTCTTGTTGTCTTAAGCGGCAAAACAAAGATAGCGGCTGTGAAGAAATCAAAAGAAGTGTTAGAAGGAACAACAGGTAAACTGCTTGGGGCTATGCTAAATGGCAAGAAAGAGAAAAAGGGAAGGCTGTATATGTATTAACAAGATTGATAGGTGATGTCTCCTAATCTTTAACAATGGAGGCACTCGATCCTGCTGTGGGCATGACAAATGCCTTAGATGCTCGTCATCAATAGTGGGGTGTGAGGACGGGTTTGATGCCCATTTTACGTAAGAATAGTGATGTTGAAAAAGGGGGAGGAGCGTTGACTTACGCCCAAAGATTATCAATCATCGTGGCACTAGATTCATATCTCATCTTAGTGGCTGTCTTTTTTGGCTTTCAATTTGTCCAAGAAGCGGCGTTAACTGTTTATACATTTGAAATGCTCGTCATTTCTTCGCTCAGTCTGCTCATTGGGCACCATTTGTTTTCGTATATTTTTCACGTGTACAAGCAAGTATGGGCTTATACAGGGGTAAGAGAGCTATTTTCTTTAATGAAGACCTTTGTGTGTTCTTTTTTATTTTCAATGGCAATGCTGTACCTTTTCGTGCAGACATGGCCCTTTCGGTTTTTGTTCATTGTGTGGCTTTTCCACGTATTATTCATCGGTGCATCTCGAATGGCCTCTCGGCTATTTCATGATGGTGCAAAGCGGCTGCAGGTAGAAAAGGAGCGGGCCTTAATCATTGGCGCCGGATCAGCCGGGACCATCATCGTTCGTCAGCTTCAGCAATCGAGTGATGTACATATTGAACCAGTCGCCTTCATAGATGATGACAAGACGAAGCATAAGCTTGAAATCATGGGACTGCCTGTTCTAGGGGGAAAAGAACAGATTCAAACAGCTGTTGTGATGATGGATATTCAAAAGATCATCATCGCCATTCCGTCCAAAAGCAGCCATACCTTAAAAGGGCTGTATAAGGAATGCGTAGCGACTGGGGTCAAAACGCAGATCATGCCAGAGATGGAGCAGATTTTAAAAGGAACTCATGCGCTGAATCAATTACGGGATGTACAGCCAGAGGATTTACTCGGAAGAGAACCGATTCAATTAGATTCAAGCCGTCTATCTGTCCATTTAAAGGGGAAAACGATTATGGTCACAGGAGCAGGCGGATCGATTGGGTCAGAAATCTGTCGTCAAATTTGTGTGTTTGCTCCTCAAGCGATTGTGCTTGTGGGACACGGGGAATTTAGCATTCATTCTATTTTACTAGAGCTGAAAGAAATTTATGGGGACACCATCAGTCTCTATCCACAAATTGCAGATATCCAAGATAAACAGAAAATGAGTGAAATCGTTGGTCAGTTTCAGCCGGATATGATTTATCATGCCGCGGCACATAAGCACGTCCCGCTCATGGAGATCAGTCCAAAAGAAGCAGTGAAAAACAATATTATCGGGACAAAAAATGTCGCAGAAGCTGCACATGAGCATGGCATTGAAACATTCGTCCTCATTTCCTCTGACAAAGCGGTCAATCCTGCCAATGTGATGGGCGCCACAAAGCGATTTGCTGAAATGCTGATCATGCAAATGGGGGCAAGCAGTGAAACAAAATTTGTAGCGGTTCGATTTGGAAATGTACTCGGAAGCAGGGGAAGCGTCATTCCAATTTTTAAGAAACAGATCGAACAAGGCGGGCCGGTCACGGTCACGCACCCAGCCATGACAAGATATTTTATGACCATTCCAGAAGCATCAAGGCTTGTCATTCAGGCGGGTGCACTGGCAGAAGGAAGACAGATTTTTGTATTAGATATGGGGGAGCCAGTGAAAATTGTTGACCTCGCAGAAAACCTCATTCACCTCTCAGGCTATACCACAGACCAGATTCCGATTACGTTCACAGGCATTCGTCCTGGGGAGAAAATGTATGAAGAATTACTCAACCAGCATGAAAAAGCACAGGAACAAATTTTTCCGAAAATTCATATCGGTCATGCGCTGGATGGGGACCCATATGTGCTGAACCGCTTTATCCATGAATTTGACATGATGAGTGAAGAGCAAATGAGAGAAGCATTGTTTGCTGCCATCGAATCGCATGATTTGTTGTCTGAACAGATGACCAGAGAGGAGGAAGCGCTTGCCAATGAAGAAAAAAGTCTTGTTTTGCGCAACGGTTGACTATCATTTTAAGGCATTTCACCTTCCATATTTCCGGTGGTTTCAGGAACAAGGATGGGAAGTGCATACAGCAGCAAATGGTCAGCTGGAGCTGCCCTATGTGGATCAAGCGCACTCAATTCCGATTCAGCGCTCACCTTTTCATGTGCACAACCGGTTTGCGTATGTGGAGCTGAAGAAGCTGTTAGCGAAAGAGCACTACGACTTCATCCATTGTCACACACCAATGGGAAGTGTTATTGGCAGACTTGCAGCCAAAAGCGCGCGCAAAAAAGGAACGAAGGTTCTTTACACAGCACACGGCTTTCACTTTTGGCAGGGGGCGCCGCTTCAAAACTGGCTGCTCTATTATCCGATTGAGCGATGGCTCGCCCGCCATACAGACGCTTTGATCACTATTAATGGAGAGGATTTTAAAAGAGCAGATCGTCTATCAAAAGAGCGTTCATCTGTCTATTATGTTCCCGGTATGGGTGTGGATATGAAACGATTTGCACCAGTTGATGAAAAAGAGAAGCAGCGTCTTCGTGCAGTCTATGGCTTTTCCTCGGAAGATTTTATTGTGCTGTGTGCTGGTGAATTAAATGCGAATAAAAACCAAGGGATGCTCATCAAAGCATGTGCACAGCTATATAGGAAAATATCAAATGTGAAGATCGTATTTGCCGGGGAAGGCACAATGAGGCCGATGTATGAAAAGCTGGTTTGCGGGCTCCATCTTGAAAAGCATGTCCACTTTGCTGGTTTTTGCAAACGAATTGAGGAATGGCTGCATTTGAGTGATGTATGTGTGTCGACTAGTTTGAGAGAAGGGCTTGGCATGAATCTGCTTGAAGCGATGTCTGCGGAAAAGCCGGTCATTGCAACGGAGAATAGAGGACACTGTGAGCTGATCAGACATGGCGTCAATGGTTTTTTAGTCAAACCGCATGATGTGAATGACTTGGCTGATTATTTGCACCAGCTCTATCACAAAAGGGATCAGCTGCCCCTCATGGGAAAAGCGGGACGCTCCTTAGCGCATGCATTTGCACAGGAGCAGGCGGTGAGTGCTATGGAAGAAATTTATACAACTTATATGGATCAAGCAGAGAAGGTGATGTGAGCATGCGTAAGCCAAAGGTGTCTATCATCATGGGTGTCTACAATTGCCAAGACACAGTAGAAGAAAGTATTGAATCCATTCTTTATCAAACATATGACAACTGGGAGCTCATCATATGTGATGATGCATCAACAGATGGCACCTATGAAAAAGTGCTGTCTTATACAAAACGAGACCCTGAAAGAATTCGCCTTATTCGCAATGAGCATAATCAAAGGCTTGCTGCCAGTCTGAATCGCTGTCTCGCTGAAGCAAGGGGAGACTTGATTGCACGGCAGGATGGCGACGATGTATCAGTACCAGTTCGTTTAGAAAAACAGGTTCATTTCCTAGAAACACATCCTGAATATGATGTGGTCGGTACGGCGATGACGGTGTTTGATGAATCGGGTACAAAAGGTGTACGTGCACTGATTTCAGAGCCTGATCGGAAAGTGCTGGCAAGAGGGACGCCGTTTTGTCATGGAACCATTATGATGAGGGCTGCTGCATACAAGGCTTTACATGGGTATCGCTCTGTGAAAACAACAAGGCGGATGGAAGATATCGATCTTTGGATCCGTTTTTTTGCTGCGGGGAGAAAAGGCTTTAATTTACAAGAGCCGTTATACCTTGTGAGAGAGGATGAAGCGGCCTTTCAGCGCCGTAAGTTTCAATATTCGATGGATAATGCCTGGCTCGTTTTAAAAGCATGCTGGTTATTAAAATTGTCGCCGGTTCATTATCTGTTTGCACTAAAGCCGGTGGTCCGCGCCTGTTTATCACCGAAGATCATGAAATTTTATCACCAGCGGAAGTTGGAGGCGTCTTTGTTGAAAAGGAGGACGATTCGGGATGAGTGAGCCAAAGCGTGTACTCCATATTGTGGGCGGGATGAACCGCGGCGGGGCTGAAACGATGATTATGAACATCTATCGTGCACTCGATAGAAATGTCCTTCAATTTGACTTCATTACCCACCGAAAGGATGTCTGTGATTATGATGAGGAAATTCAGAGGCTCGGGGGACGTATCTTCTACGTCCCAAGTATTGGGGCATCCTCTCCTTTGGCATTTGTGAAAACATTGACAAAGACAATCAAGCGAACAGGACCGTATCAGGCAGTGCATGCCCATACGGATTTTCAAACAGGTTTCTCCGCACTTGCTGCGAAATTGGCGGGTGTGAAGGTGCGGATTTGTCATTCGCATAATACAGCTTGGAAACAGTCGCCAAATTTGGTAGACCATATGATGCTCAAAGGGTTTCGCCAGCTGATCTTTGCATTTTCTACACAGCTTGTTGCATGCGGTGAGGATGCCGGTTCCTTTTTATTTGGGCAGAAAAAAATGAAGAATGGACAAGTTGAGGTGCTGCCGAATGGGATTGATTTATCCCTTTTCTTTCAGCCTGATCCAGACGAAAAGGTGAAGATCAAAAAGCAGCTGGGTCTTCACGAAAAGAGCATGATTATTGGTCATATTGGCCGGTTTCATGAGCAAAAAAATCACGTTTTTTTTATGGAACTGGCACAGACCTTAAAGAAACAAGGGGTCTCATTTCAACTTGTCCTTGTAGGGGATGGACCACTGAGGCAGGTGGTTGAATCATATGCGAAGAAGGCAGGCTTGTTAGACGACATTGTCTTTACAGGCGTCGTATCAGACGTTCCGCAGTATATGAAAGCATTTGATGTATTTGTGATGCCGTCCTTGTTTGAAGGACTTCCGCTTGTATTAGTGGAAGCACAGGCATCTGGATTGCCTTGTGTGATTTCAGATCATATTACAGAGGAAGTGGATTTAGGCTGCGGTCTTGTGAAAAGAATGTCGCTGCGGGATTCTGCGCATGAATGGATGAAGGCGGTGCTTGAAGCATATCATGCAGAGCCTCCTCTTCAAGAGACCATTACGTCCCAGCTTGAACAAAGAGGATTTGATGTCAAACAGAACATCACACGTGTGATGAATGGATATGGACTGTAAGGAAGGAATGGCAGATGGCGGTTTATTTGGTGAACATGATCATGGTCTATTTATGGTCGAGCTTTGCCGCATTTTACGGCAGGCGTGATGATACCATTCAAAGCGGATGGCGGCCTAACAAGATTCTGGTGTTATTTCCGTTTTTGTTTCTTTGTATTGTCGCTGGTATTCGGTACAAAGTAGGAACCGATTTTGTCACATATGGACAGATGTATGAGTTCTCCGTCAATTATGAAAAGCCTTGGCATATATTCGGATTTGGTGTGGACAAGGCGGCCACTGACCCAGGATTTACGTTTATTTTATGGATGCTCAATCAACTGTCCCGTGATCCGCAAATCATGTATATCTCGGTTGGGGCGATCACCTATTTTTTTATCATCAAGACGCTCATTCAATATGGCCGTCCCTTTGAGCTGAGTATGCTGCTTTTTCTCGGCACTTTTCATTATTACGCTTCGTTTAATGGCATGCGTCAGTATATGGTGGCTGCGGTTCTTTTTTATGCCATCCGTCTTGTGATCAATGGTCAGTGGAAATTGTATTTTCCGCTTGTCCTCGTATGTTCATTGTTTCATTCATCGGCTCTCATCATGATTCCGGTGTATTTTATCGTGAGAACAAAAGCATGGTCTTGGATGATGCTGGTCTTATGCATGATTTTCTTAGGGTTAACCGCTCTTTATGACCGCTTTGTTTCCGTGTTTGTCGTGATGCTGCAAGGCAGTTCATATGGGCATTACGAGGAATGGCTCACAACGAATACGAATGGAATGAATGTGACAAAAATTGGTGTGTTGGTTTTGCCGCTTTTACTTGCTTTCCTTTATCGAAAACGACTTCGTGAGCTGACGCCTGAGAGTGATTACATTGTGAATTTTTGTTTGCTCGGTTTCTTGTTTGGCATCCTTGCTACAAAGGATGTCATTTATGCAAGATTTCATATTTATTTTGGCTTGTACCAGCTCATTTTACTGCCATATTTCACCCGTATTTTTGATCAGCGGTCTAATGTCTTTATCTATGTAGGGATTGCTGTTTGCTATATTCTGTACAGCATCATGCTGATGCCGTTCGATTCATCTGTTTTACCGTACAGGACGATATTTACAAAGTAGATTTGGAGAAAGGTGGGGCATGTTGTAATGCCAGCTATCAGTCTATTGGTCGCAGTCTACAATACGAGTCAATATGTGGAGCAATGCCTTCAATCAATTGCAGATCAAAGTTTTTCAGATATAGAGGTCATTCTCGTGAATGATGGATCGACGGATCACAGCGGAGAATGTCTTGAAGCGTTTGCTGCGCAAGATCAGCGCTTTCGGGTCATTCATCAAACAAATCAAGGGTTAGGCGCTGTGAGGAACCGGGGCATCGAAGAAGCAAAAGGGACGTATATCGCCTTTATTGATTCAGATGATATTCTCACGCCTCATTACTGTGAAGCCTTGTATGAAAAAGCTGAAATGACCGGCGCAGATCTTGTTGTCAGTGAGTACTGGATTCAATTTGAACAGTCAAAGCGAACCATACCAACGACGCTGTTAGCCGAGCGATCAGCCGAAAAGACGAGTTTAATTGAAGCGTTATTGCACGGAGACATCACGGGGTTTTCATGGAATAAGCTGTATCGGCGTGCCTTTATCGAAGAACATCACATTCGATTTCCGCTGCGGGGGGAACTTGAGAACATAGAAGATCAATATGTGACGCTGCGCTGTTTTTCTTTATCACGCAGCATCGCCTTTGTTCATGAACCTCTTTATTACTACAGGGTTCATCTGTCATCTATTGTGCAGCGATATCAGAAGCAGTATTTTCATCATGGACTGACCTTTTATCATGCGCAGCGCTTGTTTTTGAAAGAATATGATGACATCTCTCTGTATGAGAAGGCACTTGATTTTTTTATTGTCAATCATACTCTTCATTGTATGCTCAACGAATGGAAGAGCCAAAATGCCCTCTCTATTCGGGAAAAGCTTGATCACATGCGGGAAATGGTGACACACGAGGCCTTTCTGCATGCCGTCAAACAAGTGGAACCATCGAAGCTCACCGCTCGAAAGCGAATGATTTTATTCCTTGCTAAGTGCCGGTTGGTTTATCCGCTTTCTGCCGCCGCTTCAAGCTATCAAAAATGGATCGAATATCAAACAAGGAAATAGGGGTGATGAGATTGACATTGCAGCAATTGAAGGCGCACGCCGCAGAGTGGCTGCTCTTAAAGGTTAAATATCCACTTGAATATCGACTGAGCCGCCAAAGCCTGCCAGAGCTGAGTCATCAGAAGAAAATCATTCTCACGCTGCTGCCGGGGCATGATAATTTAGGGGATCATGCGATTGCCTATGCGAGTTATTGTTTTTTAAAAGAGCACTTTCCCGCTTATGACATCATGGAAGTGGACATGAAAGAGATCTATCGCCTCGCTCGTCCGTTAAAGCGTATGCGGCACCCAGAAGACATCGTCTGTATCATCGGTGGGGGCAATATGGGGGACTTATACCGTTATGAAGAATGGACGAGACAATTTATCATGAAGACCTTCAAGTCCTATCCGGTGATTCAACTGCCGGCCACTGCCCATTTTACAGAAACAAAGAGAGGAAAAAGAGAGGAACGCCGCGCCATTCAGACATACAAACATCATCCAAGGCTGCTTCTCATGGCAAGAGATCAAACAACCTATACATGGATGAAGCAGCACTTCTCTGATCAAGATGTGTGGAAACAGCCTGATATGGTGCTGACATTAGACGAAGCATCAAAGGAACAAAAACGTGAAGGGGTTCTGCTTTGTCTGCGTGAGGATAAGGAAGCCTATCTCACCAAGGAGAGCCGGCAGCAGCTGCAGCAGCATATTCAAGACACGTATGATCAAGTCGGTTTCATCACAACGACAATTGGCAAACGAGTTGATCGAACGACTCGCTTAGATGAATTATCTGCCTTATGGACAGAGTTAAGAAAGGCGCAGGTCGTCGTGACAGATCGGCTTCATGGCATGATCTTTTGTGCGATTACGCATACACCATGTGTTGTCCTCAGGTCGTTTGATCATAAGGTGATGGAAGGGTATGAATGGGTGGCTCATCTTCCGTTTTTGACGCTATTAAAAGAACCGAATGAGGCGACTGTGAAAGAGGCGATTCATCAGCTGATGAAAACGAGCGGACAAAAGGGAGAGGAAGCTGGATGAAAGCTTTTAAACGCTGCGTGAAAACAAAATGAATCGAGCGTTTCTTTACAATGCCAGTGCAAACTTCATGACGTTTGTCTTGATGATGCTTATGTCTGTTTGTTTAACACCGTACATCGTTCATACACTTGGAGTGGAAGCATTCGGCTTAATCCATCTGACGCAAAATATGATCAACTATTTATCGGTTATTACGGCTTCATTAAGTGCTGTTGTGGTGCGTTTTTTTTCTGTGGCGGCTCATAAAGGAGAAATGGAGAAGGCGCAGCGCTATCTCTCATCTTATTTCGTTAGTTCCATTGTTTTATCGATCAGTCTTTTTCTGTTTTGTCTGTTCATGTCCCGTCAGCTGGTAGAGTGGCTTCATGTGCCTGATTATCTCGCAAAAGACACACAGACCGCCTTTATATTAGGGGGTCTTTTATTTATGCTCAATTTTGTCATGTCCGGCATTGGGGCTGCGCCGTTTTATGCGAATAAGTTATATGTATCAAGTGTTGGTCAGGCCATTCAGATGTTTTTGAGGGCATTTATGATTGTGATGCTGTTTACATGGACGGCACCAGCCATCTGGCATATTCCGCTTGCGGCCGTCATAGGAAGCTTGGCGGCTATGGGAATCGGTATCTATTATTTTAAAAAACTCATTCCTTGGTTTTCGTTTAAGTGGCGGCACGTCTCATTATCTTCTAGTCTCACACTTGTTCGATCAGGGGTCTGGCATTCTTTTGAGCAAATGGGAATTTTGTTGTTTTTACAAATTGACTTATTGATGACCAACCTGCTCATTGGAGCGGAAGCGACGGGACAGTATGCGGCGATTTTACAATTCCCATTATTATTACGCACACTCGCAGGGACACTGGCGGTTGTATTTGCCCCAACGATCACGAAATTTTACTCGAATCAAGACAAAGAAGGTCTCATCCAATATGCAGCCAGTGCCATTAAATGGAGCGGTTTATTTGTCGCGTTCCCAGCCGCTTTACTAGGAGGGCTCGCCGGTCCGCTCATGCTTTTATGGCTTGGACCTGCCTTTGAAGAGCTGAAATGGCTTCTCATGATTCATGCAGCTTATTTATGTTTGACCTTGATGTTTTTACCGCTGACATATGTGCCGACCGCTTTTAATCGATTGAAAGTTCCAGCGGTGGTCACGCTCATATTAGGTGTATCCAATGTGCTTTTTGCCTATGGATTGACTCATATGCTTCAGCTTGGCTTATATGGCATTGCATCAGCAGGAGCGATAGTTTTATTGATGAAAAATATCGTGTTTCTGCCATTTTATACGGCCCACATCACGAATCAGAAACGCACCATCTTTTACAAACATACATTGGTTCCACTTGCAGGAGCGCTCATGATTTGGGGCGTCTGTGCAGGGATTCAAGCGATTTATGACGTGACCTCATGGTGGGAACTGTTTTGTATTGGTGGTCTTTGTTTCATTCTCTATATGGGCTACTTGTATCAATTTGCAGGAACAAAACGAGAGCGGCAGCAGCTGGTGCATAAGGTAAAACAAGCTGTTTCCCGCTAGTGAGATAAGGAGATTTAATGATGAAAAGAATGTTAGATGTGATGGTGGCATTGACGCTGCTCATCGCAGGCAGTCTTCTTTTTCTTCTGATTTATGGACTGATTCGGTGGAAAATTGGGACGCCTGTGTTGTTTCGGCAGAAGCGGCCTGGTCTGTATGGCCGGCCATTTATGCTATATAAATTTCGGACGATGACCGATGAACGCGACGAGCACGGGGGGCTCCTGCCAGATCATCTTCGATTAACAAAAACCGGCGCCTTGATTCGCAAGCTCAGTCTTGATGAATTGCCGCAATTAGTCAATGTCCTAAAAGGAGAGCTCAGTCTCGTTGGACCAAGGCCTCTTCTGATGGAGTATCTGCCGATGTATACAGAGGAGCAAGCAAGGCGCCATCTTGTAAAGCCTGGCATTACTGGATGGGCACAGGTGAATGGAAGGAACACGATCTCCTGGGAGGAGAAATTCACCTATGACCTCTGGTATGTCGAGCATCAAACGTTTTGGCTTGATATGAAAATTTTATGGATGACCTTGCTGAAAGTCATCAAAACAGAGGGGGTGCAGCAGCCGCATCATGCCACAGCTGAAAAATTCAAAGGAACCGATATGTAAAGAGCAACCCATAGGTTTAATTGGGGCTGGCGGGCATAGCAAAGTTATTCAGGATATGATTGTTGCACATCCCGATTACTCATTATGTGCCGTATTAGATGATCAATTTGAAGAGGAGATCACTCAAAGCGGCATCTTGTATGGACCGATCTCCATGAGTCAACAGCTGAGAGAGACAATGCCTCATATGAAATGGCTGATTGCTATTGGGCAAAATGAGATGAGACAGCTAGTAAAGGAACGCCTCTCATTTGAAAACAAGGCGTTTGCCACACTCATCCATCCAGAGGCAGTCGTAAGTCCATCAGCGGTCATTGGAAGGGGAACTGTCGTGATGGCAAGGGCAGTAGTTCAAGCAGATGCAGCAATCGGTGAACATGCGATTATCAACACAGGATCTATCGTAGAGCATGACTGTATACTCGAATCGTTTGTGCACCTATCACCAGGAGCAGTGTTAACTGGCTGTGTGTCTGTACGAATGGGTACCCATATTGGGGCAGGTGCTGTTGTGATACCCGGGATATCGATCGGAAGCTGGACAATCATTGGCGCAGGAGCCGCAGTAACAAGAGATATACACGATCAGAAAGTCGCTGTAGGCATTCCTGCAATAGAAATCAAAGATCGGAGAGAAGGTGGGAAATGATGCAAGAAAAGAAACGAATTTACTTATCGCCTCCGCATATGAGCGGAAAAGAGTATCTGAAAATAGAGGAAGCCTTCAAGAGCAACTGGATTGCGCCGCTTGGACCTCTGGTGAATGAATTTGAGCAGGTAGTCGCGGGCTATGCAGGAGTGAAGACAGGATCGGCTTTATCTTCAGGAACAGCAGCGATTCACCTCGCCTTAAAGCTTATTGGTGTTCAAAAAGGGGACGTTGTCTTTTGTTCAACCCTCACATTTGTTGCAACTGCAAATCCGATTTTATATGAACAAGCGACGCCCGTTTTTATTGATTCTGAAAGGGATACATGGAATATGTGCCCGCTTGCTTTAGAGAAGGCATTTGTGGAATCAAAACGACTTGGAAAAAGACCCCGCGCAGTCATTGTCGTGCATTTATATGGACAAAGCGCAAAAATGGACGAGATCATGGCGTTGTGTGAAGCGTATGATGTGCCAGTCATTGAGGATGCCGCTGAATCGTTAGGCGCTCTGTATAAAGGAAAAAAAAGCGGTTCAATGGGCAGGTTCGGCGTCTATTCGTTTAATGGAAATAAAATCATTACAACGTCCGGGGGTGGAATGCTTGTGAGTGATGATGAAGCTGCGATCGAACGCTGCCGCTTTCTCGCTTCACAGGCAAGAGAGCGCGCTATGCATTATGAGCATCAAGAGATGGGATACAACTATCGCATGAGCAACCTGCTAGCAGGTGTCGGGATTGCTCAGATGGAAATATTGGACGAGCGTGTTGAGCAAAAACGCCGCATTTTCAAGAGTTATCAGGAAGCGTTATCTGAAGTAGAGGGTCTTTATTTGATGCCAGAATATCAAGACACCAAGTCCAACCGCTGGTTGACCACATTGACCATTGATCGTGATAAGCAAATGTATCCAGTGGACATCATTGCTGCACTAGAAAAAGAACAGATCGAAGCAAGGCGTGTATGGAAGCCGCTGCACCAGCAGCCGCTCTTTCGGGATTGTCCTTTTTATTCAGCGGCGAAAGGCACTCCCGTATCTGAGTTGTTATTTGAAACAGGGCTTTGTCTCCCCTCTGGAACAAGTATGACAGAAGCTGAACAGGATCGTATCATTGACACACTTCGTAATGCCCTGCGAGAAAAAACATTCACCTCTTCACAGGCTGCTCATTCGTAAGCAGCCTGCCTCTCTTTCTATCAAATTCATCAATTAATGGAATAAATAGGTATATGTATTGTCAATTCGTTTTAAATATGATATTGACAAAGGGGTCCTTCCTCCTTAAAATGAAAATGATTATCAGCGTCAATTAGGAGGAACATCTTATGTCTATTTGGAGTAATTTTTTTCCGAAAATTAAAATAAATACAGTATTACCTTTCCTGCTGATCTTTTTATTAGTAGGCTGCTCTCAAGCAAACAATGGAGCAGAAGGAAACAAGGATCATCCTGACATGATCACGATGGCTTGGCCGAGAGATATTGGCGAAATGAATCCGCACGTATACAACCCATCGCAATTGTTTGCACAATCAATGATTTATGAGCCATTGGTCAGCTATCAAAAGAATGGAAAGCTAAAACCTGAATTAGCGAAATCATGGGATGTTTCAAAGGATGGCAAGGTGTATACTTTTCATTTAAGAGACAATGTGACGTTCTCAGATGGATCTGATTTTAATGCAAACATTGTGAAAAAGAACTTTGATTCCATCTTAAAAAACAAGGATATACATAGCTGGTTAGGTGTTATAAAAAAAATCAAAAAGACAGAAGCAGTAGACAAGAAAACGTTTAAACTCACATTAACAGAGCCATATTATCCAACTGTTCAAGAATTAGCAGTTGTCCGCCCGGTTCGTTTCTTAGGCGAAGCAGGCTTCCCTAAAAATGGAGATACGTCAAAAGGAATTGAAAAACCAGTGGGGACAGGCCCTTGGGTATTAAAAACATACCAAAAAGATGACTATGCCATTTTCGAACGAAATGATCATTATTGGGGAGAAAAACCAAAGGTTAAAGAAATTAAAGTAAAGGTGATCCCAGATGCGGAAACGAGAGTCATGGCATTTGAAAAAGGCGATGTAGATATCCTTTACGGAGAAGGAACCATTAGCCTTGATGCCTACAAACAGCTAGAGGCGAGCGGCAAGTATGAAACAAAAATGTCAGAGCCTGTAGCAACGAGACAGCTTGTCATGAACACAAAAGTGGATCAGTTGTCAGATGAGAAAGTGCGTCATGCCCTTCAATATGCTATTAATAAGAAATCAATGGTAGAAGGTGTCACCTCTGGCTTAGAGGATGAAGCAGATCACATATTGCCGACCAACATGCCTTACACATCTGATATTAAGGTGAAGTCTTTCCAGTATGATGTAGACAAAGCGAAAGCATTGCTGGATGAAGCAGGCTGGACACTTCCAAAAGGAAAAACCGTTCGTGAAAAAGATGGAAAAGCGCTTGAATTTAGTATGATGTATGACTCAGCAGAATCGATTCAAAAAGCGATGGCTGAGACGCTTCAAGCAGAATGGGGAGCCATTGGCGTTGGCGTCAAACTTGAAGGTGTGGAGCTGGCAACACAGGTGCAGCGCTTTAAAGCCAACAAATTTGATATGAACTTCTTTAGCAACTACGGAGCGCCTTATGATCCGCATACATTTATGAACGTCGTCTCATCAGATGGTTTTGGATTCAAAGAAGCCATCTCAGCCTATCCAAATAAGGACAAGCTGATCAAAGAAATGAGCGAAATTCCATCAACAACCAATGAAAACAAACGAAAAGCACTTTATTCGTCTGTGTTATCTTCATTACAGGATCAAGGGGCGATTGTGCCAATCTCTTATTTTAAAAAGACAGCCGTTTATCAAAAAAATGTGAAGGACTTTGAGTTCCCAGCAAATCGCGATGAACATCCATTCACAGGCATTAAGCTGAAGTAATAGAAGGAAGGTAAGGAAATGGGCCGCTATATCGTCAAACGCATGCTATCAATCATCCCTGTATTTTTATTAGCCACACTTTTTACGACTGGTATGATTCACCTTTCACCAGTTGACCCGGCTGAGGCATATTTAGCAGCGGCTCATATCCAGCCTACGGATGAAATTTTAGCGCAAAAACGAAGTGAATTTGGTTTAGACCAACCGTTTTATATGCAGTATCTTCACACCATTGAAAAAGTCATTCACCTTGATTTTGGCCAGTCGTATATGTCGAACCAGCCTGTGCTCAATGAGGTGATCTATAGAATACCAGCGACGATTCAATTGGCGCTGACTAGTCTGCTGATAGCTATTTGTGTCAGCATTCCGCTCGGCTTTTTCAGCGGCATGAGGAAAAATGGCGTCGTTGATCATATGAGCCGGCTTATTTCTTTTTTAGGAGCATCTATCCCGACGTTTGTCTTGGGGTATTTGCTCATCTTCTTTTTTTCAGTGAAGCTCGATCTTTTACCAGTTGAAGGGGTCGGAACATGGGAGCATCTCATCCTGCCGTCGATCACACTGGCCGTCCCTTTAATTGCTACGTATACAAGGCTATTACGATCAAGTGTGAGTGAGGCGCTTCAAGAGCCTTTTGTTCAATATGCGAGAATCAGAGGATTAAAGGAACGGTCGATCATGTTCAAGCATGTATTGAGAATCGCGATATCGCCAATGCTGACAGGGCTTGGGGTGAATCTTGGCAAGCTGCTGACAGGAACCATTATCGTAGAGGCGGTTTTTTCATGGCCGGGGTTTGGGCGCTTCTTTATTGAAGCGATCTTTAACCGGGATCTGCCGGTCATTCAATTCTATGTCCTCATGGCAGCATGTATCTTTATCTTGAGCAGCTTGATTGTGGACTTGCTACAGCTGATCATTGACCCCCGTATTTCCAGAAAGGAAGGCCGCCAGCCATGATGACAAAAGGAAAATATCTCTTCTCTCATCAAAAGATGATCTCGATCTGTGTGGTGCTCCTTGGTCTATTGCTGATTGTGACAGTATGTGCACCGTGGATCGCTCCACATGATCCGGCGGCTGTCAATCTAGCGATGAAGCTAAAGGGGTCTTCGTGGGAGTATCCTCTTGGGACAGATCAATTAGGCCGATGCAATTTATCTCGAATTTTATATGGTGCACGTGTTTCGCTAGGCTGTGCGTTATTAATCTTTCTCTCTTCTTTATTGATTGGGTTAATCATTGGTTTGTTGTCAGGTTACAAAGGCGGCTGGATCGATCACGTCTTGATGAGAATCTGCGACGGGATCATGGCATTCCCGAACCTGGTGCTGATTCTTGGATTAGTCGGCATCTTTGGTCCTGGACTTTCTCAAGTAGTGCTTGCCTTGATGCTGGTACAATGGGTATACTATGCTCGCGTCTTTCGAGGAATGGTGCTGAGTTTAAAAGAACAGAACTTTATTGCTGCTGCAAAAATCAGCGGGACATCCCACTGGAACATCATGAGAAAGCATATGATTCCAAATGTCCTGCCGCCACTCGCGGTCATTGGTACACTCGAAATGGGCTGGGCGATTATGGACATTTCTGCGATGTCCTTTCTCGGATTAGGCGTTCAGCCTCCTATGCCTGAATGGGGAGCCATGATCCATGAAGGGAAGTCGTACATTCAAACGAATCCTCAGTTGATGCTGTACCCAGGTCTTGTGATTATGGCTGTCGTGGTCCTCTTTAATTTACTAGGAGAGGCCCTCTCAGAGAAATATGGTATCAAACGCCGTGTGTAAAGGAATGATCGATGTGCAAGAGTCCATTTTACAAATAGAGAACCTGCATGTGCAGACGAAAACGCCTCATGGGACAACCTCTCTTATTCAGGACGTATCGTTTGAAGTAGGGCGTGGTCAAATCGTTGGTTTAATAGGTGAGAGCGGCTGCGGGAAAACGGTGACAAGTATGTCGATCTTACATATGCTTGATCGAAAAACTACGGAAGTCACTGGCAGCATCACATTACAAGGACGAGAATTGATCGGTATGAGTGAAAAGGATATGCGCTCTATTCGGGGCAAAGACATCTCATATATTATGCAAAATCCAATGAACAGCTTTACACCAGTATGGACGATCGGTCATCAGCTGATTGAAACCATCCGCCGGCATACCGCTGTCAGTAAAAGGCAGGCACAAGCGAAGGCAATGGATGCGTTAGCGCAGATGAATCTGCCGCAGCCAGATCAGCTGTTAAACAAGTATCCCTTTGAACTAAGTGGCGGCATGCTGCAGCGTGTCATGATTGCCATGGCTGCCTGCATGCACCCGCCTCTTCTCATAGCAGATGAACCAACAACTGCTTTAGATGTACACACGCAGAAGCTGGTGCTTGAGCACCTAAACCAAATTCGTCATGAGTATGGAACTGCCATTTTGCTCATTACTCACGATCTTGGCGTCATTGCAGAAATGGCAGATCAGGTTGTCGTCATGAGACAAGGAGAAATGGTTGAAAAGGCAGAAGTGCTTGAGCTTTTTGAAAACCCGAAGCATGATTATACAAAGAAACTATTAGCAGCTCGTCCATCCATCCCAGCTGTTTGCCCGATTTGAGGTGAGAAGGCCCTTGCATTTATTAGAAGTGAAAGCAGTTAGTCATTCATACAACAGCCGGTCGTTTCTGATGAGAAAAAAAGGTGCAGACCAAGTCTTAAGCGGCGTCAATTTAATCATTGAAGAAGGCACATGCCTCGGATTGCTGGGGCAAAGCGGCGCAGGGAAAAGTACACTAGGCCGCATCATACTTGGTCTAGAGAAACCAAGAGCCGGTCAGGTCCTTTTTGAAGGGCAGGATATATATTGTGCAGATCAGCGAACACGCAAACATTATCGCCGGCATGTGCAAGCGGTGTTTCAAGATTCATATTCGGCGGTGAATCCAAGGTGGACAGTCGAACAAATTTTATCCGAGCCGCTTGAAAACTATGAAGCTATGAGCCGACAAGAACGCAAAAACGTGTTGATTCACTGGCTGGAAAGAGTCGGGCTCAGTGAAAAGGACTTGTCTAAATATCCGCATCAATTCAGCGGCGGCCAGCTGCAAAGGATCAACATCGCAAGAGCCTTATTGCTGCAGCCAAAGCTCGTCGTACTGGATGAATCCGTCAGCAGCTTAGACATGGTTACACAGGCTGTCATTTTAGATTTATTAGTAGAATTAAAGAAGGAACTGGGTGTCGCTTACTTATTTATTACACATGATATGACGGCAGCCTATCATGTAAGTGATCAATTGGCGATATTGGATCAAGGTGAACTTGTTGCTCAATTTCAATCAAAGGATGATTTCTTTTCATCAGAAGAGACAGCGGTGCAGAAAATGAGAGATGCAATGCTCGCAGACCATCCTTTGTCCCGAACAATTGGCAGACCGGTTCGGTAAATCTTCATTTCATCAACGCCTCTTTTAGAAGAGGCTATTTTTCATGAAAGGCAGGTGGCATCGTGAACCATCGAGCGTATTTAGCTTTGGCCATTCCTTTAACCATCTCAACGATGACCACTCCATTACTTGGAGCTGTTGATACAGCAGTTGTCGGTCAGCTCGCCAATCCCGCTTATATTGGAGGCGTCGCGGTTGGCAGTCTCATTTTCAGTACACTATATTGGCTCTTTGGTTTTTTGCGGGTGAGTACATCTGCTTTTGCCGCCCAGGCAAACGGGGCGCAGAGTGAGGAGCAGGGCGTACTTGCTTTTCTAAGACCTTTTTTAATCGCCATCATTGTCGGCCTTTGTTTTATTGCCCTGCAATGGCCAATTATTCAATCTGCTTTTCTAGTGATTTCTCCCGCTGCGGATGTCCGGCAATTTGCAGCAGATTATTTTCATATTCGTATTTGGGGTGCCCCGTTTACCTTGATGAATTATGTGATATTAGGGTGGCTGATGGGAATGGCAAAAATGAAAGAAGCCCTCTCTTTACAAATCTTGATCAATGTCATGAATATGGTCCTTGCCCTTCTGCTTGTTCATGTGTTTTCTTTTGCAGTCAAAGGGGTGGCGGCTGCGACATTGATATCTGAATTAACCGCCTTTGTGCTAGGCGCATGGATCATCATGAAGCATTCAAAAAACGGGTTCCAGATGCCTTCTCTTAAGAAAATCATGGATACACAGGCAGTTCAGAAAATGTTTCATGTGAATAAAGATTTGTTTATTCGGACGATTTGTCTGCTAGTGGTGATTAACATGTTTACAGCGAAAGGTGCTTCTTTTGG